>JAVSGI010000005.1:0-688125 GCA_032334235.1 Paracoccaceae bacterium Fryx2
GTGTTGCTCTGCCAGTGCCGCAGCAAAAGCAGCGGTTACATCTCGGCTCATGTCAGACTTCCTCGCAGTTCAAAGCGCCTCTCGGGCTGAGATCGTAAACCGATGCTGATCCGCCCGGCCAATGACCGTCGGCACCGGCGCCGTTAGCCGAAGAAGAACGGACGGGGCATTCAGGCCGATCGGCGTGCCGAGTTGAACAGTGCTGCGCAGGGAGGGTACAAACGCCAGCTCGGCCTCGCTACCCACTGGCGTCACATCCGCCGTCAGTTGATAAAGCCGTGTCGTCGCGTCCAATCCCAACTGGAAAAAATCCCCCGCGCGCAGACCAAGTCCCCAGCCTGCGGTGCGCAGCGTTGTGCCACCCGCCGCCTGCGTCTCGGTAACATAAGGATTGCCAGCCCCGACCAGCACCTCAATCGTTGGGTCGGGAAACAGGAACCGCCCCCGCAAACCGCCCAAAGCGGCAAAGAACGCAGACAACCTGCGCCCATTGGTGCCTTGCGTTACCGCCATTTCAATCTGGTACTCCCACCATGATGCGCCCCAGTCCTGGATCTGCGACGTGCCGGTAAAGGGTGAGCGTGCCTCGGCCACGGATGTAACCAGACGCCGCTCAAGTGCGGACACCAGCACCAGTGGCAACACCGCAACTGTCATATCGCCTGACCCCGCCGCCGCCCGTCCGCGACGCTTTGCTTGGCGATGCGCGCGATTTCGGGCAGCGCCGCGCGCAGGCGTGCCTCAATCTGTTCGGCCACGCCGATTTGTGCGCCGCGCGCGTCAATTGAGATCGACATGTTTGGCGCGGCACCACCTGCGCCATAGCCCGCTGCCTGCCTGCGGCTCAACACCCGCTCGCCGCGTTGCAAAATCGCGGGCACCTCATCGGGTTTCAGGCCCGCCCAGCCTCCAGCATGCATCCGCGGGGCTGCTGCAAAGGCCAGCGCGGGAACCCTGCGGCTGGTTCCGTCAGTCCCGACCATGCCGCCTGCATGCAAAACCGAGCCAAATATATCTCCACCCCCAAAGACCCCCGACAGCGCGTTGGCGATCGGGCCCAGAACCGCGCGCTTGAACGCCAGCGTTGCCAAATCAGCAAGGATGGAAGACACCAAGGACTTGAAGTCGAACTTGCCGGTGGTGATAAATTGCTTGAACGCAGTTTCCGCCGATTGAAAGCCACTGACTAAAGTGCTGCCAAGGCCCTTGCCCCAGTCCATTGCCTGCTTGGAATACTCCGCCAAGGATTGTGAGACGGCCGCCCAGCCGGTTTTGGCCACGTCGGCGGCGGTCTTGACCGCCCCACCTGCAGAGTTGGCCGCGTTTGTTGCGCTGTCCAAGGCCTCCGCAACGCCTGAGGCCGAGGCCTGTGCCTCATCAAGCGCATCAGCGCCCGCAGCACCACTGCCGCTTACGGCATCTTTGAGCGCCTGCCAACTTGCAAGCGGCGCTGTGGCCCCTGCAGCAAGATCGCTCGCGGCCTGGCGGTAGCTGTTCGCGGTCGCAAGCGCGTCAGTGGCAAGGCCGCTCAGACCAAGATCAGGGGCGGTCAGGGGATTTTTGGCAAAGGCGCGCTGGAACGCTTCGGCCGCCGCCGTGCCCGCCTCGGCTGAGGCCCCGGCAAAGGGGTTTGCAATATCGCCAAGGCTGATCTCGCCAATCTGACCAAAGGCTGTCTCGATCCCAACAGCTGCCAGCGCATCCCGGATTTTGCCGGTAAAAGCATCAATTTGCCCGAGGGCCCCGTTCAGCATTGCCTCAATGCCGTCGAGCATGCGGTTGGCCGCTGTGAACACCAGATCGCCGATCACGCCAGGCAGGCGCGACCAGATTGCCTTCACGGCCAAAAGAGCGCCTTCAAAGGTGTTGGCTGTCGCATTGCCAAACCCCACCACGCTGTCGATCGCGGATGCCATGCCCATGGCCGCATCTGACTTCAGATCGTAGAACATCGCGGTGGCCGTTGCTCCGGCCGAGCTGGTGGCCATTTTAATGCGGCCCCAGACCTCGACCGCGACGTCCTTCAATAGCCCCATCGCCGCGCCAAAGCCGCCAGCACCTGCAACAAGCCGGGTGAACCAATAGACCAACTCACCCGCCCCCACGATCAGCGCGCCAATGCCTGTGCGGATCAGCGCGCCCCGCACGATGACAAGGGCTGTGGCAAGCCCGCGTACCGACAGCGCCGCTATCGCCATTGCGCCAACCCAGCGCCCCGCAAAGAAGGCCGCAAAGGTTGCAGCATAAGTGCCAAGCCGTCCAAGATTGTCAAAAACACCCGCAATCGCTTGGCCCAGCGGTCCCGTGGTCTTGGATACCGCCGCCAGTGCGTTGGCCATCGCTTCAAGGGCTGGTGCCGCTGCCACCGCCAGCTGGTTTGACACACCCCGCCAGATCAGCCCGAGGCGCGACAGCGCATCATTGGTGCGCTCAATCTGGTCTGCGTCTTGCTCGGAGACAACAATGCCAAAATCAGTCACGTCAGCGGTGGCTTGGCGCAGCGTGGCGGTATCAATGCGCGTAAACACGAGGGCTGCGCGGTCGCCAAAGAGCTGTGAGGCGACAGCCGCGCGCTCGGCCTCGGGCACAAACTCCGCCAGCCGGTCCTGGATCAAGGCAATACGCTGATCGAGCGGCAGGCTTTGCAGCGCTTGGACTGACAGACCAAGGCGGTCAAGCGCTTGGACGGCAGGGCCAGCACCTGCCGCTGCCTGGCTCAGACGCCGTGTCAGCTGCACCGTGGCCTGCTCGACATTGCCCATCGAGACGCCAGAGAGATCAGCGGCCCGGTCCAGCACTTGCAGACTTTCCACCGTGGTGCCCAGAGATTGCGCCATTTTGGCCTGCGCATCGACGGTTTGCAGGCCAGAGCGGATCATGGCCACCCCGGCTACCACTGTGGCCGCAGCCATAACGCCCGCGGCAAGGGCCGCCCGGCGCGACAAGGCCGCAAGCCGCGCATTGGCCAGATCCATCTCGCGGGACAAACGCCCAAAGCCACGCGTGCCCGCATCGCCCACACCTTCCAGCTCGGCGCGCACTTGCCGCCCGCCGCTGGTAGAGAGGCGCACAGAGACCCGTTTTTCGCTCATAGCCCTTGTTCCATCCTCTCGTTAAGTTTCTGAACCATCACCGCCTCAACAGCCGGTAGCATCTCGGCCACAGCCAGCGGCGAAAGCCCAAGCGCGGAGGCCAGCGCAAAGGCCGCCCCCATGTCCCAGCCAATCACCGCATTGCCTGACACCCCTTGCGCCAGCCGCAGCTGGCCGCCCAAGCGCTGCACCAGGTCCCAAACCTGCCAGCCTTCATAGGTCTGCGGTGCGTTTACGCGGCTGGGGCAGTCGAGGCAGTCTTGCTCACAGGCGGCGCAATAGGCGTCACCCCCGCCGAAGGACCACTCGGCAAGGGCGCAAAGCCGTTTTTTTCCGCATCGATCAACAGGCCTTTGGCAACATATTGGGTCTGGAACGCCTCGAATAATGGCCAGAGATCCAGAAGCGCATCAATGGCAGCCTCCGAAGGTGGAAGTGGCACGCCGTCCGCATCGCCCACCCCCTCCCAATCGAGAATGGCCAGGCGGGCCAGTGCCTTGGCAAAGGCCACCGCGCGTTCATCATCACTGGCACCAGTGGCAAGGCCTTGGATCGCAGGATCCGCGCGCGCGGCCACCATCAGCGAGGTGGTGAGCGGGCGCAGCTGCAAACGCAGGCCTGCGATGAGATCAAGCCACTTCGGCCCGTTGGAAAGGTTGAGTTCTATCATGCATAGCTCGCGACTGAGTTGGTGAGGACAATGGTGCAAAGCCGTGCAGGCGTTGTCCCCTTCGCCGCCTGCCAATCAAACGAGGCTTGAATGCCCTGCGGCCCTTGGATCTCGATCCGGGGCCGGGGCAGATAGACCGCATGGGCCGTAAAGCTGAGGCTGGCACTGGCCCCAAGGCTGTAGCTGAACTCCAACTCGCAAGGTGCGCCGTCAATGGCTTGGGTCACCAGCGCGCTATCAGCAAAGCGCACATCAATCTTGCCCGTCAAAGCCGCCATCGCCGGATCCGCCCCATCAATCTTGCCATCTGCTCGGATGGTCTCCACCCGTTCCAAGGTTATTGGCATAGGTAATCTCTGCCGAGACCACATGGCCGAGGGCTGTGCCATTGCGCTTGATGGAGCCGTTAAAGTGGCCAAAACGCTGCAGCGCGATTGCGGCGGGCGTGCCCGCACCGGAGACTGTGGCAATCGTCTCGCCTTGGGCAATGATCTTTGCCGTTGCCGTCAACAGCCCCGAGCGCTGCATGGTCCAGCTCAGTTGATCCAGCATGCAGCCCGAATACATCGCATAGCGCGGTACCTCCGGCATGCCGGTTTCCACCGAGAAGCTCGGCAGCGCCCAAGACCCTGAGGTGAAGCTATGGGTTTTTGGCGTGGTGCCGCTGGTGGCGGGCGCGCCAAAGGCCGCCTTGAGCCAAAACCCGAAGGCCTCGATATCAATTGGCACCGAGACATCGCCGTCCGCCGTCACCGCATCTTTGATCGGGGCCAGCGGGTCGCGACCATAGCCCAAAAGGTCCGAGGCCAGCAGCGGTTGCTCAGCCCCGAGCGAGGTGCTGGCAAAGGGCATCAGCTTGTACCCCGTGGTCGGGGCGGTGCCATACGTCGTCTCAAACGCCAGCGCCATCTGCGCCCGCGCGCCTTGCGCTCGTGCCATCTTCATCTCCTCGGTATTGTTTGAATGAGTCCTAAAGCTTGACCAAAACGGTCTTTTTGGCTCAACTGGCCAAAATCAATGACAGAAGCTGCCAGTTTAATGTTTTCAAAAGGAAAGCCAGAACCCTCTAAGCCCGATGTCGCGCCCAACCGCGAAGCACCACAGATCGATGAACGACGCTCAATTCTTCTTGAGGGCACGTCCATCAAAGGCAATTTCTCTGTGGGTGGCATCGTTGAGTTAGGTGGCAGCATTGTTGGCGAGCTCACCGCAGAAACCCTCGTTGTGACAAAGTCTGGAAAAGTCGAGGGTGGGATCCACGCAGCAAGTGTGATTGTCGAAGGCCAGGTTGTTGGCACAATTCACGCGACATCCCTCACCATCAAACCAGGCGCGCGGGTCAAGGCCGATATAATAACCGCTGCAATCTCAGTTGATTTTGGCGCCAAGATTGAAGGTCGCATTAAGATGCCGGTACAACCTGTTGTCCCCGTTCAGGAAAGCGGATCCCCAGTTGAATAATGCAGCACGACCGTAAGGACGCCAGCTTTCAGGTTTGCTGCCCCCTCGACCGGCAGATCAACCGGGCGCGGCGCTTCCGCCTCAACCCAGTCGCAGAGGCCACCAAGCGTGTGGTCCGCAGAGATCACGGCACCGATCTGGCCGCAAAGTGTGGCAAAGCCCGCATCACGGTCCACACCCTGCACGATAACCTCCAGCTCCACGCGGTGCTGGAAGTGATACAAAAGCGGCGACAGCGTCACCGCCGGATCTCCCGGATCGCCGTCGCGTAGGATTATGAGGCCAGCTGCTGGCACGCGTTCCGGCACAACCTCGCCGCGCAGAACCGGGACGGACGGGATCAGCCGCAAGAGATCCGCAAGGGCGGTCAGGATGGTTTCGCGTGTCATCAGACTTTGCCCTCCACCCAGTTCGCTACAATCAATCCCGGCACGCGGTCAACGGCCCGCTCAGCATCGCGCGCCAGATCAAGGCGTTTCGCCAGCTTCACCTGTGGCACCAACAGAAATATCGGCACGGTCGCGACGCCACGCCCGGTCTTTGACTTTGACGCGACACCCAACCCACGGCTGTTTAGTCGCCCTTCAGCCACCAACAAACTCGGGCCCCGCCTGCGATAGATAAACAGCAACTTCAGACCTTGCTTGCGTTCCCATTCACCCGGAGTGATCCGGCCACCACGGGCTGACTTGCCCGCAGCCGCTGTCGGGATCGCCAGCCAAAACCCATTCTTGGACCGGATCAACGGCCCGGTGTCATGCGCGCGGAGGATCACCGGCGCTTGCGACCACACCAAAGCGGCCGCACTTAGGCTGTCACCAGATTTTGGGTAAGTTTGGCTTCTTATCGAGTTTGCAAGCCGCCGCCCAAGCCCGGCACTGGTGATCTGAGCGCGCCAAGCGGTCTTCAGCCCTGTACCCGCCTCGCGCATGGCGGTTGAGACAGCTTTTTCGCCTGCTTTGATCTCGGCGGCCATCGCCGCGATCAGATCAGGCGCAAGATCGAGTTTGATCCTCATGCTGGGGCCGCCTCAATGGTCCAAATCAGCCGGTCGCGGTCGCGCACAGGCTTGCCTTGAATTAGAAACGTCTCATCGCCGATCTGGATTTGCTCTTGCGAGCGGGGATTGGGCAGCTCTCGCACGCGCACATCAAAGCGGAAGGTCTCGGACCAGAGCCTTGCCGCCCCAAACTCCGTGATGCTGTCGGCACTGCGCGTAATGATGCGGAGCTTGGTGAATTGTCCCTCGCAATCACGATACCAAGCTTCCTGGGCAAGGTTTGGGTCCGCAAAAAGCAGATCCAAGGCCATTGCAAATGCGTGCATGTCAAACGGCCTTAAGTCGAACTCGTCAGTCGTATTGCCATGCGCGGCCGCTTGTTGACCGGCAGGATCGAGCTTTCCGTCATCAGATCAATCCAGCGGCCTTTTTCATCGAGATGCTGGCGGGCATAGAGGGGCAGACCGATGGTATTGGCGGCTTCCAGCAGATTGGCCGGCCCGCCATAGGTGGTGAAGGTGTCAAACGTGCCCAAGGGAAAGGCAATCCCGTCCCCCGCTGGGATCAACCGTTCTGCCGTCCCATTCGAGAGGGTGACAGAGCCGTTATATTCCTCAAACAGAACGCCCGCGAAAGGAAACGCGCGGCGCATGTCTTCGCGTAAGGGCTGCCCGCCCGTTGCGGAGAAGAACTTATAGGCTTCTTCGGTTTTGGGATGGCTGATCAGCTTGTCAAAGAACTCAGAGCTGACCAGCGCATGCGCGGTGGTCATGGTCTCGCCCAAAAGGTTGTCCTCAATCGCGCGCAACACAGAGCGGACCTTGCCTTGGATATTGGTGCCCGCAGTACCAAAGACAAAGTCGATGGCGAGTTGCTCAAGGCCAAACTCCGTGAAGTAATTGTAAAGCGTGGTGCCCGCGCCATCTTTCACAATGCCGCGCAGCGCATTTATCTCCATATATTCGCGGGTCTGGGCATGCTTGCGCCGCATCAGCTGCAGCTTGCGGTTCATCACCTCAACCAGCGGGTCGGCTGCGTCCGAGACGCCGAGTGCGGGCATGCCCTGAATATCCGAAGGCAGGATCACATCATCATGCGGGATCCAAGGCAGCGCGAATGAGCGCATGGAGCGGGCTTCACGATTGCCGACGGTGGCAGGGGCACCGAGTGGGACCGAGGGCAGGAGGCTCAACACGCCTTGATGCTGTTCGATCACGATGGCGCGTTGCGAGACACCCTCAAAGCGAAAGAGGCCGATCTGGCCAAGGCGGGTGTAGAGGTTGGGCAGGATGTTAATCGCCTGCGTCATCTCGGCGAGCGAATAGCCGCCCGCGTCAAATGGGTTACGGGTGAGGGTCATGGGAAACTCCAGCAAAAAGGGTGGGGATAGCCTTGGTTTGGGGATCATGGGCAGCGAAGCCGCCCGGCTGATGCGCCGTTGCGCGATCTGGATTAAGCGGTATCGCGCGGAATGATGCCAATGGCTGCGAGCTGGCCGTGCTTGGTCGCGGTTTTGGCGGCATCATCGACGGTGGTGTCAAAGACAAGGGCGGCTTTGGAGACGATGGCGGGGCCGCGCGCGATGATAAGGCCGGTGCCATCAGCGCCAGAGGCATCTACGTGGTAGAGCAGCATGGCGGCAGCTGTCTGCGCGCCATCCGTACCGCCGGAGGTGGCCAGCTTATATTTACCGCTGGCGGTGATGCGGCCCAGCACAGCACCCACGGGATAGGTGGTTCCTGCCAGCAGAGTGATAGTTTCTCGGGTATAATTTGGGTTTAGCTCATATTTGAGGATATCGCCCAGGCTGGGCGGTTGGGTCAGGACAGTCATGTCGGGGATCCTTCTGGGGATGGAGGCATAAGCAATCCGCCGCCTGGGAGGGAAGGCGGAGTTTTAACATGGTCGTGGCAGTATGGCGGCTGTGGAACCGCTCAGCGTTTTGCCCCGGAGGCAGCGGCGCGTTTGGCTGCGGCAACAATAGGGCTTTCACTGTTCGAAGAAACCACCGGGGCTGGGGTGATTGCCACCACATCCCGCGCATCGGCTGCGGCCGCCGCGTGCTCCAACACTGAACGGCGCAGCGCCGCAGGCGTGGTGCCCTCCCTCAGGGCTTTTGCTGCATCAATAGTAACGCCAAGCCGTCCCGCTTGCGCTGCAATCTCGGTGATCTCTGCCGCTTCAAGGCGAAGCTGGGCGGAAAGTTCGGCCCGCAGGGATGTCTGAAGGGCGGAGACGGGGTCAGCTTTTGGTGAGTTTGATGCTGCGGAAGGGGCTGCGAGCGATTGGGAAACAAGGGCTGTAGCAGGTGGCACTTCGGGATCTGTGCCGCCATTTGCGGCAATATCACTCTGCGTTTGGCTGTCTTGAGCTTCATCGGGGACGGGTTCAGTCTGTGGCAAGGTGTCGTTGCGCATGAGAGGATCCTTTCGGGATTGAATTTGGGCCGTGGTGGCCACGCGGGATGGGAGGGTTGCGCGGATGGAAGACAAGCTTTGTCGAAAACTGGCAAACCCACGCGCAAGATCGATGACTTCGTCGGCAAGACCCGCCGTCACAGCCTCGGTCCCGCGAAAGCTGGCGGCCTCGGTGGCGAGTGCGGCCTCTTGGCTAAGCCGCGCGCCGCGTCCCGCGGCCACTGTTTCCGCAAAGAGAAACCGCAGCACCTCTATTTCGCGCTGAATGTCGTCTTGGATATCAGCGGGCAGGGGCGTGTAGGGATTGGCATCAACCTTGTGCGATCCTGCGTGGATCAGCGTGACGCGCACCCCGTCTTGATCCAGCTGCCCGCTGAGATCGGCGTGCATCACCACAACACCGATGCTGCCCACCGCCCCGGTGCGCGGCAGCAAGATGCGGTCGGCCTGGCTGGCCAGCGCATAACTGGCCGAGAAGGCGTGTTCTGCCACAAAAGCCCAGACGGGCTTGCTAGCGCGAACCGCACGAATACGATCTGCGAGGTCAAAAACACCCGCAACCTCGCCGCCAAAGCTGTCAATTTCCAATGCAAGCCCGAGCACGGACGGGTCGCTTGCTGCCGCCTCGATCTGGGCCGCGATCCCCTCATAGCTGGTCTGGCCCGAGGACTGTCCGATCCAGCCCCCACGATGGATTAGCACGCCAGAAATTTCAATCACAGCGATGCCATCCACCACCGCGTAGGGGGCCTCACCATGCTGGCGGTAATCGTCCAGCATCACACCTGCCAAAATGCTGGCACGCGCTGTTGGCGGATGGGCGCTTTGCAACGCGAGGCCCTGATAAGTTGTCTCAACCTGCTGCCCGAGGATACGTGGCCCAAGGCCGGAGAGAAACGCCATGGCTTTGGAGGGCTCAACCAGCAGCGGCGTGTTGAAGGCGCGCGCGGCAATGCGGGCATGCAGCATCAGGTCTGGTCCTCAGGCTTGCGCGAAGGGTCTTCCGCGTCATCGGTTTCATCTGCCGGGTCGCTGTCGTCGTTTTCGTCTCCATTTTCATTCGGGCCGGGCAAAGCTTGCACACCTTGCGCGGGCGATCCGGGGCGGCGGAAGTCGAGGCCGAGCAATCGCTCGCGGCTGCGTTCGGCCGCGATCTCGCGGTCGACCTGTTCTGCGTCATAGCCGCGCTCGGCGATGGCTTGGGTGCGGGATTTGAGCCCTGCCTCGATCTGAGCGATTTCGGCATTGGCATCCTTCAGGGGATCAACCCAATCCCATTTGGTGGGGAGCCAGTTGGCCGCAAGGAACTGCGACCGGTTGGCCTCATAGCCGGGCAGAACCAATGCGCCCGATAGCACGGCAGCGTCCATCCAGCGCGCATAGACGGGACGGCAAAGTTGAAAGACCATCACAGAGTGCTGCCAGGCCGAAACGCGACGCCGAAATTCGATAAGGGCTAGTCGCGAGTTCGAAAAGTTCCCCTTCACCATGTCATTGGTCAGATAAGGATAAGGAATGCCCAGCGCCGAGGCGACCTGTAGCAGCGTGCGGTACTGGAACGGCTCGTAGGTCGCCCCTGAATCCGCAGGCTGGCCCACGGTGACATCCTCGCCCGGATCCAGCCGCACAACCTGGCCGGGGCTGATCTCGAAGCCGCCCAGCGTGTCGTCATCCTCGGACGGCAGCAGGGGGTTTTCTGGGGCAGGGGAGGTCACAAACATCGCATACATCGCGGCGACCTTTTTGCGGTCCAGCTCGGCATCGTCGTATTGATCGAGCAAAAACAGCCTCACGATGGCCGGTGCCAGCTTTGAGACCCCGCGCAATTGACCCGCTTCAACCGGATCGATCACATGGATGACCTCGCTTGCTGGAACCCGCACCATTTCGCCCGCCAGCCCCGGATCGGTACTGTCGCCGGGGTGCCGCCGGAGGAAGTGATAGGCCACACGGCGTCCGACCCGGTCAAATTCGATCCCCTGACGGATGGCATTACCATTGGCAGCCAGACCCGTTTGGTGCAGCGGCAACATCTCGGCGGGCAACATCTGTAGCTGCAAGGGCACCGACAATCCGTCACCTGCACGTCTAGGGCGAATCCGAAAGAAAACCTCACCGGCCAAAAACACTTCACGCGCCGCGCGCCGCTGCAGCCCGTAGAAATCGGTCAGACCTTCGCTGTCTGCTTCATCTGTCCAAGCCATCCAAAGGCGTTGTAGCTCTTCCTTGCGCGCAGCGTCCGTAATTTGCGAGATTGGCTTTATTCCGTCGCCCACGGTATTTGCGGCCCAGCTTTCAACAGCATTGGCCGCATAGCCATTATTGCGCACCAACCAGCGGGCGCGCGCAGTGATATCAGGTCCAGACGCCGCAATCAGCGCATTCACATGGGCGCGCGTTGCTTGGAACCCGCGCAGGCGGCGATGATGCTGGCCAGCATCAAAGCCACCGACAAAAGCCCCGAGGCGCTGCCGCCAGTTCATAGGTCCTTCACCGCATGGGGGCGCAGGATACGCCCAGCGCCGCGCTCAAGTTTCGCAATGCGGCGTTCGATGTCCCCTATCGCAGCGGCCAGCTCAGCATCAGTGCCATAGGTCAGGGTCTTGCCATCATAGCTTACAGAGCGTGTGCCGCTGTAGCGCGCAGTCAACAGCGCGCTGTGGTGGGATTTGAGGTCATCGAGGGTCATTGCGTACTCGCTATTCCATGTATTTGGGCGTGCTTACCCGCCAGCCCCGCTTGCGCGGAGCGGCGATCCGCCCGGCTTGAGGCTCGGACGGTGTGTCAGTGTCGGCTTTGGTGGCAGCCGTGAGGGTCTCTACCCCGGCTTGTTTTTCGAGTTGTCGCCACATCCGCTCATCGAAGCGGTCGGCCCCTAGGATCCAGACGGCGGCGCGGGCATAGACACGAGTATCCAGCGCTTCGTTGCGTTCGCGCATCTTTTGCCATTCTTGGCGCGCGTAGCCCCGCTTGTTGCGGATCGTGACCAGTTGCTCGGCCACCAGCTGCTTTAGCCATTCGCTGTCTGCCCAGTCTGGCATGTGGATCGTGCCCGCAGGATTTGGCGCGCCACTGGCACGGTCTACATCGCTCGGCCGCTCCAGCCGCAGATAGCGATAGGTCTCCGCCTTGAAGGTCGCGGTGGCCACCGTCCAGAGCCGCGCGCCGCGCTTGAGCTTTCGTCCGTTTACTGTCGCATCAACGTAGGTCGGCCCTGAGACCGGCGTTGTGCGGTTGAAGCCTTCCATGCCTTTGACGGGGGCCACCTGCGCGATGCCTTGGATGCGAGCCCATGCGTAGACGGCTGCCGTCTCATACCCTGTGTCGATGGCCAACTTTGCCAGGGGCATGACAGCACCGTGTTCGTGCACCCATGTTTGCCCCAGCAAAGCTGTCAGCTTGTCCCAGCAGGCAGGATCATCTGGCCCGCCAGAGATCACGACGTGATCGACAAGCCAACTTTCTAGGCCACGGCCCCAGGCCCAGACATCAACCTCGATGCGGTCCTTCTGCACGTCCGCCCCTGCGGTCAGGAACAGGCCGCGTGCAGGGATTTGTGCCACGAACGTCTCGCGGCGATCAGCAAGGCGCTGCCATTCTGGCGCATCACCAGACTCGACCCATGTCTCGCCCAGCAGGGTGTTGCGCGCGGCGCGAAGCATCTCTTCCGAGCCTTGGGCCGCTAGCCATTCGCGCGCGATCTGCTGCCAGCTCTTCCAGCCCAAAGGCGAATAGAGCGCGGAGATATGGAAGCCGATGGAATGCGGGTCGGACGACACGGCCGTTGCGCGCCATTCGCCCTGTTCAAGCATCTGCGTCTTGTGGTGCTCGGCGATGGGCTTCTCACAACCCTCGCAATGATAGGCGGCGGTGTCGGGTCGCCCTTTGTCCCAGCGCAGGCGCTCAAACTGCAGCCATTGCATCGCCCCGCAATGTGGGCAGGGCACGAAGTAGCGCCGCTGGTCTGATGCCTCGTATTCCCGCTCGATCCGGCTGATGCCCCGGATTGTCGGGGTGGAAACCATGAACACCTTGCGCCGGTGCGAGAATGTCGTGGTTCGGGCTTCGGCCAGCGTGACCGGATCGCCTTCCTCATCGGCAGAGGCTGGATAGGCGTCAACCTCGTCCAGAAAGATATAGCGCGCGGGCATTGAGCGCAGGCCGGTGGCAGAGTTCGCCCCGGTCAGCACCAGGATGCCACCTTGAAATTCCTTCGACAGCATCGAGTTTCCCGCGTCGCGCGACCGGGCCGGATTGACCAGCGCACGCAGCACCGGGCTTTCCGAGATCAAGGGGTCCAATCGCCCGCGCGAGGTGCGTTTTGCCATCTCCACCGTCGGCAGCACCGCCAGCATCGGGCCCGGCGCGTGGTGAATAACAAAGCCAATCCAGTTATTACCCGCCTCCGTGGCGCCGACCTGTGCGGCCTTCATGAAGCTGATCCGCTGCGCCGGGTGGCGCGGCGACAACGCATCCATGATGTCGCGCAGGTAGGGCGCGCGGGCCGTGCGATATCGCCCCGGTTCGGCCGCAGCACGCGACGACAGCCAGCGATGCGCATCCGCCCATTCCGACACCGTCAGGTCAGGATCCGGGCGCATGCCTTTGCGCCAGCTGCGCAAGATATCCTCGGCCCCATCAAACCCGAGGTCGAGGTCTGCGGTCAGGTCATCGCTATCTGAGGCTGACCCTGAGATCGGCGAGGGCTTCGAGGTGCTGTCTGACATGGGTTTCCAGCACCCTCTGCAGGATCGCGGCCTCGATTGTCACCGGTTTGGCCGTTTGTTTCTCCACCTCTGCCGCCACTTCGGCGGCCATTAATGCCGCCACCCTGCTGGGCCAGGTGACCCATGTGTCGCGTTCCTGACGCGCCAACCGGAACACCAGCGCTTCGGCGCGGGCCCGGTCCACCAGCGTGCCCTTCTTTTTCTGGATGCCAAGTTGCTTGTCCTGCGCCTGGTAGACGGTCAGCGCCGTGCGGGCCTTTAGGTATGACGAGCTGTCGGCGGGGCCGCTGAAACTGCTATCGCCGCCGCCGGTGCTGCGGCGCTGCTGATCAGGATCAGTCATATCGGCCCGGCGCACATCAGACGCGGCCGCGTTGATCGACCCGTCGCTGTAGACCACCAAGCGGCTGGCCTTGCGTGCCTTCTGGATCGCCCCGCGCGACAGGCCGGTATGGGCGGAATACTCGCGTTCTGACATACCTTCCATGGCGATTGCATTAACCTCAAGATGTTGGAATTAAACGAAAATAACGATCTTATTCAGTTGATTACACTCCGCGATAGAGCGATTCATGGTGCAAGGCAAACGGGTGCATCGCACCCCTTAAATGAGGATCGGAGACCACCATGCGCGCACAGGAAAAGATGGGACACAGCTCGATGAGCGACGGATGGCGGGACCACACCAGCCCCGCGCAGGAGCGGGTGAACTGGGTGATGGATGAAGTCATGTCGGGGCGGATGAGCCAGGAAGGCGGAATGGTCGAGATGGCACGCGCCCACGAGATGATGCGCGAGGAAGCCTGCGCGCGCACGACCCACCCAGAGCACCGCTGGGAGGAGTGATCATGGCCAAACGCAAAACCACCCCTACACCCGAAGACGTCCGCGAGGCCTTGATCCTTGGGATCGCCCGAAACCGGTTCTTCATTGAAACGCTGGAGACCCGGAACCGCGACCGCCTCGATTTCCACGATGTCGCGGTCTGGGCGATCCACGCGGCACTTGAAGACGCCTTTGAAGCCGGACGCCGCGCAGGCGCTGCTGCAAAACCCCAATCCTGAAAGGACAAGATCATGACCGCCACCACCACCATCCGCATCGACTACGTAACGCTGCCCGTACATTTCGACCGCTCGCGACCGAACGCCGTGGCCGAGGCCATCGAGGCCGCGCTGCGCGAGGATGGGATCACGGCTGAAGCCTCGGATGTGTTCTCGCACATCAAGATCGAGCTGCCGACCGCCCAGCTTGCCGCCGCCAGCGCGGTGCTGGCTGATCTTAAGCTGATCTGAGGGGAACGACCATGAGCACCCGCGCACAGATTGCAATTCAGATTGGTCCCGATGCATGGGCCCATGTTTATTGCCATTATGACGGCTACCCCTCTCACATGCTGCCAGCGTTGGCGCGCTGGACGCCCGAAGACATCCTCGCTGCAAAGGAAATCCGCCAAGTTCGCGCGGACGCGATCGACCGTTTCGATCCGCCACGCGAACCGCCCATCCTGCAGCGACCGACCTGTGAGCTATGCCACCTTTACGTCTGGCAGGACGGGGTGTGGGTTGAACTCAAGCCCAGTGCTATTCAGCCCGAAAGCCCTCAACCATGACCCTCACCCTCAACTGCCTGCCCGAAGGCGAGACCCTCGATGATGTCGTGCGTCGCAACTGCGCCATCGGCTTCGATCTGCGCTTTTGCCGCAGCGTCGCCGTATCTCAGGACGACCGCGACACCATCACCTGCGACCCGCCCGAGGCTGAATTTGCCACGCTTTACGCCCTGACCGATCTGGGCGAGGCCATCGCCATCCATGATGTGGAGCTCTCCAGCGCAGGGGCAGACGAGGTGGCCGCCGTCGCCCGTGCGCTGTTTGTCGCCATGATCAACGCGCGGCGTGATCCACCCGACGCGGCACAACGACACGAGGCCGAACAGGCGGCGCTGACCGATCCCCACCAGATATATTGATCATAAAGCAATGATATTGCTTGTTATTGCCTACACTAACCACCCCGTCAGCGCGATGGTGATTAGACCTAAACGATGCAACTTACCGAAGAAAGACCAAGCCATGACCACCCGCTGCGCCACCGACAAATCCAAAGCCCTCGACGCCTGCATGACCACCAAGTTCCAGATCGACGCGATGCTGGAACGGCTGCAGGCCCTGAGCGACGACCATTTCAACACCCACCCCGACGAGATCAACTGGGGCGACGTTGGCACCCTGAACCACTACGCCAGCCTGCTGCGCCAGATTACCGACAGCGCCTTCAAGGAGGGCGAACATGCCGATTGATCCCGCCCAACGCCACCAGATCGAACAGGACCCCGTCATGATGAAACTCACCGACACCCAGACCATCATCCTGAGCGCCGGGGCCCAGCGCCCCGAGAACATCGCCCTGCCGCTGCCCAAAGGGCTGCACGGTGCGGCAGCGAAGATGGCTGTCACCAAAATGATCGCACAAGGCTGGCTTCAGGAGGTCGACGCCAACCTGCGGCGCGGTGAACCGCTCTGGCGCGAGACCGGCGATGGGCATGGCACCACGCTGGTGGTGACCGACGCGGGGCTGCTGGCCATCGGGGTCGAGCCGGTGGCGGCCAGCACGGTGACCAACCTGCGCAATGCCAAGCCTGTGCCGGACCCACAGCCGACCGCAGCGGAGACGCCGAAACCGGTCAATATCCGCGCGGGCACCAAGCAGGCCCAGATCATCGCTCTGCTGCAGCGCCCCGGGGGTGCGGCGATCACCGAGATCGTAGCAGAGACTGGCTGGATGGCGCATTCGGTACGCGGCATGATCTCCGGGGCGCTGAAAAAGAAGCTGGGCCTTCCCATTGCCTCTGAAAAGGTTGAGGGCAGAGGCACTGTGTACAAGCTGGACGCGGCCTGACGCCCTGCTTCACCCCACGGGTCACCTGCGATGTGGACGCGAGCACCAGCGTTCGAACAAGCGGCGAAGCGTGTAGCTGCGCAGCAATGAGATGCCCACAAAGATCGCGCCGATGGCGAGGTTCTCGCCCAAGCTCGGATGCAGCCCGAACCATGGAAACACCACGATCTGCGTCGCCAGCGCCAGCGCATAGCCCACGGCAACATTGGTGACGGCTTCAACAAGTGACATGCATCGGGACTGGATCATTTGGCTCCCTCCGGCGCGTGCAATTCATCGAGGATGTGGTTTGCGATCTGACCCAGATTGACGACGATGCACGCGCGCTCATCTGGTGTGATCAAAATATCCCCGATGTTGGCGAGTTGAACAAACTCGCAACGGCTTACTTTTTTGAACCGATCTTCCAACCCATAGATCAACCAGACCACCCCAGTGCAATCGCCCGGCTGATCGACGCTGTCGCGCAGATATTGCAACAGGTGGTCCTGCACATACCGAAACGCGATTGATGGCCCGAGGCCGATGTTGCGCAAGTCCTGTGCCACGGCAATGGCCACCACGTCTCGCCAGCTATACCAGCGCTCCTTTCCGGGCTCGGGGGTGTGCTCCGGGCAAAAACCGTCGCGTGATATGGCCTGGTTCAGATCACCGCGCGGGATCGGGATCGCCTGCACCAGATCGCCCACTCGCCAGCGCATGTTCATTCCGCCGTTCCTTCCAATTCATCAACGGCCACGCCCTTGTGCTCGCGCCGTGCTACCTTCCCCGTCGCAATCTCCCACCGTCGCACGGCGACATCACAATAGACCGGGTCCAATTCCATCGCGAAGCATCGCCGTCCGCTGCGTTCGGCAGCGACCAACTGGGTGCCAGAGCCGCAGAACGGCTCATAGATCAGGTCGTCGGGATCGCTGAACGCGGTCAGCACCGCCTCGACCAGCGCCACCGGAAACACCGCTGGGTGCGACCCTGCTGCGCCCAGCCCGCCCTTGTGGCGCATGATGCGGAAGACGCTGTCGGGAATGCGGTGGCTTTGGATCGCGTTGCCGGTGCCGGTCTTGGCGTGAACGGTGCCGTCGGCGCCGCGCAGCCCACCGCCGCCGAGGGTTTCGCCTGCGTGCTTGGACGGGACTGTCTTGTGCGGTTTGCGGGGCGCGCGGTTGAAGTGGAAAATGAACTCGTGCGACGGGGCCAGGCGGCCGTTCCAGTCGCCCGGCAGGCCCGGACCCTGATCCCAGACATACCAGCCAAAGCGTCGCCAGCCAGAGGTGCGCATCCATTCCACCCATCCTTCCCAATAGGGCTGCCATTCACTGTCTCGGTGCACGAGGCCGAGGTTGACCAGCAGCTGCGCCTCAGCGGTGACCGGGGCGGCAGCAAACACGCCCTGCATCAGCGCATCCCAATCGCCGACCTTTTCCTTGGCCGCGCCGTAGTCGCGCTGCTGGGCATACGGTGGCGAGGTGAACATCAGCGTGGCGGTTTCACCTTGCATCAGCTTGGCGACAGCGGTCGGATCGGTGGCATCGCCGCAGCAGAGGCGGTGTTTGCCCAGCGCCCAGATATCGCCCGGCTTGGTGATAGGTTCGGCGGGCGGGTCGGGGATCGTATCGGCCGCATCATCGGAAATCGTTGGGCGGTCATCGGCGTCTGCCAGCAGGGCGTCCAGTTCATCTTCGGGGATCCCGATCAGGCCGAGGTCGAAATCCTCGGCCAGCAGGGCCTGCAATTCCTGCAAGAGCAGCGCTTCATCCCAGCCGCCCAGCTCGGTTAACTTATTGTCAGCGATGCGATAAGCCCGGCGCTGCGCCTCGGTCAAATGGCTCAGCACGATGACCGGAGCCTCGGTCAGGCCAAGATGGTCGGCGGCCAGGACACGGCCATGACCCGCGATCAACTCGCCGTCCTCGGCCACAAGGCAGGGCACAGTCCAGCCGAACTCGGCCATGCTGGCAGCGATCTTCGCCACCTGAGTGGCATCATGGGTCTTGGCGTTGCGGGCGTAGGGTTTGAGGCGGGCGAGGGGCCAGTGCTCGATCCGGTCGGGCTGCATCATCATTGCGCGGGTCCGGTCAAGGGCGTGTAGACCACCAACGTGGTTGTGCCGGGAAGCCACCAGCTTGGGAAATCCTCCGGCCAAGTGGTTTGCAGACCTTTCAATTCCGCAAACGCAGCGATGTCCTGCCGTTTGGCGGCATCAAAGGTGCCATAGAGATGTGCGGCGACGGCGCATGCCATCCGGTCCTTGCGATAGTAGAACGGATGATCAACCAGTTCCCGTGACCAGGGTTCAGCGTAGTAACCGCGGCCGTCGAACAGACCGCGCCGCGCCAGCACCGCCGCAGTAAAGTCGGACCGGGACAAGGCCCAGCCACGGGTCGCGCCAAACAGCACCGCAAGTCGTTGCTGCACGGTGCGCAGATCCTGTTGCAGGGCGTTCAGGCGCAGGACGGATTTGGTCCCTGCGATCATGGCGCGCTTGTCGGCAATGGCGCTGATCAGGATACTGATCTCCATTGCGCTTGGGCCGGTGATGGTGCCAGGCAATTTGGATTTTGCGTTGTTCATGCCGCCAGCCTCTTGACCTTCAGGTCGGCGAAGGTTTCGCCGGTGTCTGCCAGCACGGCATTGGCGCCGGTGAATTTCTGCCAGCGCTCGATGGCGACATCGACGTAGACCGGGTTCAGCTCGATCCCGAAGCACACCCGCCCGGTGGTTTCCGCCGCGATCAGCGTGGTGCCGGATCCCATGAAGGGTTCATACACCGCCTGACCGGGGTTGGAATTGTTCAGCATCGGGCGGCGCATGCACTCGACTGGCTTCTGGGTGCTGTGGATGGTGGTAGCGTCCTGATCCTTATTGGCGATCTTCCACAGCGTGGTCTGCTTGCGGTCACCGGCCCAATGGCCCTTGCCGGTCTTCTTGACGGCATACCAGCAGGGTTCATGTTGCCAGTGGTAATCGCCACGGCTGAAAACGAGGCTCTCCTTGGCCCAGATGATCTGCGACCGAACGTTGAAGCCTACCGCCATGAGGCTCTCGGCCACCTCTGCCGCGTGCAGCGCACCGTGCCAGACATAGGCGACATCGCCGGGGAACAGCGCCCAAGCCTCGCGCCAGTCGGCCCGGTCGTCGTTCAGCACAAGGCCGGTGCGCTTGGTCTTCGCCGCGCCCGTCTGGTTGCGCCAGGAGGGATCGTATTCGACTCCATAGGGCGGGTCGGTCACCATCAGCAGGGGGCGAACATCACCGAGCAACCGCCCGACCACATCAGCGGAGGTGCTGTCGCCGCAGATCAACCGGTGTGATCCCAGCTGCCAGAGGTCACCCGCAACCGACACCGGCGTGACCGGCGGTTCGGGAATGTCGTCTTCGCCCTCAACCGGCCCGTCGCCGCCCAGCGCATCTGGATCCCGCAACAGCGCATCCAGATCTTCGTCGGTGATCCCGAGCAGCGACAGGTCGAAATCCTCGGCCAGCAGCCCCGCGATCTCGTCGCGCAGCATCGCCTCGTCCCATTCGCCCAGCTCGGTCAGTTTATTGTCGGCGATCCGGTAAGCCCGACGCTCGGCTTCGTCGAGATGGCTGAGCCGGATCACCGGTACGTCCTTCAACCCGAGCATCGCAGCCGCCAGCACCCGACCATGCCCGGCAATCAGCTCGCCGTCGTCGGCCACCATGCAGGGCACAGTCCAACCAAACTTTGCCATGCTGGCGGCGATCTTGGCGACCTGGTCGGTGCCGTGGATTTTGGCATTGCGGGCATAGGGGCGCAGCCGGTCGAGAGGCCAAGTCTCGATCTGGCTCGGTGCAAAGACCAGGTCCATGGGGCGGTTCTCATTTGGGGCAGGGCGGACGTACCAACGCGCGCGGGCAACATGGCCAGCGACAGGATCGGCATCCGCGATGTGGGGAAAACAAAAACGCCCGCGAGGTTTATCCTCCGGGCGTAATTTCTCAATGATTTATAGGTAGGTCAAGGGGGCTAGAAATGTCAAGTGAAAAAATGACGTGGATTCAATGACTTCTTACGGGGTGGCTTCCGCTGGCTGATGGAGTGGATGCCTCCCTCCCCTACGGCATCGTAATGTGCCAAGCTTTGGACGTTGAAACCAAGCAAATCGAAGGAGGCATCCGTGAAAGAAGTGACCATCATTGGCGTTGATCTTGCAAAGAACGTTTTCCAGCTTCATGGCGCTGCGGCCGATGGTTCGGTCGTGTTCCGCAAGAAGCTTACGCGGGTTCAGTTTCATAAGTTCATGTCGGGTCATCCCGCCTGCCTTGTGGCGATGGAGGCTTGCGGCAGTTCGCATTACTGGGCGCGTGAGGTGGCACAGATGGGCCATGACCCACGTCTGATCGCGCCCCGCTACGTCAAGCCCTTCGTCAAGCGGCACAAGAACGATACCGCCGATGCCGAGGCCATCGTCGAAGCGGCCCTGCGTCCAACCATGCGCTTTGTGGACCCCAAGACGCCAGATCAGCAGGGGGGGGCGGTTTTGTTTCGGACCCGCGCGCAGTTCATTCGTCAGCGCACCGAGGCCATAAACGCGCTGCGGGCGCATCTTTATGAATTCGGCTATATCGCGCCGATCGGGGTTCAGAATGTGAAGCAACTGGTCGAGATCGTAGACGCTGACAACAGCGACCTGCCCGCGCTGGTGCGCTTTTCCTGCCGCGAGTTGATTGAACAGATCTCGCGGCTGACCGAGCGGCTTGCGGTGCTGGACAAGGAAATCTCTCGTCTTTCAGGCGAGGTCGCCCGGCGTCTGCGGACTATGCCGGGCGTCGGGCCGATCACGGCGCTGGCCGTCGAAACCTTCGCGCCGGTCATGGAAAGCTTTCGCTGCGGGCGTGATTTCGCGGCATGGCTTGGTCTGGTGCCATTGCAACGATCAACGGGCGGCAAGCAGATCTTGGGCAAGACATCGAAAATGGGCCAGTGCGATATCCGGCGATTGCTTATTGTCGGCGCGATGGCGGTGGTGGGTTCATCGGTTCGAAGGGGCGCTCCCAAGGGATCATGGTTGGAGAAAATGCTGGCCCGCAAGCCACGCATGCTGGTCGCCATCGCCTTGGCCAACAAGATGGCGCGCGGTCTTTGGGCCATGTTGACGAAAAACGAGGAATACCGGGGGCCGGTGATGGTGGGGTGAAATTGAACCCTGCCGCAACCCGCCGCCCGGGAGTGTGAGGAAGGCAATGACCTGCATGGGCAAATGATCGATCAGATCGGGATCAGGAAAACCAGGGGAAGCCAAAGCGCCAACTTGAGCGCGTCTGAGCTGATTTGGACCTGATCCGCGTATCTCCATACCGGCCCGCGGCATGTGAAAAGCCGCACAGAGAGGCCTGACACATGACCGCACTCGATCACATGCCAAGAAGGTCAAAATTTTCCTTGCACAACGGGAGGCATCCACACATGGCTTCCGGCAGGGTGGCTTCCACAAAGTGGATTCCCTGGATTCCGAAAAGAATCCAGCACGCCAAGATCATGATTCCGCAAGCCTTTGATAATGAGTCGCTTTTTCCAAAATCGAGTGGCAGGTGGATTCCGCCTGGATTCCCCGGTGAAAGTGCCTGTCGCTAGCGAAATGGCGCGCTGCGCCCCCCCGCATACGTTCAGGGCCGGGGAGGAACCATGCCGTGGGGGGGGGTGCGGTTTGTGGTTCCGGGCAATTATGACGGGTTGAGTGATCCCGCAGTCGCGCGTATCGTTAAAGAGAAAAAACAGCGGAAGTTGAAGGCAAACAAGCCCTTCCGAGGACTTTGGAAGGTGATATTTTGAGCCAGGACACGATCAAGACCAACGCCGGTTACATCTGGTCCATCGCGGAAATCTTGCGCGGGGATTTCAAACAATCAGAATACGGCAAGATCGTTCTGCCTTTTACTGTCCTACGGCGACTCGATTGCCTTTTGGAATTGACCAAAGCTGCAGTACTTGAAACAGCCGCCACGCTGCCGGAGGAAACCGACGACGAAGCGCGCGCGATGATCTTGACGGCTATCGCCTCACCGGGCGGGCAAATCTACAACGAAAGCCAGTTTACCTTCGCCTCGCTACGGGGACAAGACCCACGCCAGCTGCGGGCAAACCTGATCGATTACATTGCCAAGTTCAGCCCGAACGTCCGAGACATCTTTATCGAGAAATTCGAATTCACTGAAACCCTGAAGAAGCTGGACAATGCCGGTATTCTCTGGGCGGTTTTCGACCGGGTCAGCCAAATTGACTTGCACCCGGAAGCGGTGTCCAACCTTGAAATGGGATACCTGTTCGAAGAGCTGATCCGCCGTTTCTCGGAAATGTCGAACGAAACCGCTGGGGAGCATTTCACCCCGCGCGAAGTGGTGCGTCTGATGGTTGATCTGCTGATCGCCAATGATCAGGGTGCATTGTCCGGGCGCCACATCGTGCGGCGCATATATGATCCAGCATGTGGGACGGGCGGCATGTTGTCCATCGCCGAGGAACGCATGGTGGAGATGAACCCCACCCTTCACGTTGACCTGTTTGGCCAGGAACTAAACGCTGAATCCTTCGCCATCTGCAAATCTGACATGCTGGTGAAGGGCCACGATGCGTCGCGCATCGCTTTTGGCAACACCCTGATCCAAGATGCCCACAAGGGGCAGACCTTCCACTATATGCTGTCGAACCCGCCCTATGGGGTCGACTGGAAGAAATATGCCGATCCGATCAAGGAAGAGGCGGCTGATCGTGGGATGAAGGGGCGGTTCGGCGCGGGGTTGCCGCGCATCTCGGATGGGCAGCTGCTTTTCCTGCAGCACATGATCTCGAAGATGCGTGACGATGAAAATGGCTCGCGCATCGGTATCGTGATGAATGGATCGCCGCTGTTCACCGGTGGCGCGGCATCGGGTGAGTCCGAAATTCGGCGCTGGATGCTGGAACAAGATTGGGTCGAAGCGATCATCGCGCTACCAACTGACATTTTTTATAACACGGGCATTCAGACCTATGTGTGGATCCTGACCAACCGCAAGCCGGTTGATCGATGTGGCAGGGTACAACTAATCGACGGCTCTGGCGAGCGGTTCTGGCGATCCATGCGCAAGTCCCTGGGGTCGAAGCGCCGGGAAATCACGGATGACGCCCGGGCCGAGATCGTGCGCATCTATGGCGAGTATCTGAACGGCCATGCCGGTTACGGTGACGTGTCAAAGATTTTCCCCATTACAGATTTTGGCTATCGCGAGATCCGGGTGGAACGCCCGCTGCGTCTTCGCTTCGAGGTCACGGACGAGGCGTTGATCACGCTCGCCCAAGACAAGGCGATGGAAAAGCTGACCGCCACCGAGAGGCAGGAGCTGCTTATCGCCCTCAAAGCTGATCTGGGTGGCGAGGTGTTCATGGACCGGGTTGATTTTGACATTGCCCTGACCCGTGCTCTGCGCGACGCACGGCTGAAAATCGGAGCGCCGGTTCGTAAGGCCATTCTGTCCCAGTTTGGCACGCCGGATGAAGAAGCAGCGATCTGCCGTGACAAAGACGGCAACCCCGAACCCAACACCAGCCTGCGCGATCATGAACTGGTGCCGCTGCTGGAAGGCTGGCAGCTCTATTTCGACAGGGAGGTGCGGCCCTTCGTTCCCGATGCTTGGGTGGACACCGCGTATACCGATGACCGCGACGGCCTGGTGGGTCGGGTTGGGTACGAGATCAACTTCAACCGGTACTTTTACCGTTACGTCCCGCCACGCCCATTGGCCGAGATCGACGCCGAACTGAAGTCGCTCGAGTCGGAAATCGCAGCCCTCCTGTCCGAGGTGGTGGTATGAAATTTTTGTGTCTCGGTGCGGATCGTTATTGCTTTAGTGATACCTCTCGACTATCTGTATTTACAACAAGACCCGCCACGCCTCGGGCAGAGCTTCGGCTTTGTACTGCGCACCCTGGCGGGTTACTTGTTTTTAGGGCCTGCATTCGCGCCAAAACCAATAACATGGTGGCCCGATGAAGTTCACCAAGCCTGCCACATCCATTGATGATCAACTCGCCCTTCTGCGTCGTCGCGGCATGGTCATAGCTGACGATGTCTCCGCGCGGCACTACCTGCAGCACATCTCCTATTATCGTCTGCGCGCCTACTGGCTGCCCTATGAGGCCCCGGTTGCAAACGGTGATCATGGCTTCCTGCCCGATACGCGGTTCGAAGACGTGCTGGCCTTGTACGTTTTTGATCGGCAGCTGCGGCTGCTTATCATGGACGCGGTTGAGCGCGTGGAAGTAGCGTTGCGTGCCGGATGGGCGCATCACATGGCAATGACCTATGGCGCGCACGGCTACCTTGAGCAGAGATTATACGATAGCCGAGACCGCCACGCGCGCGCCGTTACGACACTGTCGGTTGAATTCAGTCGGTCAAAGGAAACGTTCGCCGATCACTATCGCACCAAATACACCGATCCGGTCCTGCCTCCGGTCTGGATGGCGGCCGAGGTCGTTTCGTTTGGGCAGCTGTCGAAGTGGATGGGCAACTTAAAGCTGCGGGCCGACCGCCAAGCCATCGCAAAGCCCTTTGGACTGGATGAGAAGGCATTAATCTCGTTCGTGCATCACATGAGTTATGTGCGAAACATCTGCGCCCACCACGGGCGGATGTGGAACAAGCGGTTCACTGTCACCATGTCTGTGCCAAAGTTTCCGGCAAAATTGCCGGTGGCGATGCGCGGTGCCCATGACCGGATGTTGCACAACACTCTTGTCATGCTGGATCACCTACTTCTGGTCGTGGCACCCGACAGTGGTTGGCGCGGTCGGCTGGTGGAGTTGATTGACGGCTGCCCGCAGGCCGATCCGGCGGCGATGGGCTTTCCGGCGGACTGGCGGGCGCGCGCGGCATGGAGGGTGGCGTGATGGAAATCATGCGCTTGCGTCATGTTGCGACCGTCATGAACAGCAATGTCGACAAGGTGATTGACCCTACCGAGATTCCGGTTCGGCTCTGCAACTATGTCCATGTTTACAAAAACGATTTTATCACGCCTGAAATGGAATTCGACAACGGCTCGGCGACCGAGGCTGAAATCAAGCGGTTCAGCCTGCGGGTAGATGACGTGATCATCACGAAAGATTCCGAAGATCGGCACGATATTGGCGTACCTGCCTATGTTCGCAATACGGCTGATGACTTGGTTTGCGGCTATCATCTGACTATCCTGCGCGCATTCAAGAAGAAGTGCCGTGGCGGTTTTCTGTTCTGGGCCTTGCAGTCCAAGGGTGCTCAAGAGGCATTTGCAGTCGCGGCAAGTGGAATTACTCGCTATGGACTGGGGCAAGAGGGCATCAAGGGCTTGTCGCTTCATCTTCCCGGCCTATCCATCCAGAAACTGATCGCCGATCTCCTCGACACTGAAACAGCCCGCATTGATGCGCTGATCGCAAAGAAGCAGCAGATCTTGTTGGCGATTGCGGACGCGCGTTTCTCCACCATTTCTCGCGCGGTCTCGGTCGGGCTGGATGCCAATGCGCCGCTTGTCGAAACCGAGTCACCCTACCTACCCAGCATACCTGCAACTTGGCGCATCTGGCGGCTGAAACATCTTGCCCGGGTTCGTGGCGGAATGACATTGGGTCGAACACTCCCCGAGGGCGCTGTTGTTATCACAACACCCTATCTGCGGGTCGCAAATGTGCAGGCGGGTTGGGTCAATGTCTCCGATGTTGCAGAAATCGACGTGACCGAAACTGAGATCAAGCGGTTTAGCCTGCGACGCGGCGATGTTCTGATGAACGAAGGGGGCGACAACGACAAGCTCGGTCGGGGTGCCGTCTGGCATGCGCCGTTTGAACCCTGCCTGAACCAGAACCATGTGTTCTGCGTCACGCCGGGCGATCTGCGCTATTCCGACTGGATTTCGATGGCCACTAATGCCCGATACGCACGAGACTTCTTCTATCTGCACTCGAACCAGAGCACAAACCTTGCGTCGATATCCAAAACCAATGTCGAAAAGCTGCCGATTGCGGTTCCGCCGCCCGAGGAAATGCGAGCGGTCCTTGACGATTTGAATGCCCGGCTCGATCGGTTCACCGCGATCTCGGAACGGGTCACAAACTCCATAGTTCGCCTGCGTGAATACCGTGCCGCCCTGATCACTGCCGCTGTGACAGGGCAGATCGATGTTGCTGCACATGCTCAATCAGCGGCTGCCAAGCCGCCGACGCGCGCTGTCGCCGAGGTCGTCCCGGTGCATCCCACCCCGCAACCCGTCACCGGACCAGATCGGTGCACTGTCCGTGTGCTGGTCGCCGCCGACGTGGTGCATCGGCTCGGCGCGCAGCCATCATTGGGGCGCATAAAGCTGCAAAAGATGATGTACTTGGCCGAAGCCCACGCTAACATCAATGAAATCGATGGGCGATATGAACGCTATCGCGCAGGCCCTTACGACGGCGCCATGATGCCGGAAATCGAAGTCGGGCTGCGCCAAGGACAGTTCTTCGACGCCAAGGAAGATGGCACCGCCGACCGCGGCAGGATCACTTTCCAGCGCATGCCCCGGGCCGGGGACCATCGCGACGCCTTGTCGGCACATCTAGGCGACAAGGTCGCCAGCCTTCGCAGCATGGTGGATCTTTTCAGGGACATGAATACCGAGGCAACCGAAGCCGTCGCGACCCTTTACGCCGTTTGGAACGACGCGCTGATCGATGGCCAGCAGCCCGACGATGCCGCGATCATCCGAGGCTTCCGCCAAAACTGGCACGCAGACAAGGGTAAGTTCAAAGAGGCCGATTTGCACAACTGGCTTGCCTGGATGCGCCGCAACGGCATCGTCCCGCATGGCGCGGGGCCGCGAACGATATCGACCAGCACGCCCAGCCTTTTTGAGAGTGAGTGACGGGATGATCGGTTATCAGTGGAGCGGTGCATGAGTGACGACGCAGACCATCTGCGGCATACACCGCTATTCACCGAGATGGATGACAGGGCCGCGCGTTTTGATGAATGGTCCTACCCGAAGGGGATTTTGCGGGACGGGATGGTTGCGTTGGTAGAAAATAAGCGTGGATTGGCAGATCAATACTTCAACGCGGCCGAAGCCATTGTGAAGCTGGTGAACGATAACCATGTGGCCGATTATACTGTCTCCAGCCCGATCCTTTATCTCTATCGCCACTCGTTTGAGCTTTACCTCAAGTCCCTGATCGAAGCGCATGGCGGAAAACCTGGCAGAGAACATGATCTGGCAAAGCTGATCGTCATGGCACCATGCCTGCCTGACTGGTCGCAGAACCGCATTCTTGAATTGCATGCGGTTGACCCACGCTCGACCTACCTGCGATACGGTGGCGAAAAAGGCCAGTTTCCCGGCCCCGAAGGTTGGGCCGAGATGGACTTTCTCCGCGACGCCATGCGTGCGCTCCGTGATCATTTTGTTGATTTGATTGAACGCCTGCGTCTGAATGTTCCGGCCAGCGTCGCTCGAGGAAAAAATTCATGACCAGCCCCAATATTCGCCGCGAGAAGTTGCACACCGAAGAGGCTGTCGAAATCCACCTCGTGGACCAGCTTGTTACACAGCAGGGCTGGGTGGAGCGTCCCTATGCGGCCTTTGACCGAGCGAACGCCATCGACCCCGAGATGGCGGTCGAGTTTATTCGTGCGACTCAACCCGGTGCATGGACTCGACTGAATGACCAATACCCCGGCCGCGCCGAGGCCGAACTTTCCCGGCAGATTGCCAGCCGCCTTGGCGCTGTCGGCACGCTGGAGGTGCTGCGGCAGGGTATCACCATCGTTCCAGGTATTCGCATAAGCCTGTGCGGGTTTCGTCCTGCTTCAGCGATGAACCCGGATCTGGTGCGTGCCTACGAGGGCAACATCCTGACCGCTATGCGTCAGGTGCGCTACAGTCGGTCATCGGAGAACGCCATCGACGTGGTGCTTTTTGTGAATGGCATTCCGGTGATCACGTTGGAGATTAAGAACACTCTGACGGGTTCCACCTATCAGACGGCAGAGACCCAGTATCGCCGCGACCGGTCGCCAAACGGTGAGTTCCTGCTGACGTTCAAGCGCGGGGCGCTGGTCCATTTCGCCTTGGACCAAGACAACGTGTCGATGACGACCCATCTTGAAAACGGTCGGACTCGGTTCTTGCCCTTCAACCGGGGGCGGAATGGTGGCGCGGGCAGTCCAGATATCGAAGGTGAATTTCGTATTGCCTACCTGTACCGCGATGTCCCAGGCTGCAAGGCGGTGTGGTCGCGCGAAGTGCTGCTCGATATTATCCACAAATTCGTATTGGTCAGTGAAGTCGAGGAGTCGGGTGGTAAGGTCAAGCGTACGACCATCTGGCCCCGTTTCCATCAACTTGATGCCGTGCGTCGCCTATGCGCAGATGCCAAGCAAAAGGGCGCTGGGCAGAACTACCTGTTCCAGCATTCGGCGGGTTCGGGAAAATCCAACACTATTGCATGGGTCGCCCATCAGCTTGCCACCCTGCACGATGATCAGGATCGACCAGTCTTTGACAGCGTGATCATCGTTACTGACCGGGTAGTCTTGGACAGGCAACTTCAGAACACGGTGAAATCCTTTGCCCAGACCGCGAACTATGTGAAGGCCATCGATGGCACGTCGAGGCAGTTACGGGCCGCCATCGAGCAGGGTGCCAAGATCATCATATCGACGATCCATAAGTTTTCCACGGATCAGATGAGCGTTCTGAAAAATGAGGCCCAGCGCCGGTTCGCGATCCTGATTGATGAAGCGCACAGTTCGCAATCGGGCAAACATGCCGATAGCATGGCGCGGATATTGGCGGACGGCGGGATTTCCGACGATGATGAGCACGATGGGGTGGAACGGGCCCTGCTGGAGTTGCAGCGCCTACGCGGTCCACAAACCAACCTATCGTATCTGGCTTTCACCGCGACACCTCGCAACGTTACGATGGAACGGTTCGGCATCAGTGGGCCAGACGGGTTGCCCGTTCCGTTCCATCTCTATTCTATGCGGCAGGCAATTGAGGAGGGGTTCATCCTCGACGTGCTTCAGAACTACCAGACGTATCAGGCCTATTTTGCCTTGGAGAAGGCCATCGACGAGGATCCGGAGCTTCTGGAACGAAAATCGCGGCGGAAGGTTGCCCGATACGTTGATTTCCATGAAACCGCGATGGATCAGAAAGCCGAGGTGATCGTTGAACACTTCCGTCGCCACGCCCTGCCAGAGCTGGGTGGCCACGCAAAGGCAATGGTTGTAACCTCCAGCAGGGAACATGCTATCCGCACCCATCAGGCGATCAGCCGATATGTCGTCGCGCAGGAATATGAGAATGTGCATTCTCTAGTAGCGTTTTCGGGCGAGATTTTGGTGGATGGTCAGTCCTACTCTGAGCCGGGAATGAACGGTTTTCCGGAAACGGAATTGCCCCGTCGGTTCGATGGAGCTGAGTTCAACGTGTTGGTAGTTGCTGAAAAGTATCAGACCGGATTCGACCAACCAAAGCTGTTGGCGATGTACATCGACCGCAAGCTGGACGGATTGCAGGCAGTACAAACGTTGTCGCGTTTGAACCGGACCTCTCCGACGAAAACCCGGACCTTCATTCTGGATTTCAGAAATGCGGTCCAGGACATCCAAGAGGCATTCAAGCCTTATTTCAATGCCACAGGAATGGAAGACCGTTCAGACCCAAATCAAATCTACAACCTGCAGGCGCGGTTGAATGCCTTCGGGATCCTGCAGCAGGATGAGATTGACCGCTTCGTTGGCCGGTTCCTCGGAAATAGGCAAGCTGCCGATGAGCGACCGGTATTGGAAGGGATTGTCCGTCAAGCGGTTGCTCGCTTTGAAGCCCAACTGGCTGAAGATGAACAGGAGGAATTTCGCCAGCTTTTGGCGTCGTTCCTGCGCTTCTATTCCTTCATCGCGCAAGTGGTCAGCTTGCAGGACACGGGGCTGGAAAAGCTGCATCTGTATGGCTCCTGGTTGAAGCGGTTGCTGCCGTCGCGTGCCGCGCCTGAAGGTGAAGACATAACTGACGACATGTTGCAGATGACTGCATACCGTCTACAAGATCAGGGTGTTTCGGATGGCCGCCTCCAACGTGACGATACCGCCAGCCTGTCACCAATCGACCGCTTTGGTGCGAATGCCTATACCGAGGAAGAACAAAGGGCGCTGTCCGAGATTATCGATGCATTCAACGCGCGTCATGGCACAAACTTCACTGAAGAGGACTATATCCGCTTCGAGGCGGTTAACGACGCTATTTTAGATGACGAGGCGTGGGTTGAGATTCTGCGCAACAATGCGCCGGAAGTGGTCAAGGACCGCTTTAACGCTGAGTTCATGCGCCGTGCGATCCATGTTTTCCAGCGGGACAACCAGATGCGAAACGCTTTCATGCAAGACAAGGAGGCCCGTGACATGTTGATGGAGTTGATGTTCCGTCGTGTGATGCGTGCAGCCCGAGCTGCATGATCATATGCGGTTTGAGGGTTGTGTCCTCTTGGACAGTGCCCATGGCTGCACCTTCGGCATCACCGCCGTCACTTCCATCTCGCGCAGCATGCCACCCGCCACCAACCCATCCCTCACCCAATCCAGCGCCTGCCACCAATCCTCATAGCCGCGCCGGGCGGCTGCGATCTGTTCCGGATGCGGTCGCCAGGTCACCGGGCAGGCGAGGATATCTATGGTTTTCCAAGTGCCGCGTGCAGTCGGACCTCGAACCCGGATGCGCTCAAAGCCCACGATGATGGTGCTTGATCGTTCGCCATACTGGTTCTGCTTGGTTTCCACCGGCACGCAGCGCGGCACCGCGCCGGGCATCCAGTCGGGCGTTATGCCTGCGTGCGCCATTTCGGCCACGCCGATCGCCATCCGGATGCCGCCGAGATTGTCAGGCATCCCCGCGACTGTGGCAGCGATCACTTCGGCGTCGGCATGGGTGTAGCTGCCCATCTTGTGCTGACCACCGTCAACCTTGCAGCCCAGCGCCGCGCGTTGCAGCAGGATGTATTCGAGACCAAACCCGTAGCCTTCCTCGATGGCACCCTTTGGTGGGGGCAATTCCAACTGCGCTTGTTCCACCCGGAACGCCCATTCCAGCAGCGCTTGCACGCCCAGCGCGCGTTTCACCTTAGCACCACCGGCGCGGCCAATCCGTCCCTGCATGCTCATGGCAGCGATCCGTCAAAGAGGCTCATTTGCGCTGGGCCCTCCGTTCCCTCGGTCGGCCGCCAGATCCAAGGGCCCGAGGCCATGGGCAGCTGCGAGAGTGCGCCACGCATGCGCTGCTGCCAGAGGATGAACTCCGTTGCCGAGCAGGCGCAGAGCGCATGCCCGATGGGCCAGCCCATCAGCCATCCGACGAAGATCGGATTGAGCCGCCGCCGTGCCCGGGCTTTCAGGATCCGTCGCGAGACGACCCGCCCATGCAAGGCAATCATTGAAGCCCACAGCGGGCGCGAGATCGGGCCGTGCGGTGAGAACCGCCGCCCATGCCTCCCGATCGCCGGGTCCGGGTGGGTGAAGCCCTGCTCCGCCCGGTAGTGCAGGATATCCATCCGGCTCTTGCCATCGGCGCGGGTGATGCTGGCCGCACTGCTGCCCTTCCAGTTCTGCGCCGCCGGTGTCGGCCACTGGATCGCCTGCGCCGACAACTTCGGCTCGCCCCGGCTGTTGATCTTGCCGCGCAGCCGGTCGACCTGATCGTCCGCCACCGGCGTCTGCCATTGAGCCGCCTGTGCTGGCAGGGGTGGGGTGCCGCCCGAACCATAGCTCTGACCCGGCCCGCCCTTCGCGCCGTCCGTCGCCTTGGGCGTCGACCAGTTCGTGATGCCCAGCGCAAGCGCTTCCGCCTTGCGGGTGAAGTCGCTGTTGCCCGCCGGGTTGTAGGTGGCCGTGCCCGGATGCAGGCTCATCGGTGTGGGCCAGGATGAAGATTCGTAACCGCTGGTGCGGCGCGCCAACTTCAGCCGCGCTGAACAGGCCTGCCGCAGGCGTGTAGCCCATTCTCCAAAGGTCTCGCAGCACGGCTTCAAGGCCGAGGCTGACGTGACCGGCGACGTTCTCAACGAAGACCCATTCTGGGATGCATTCCCGGATGACCCGGGCGACTTCGGGCCAGAGGTGGCGCGGATCGTCGGCGCCGCCGCGTTTGCCAGCGGCACTGAAGGGCTGGCAGGGATATCCGGCGAGAACCGTGTCAAAGGCACCGCGGAAGGACCGGGCTTTGAGGCTGCGCAAATCATCCCAGATTGGCGCTGGGGCGAAATACCCCGCGCGCTGGGCGGTGATGAGCACAGATCGAGGCCAGTCTTCACATTCGACGAAGGCGCGGGTGTGATAGCCGGGCTCGGCCAGCATGAGGCCCATATCCAAGCCTCCGCCGCCTGCGCAGAGGGACAATCCATGCCGGGGACGTGACACCATGCCATTCACCGCCCCTTTCGCAGCAGCAGCCGCTCGCGGGTGACAAGGCCACGCGCCAGCATGGCCTCGCACATGGCGTTGCTGATCATGCTGGCGGGCAGATATTCGTCGGAGTTCACCTTGGCGGCGTAAAAGGCCGCGAGTTGATCTTCACTGGGTGGAGGGCCAACATCGCGCTTGCGCTGCCGTTTGGCTTTCCCGCCGCTTGCATCTGCTGCGGCCTGCGCATCACGCTGAGCGGCGCGTTCCATGAACCGATCCAGCGCCTTTGGGCCATCGGGCGGGTTCGGGTGATCGCGCCGAGTCTCGGTGGCGGTCTCGATGATCCGATCCTCAGACAACCCGAGGTCATCGATCCAGCGGCGAACGTGCAATTGCGCTGGTAAGCCCTGCCACCACGCTGGGAGGCTGGCATCGGCGGCAAAGCCCAGCGCGCCGAGCAGTTCTGCGAAGAAATTCTCAAAATTGGAATCTCGCGCTTGCGCGTCCTCCTCCTCCTTTACAGGTTTACTTAAAGGTTCCCTTACAAGGTTAGTCTCCGGATTCCGGAGATGGCTTTGGGCAAAATCCGGAGATGGCTTTGTCGAAAATCCGGAGATGGCCCTATCTCCGGTTTCCGGAGTTGGGTCGACGTGTTGTTCTTCCTCTGTTCTGCTTAAACCGTGTCCGGTTTCCGGAGTTGGCTCTTGTGGAAACACTTCTTCAAACCCCAAGATGTAGCGTGTCGCCTGGCGCTTGTGCGTGCGCGGATCATGGACGCGGACGCGGTGGATCAAGTGCAGTTTTTCCAACTTGGCGAGGTGTTCGTTCAGCGCCGAGATCGACATTTCGGCATCATCGGCAAGCCGGGCCTGCGTCGGAAAACAGCCGAAATCCGGGTTGTGCCGGTCGCACAGAAACCAGAGCACGATCTTGGTGGCAGGCTTCAGCCCGCGTTGCTGGATGGCCCAGACAGTCGCTTTGTGGCTCATGGCTGGGCCCTCCGCACCAAGGTGGCCTCAGCGCGCTGAAATGTGTCGTGACTGACCACGCGGGTGGTGAACCCATGATCGGCAAGTGCACCCAGCGCATCGTCGAGACTGCGCACCAGTGCCCAGCCAAAGCCCTGCGCCAGCATGGCATCTCGAAACGCCTCCTGCGTGGGGCTCAGCCGCCCCTTGAGGGATTTCAGCTCCAGGAACAGTACGCGGCCATCGCAGAGCACGATCAAATCCGCAAAACCTGCATGCACACCCATGCCCACAAGGATCGCCTGGCGCTTCGCCCCACGGGGACCTGCCTCGGTTACCTCGTTGACGCAGTGATGAATGATTGCCCCCTTTGGGAGGGCAAAGCGAAGGGCGACCACAACAGCGCGTTGCAGATCTGCCTCCGGTGTCCCGCGCCGCTTCATCCTCGGTCCTCCCCGTCGCGAGACCTGCGATCGTCACGTCCGGGTGATTTAGCGTCTATGATGACCAGTAAGATGCGCGCATCCTCGCATTCCTCTGGCGTCTCGCCGTGCTGGACCAGAACCTTGCAGGCCATGCGCAGCAGGTGATCGGAATGATGAGCCACATCGGCCACAACTATCCGCGCCTCACGGCGGCGGTCGTCGATCCAGTCCTGGCGGGCCGCGTCACGCTCACCGCGCTGGTTGTGCTTGCGGAAGGGCAGCGAGATGCTCATCGACGGCTCCTCCGTTGACGGGGCGCGCGGCTTTGCTCACGGTTCAGCAGCCACTGCTCGACGCTGCTGCGGCGATAGAAGACCTTGCGCCCAATGCGCATGCAGGGCGGTCCCTCGCGCCTGGCCTCCCAGCGCGACAGCGTGTCGGGCTTCAGCATAAGGTCTTCGGCCAGATGCTCGCGGCTGATCCAGTCCGAGAGCAGGCTCAAAGGCTCGGTGGTCGGTTCAAGTGTCATCGTCTCTGACATGGGTGATCTCCTCGGTTCGCGCCCGAGACAGTCGGGCTGGGGAGATCACAGCAGAGGCCGAGGGGTGGAAACGAGGCGGAAGGTGGAATTGGGGCCGCAGACAAATTCCACCCCATATTTTATTGGGTATTTTTAGTTTTGTGCGCGCCAGCCGTTCGGTTTTGAAGGCAGATTCCGGAATTTTCCGGGGTAATTCCACCCCCACAGAATGGACACTTCAGCGCTGCTCCATGAATGGCTGCTTTGGTTCAGCGTTCAGCGGGGCGCACGGGATGGGCTGGGTGCGGAACGGCATGGGAACGCGTTCCACTCGGACGAGACCGCGTTTTTATGGAAATGAGGGGAAATCACTGCGCCGGTGTTCAGAAACCAGCTCGCGCAATTCATCCGGAGCGACGACTTCAACCGTGTCGCCCCATTTGTAAAGATGCCAGGCCATCTCCAACCAACCGCCCGCCTCAAAGCTGACGATCAGACCGCCATCTTGGTCATCCTGCAGTATCTGATTGGGATGAAACACATAGTCCCGCGCGAAGGGTGCCGCACGTTTGTTAAAGCGCCAAATCACGGTGCCAAATTCGGTTTCTGAATCAAACGACCCAAATGTTCGCGCGGCATGTGCATGGAGGTCAAATTCCTGATCCCGTGCAAAGCTCTCGTTCAGGCGTCGGGCCTTGAGGATACGATCAATCTGCAAATGCCTGGTGCGTTTGTCCGCATCGGGCACGCGGCAAACGAGATAACAGCGCAGACCGAACAGAACCCCGTATGGCTCAACAGTGCGCATGCAGGGGGCATCATCCCGCTCACCCAGATAGGTGATTTCCAGCTTGAACGGTCCCTTGAGGGCCAGATCGATCACCTCGAGAATTTCGGGATCATAGGAGGTATGAGGGCTGGGGCGACAGGTATGTCCCCGAGCTTGCAGCGTGGCCTCCGCGTCCACCTCAGCGCGCAGGACCTCGCCCACGGGATGAAGCGATATCACGCGATTGCGTAAAGTTTTCAGTGCTCTCGCTTCGGTTGCGGCCCCTTCCCGCAGAGCCCGGCGTATACCCATCTCCAGCGCGGAGAGTTCGTCATCCTGGATGCCCTGCAATCGCAATTGGCGCGTATCCCCTGCAAATGACCACCATTTCCGGCGGTCGGTCAAATCGATGCGCACGTTCACCGCCGGGAAGACAGTCTCCAGCGCACGTGCCATGCGCTGCGCGCTGCGGTGGTTTACATTGAAGGTGGCCTGAATATCCAAGAGGCTGACGCCCTTTGGGCGCAGGGCTGCCATGTCGGCGAGCTTCATCAACTCCAGCGTTTTTGAAAAGGGAACATAGGTCATGAATGGGGGTGCCATAGTTTTACGCCCTCACTAGTGCATTTGGTGCAGGTTTCCGCAAGCTGTCAGAACCGGCTGGAGCGATTCTTGCGCTCCCTTGGTACATAGATTTCGCAAATCATCCCCGCGCGCTGTCAGCGCGCGATCGGGAACACATTGCCCGGGCGCAGCGTGGGCAATGGCGAAGTATGTGCGGCTGGCTGAATGGTGGCGGAAACAAAGGAGAATGATTATGACAGCCTCACCAAGTGCGTTCTTTTCGATCATGGAATTGGCAATCCGCTGGGAATGCCCTGTGCACAGGGTGGTGGATGCTGCCATCCTTGGGCAGCTGCGCGTTATTGTCGGTATTTCGCCGGTCAATTGCGGGCATCACCGGATCGGGGGGCTCGTCCAGGTCAATGTCGCGGATATGATGCCCATGTTTCGTCGGATCGGTCCCAGCGAAGACGCAGCCACGCTGCGCCGTCTTGCCCCGTATGAGGGAGGAGATTGGATATTCATTACCGATCCGGCTGAAGGGATTGTTATCCGCAGCGCTGATCTGCTGGTGCCGGGACAGGATGTTCAGCGCTATGAAGATGAACACGACATTTTGCGCAGAAGCGCCCACTCGGCTGGGGCAACGCCGCGGTATGATTGGGATGCCATGTACGCGTGGCTCTTCAAACGCATCAATGATGAAGGGGTGCCAGAAACTCAGGCGGCCTTGGTGGGGGATGTGCAGGACTGGTTCATCCGCAACTCGAAGTCCGGCAAGGTTCCGGAGGACAGCACGATTCGAAAGCGCATCCTGCTGATCTGGCGGCTCTTGCGCGGGGGGAAGTAACGCCCAGCGCTTAGGCTGAGCGATTGTCCTTGTCGGCATCATGGACAAGCTGGGGGCGTGGCCGGAAAATGCTGGCCACGCTGTCCACGCCTGCACGCAGTGGCGATTCCATCAAATGGGCATAACGCTGTGTTGTTTGCATCTGGCTGTGGCCAAGCAGCCGCCCGATGACTTCGAGTGAGGCGCCACCGCTGACCAGAAGCGACGCGAAGGTGTGGCGCAGATCGTGGATGCGCACATCTGGCAGATCGGCCTCCTGCCGGATTTTGAGCCAGAAGCGGCGGACTTCCCGCACGGGCTTACCGATGGCATCGCCGGGAAAGAGCCATACATTTTCTTTCGGTACCACCAGCTTGCGCTGGCGCACGATGGCCACCACGTCTTGCGATATCGGCACACGGTGGATCTTGCGCTGCTTGGTGGTCGATGCGGGTTTTGACCAGATGGCGTAGTCGAGGTTGAACTGTTCAAACCGCGCCGTGCGCACCTCGCCGACGCGCGCGCCGGTCAGCATACACAGGCGCATGATTGAAGCGCCCCGCTGATCCGCCGCTTTGTCGAGTGCTGCGGCAAGCCGGACCAACTCCTCGGGGCTCAGGAAGCGCTCGCGGGCATGCTCAAGCCGCCGGTGAAAGCCCTGCGCGGGGTTGTCTGCGCGCCACTCCCATTCCACGGCCAATGTGAACATCTTGCGCAGCACCTCGCCCACGCGGTTGGCGCGTACTGGCGTTGGCTTGTGGCCCTGAAGCTTGCGCGCGCGGTTGTTGGGCTTTAGCTTGCAGGGGCGCGGTCGGCCCTCGGCCACAAAATCCAAAAACTTCGCAACATCAGATTTGGTGATGTCGGTGACCAGCCGGTCACCCCATGCAGGCTCAAGCATCTGCCGGAGCATTGATGTCTGATCACCCGCGTTGACCTGTGCCAGTTTGGGCAGGTGTTCGCGGATGTAACGGTCGATCATGTCGGTGATGTGTGGCGCTTCGCGCAGCTCTTCCTTGGCCGCCAGCGGATCCTGACCTTCGTCGATCATGCGGCGCAGGTCTTTGGCACGTTCGCGCGCGGCCGTCACACTCCACTCTGGCCAGCGGCCAATGGTCATGCGCCGCTGGCGCCCGGCGTAACGGTAATCCAGCGTGAACGTCCGCATGCCGGACGTCTGCACCTTTGCCGCAAGACCAAGAATTTCTGTGTCAAAAATCTGGTAGCTGTTGCCCTCGATTGGCTCTGCCTCACGCAGAGCTTTCTCATTCAGTTTCAATCGTTTGACCATCAAATTGGCCTCCTTTCCCAATAGACACAGGCGTAGATCGGCACCTCTATCAAGTCAGAACATGGGGCAGGGGGCGGAAAACAGGCGGAAGGTGGAATTGGGGCCTAGCTTGAATTCCACCCAATGATGCCAATGGGTTAGGATTGGCACCCAGCGCAGGCTGGGAGAGAATCGCGGAAACATTGGGAATAATCCGGACTTCGTTAAAGGGGCGGCACGCGCCCCAACGATTTATCTTATTGGACGGCGATTTTGGCCCTACTTTCGCCTCTGGTCCTGACTCCAGCATCACACATGAAATACGCACGTCGCTTGGTTCTGCGATGGTTGAGCGGCATAATCACTTCCTGCTTGTCTTATGAAGGTCCCAGCTTTTGTGCGAAACAAGAGCCACAGACAAGCATTTTGAAATGCTTGTCTGTGGTGGTGGTTGGATCGTTTAGAGCTTGGTCTTTGAGGACCGTATCAGAGTAAGATCAACCACCACCTTCGCCACAGGCCTGAACGGATACAGAGCGGCACGAAGCCCTCTAGGACAAGCATAGGATATGACGAAGATGCCCGATGATACCATTGGTATAGATATTTCCAAAGCCACTTTAGACATTCACCGGCTGAGCGACGGGAAGATGATGTCGTTTAGCAATTGCCCTGCAGGATTTAAGGCGCTTTCCAAGTTCTGCGCACAGACGACGGTAACACGCGTTGTTTATGAAGCAACAGGCGCTTACCACGGTGGGCTGGAGCGCGCCTTGGGTGCGCATTTACCATTGGTAAAGGTGAACCCTTTGCAGGCGCGCCGATTTGCGCAAGCACAAGGTGTACGCGCAAAAACCGACGCCGTTGATGCAAAAATGCTGGCCGCCATGGGGAATGCTTTTGCATTACAACCAGATGAGCCAGCCACAAAAATACAACATGACCTTAAGGAGTTACGCTCATTCAGATCGGGATTGATCAAGGATAGAACGGGCATCATGAGTCGTCTGAAAACCCAAACCCTGCCCATCACTTGCCGTCAAAGTAAAACCCGCTTGGCTCAAGTTGATAAGAACATCGCTGAAATTAATGCTGAGATTGACCGTCTGATAAATTCCAATGACACGCTGGCGAACTCAATGAAAATTCTCCGCTCAATTCCTGGCATTGGTGCGGTCTGTGCTTCAACCATTCTCATAGAGATGCCTGAAATCGGGAGTATGGACCGAAAGCAGGTGGCTTGTTTAACTGGAGTAGCGCCGATGACACGGCAATCTGGACAATGGCGAGGGAAATCATTCATTCAGGGTGGTCGCAAAGTAGTGAGGGACGCCCTCTACATGCCAGCCTTGGTCGCGATGAGATTCAACCCTGACCTCAAGGCAAAATATCAAGCCATGATTAAAGCTGTTGATGAGCGACAACCATCTTGGCCGGTGCCGACAACCACCTTGGCCGGTGGGGCTGGACGGAAGACGGGCATGCCCGTCTGGAGGGCAGCCCCACCGGCCTGATTGATTTTGGGAATAGGTGCAGGTCGCTGCGGGTTGGTAAACTGGGGTCTTCTGCCTTCAAACGGAGGACCTGGATTGGCCTACAAACCCATCACCGACCAGCAATTGAGAGTATACATGACCGACCTCCAAAATCACAGTCAGCGCACCGCGGCTGCCCGCGCCGGGTTCAGCGAACGGACCGCCAGACGCTTCGATGCCGACCCGACACCGCCTTCGCATCGTAAGATCATTCATGGGCGCACGGTGGCCGATCCCCTTGAAGACTATTGGGAGACCGATCTTCTTCCTCTGCTTGAGAAGGACAGCGCGTTGCAGTCCGTCACCCTGTTGCGCCACCTTCAAAGCGCGCATCCAATGGCGTTCCCCGATGATCGTATTCGGCGCACCCTGGAGCGGCGGGTGCGCCAGTGGCGGGCGCTGAGCGGCCCCGAGCGCGACATCATCTTCCGCCAGACGCCGGAGCCGGGATATATGGGCCAATCCGACTTCACCCATGCTGACGAGCTGGGCGTGACGATCGCAGGGCAGCCGTTCCCGCACCTGCTTTATCACTTCGTCATGGTCTACAGCCGCTGGGAACATGTCGGCGTGGTTCTTGGCGGCGAAAGCTTCACGGCCTTGGCCGAGAACCTGCAGCAGGCCCTTTGGTCGCTTGGCGGCGTGCCGCAAAACCACCGCACCGACAGCCTCTCAGCCGCTTTCCGTAATCTGACTGTCGATCAACGCGAAGATATGACGCAGCGCTATGATGCCTTCGTCAGTCATTACGGCATGGATGCCAGCCGCAACAACCGTGGTGAGGCCCACGAGAACGGGGCGGTGGAATCCCAGAACCGGCACCTCAAGTCCGCAATCAATCAGGCGTTGATCCTGCGCGGCAGCCGCGACTTCGCATGCGTCAAAGACTACCGGCGCTTTGTCGACATGCTGGTTGCCAGGCGCAACAAGCAACGGGTGGCTGCCGTTCAGGCAGAAAGGACGCATTTGAAGCCCTTGCCGCAACGGCGGACGACAGACTTCACTGAGATTGTGGCGCCGGTCACCCGGACGGGTGGGTTCCTGATCAAGAGCATCTTCTACAGCGCCCCATCGCAGTTGATCGGGCAACGTTTGCGGGTTCACCTCTACGATGACCGCATTGAGGCGTTTCTGGGCGGCACCCTCGTCGTGACCCATCCCCGGGCCCGTGGACGCAACGATGGCCATCGCGTCCACGTCATCAACTACCACCATGTCATCCACGCCCTGAAGCGCAAACCGCAAGCCCTGTGGAGTTCGATCTACCGCGACAGCCTGTTCCCCCGGACTGAATACGCCGAGGCATGGAAGGTATTGCAGCGGGACCTGCCAAGGCGGGACGCCTGCCGCCGGATGGTCGATCTGCTGTTCATTGCACATGTTCAAGCCTGTGAGGCGGAACTGGCGCATCTGCTGGCAGCAGACCTCGACGCAGGTCGGGTGCCGGAGCCCAAGGCCCTGGTGTTGCTGCTGGCTCCAAAGGCCACAGCATTGCCAAGGGACGTTGCTGTCGCTCACCCCTCGCTGGACAGCTTCGATGCTCTCTTGGGGGCAAGCGCATGACCGCCCGCGAGATCGACATCCACACGCTGCCCAGCATGCTGACCGCGCTGCGGCTGCCCAGCTTCCACAAACTCTGGGCCGAGATTGCCACCCGCGCCGACACCGAAGGCTGGCCAGCCGCCCGTTTCCTTGCCGTTCTGGCGGAATATGAACTGGCCGAGCGGGACATGCGCCGCATCAGGCGGCATCTGAACGAGGCACAACTACCGGCAGGCAAAACACTGGCAACCTTCGACTTCAAGGCCCTGCCAACCTTGCCGCGCCCCCGCATCGAGGCCCTGGCGGCAGGCGATTGGCTGGACGGCGGCGGCAACCTGATCGCAATCGGCAACTCAGGCACCGGCAAGACCCACATCCTGTGCGCTATTGGTCATGCCTTGATCGAAGCAGGACATCGCGTCTTCTACACCCGGACCAGCGATCTCGTGCAGAGGCTTCAGGCCGCGCGACGCGACCTCGTTCTCGAGGCGGCCTTGGCCAAACTCGACAAGTTCGACCTGATCATCCTCGACGACATCACCTATGCCCACAAGGATCAGGCTGAAACCGGCGTCCTCTTCGAACTGATCGCTCGGCGCTATGAATATCGCAGCATCGCCATCGCGGCCAACCAACCGTTCAGCGGCTGGGATCAGATCTTCCCCGACAAAGCCATGACTGTCGCCGCCATCGACCGCCTCGTCCATCACGCCAGCATTCTTGAGATGAACGCCGAAAGCTTCCGTCAGCGCGCCGCCGCCTCAAACAAAAGGGCACAGGCCGAAGCCCCAGCGACAACCATCACCGACAACCAAAACGAAGGAGAAACCTAACCAGAAACATTGAACGACACGCCAACCTCAGCGGCCTGAAACCCGGCCAAGATGGTTGTCGCGCGCTGACAAGGTGGTTGACGTTCTACAAGCTGGAAAGCCACCAAAAGTCGCCCTTACTGCGCTCATGCGAAAGCTGATTGAACTCGCCAACGCCCTCATCAAAGCAAACCGAAATTGGGTGATTAAAGAGGCTTGATCAAGACGGATACTCTGGTCAACGTCTGGTCAACCCGTGAACACAATTTTGGGCACATTGAGAGCCATCTCAACCCTTCGAAATCCGATCAAAAACGGCGAACACGTTTGTGCTTTCAAAGGCTTGTCCCGTAAGTGCTTGAAATTAAGAGGTTCCTGTATTTCAATGGGTTGTGGCTCATAACCTGAAGGTCACAGGTTCAAATCCTGTCCCCGCAACCAACACTAATTCGCAAATGTTATCAATGGCTTCGGAAATTCCATCCGAGGCCGCGCGGCTGTTTGGGCCCCCGGTGGCGCTGCCGGGGCCGACCACGGGCAGCCCGGTCGCGAATCGCAGCAGGCCCGCCAGCGCCCCGTGCAGGTCGATCAGCAGCCCCTCCCCCTCAGGGTCTGGGCTCAGCACGATCTTCTCGATCAGCGCCCGCAGCGTCTCCTTCGACATCTCCATCCCGTCCGCGTCCCCCAAGGCCGCGATCAGCGCCGAAACCTTGGCACGGTAGACCCCCGCCATCCCCGGATGAAACCGCACAGGGGCGGGGGCGTCGGTCGCGGCCAGCTGCGCCTCGAGCAGTTGGCGCCGCGCATCGAGGTCGATCATCCGGTCCCTGACCTGCAGCGCCGGGACGCCCGCGATGATGGCGTCCACCAGCTTCGCGTGGTCGCGCTTCTGTTGCGCGACAACCATCTTGGCCGGTGCCGACAACCACCTTGGCCGGTGGGGCTGAACGGAAGACGGGCATGCCCGTCTGGAGGGCAGCCCCACCGGCCTGATTGATTTCGGGGAAGGTGCTGGTCGCTGCGGGTTGGTAAGCCGGGTTCCTCTGCCGTCAAACGGAGGATCCGGGTTGGCCTACAAACCCATCAACGACCAGCAATTGAGATTATACATGTCCGACCTCCGATATCACAGTCAGCGCACGTCGGCCGCCCGCGCCGGGTTCAGCGAGCGCACGGCCCGACGGTTCGATGCCAACCCGACGCTGCCCTCGAACCGCAAGATCGTTCACGGGCGCACGGTGGCCGATCCCCTCGAGGGTTATTGGGAGGGCGACATCCTTCCCTTGCTGGAGAGGGACAGCGCCTTGCAGGCCGTCACCCTGCTGCGCCACCTTCAGGGCCTGCACCCGCTGGCCTTCCCCGATGACCGGATCCGGCGCACCCTGGAACGGCGGGTGCGGCAGTGGCGGGCGCTGAACGGACCCGAGCGCGACATCATCTTCCGCCAGACGCCGGAGCCGGGCCGCATGGCCCAGTCCGACTTCACTCATGCCGAGGAGCTGGAGGTGACGATCGCGGGCCAGCTATTCCCGCATCTGCTCTACCACTTCGTCATGGTCTACAGCCGGTGGGAGCATGTCGGGGTGGTCCTGGGCGGGGAGAGCTTCACGGCCTTGGCCGAGAACCTGCAGCAGGCGCTCTGGTCGCTCGGCGGGGCACCACAGGAGCATCGCACCGACAGCCTCTCGGCCGCTTTCCGCAACCTGACGGCTGACCAGCGCCAGGATATCACCACGCGCTACAATGCCTTCGTCGGCCATTACGGCATGGAGGCCAGTCGCAACAACCGCGGGGAAGCTCATGAGAACGGCGCGGTGGAGTCCCAGAACCGGCACCTGAAGAAGGCCATCGAACAGGCGCTGATCCTGCGCGGCAGCCGCGACTTCGCCAGCATCGAGGACTACCGCCGCTTCATCGACATTCTGGTGGCACGGCGCAACCGGCAGCGGGCGGCGGCCACGCAGGTGGAACGGGCGCATCTGAAGCCCCTGCCGTCCCGGCGCACCACCGACTTTACAGAGACCGTGGTTCCGGTCACCCGCACCAGCGGCTTTCTGGTCAAGAGCATCTTCTACAGCGCCCCGTCGCAGCTGATCGGGCAGCGCTTGCGGGTCCACCTTTACGACGATCGCCTTGAGGCCTTTCTCGGCAGCACCCTGGTCGTCAGCCATACAAGGGCGCGAGGTCGCGGCGATGGCCATCGCGTGCATGTCATCAACTACCATCACGTCATCCATGCGCTGCGGCGCAAACCGCAAGCCCTGTGGAGTTCGATCTACCGCGACAGCCTGTTCCCGCGAACCGAATACGCTGAGGCCTGGAAGGTGCTGCAGCGCGATCTGCCCCGCCGCGACGCCTGCCGCCGCATGGTCGACCTGCTGTTCATCGCCCACGACCGGGCCTGCGAGGCGGAACTGGCACATCTGCTGGCAGCAGAATTGGACGCGGGCCGGGTGCCCGATCCCGGACCTCTGGCATCCTGCCTGAACCCGCGGCAAACGGCGCTGCCGAGAGATGTTGCCGTCGCCCATCCCTCGCTCGACAGCTTCGATGCCCTTCTGGGAGCCTGCGCATGACCTCCCGCGAGATCGACATCCACACGCTGCCAGGCATGCTGACCGCGCTGCGCCTGCCCAGCTTCCACAAGCTTTGGGCCGACATCGCCACCCGTGCCGACACCGAAGGCTGGCCCGCTGCCCGCTTTCTGGCCGTCCTCGCGGAATACGAGCTGGCCGAACGCGACATGCGCCGCATTCAGCGCCACATGAACGAGGCACAGCTACCGGCTGGCAAGACGCTGGCGACCTTCGACTTCAAGGCGCTGCCAACCCTGCCGCGCGCCCGGATCGAGGCCTTGGCGGCCGGCGACTGGCTGGAGGGTGGCGGCAATCTGATCGCCATCGGCAATTCCGGCACGGGCAAGACGCACATTCTCTGCGCGATAGGCCATGCCCTGATCGAGCGGGGACACCGCGTGTTCTATACCCGCACCAGCGATCTGGTGCAGCGACTTCAGGCCGCCCGCCGCGATCTGGTGCTCGAAGCCGCGCTCGCCAAGCTCGACAAGTTCGACCTGATCATCCTCGACGACATCACCTACGCCCACAAGGATCAGGCCGAAACCGGCGTGCTCTTCGAACTGATCGCCCGGCGCTACGAATACCGCAGCATCGCCATCGCCGCCAACCAGCCCTTCAGCGGCTGGGACCAGATCTTCCCGGACAAGGCGATGACCGTCGCCGCCATCGACCGGCTGGTTCATCACGCAGCGATCCTGGAGATGAATGCCGAAAGCTTCCGCCAGCGCGCGGCCGCCTCCAACAAAGAGGCGCTGAGCAGACCGCCAACGACAACCATCGCCGACAACAAGGACAAAGGAGAAGGCTGAGCGAAAAACAATTCCAGATACGCCAACCCAGCGGCCTAAAACCGGCCAACGTGGTTGACGGTCACGGACATGCTGGTTGACGCGCTACACGCTTCACCGTCGCCAGGTCCTTCTCGACCGTCTTGCGGCTGGTCGTGGCAGCATTGGCCAGCCGGTTGCGCTCGGCGGTGTATTCCGTGCAGAAGATCGCCACGGCTTCGGGGTCCATCAGGTGATGCTGCAGTGCATCCAGCACCGCCCCCTCCAGTTCCGTCTGCTTGATCACGGCCATGTTGGTGCAGACCGCCTTGCCCTTGTTCCTTGCGGCCGAACAGCCGAAGGCGTCCTTGGAAATCTTCGAGAACCCCGACCCGCAGCAGCCGCATTCCATCAGGCCGGAAAACAGCGTCCGTGGGCGGCGGCGATCCCAGACGGGGATGTCGGTGTCCTTCGACTTCAGCACTCCCTGGCGGGTGCGGACCTTGTCCCACAGATCGTCCCCGATGATGCGCAGGTCCGGCACGTCGGTGATCACCCAGTCGCTCTCGGGGTTCAGGCGCGAGATGCGCTTGCCGGTGCCGGGATCCTTTACATAGCGCAGCCGGTTCCAGATCTGGCGGCCGACATAAAGCTCATTGTTCAGTATCCCGGTGCCGCGTTCGCGATTGCCATGGATGGTCGAGGTGCCCCACGGCCCGCCCTGCGGGCCCGTAATGCCTTCCAGGTTCAGCTGTTCGGCGATCTTCTTCGGGGAAACCCCCTTCGCATAGTTCCGGAAAATCCGGCGCACGATCGCCGCCTCGGCGGGTTCGATCACCCGCTCGCCCCGGATCAGGTCGCCATTGCGGTCCAACGCGCGCACGGCGCGGTAGCCGTAGGTCAAACCGCCCGCGGATTTGCCCGCCAGCGCGCGGCCCTTCAGCCCACGGTGCGTCTTCACCGCCAGATCCTTGAGAAACAGCGCGTTCATCGTGCCCTTCAGCCCGATATGCATCTCCGAGATCGCGCCCTCCGAGACCGTCTCGATCATCACATCGCTGAATTGAAGCGTCTGGTAGATCTGGGCGATGTCGGCTTGGTTCCGGCTCAGCCGGTCCAGGGCTTCCGACACGACGACGTCGAAGCGGCCGCTGCGCCCGTCGCGCAGCAGCTTCTGCATGCCGCTGCGCATCAGGCTCGCGCCCGACATGGCCCGGTCCGAGTAGACCTCGACGACCTGCAGACCCTGCCGCGCCGCATGGTCCCGGCACGAGCGGATCTGATCCTCGATCGAGGCGTCGCGCTGCATGTCGGTCGAAAACCGCGCGTAGATCGCGGCGCGAAGCTGTTCGGTCATCGTTTCACTCCCCGGATGCGTGACAGATGGTCAGGGCTGTTCGCGGTCATGATCCTGCCGCGCGGCCTCGCGCGCAAGCGCCCGGATGAAATCGAGATACCGAGACCGGGCGCCCGTTGCATCGGGCGGGGCAGGGGCCGGACGGCCGGACGGGTAAGCGGCGGCCGGGGCGGGGGCTGCGTCTTGCGCGGCACCCTCCCGGTTCCCGACATGCCTCTTCCGTTCCCGCGCCATTGCGAGTTGCCCCCGACGCACTGCCGGAGACCGGCGGCGGCGTTCTGATTGTTGATCCGCGGCCGGGCTGCAGTGCCTTCGCCGACAGGTTCATCATAGCGCATCAGGCCCATCCTCGTTCGTGTGAATTGCGCAAGGTGTTGTCATGATTGTGGAAAACTCCGCCAAGAATGTGGAAATCTCGTCACGGGAAAATCTTTGCTTGCGGTCTCGAAGCCCTCGCCCGGCACCAGCAGCCGGTCAGGGCGCGTTGAAGCGGCCCGGCGCGCCGCGATGAAATCCGGAAAACATGGAAAACCTGTCGTCCAGCGTGAGTCTTCCTGATCGTCCTCAAGGTCGATCCTCGCCCCACCTCCTGAAAATACAAAACCAGAAATGACCCGGCGGCAGACGGGAAGAAAGGGGAGAAGGAAGAAGGCACCGATCCCTGCCAGAAGGGAAACGAAAAAAGCGGAACGGAGAAGAACAGGAGAGGCGGCCAAAAGATATGGGACGGGGAAGGTTCAAGAAAAGGGTAAGGTAAGTGTAGCGCGTCAACCAGCATGTCAGTCGGCCATGGTGTCTGTCGCTGTACCGGTAAGGCCCTTACAATCACACTGACCGCAATGGCCCCACTGCATCGGGCTCAGTCTCCCCTCCCACACCCAGCTCGAGGCTAGCAGATGCCATCATCCGCATCGCTCAGCTTCAGGCAGAAGGCGTCCACCAGTTGCAGGAACCTCGGCCAGGCGATCCTCCCCCTCGCGGCCTCAGCGCCCACCGTCTTGACCTTCTCGTCGATGCCCAGCGGCTGGCCGAGCCGATAGCAGCCATCGAGGCAGCGGATGACCAGTCCCGGCGTTGTCTCGATCACGATGACCGCGGCGGTCAGGATGGGACGCGGTGCCAGCACCCCGAAGGTCGCCGTGCCATGGATGTGCGGGACATCGTGATCTGCGATAGCACACCAGTCGTCGATGATCGGGAAGACATTGACCAGATCGGGCGACAGGGGTTTGCGGCATTGAATCAAGGCCTGCTCGATCTGGGTCTGCGCCTGCTCTACGGTCTTCTGCATCTGTGGTGCTCCATCTACATCTTCAACGGCCGGATAGTCCGTCTCATCAACAGGCCAGCGGAGAGGCCTGCGGGCCAGCCAGGTCGACATCGGTCTTCAGAGCGGCCAGCAGCCCGCCCAGCCGCGCACCGGAGAGTTCACCCTCCGCCACGAGCGCATCGGCCAGGGCCAGCAGCTCTGCCTGATGCGCGATGATCACCCCGGTCGCGCGCGCCTCTGCCGCCTCGAGACGCGTGCGGACCCGGCCGAGCAGTTCGGGATCGCGAAGCCCCGCCTCCGGCATCCAGACGGGGCCATAGGCGCCCAGGCCGAACTGCGTCTCGATCAGGGTCGCAAGACGCGTCGCCTGGGCAAGGTCGGACTCCTTCGGCCCGCCGGACCCGGCAGAAACCGCCCCGAGCAGCAGGCGTTCCGCCGCCCGCCCGGCCATGTAGACGGTGAGGTGATCATCGAACGCACCCTCGAGGCTCTCGCCATGGTCAAAAGTCTGTTCGGTAAGGCCGCCGCCCTGGGCGAGGCTGACCCGCGTCACCCGGCCCTGGTTCAGCAGGTGTGCCACGACCGCATGAGCTGCCTCATGCACCGCCACGCGCCAGGACACCGCGGGGCTCGGCGCAGGCTGGGGAAGCCGGGCTTCGAGAATGGCAAGATCGAGCGGGCGCCCCGCCACCCGCGCTGCCGACCTGGCGCTGCGGATCAGGGCATCCACCGTGGCCATGCTCTCGCCGATCAGGCGCTGCGACAGGCGGTCGATCTCTGCCCCCGTGAGAGCCGTGCCCAGCCTCTGCTTCAGGACAGCGGCGATGGCCGCGCGGTGCGGCAGCGGAACGGCGACCTTCTGGTCGAGGCGCCCGGGACGCAGGATGGCCGGATCGAGCGCTTCAGGATCGTTGCAGGCGCCGACCAGGATCACCCCGCCCGCCGCGTTCAGCTCATCGATCGCCAGCAGAAAGCCGTTCACCACCTGGCGGTGGTAGGACGAGTTGGAGCTGTTTCCGCCCGATCGCGAGCCGGCGGAATCGATCTCGTCGATGAAGAGGATGCAGGGCGCGAGGCTGGTCGCCTCCGCGAAGCTCGCGTGCATCGCTTTCAGCATGTCGCCGAGATGACCGCAGCGTTGCCATTCAGCAAAGCTCGCGGTGACAAACCGCAGGCCCGGCTCGTTGGCCATCGCGCGGGCGATATGGCTTTTGCCGGTCCCGACCGGGCCATGCAGGAGGAGGGAATGCGGGATCTCGTCCCAGGCAACCCGCCCCTCCCGCCAGGCGTGCAGGTCCGCGACCAACGCGGAGGCCGCCTGGGCGGCCGAGCTGTCCGGCAGGTCTGCAAGCCGGGGGCCTGACGCGCGCGCCGTGCGCGCGGTCAGCGCATCCGCCACGCGCCGGGGATCGCCCTCGCGCAATGCGGCCACCACCATGATATCGGACATCCCCGCCAGCCGGTCATCGGAGGGCAGCCGTGCGACGATGGCCCGGGCACTGGCCTTGACGCGGGACGGGTGCGTCCAGGCAAAGTGAACCGCCCCGGGTTTACCGGAGGGCAAAACTCTCGGAGAATTGCCCGTTATGGAACAGACCTCAAAGAAGAAGACCTCGAAGCCGTATTCACCTGAGTTCCGCGAGCGTGCGGTGCGGCTGGCGATGGAACACCGCGATGATTATCAGAGCGAGGCTGCGGCGCTGACGGCGATTGCAGGTAAATTGGGCTGTTCGACGGACAGCCTTCGCGTCTGGATGCGACAGGTCCAGCGCGATGGTGGCGAACGGCCGGGACCTACCAGCGCTGAGATCGCGCGGATCAAAGAGCTTGAGCGCGAGAACCGGGAACTGCGGCAAGCGAACGAGATTCTGCGCAAAGCTTCAGCGTATTTTGCCCAGGCGGAGCTCGACCGCCCGTTTCGCAAATGACTGCTTTCATTGAGGAAAGCCGAGAGGCATTCGGGGTCGAGCCGATCTGCAGGGCACTGCAGTTTGCCCCTTCCACCTTTTATGACCGGCGGGCGATCATGCGTGATCCTGACCGGGCCTCGGCCCGGGCCAAATCGGATGCCGCCCTGAGCCTCAAGATCGACGCGGCCTGGGATGCCAACCGCAAGCTCTATGGCGCGCGGAAGATCTGGCATGTTTTGCGACGGCAGGGTGAAGACGCCGCCCGCTGCACCGTGGAACGATTGATGCGCCATCTGGGCATCAGGGGCGTGGTCCGTGGCAAGAAGGTCATCACGACCAATCCTGACACGTCTCTGCCTTGCCCGGACGACAAGGTGAACCGGCTGTTCATGGCGGATCGGCCGAACAAGCTGTGGGTTTCAGATTTCACCTATGTGCCCACATGGTCCGGCACCGTCTACGTGGCCTTCGTCATCGACGTCTTTGCACGTCGTATTGTCGGTTGGCGCGTCTCGACATCGATGAAGACCCAGTTTGTGCTCGACGCGCTGGAGCAAGCGATCTGGCAAAGAAAGACGCCGGATAACAAGAGCTTGGTCCACCATTCGGACCGCGGATCACAATACCTGTCGATCAAATACACCGAACGCCTGGCCAAGGCCGAGATCGACCTTTCCGTTGGAACAGTTGGCGATGCCTATGACAACGCCTTGGCTGAATGCGTCATCGGCCTGTTCAAGACAGAGGTCATCAACCAGATCGGCCCCTGGAAATCAATGCGCGAGGTCGAATGGGAAACGCTGAAATGGATCGATTGGTATAACAACCGCCGCCTGCTTGGCCCAATCGGATACATCCCACCCGCAGAAGCAGAGGAGGCGTTCTATGCAAACCTGAACTCACTCGATATGGTCGCGTAGTCATTGAACAAACCACCCTCCGGTAAACCCGGGGCGGTTCACTACAGGCCCGAGAATGTGTTTCGATCCACGCCCCCGTGGGGGGGCGACCCCGGGCTTTTTGGTTTCGACCGCAAGGAATAACCCGTTTCGATCCACGCCCCCGTGGGGGGGCGACCGCGACCCGCCGCCAAGCCAAACAGGCTCGCGTGTGTTTCGATCCACGCCCCCGTGGGGGGGCGACCGTCTTGAACGTGGGCCAGTGCCGCAGGCGCTTCAGGTTTCGATCCACGCCCCCGTGGGGGGGCGACCGTTCATCATCGCATACCCTTGTGGTGCGCCGAGCAGTTTCGATCCACGCCCCCGTGGGGGGGCGACCCACCCGCGCGCTGATGGCTGGCTGACCATTTGGCAGTTTCGATCCACGCCCCCGTGGGGGGGCGACCGCTCCAGCGACGGGCCGCCGACAATCTCCGCGCCGTTTCGATCCACGCCCCCGTGGGGGGGCGACCGGGGGGGGTGGACGGTCTATGACGTAAGGGTCAGAGTTTCGATCCACGCCCCCGTGGGGGGGCGACCGGCGCCTGGTCGCGGCGGACGGGGTCGTCGGGCAGTTTCGATCCACGCCCCCGTGGGGGGGCGACCGGCCGCGCCATGTCCCCCGCCCTGCCAAATCCAAGTTTCGATCCACGCCCCCGTGGGGGGGCGACCGTGACAAGAGCGCGCTGCGGCCTCTGGAGGTGGTGTTTCGATCCACGCCCCCGTGGGGGGGCGACCAGGCCAGCCGGTTGCTGGCGCTGGCGCTGGCGCAGTTTCGATCCACGCCCCCGTGGGGGGGCGACCCCGCGCGGCAACATGTGGCGGGCGATGCAGATGCAGTTTCGATCCACGCCCCCGTGGGGGGGCGACCGCGGTCTCAGTCGCCCCCGGAAGCGCCTTCACCCGTTTCGATCCACGCCCCCGTGGGGGGGCGACCGACCCTGCTCACGCGGCCATTCGACAAACACGTCGTTTCGATCCACGCCCCCGTGGGGGGGCGACCCGGTGGCCGGAAGGGTGCGGTTGCGGGCGGAATGGTTTCGATCCACGCCCCCGTGGGGGGGCGACCAAGTGAACGCCATAACCAAGATCCAACAGGGGATTGTTTCGATCCACGCCCCCGTGGGGGGGCGACCGCGGATCGCCACGGCCATGTCAAACCATGTGCGGGTTTCGATCCACGCCCCCGTGGGGGGGCGACCGCCGTGCAGAACCTGATGAGCCACGATTATGCCATCAAGGTTTCGATCCACGCCCCCGTGGGGGGGCGACCCCCCGCGCACGATCCCCGCCCGCGAGCGGGTCGTGGTTTCGATCCACGCCCCCGTGGGGGGGCGACCCAGCAGTGGGGGCGGGCTGACCGCCCCCATCCTCGTTTCGATCCACGCCCCCGTGGGGGGGCGACCATGTCAGCCGCGCCCTGAAGCCGGTCATCCTGCAGTTTCGATCCACGCCCCCGTGGGGGGGCGACCTCCGCAACGAACGCCAGTTGTTGGGTGTGCGGATTTCGCGGAGAATGGGCGCTGATTTCGCGCGATCGTGGGCACGCGTTTCGCGCCATTCTGGGCAGTCATTTCACGGGATCGTGGGCAGGCTGGCCGACGCTTTCATGGAGTCAGGCTTGAACGATTTGGTCAAGCTTTTTTGTGACGGCGGAGCGCCTGCGCAGGCTTTCACCTGAGAGGGTGAGGCGGTGTGCGTTGTGAACGAGGCGGTCGAGGATGGCATCTGCGAGCGTTGGGTCGCCGATGGCTTCGTGCCACTGGTCAACGGGGAGTTGGCTTGTGACGATGGTGGAAGCGCGGCCGTGGCGGTCTTCGAGGATTTCCAGCAGGTCACGGCGCTCCGGGGCGGTGAGGACGGCGAGGCCCCAATCGTCAATGATCAGCACATCCATGCGGGCGATGGTTTTGAGGATGCGTTCATGGCGGCCATCGCCACGGGCCAGAGCAAGGGCCTCGAACATGCGCGGCGCACGTTGATAGAGGACGGGCCGCCCATCCCGGCACGCCTTGTGGCCAAGGGCGCAGGCGATCCAGCTTTTGCCCAAACCGGTCGGCCCGGTTATCAGCAGGTTCTCGTGCCGGGCGATCCAGCCGCCATCGGCAAGATGCGCCATGACACTGCGGTCAAGACCACGTGGGCTGCGCAGGTCCAGATCCTCGACGCTGGCATCTTGGCGCAGAGCCGCAAACTTGAGCCGGGAGGCCAGTTTCTTGGTGTCGCGCTCTGCAGCCTCGCGGTCGACCAGCAGGCCGAGACGCTCTTCGAACGAGAGGGCGTCGAAGGCGGTTGACCTGCGTTGTTCTTCGAGCGCCGATGCAATGCCGGTCAGGCCGAGCGCCAACAGTCGGTCGTGGGTGGGATGGGTCAGCATTTTAGTCCTTTCTCAATGGTAATAGCTGCCGCCACGAATGTTGGCGTGCTGGAGGGGGGCGACCTCTTCGGAGCCTTCCAGGAAGGCGCGATCGAGGCCGGTCTTGAGGATCGAACGAATGGAGGTGACGGTGCGGGCCCGGATGGTCACACCCCGCTGGCAGGCCGCATCAACGCGCTCCGGCCCATAGGTTTTGACCAAGGCCAGCACACCCAGGCAGGTGCGGAACCCCTGTTCAGGATGGGGGCGGTCAGCCATCACCATCTCGCAAAAGGCGGCGACGGCGGGGCCGGTCTTGGTTGCCTGCGCCAGCATTCTGGCCGGGGTCCATTCGGCAAAGCGACGATGGGCCGATGGCATATGGTCGGCCACGGTGACATGGCTGCGCCGCCCCGGGGTGCGCACGTGGCTCGCAACCCTCTGACCACGATGGAATATCTCGACCGTCTGGCCGCTTGTGCGAACATCGACCTCTTGTTTGATCAGCGCGAAGGGCACGGAATACCATGAGCTGTCGACCTCAACGTGATAGTCGGGTGCCACGCGGGCGCGCTTCCAGCGGGCGAAGACATAAGGTTCGGGCGGTAGGGGCTGAAGATTGGGCCGATCCAAAGTGGCAAACAGATCGGCGCGGCTGGCGCCATAGCCGCGCATCACGCGCATGTTCAACTCGTCCAGCAGCCGCCGGATCGCCACGTTCAACTCGGCCAATGAGAAGAACCGGTGGTTCCGCAGCCGCGCCAGAATCCAGCGTTGTGCCACTTGGACAGCCACTTCCACCTTCGCCTTGTCCCGGGGTTTGCGCGGCCGGGCGGGCAGAACGGCGGTGCCATAATGCGCCGCCATCTCGGCATAGGTCCGGTTCAGCCCCGGATCAAACCGGTCTGCCTTGATCACGGCGGACTTCAGATTGTCCGGAACCACCGCCTTTGGCACGCCGCCCAGAAAGGCGAACATCCGGATATGCGCGAGGATCCAATCTTCCAACCCCTCCGATGCCACCGCCTCGGCATAGGTGTGATTCGATGCCCCCATTGCCGCCACGAACAGCTTCATGGCCCGCGCTTCGCCGGTCGTGGGGTCGATCACGTCGATGGTGTCGCCGGCAAAGTCAACGAACACCTTCTCGCCGCCCACATGTGTCTGGCGCATCGTCGGGCGCACCCGACCCTTCCAAGCCTCGTAATGCGTGCAAAACCAAGTATAGGCAAAACCCCCGGGGTGCGCGGCACGGTATTCTTCCCAGAGCAGCATCCGCGTCACCCCAGGGCGGCGCAACTCGCGGTCAATCTCCGCCCAGTCGGGCACAAGCCGCTCCGCGTCCGGCACCGTGGGCGGGGCTGGAAACAAAAGAAGTTCAAGGCTGTCGTCATCGATCCCCTCCGGCAAGGGCCACGTGAGCCCGGCATGACGCGCCCGTTGGGTGTAGCTTCCGACGCTCCCCTTGCTCAGACCGAGGGAAGCGGCAATGGACCGCTCGCTCAGGCCTTGCCCAAGCTTCAATCGCAAAACATCTCGTATCCGGCGCATGTTCAATCGTCCTGTCGGCATCAAGCCACCCCTTCATTCCTGAAGGCGCAACTATCCTCAATTTGCCGACCAGACCTGCCCGCGATCCCGCGAAATCAGTGCCCAGCTTCACGCGAAATGACTGCCCATGATCCCGTGAAATCGATGCCCACCATCAAGCGAAACACGCATTGGGTGTCCCCGTTTCGATCCACGCCCCCGTGGGGGGGCGACCTGAAATCATCCGGCCCGTGTCGGTTCTTTACCACGTTTCGATCCACGCCCCCGTGGGGGGGCGACCGCCCGCTTTGCCGCGCAGCGGAGCAGGGTGTGGGAGTTTCGATCCACGCCCCCGTGGGGGGGCGACCTGAGGGGATGCTAATTGTCCGGAGGATCAAGATAAAGGTGTGAGGTTCTGCGAACATGAGCATCTGCGCCACATCGTCGACCCGAACCAACGGCTGGATGACTTTTTTTAGTAAACGATTTCAAAGAGCTCGGACCAGTGCGAACCGCCCGCCTGTTGCCGGCACGCTTGTGGTTCGCAAGGGTGAAAAAGTGGCACCAGGCAGGCCTCAGATGATCAGCGGCCCGTTGAGGTCCGTCGCAGGCTTGGCCCCTACATGCTCGACCCGGCGGGTCCAGTTCGCCCCGAGGTAGTAGAATCGCAGGCTGTCATGTGCTGGGTCAATGATCGACTCCAGACGTGCCTTCAGCTTGGCCCATTGCGCGGGGTCGACCTCGATCTCGAACACCGAGAACTGCACGCGCTGGCCATAATCTTCGCAGGCCCGGGCAACCTGGCGCAAGCGTTTCTTGCCGCCAGGCTCCAGGGTTCTCACGTCATAGGTGACCAGAACCAGCAATTTACGTCCAGAACCAGGGCGGATAGGCGTCGATATCGCCACGCAGATGGCGGGCCAGCATCTGCGCCTGCAGATAGGGAACGAGGCCGAAGGGTGCCTTCTCGGCAAGAAAGGGGTGCAAGCGTTCCTCCTTTTTGCGATCTTGCCAGGCAGTCAGCACGAGCTTGCGGGCGTCGTCCGTCAGCAAAACCGCGCCACCTTCCATCTGGCGGAAATCGCTTGCCCGAAGCTGACGGCGGTTGACCAGCGACAGGGCAAGGCGGTCGGCCAGCGGCGCGCGAAGTTCTTCCATCAGGTCGAGCGCGAGACTGGGACGACCGGGACGGTCGCGATGCAAAAATCCCACTGCCGGGTCCAGCCCCACCGCCTCGCAGGCCGAGCGGCAATCATGGGTCAGCAATGTGTAGAGGAAAGACAGGAGCGCGTTCATCGCATCGAGCGGCGGGCGGCGGCTGCGCTGCGTCCAGCGCAGCTCGGCATCGGGAGAGCGGATCAGATGGTCGAAGCCGCCGAAGTAGAGATTGGCCGCCTCGCCCTCTGAGCCACGCATTTCGTCGACAGTGGCGTCTGCCAGTTGAACACGGCGCAGGACAAGTGCCATGCGGTCACTCGCGGCTTCCAGAGCCTCGCGTGCAGCTTGCGGCATCTCGGCACCATAATCACGCAAAGACCGGCGAAGCACCGCCCGCTGATTGGCAATCTTTCCCATGACGATGGAGCGCACGATGTCCTCGGCGCAATCGGCGGCCCGATATTGCGCGCGCCGCAGCAGGACGTTACCTGAAACCGGGCCCTCGATCCGGGCCTGGAATCGACCGACGCGGTCCAGCAGGGCAAAGGTGATCCCGCGTTCCGCACAGATGCCGATGAGTGCCGGCGAGACCAGGATCGGCCCGAAGACCACGACCGAGGCCAGCATGTGCAGGGGCACGCGGGCCTTCTCGGCGCCCTCGACTTCGGCCACCAGGTTCTCGCCGTCTTTCTTGAGTGCGGCACCTTCGGTAGTGACATAGACGGTGTTCAGCAGCTTTTTCACGGAGACTCCAGCACCTTGGCCAGCATCTTGTCGCGCCATTGCCGCACGGGACGGGCGACCGTATCGGGGCGACACAGCTCAATCAGCGAGCAGGCACGGCAGCGTGCCCGGTGCGGGGTCGGCGCCGGGGTCCGTCGACCTGCCAGCACTGCGGCAAGATCGGCCACCGTCGCCTCGGTCAGTTCGCGCAGGGGGGCGTCAAAAGGCACGGTGACCCGGCGCTTGGTCTGGGCATAGAACAGCGCGCCCGCAGGCACGGGCTGGCCGGTCATCTCTTCAAGACATAGTGCCTGCGCGCAAAGCTGCACCTCATCGGCCCGGTGCAGCTTGGGCTTGCCGCGCTTGTATTCGACGGGGAAGGGGACATCGCCGTGAAACTCCACCAGATCGGCGATGCCACTCAGGTTCAGCCGGGCCGAGGCCAGCGGCAGCGACATCACCTGCCGCACGCCGCGTGCCTTGCGGCTGCCACCCTTGTCGGCCACGGCATGCAGCACATCGCCCTCGGCTGTAAACCGGTTCTCAGCCCAGAGACGTTCAAGATGGATCAGCGCCGCCTGGCGGAGACAATAAACCGCATGCTGCACCGCCGAGAGGGGCATGGGCTCCCCATCGACGGGCAGGACGGCCATGGTCAGACCAGCTCGAGGATTTCGATATCCGCCGGAAGGCCCTCGCGGTCGATATCGATCATATAATCGCTGAACTTGCGGGCCGGACGCAGGTTGCCAAGGCCCCGGTCATCGACAGCACGAAATTCGCCATCGACATTGCGGCCGATCTTCACCCGATCGAACAGCACATGTGCGGGCGCATTGCCAAGCGCGCTTTCATGGCGGAAGGCGATCAGCTTGCGGGTCGTCATCTCGCCCCGCGCCGCAGATCGGTCATGCTCGAACATGCTCCCCAGTGCTTCGAACAGCAGACCGAGGTCAGTCTCGGAAAAGCCGGTGCGCTCGGCGAACTTGGCCGAGATAAAGCCATGCGCGACATAGAGACCGTAAGGCACGATATGCTTGCGCCCCATCGTGCGGTTGTCTGTGCGGGTGTCGCTTTCTTCTGCCCCCTCGGTGCGTTTCTTCTGCTCGGCCTCGTTGGTCGCTGCCATCCGGGTGATCGAAATTTCCACCGGCAGGATCGGCTCTACCGAGTTCGCAAAGGTCATCTGAACCGGGCCCTTCACCTGACCGCAGTTGATGCCGGTGGACATCACGGCACCAAAGGTGCGCACGTCGAAGAAGTTAGCGCACATCCAGTCGCGCAGCGCCGTCGCCTCAGCATCATCCTTGGGGTTCAGCTTGGCCTCCTTCTTGCCAAGGTTATCTCCCCGCAGGGCGACATAGGCCTGACGGTGCTTTTCATTCAGGATCGACCCTTCCTGCACATAGATGTGGTGCCCGGCCTCGCCAGTGCGGGCCAGTTCTACATAATTGCGGATCTTGCGCTTGAGGCTTACATCACTGACGAGCCCATGGTTCGTCTCGGGGTCTAGCCGCGGCAGGTTGCCCGCATCGGGGTCGCCGTTGGGATTGCCATTGGTCACGTCGAAGATCAGCACGAAGTCATGGCGGCGGGACAGCGTTGTCATTTCACGGGCTCCTCGGAGGTCTTGTCATCGTGCTTGCGGAAGAAGTCGCTGCGCTGGTGGTAATAACCGATGCCAAAAAGCGCCTGTTCGCTGGCATTCAGCGAGGCTGGAATCGGATCATTCCCAGGATCCATCAGGTCAGTGATCGAGGTCAGCAGCTTTTCCAGATTGACCGCGCGACCTGGTGACTGCTTGCGCAGCTTGGAAAAATGGTTCTGTGATCCCGCATCCAGGGTGCGGAACACCTTTTGCGGCGTCGCCGAGGCCGCGCCGTAAAACTTGTCCTTGATGGTGGCATTCACGTTGCCGCCAAGCGCGCCGCGCTGGACTTCCTCGTAGACGGCGAACAGCCGCCCGAGCATGTAGCCCTTGTTGGTATTGGCCGGATCGAGTGCCACTGGGGCCTCCCTGGACTTGAAATTGCGGATCAGAACAGACTTCAGAATGGCAGCACGCAGGGCGTTCACCTCTCCATCCGCACGGATGCGCATCAGAGTGGTGGACAGAAGTGTCAGCGGATAGGGTGCGCCGGTGAGTATCGCGCGCGTCCATTCCCCTGCGATCAGCGGCGGCACATTCTCGCGTTTGCCCTGCGAGGCCAGTTCAACCAGATAACGCCACAGCGGCGGCCATCCGTCACGCGGCGGGGGCAGCAAGGCGGTGTCGCAAAGGTATCGTTGATAGTTCGCCGTCAGCGTGCCGAAATCGCCGGTCCAGAAGAAGCGGACTGAGACCCGCGCAGCATTGGGCGCAAGGCCCAGAACGTAGAACCGCACACCTTGCGAGAGTTCGGGCGCAATCTCGGACAGCCGCACGCCTTTGCGGATCTGCGCCAGTTTGCTGCCGATCTTCCCGGCAGCAAGCTTGTCTTCGCTGGCCGGGTCGAGAAAGGCGGCGAACAGGTGCTCGGCCTCGGCCGCCTCCTCTTCTGCGGCATCCGCCCAGAAGACCGTCGAGGCATCACCAATCTGGATGCGGTGCGCCTTGTCGGCCAGAAAGCCGTTCAGTGCGCTGGTATAGGCAAAGGCGGCGGCCTCGGACACAGGGGCATTGTCGCCCTGTTCGTGGCCATAGGAGGCGAAGGCGTCTAGGTTAAAGGAGATCAGGCTGGCCCCCGAAGACTGGGCCCCCCAGACGCCTTTTATCGACGGATGCAGCCGGGCTATCGGGCCGGGCTCTCCGGTCACGAGACAGATCTGCGTTGCAGAGGCCCCCTCCGCCCCCAGCCGTTGCCAGAGTTCCTTGGCGGCGGAGCGGTCGTGCAGATAATCGAACGTGCCGGTCAGCCGGAAGACCAGGTTCTGATCACGCAGATCATCGGGCCAGAGCGGCGCAGCGAAGGCTTCGGCCTGCCAGCTTTCGATGAAGCGCCGCAACGCAACAAGGCCGTCGTCCGTAGCCCCGGCCAGCCATTCAAGATGTCTCTCGCGGAACTTCGCGTGCTCTGCGGCGGTGCGCTTACCCTCTCCGGCAGTGACGCCCAGCACATAGGCTGTCTTGTCCCAAAGGAAGTTCGGCGCGATGCCGACAGTGCGTTTGACTGCCTGCGGCACCAGCAGCAGCTTGGGACTGCGTTTCTTGTCAGTAGCACGCAGGTCGGTGATTTCACAGACCGACCCATCAGCATCGAGCGCCACGCAAAAGCCGATCTTCTCAGGCGAATAGCCATAGGGTGGGGCGGCGGGCAGCCGGTCATAAGCGCGGACCAGCGACGCGAGCAGGCTCATCGCTTCACCTCGGGACTGCCCGGTTGCGGCACCTCCATCATGCCATCGCTCAAGCTGGCGCGGAACAGCAGCGAAGGCCGACCGGGTGCGGCGTGGTCGATGTCCCACAGCATGAAGCCCAGATCGCGCGGGCTGCCGAAGCCAAGGTCGGCAGTTTCTGCGGCGGGGTTGCGGGTCGGCAGCGGCGCGCCGGGCGCGATCAGGGCGAAATGTGCCGCGAATTCGCGGGTGCCGAGGCAGGGCTGGTGAAAACACTGCCCCTTCGCGGCGCGGCGGTTGAAGATGTCCAGATGCTTGCCTTCGCTCTCGGATGCCTCGGCCCGCGCGGTCAGCTCGAAATGCGCCTCGATCACATAGGCGGGGGCGACCAGAACGGTAGAGGCGCGCTGCTGGCGATCTTCATCGACCAGCAGTTGAACGCCCTCGAGATCACCGCGATTCATCGCCCGCTTGATCGTGCCCGCAGGTGCCTTGTGCCCCACCTCGTTCCGACGGATCGACTGGAAGCGGATCGGTTCAAGCACATGGATGCGGTCGATCACCCAGCGGATTGACGGTTTCCAGTGAATCGCCTCAAGGATGCCCCGTGCCGCCGAAGGCGTCATGACATCGTAAGTGAGGCGTTCGACCTTCAACTCGGGACGGGTGAACAGGCCGTGTTGGCCCCAGACGTGCAGACGAATGCCAAATGCCATGAACCGTCCCTGTTTTGTGATAGACTATCGGCATGCGGATACCGCTCAAGCGCGTTATTGCCGCAGGTTGCGGGGCGTCAGGAGCATTTTGGAAACGGCCGCTGGTTATACCCAAGGTCCGCCTCGTTGGAGCGGAACCTCAGGATCATCTCCCGTTCGACAGCAAGAACTTCGGAGATACTCGCCGTCTGCGACTCCCAAAGGATCTCCCGAGTCACAGTCATGTGGCGCCGTTCCTCCCTTGTTGGAAAATCGCGCTCCAAGAGTTCCTTCGCAGGGCAGCCAAAATAGGCAATGCTATCCGTCCGGTCGCTGCCGATGTAAATCTTGCCGTTCGGCCAAGTGATCTTGTAGACGATTTTCCAGTTCGACATTCTCTTCCCGCTCAGATGTTCAACTGGCTGTCGTCCAGATAGTCGGCCCCCTCCCACCACAACCCGCTTTCTTCGCGGTAGAGGGAGGAATCCGCCGCCAGCACGCAGAACTGGTCGCCGCGAAGCTCCGGGGCGTGAAAGCTGGCATGGCCATTGCGGACCAGCAGGGCACGCATGTTGTCGGGGATCTGCACCGTGTAGGACTGCAAGGCGCGGGCGATCTTGCCCGACGGCACCTCGGGAAACCCCAGTTGCCGCACTGCCGCCTGTGCGGTGTCCTCACGGGCGACGATCACCGGCACCATCCTGCTTTCGACCATCTGGAACGCTTCTGCCGTGCTGCGATAGGGGAAATTTGTGCCGCTGCGCGCAAGGATGAAGGCATCGACCATGGGCTGCCCCAACCGCTCTGGTCCCGCAGTCCAATAGACATGTTCGAACCAGTCGCGGATCGCTTCAGGTGCCAGCAGGTCGGGATGCCGCATTGCCGTGCTGCGCATCGCTGCGATCAGCGGACCCATGTCGCGCGGGACCGACCTGCCCGGAGCCGAGAACACGGTCAGCGTGCTGTCCGCCAGCGGGCGTTTGCCCTCGCGGTTCACGCGACCCGCAGCTTGAACGATGCTGTCAAGCCCGGCTTCTGCCCGCCATCCCCTCGGGAAGTCGAGATCCACCCCCGCCTCGATCAGGCTGGTTGCGATCAGCCGACAAGGCGCGCCCGATGCCAAGCGCTGGCGGATGTCCTCGATGATGCGGCGTCGATGGGCGGGATACTGACGTGTGGTCAGGTGGATGGCCCCATCCAGCCCCTCGTTGCGTGCTGCATCAAACAGGTCCAGCGCATGCTTGCGGCTGTTCACGATGACCATTCCTTGCGCCGTGCGGCTCAAAGCCGCGACCAGCGCCGCATCTTCCATTTCGCCTGCGAGCACCACCTGCGCGCGCCGCAGCCGTCCCGCCAGTGCGTCAGGTGCCGGCGCCAGTTCCCGCCCCTCCAGCGGCAGGCCCTGTTTCAGTTGTCGGCTGTCAAAGGCCGGTTGCGTTGCCGTGCAGAGCACGATGCTGCAGCCATAATGTGCCGCCAGCGTGTCGATCATCCGCAGCGCCGGCAGCAGAAGCGGGCGCGGCAGGCATTGCGCCTCGTCCAGCACGATGACCGAGCCAGCAATGTTGTGCAGCTTCCGGCAACGCGAAGGACGGGAAGCAAAAAGGCTCTCGAACAACTGCACGTTGGTGGTGACCACAATTGGTGCGGCCCAGTCTTCCATCGCCAGACGCGATTTTTCCCGGTCATGCCCCGGCTTTTCGGACTCGCGGTGCGAGCGGTGTTCCACATCAATGGCCGAGTGGTGCTCCAGCACGACATCACCGATCCCGCGGAACATCTTTCTGAAGATGGCGGCGGTCTGGTCGATGATCGAGGTGTAAGGAATGGCATAGATGATCCGCCGATGCCCGTGCCGTGCCGCATGATCGAGGGCGAAGCCGAGCGAGGCGAGAGTCTTGCCGCCACCGGTCGGCACCGTCAGAGTGAACAGGCCCGTTGGCAGCACAGCCTGGCCGCGGATACGGCCCAGGATCTCGGTACGCAGCAGGTTCAGGTCGGACTCGACATTGAAGGTCGCCATGTGCGCGTCAAAGGCGCTGCGCAGGCGAGGGAGCAGATCGGGCAGGGTGGGCCAGTCCCGGTCGGCCTCACGATGTTCGAGTTGGTTGTAGAAGGCTTCTGTATCGCGGAAATCGGCATCGACCAGACTGGAGAAGATCATCCTGCCAACGACTGACAGATCAAAATTTGCCTGACCTTGCCTGAGTTTTGCAAGTATCTCGTGGAGCACCGGTTTCAGATCCACCTTGGCCGCCGCAGTGACCTGCGCCGCAATCGGATCACGGAACTGCTCAATCCGATGGTCCATGCTGCCATCAGCGTTTCGTGCATCAGGTAGCCCGGCGTGATGGCCGAGAATCGCATAGGCGAGGAGTTCGCCAGCGATCCGTTCCGTTCCCTTCGCCCGATCCAGCAGCAGTTTTGCGCCTGCCGTGGAGTGATCGACCCGCACCTGTTCGCCCTGCAACACCCGGTCAAAAGCGGAGTCGTGCTTGCCGAAGTCGTGAAACAGCCCTGCGGTCCACGCGGCGGCCGAAAGTCCAAGAGGGCCCCCGCGCCGGGCGGCAAGATCTGCAGTGGCGGCGAGGTGGTCTGCCAGGGATTGCCAGTCACTCCGGTCCGCACAAACTCCGGAATGGGCAAAAGCTACGCCGCCCGTCTCACTGGTCATGTTGCCCACCCCGCACATACGTTCGAGAATCCTCTGGCGGCGAATTTCCCGCTGCCTGAGCTTCTGCAAGGGGTGATAGCCGTTCACGACCGATGGTGTCACGGAAATCCGGAATCGTGTCCCCAGCATCGCGAACGGGAGCGACAACGGAGCCAGAACGCTAAACTTCGCACCTTAGTTCAGGTAGGTTACGGCGGTTGCCCGTCCCCGCAACCAAATTCTTGTTATATATCAAAGACTTCAAAGCCGAGCATAACGCTCGGCTTTTGTCATTCCAAATTCTTGTCAACACCTGGTCAACGTTTTACGAGGCCCACCTACGCGGGCCCGATGATCGAGTCATCGCTGGCCAAGATCAGTCGTGCAGGTCGTCACGGAACCGATCAATTTGATGCATCTGCTCGTGCAGGATCGTCACGATGCCGATGTCGCCGTTCGACAGACGCCGCCAGTATACGAAATGATGCTCGTGCCGGAAGTAGAAGCCGTCGATCGCGAACTCTGCCGGAATTGGCCGCGACACGATGCCGTGCACCTCGATCTTGCCAAACGCTGCAAAGAGATCGGTGATGTAGCGATCAGCCTGTTCACTGCCCCAACGGTCGCGCGTGTACCGGTAGATCTCGTCAAGCCGCAGGGATGCGGCCTCCTGAACGCAGACGGCCATTATGTCAGCCCCGGTTCCGGGCGATGACCTCGGCCGCCGTCAACGGGCGATAGCTTTCCTCCGGCGCTGCGAAGGCGCGTGTCAGTTCAGCCTTAAGCCGGTTGAACGCTTCCTGCTCTGCACGCTCCTTGTCGCGCCTGATCAGGTCGCGGACGTATTCGCTGATGTTCTCGTAGGACCCGTTCTCGCCGACGTTCGACGCCACGAACTCGCTCAGCGCACCACTGATGCGGACAGTCATCGTTGTTGTATGGGACATGGCGGCCTCCGGTTGTCGTCTTCAAGATAAGCAATAATGAAGACGCATGCAAGTTTCCCTACAGTCGGTGTCCCCGCTTTTGTGCCGAGCGAACATGGTTGCAGACGCCAGGGACCAAAGCGCAAGCTGCCTTGGATGGTTTACAAGGCACATGCTATTGATTCGGTTGCAACAAAGACCACTGTTCGGATTTCTCGTGAACCCCTTTGGCACGACTGCGCGTGCCATTGAGTTGCAGGGCGATCATCTTCTGGTCACCGGAGGGAGCATGCCCGCGTCGGTTTCGTTGGCGGATATTGGCGAGGCACCAGCCCTTCTGAAGGGTGCGCTTGGCACGACGCTGTCCCTGCAGTCGTCCGTGCAAAGCAATGTCATCCTACGGGGTGCTGGTCATGCCGATGCGCGCGCATTCGCGGACAGCGTCAAAGCCGCCTGGATCAGCTTCAACACCGCTGCCTTTGACCGTGAAGCGCAGCGGTTCGACCGGCTGCATGCCGCAGTTTCCGACCTCGCGCGACCGGGCCGATATCCAGCTGCCTGCGCTCTTGCGCTGCTTCTTCAGGATGCGCGGTCGCTGGATACTTCGCTTCTTTCGAAGCTGAGGTCCGAGGCGATCGGGATGGACAGGGCAGAGCGCGTGGCCCTTGTGCGCAAGTTCGTCGCCGATCCCAGGGCGGCGCGGGCAAATGCGATATCGGTCTTTGTCGCCGCTGAACTGGATCGCTGGAAGCAGTTCTTCGACACCATCGAAAGCAAACCGCTGACGGCCGAACAGCGCCTTTCCGTCGTGGTGGATGAAGACGCGACCCTTGTGCTGGCCGGTGCCGGGTCGGGTAAGACCAGCGTGATCACTGCGAAGGCGGCTTACCTCGTCACAGCCGGGATCCGGAAGCCAGAAGAAATCCTGCTGCTGGCGTTTGCCAAGAACGCGGCGGCAGAAATGTCAGAACGGGTCGAAGCGCGATCTGGTGTGCCGATTGTGGCGCGGACCTTCCATGCGCTGGCCTACGACATCATCGGCATCGTGGAGGGGTCAAAACCCGCGCTTGCCGATCACGCCACCGACGACTTGGCCTTCACCAACCTGATCAAGCAGATCCTGAAGGACCTGGTGCATTCGCTTTCAGAGGTGTCGAAGGCGATCATCCAGTTCTTCGCGCATTTTTTGATCGAGCCGAAAACCGAATGGGACTTCAAGACCAAGCATGAATTCTACACCCATATGGAGGCGCAAGACCTCCGCACCCTGCAGGGCGAGAAGGTCAAGAGCTACGAAGAGTTGCAGATCGCCAACTGGCTTTATGAAAACGGCGTCGAATATGAATACGAACCGGTCTACGAGCACAAGATCCCTGAAACGGGCAGGCGGGACTATCAGCCGGATTTCCGGCTGACCGAAAGCGGCGTCTACATTGAGCATTTCGGGGTGCGCCGTCAGAAGATGGCAGATGGCAGCGAAAAGCTGTTTACGGCGCCCTTCGTAAACCGCGACGAATATCTCGCCAGCATGGAATGGAAGCGTCAGGTCCATGCCAAGCATGAGACGACCCTGATCGAAACCTTCAGCTATGAACGGCAGGAAGGACGGCTGTTGACCGGACTCGCGGAAAAGCTGGTGCCGCATGTCACCCTCAAACCGCGTCCGGCCGAAACGATCTATGACCGCATCGTCGATTTGAAGCAGGTTGATGACTTTTCGAAGCTGCTCGGGACATTCCTGCGCAAGTTCAAAAGCGGCGGCTACAGCCTTGAGGATTGTGAGACCAAGTCCGACCGGATGAAGCTGGGCAAGCGGGCAAAGGCGTTCCTCGACGTGTTCTCGCCGGTCTTCGAAGAATACCAGAAACGCCTCGGGGGGCGGATCGACTTTGAAGACATGATCCTGCGCGCGGCGCGCTATGCCGAGACTGGCCGCTATGTCAGCCCCTTCCGCCACATCCTCGTCGATGAATTCCAGGACATTTCGCAAAGCCGGGCCCGTCTGGTGAAGGCGCTGAAAGCCCAGCATCCGGATGTCCGCGTCTTTGCTGTCGGCGACGACTGGCAGTCGATCTTCCGCTTTGCCGGGTCCGACATCCATCTGATGCGCCACTTCGGTCGGGAGTTCGGCGGCAGCTTCGATGGCGAGGCAGGCGTGCACAGGGCGGTCGATCTTGGCCGCACCTTCCGGTCCGTCGACCAGATTGCCTTTGCCGCCAGGACCTTTGTTCTGCGTAACCCGGTCCAGATACAAAAGCAGATCGTCCCTGCCGGGACTGCCACTGAACCGGCCATCAGGATAGTGATGGTGGCAAAAAACGAGGGCGAGAAGGCGCTTTCGGATGTGCTTGCTGCACTGTCGTCCAAGTCCGACGCGGCTGGTAAAACTGCAAGTGTGCTGATGCTGGCCAGGTATCGATATCTGGAGCCTGACCTGCAGGATCTGCGGCGACGGTTCCCGCGTCTGACATTCAGTTTCAAAACCATCCATGGCTCAAAAGGTTTGGAAGCAGATCACGTGGTCCTGTTGAACGCAGACAGTGGACGGGTCGGTTTCCCCTCCGAGATCGTGGACGATCCCCTCTTAGGATTGGTATCGCCCGACGAAGAGACGTTCCAGAATGCAGAGGAACGACGCGTGATGTATGTCGCGATGACGCGCGCACGGCACACCCTGACCATCATCGCATCGAATGCTCGCCCGTCGGCCTTTGTCACCGAGCTTGTGAAGGATCCCGCCTATGGGATTGTCCAGCCGCCCGGGCCTGATCAGGAAGTGCACGAATGTGGCGAGTGCGGTGGCCGCCTGCTAAGCGTGCAAGGCCAAGACGGCCGGACTTGGTATCGCTGCGAGCATTCCGAGCACTGCGGCAATTTCCTGCCAGCCTGTTCGGAATGCGGTGCAGCCCTGCCGCGTCGTGCGAAGGGTGCACCGCAAGCCAAGTGCAGCTGCGGAAAAGTGCACCCCAGTTGCCCGGAATGCGCTGATGGCTGGCTTGTCGAACGCACTGGCCCGCACAGCACCTTTCTGGGCTGTGTGCGTTTCCCAACTTGCCTCGGGAAAGCGCAACTGCCCCGCGAGCAGAGTGGGCGTGGTTCCCCAGCAAAGTGCCGAAGGTGACGAAACGGACGGGCCAAGCCCCTAATGCCTATCGGTTTCGCTTGTCCGCCACCGACCACACCACTGACCCGATTGTCAGCAACGCGCCGATGACCGGTTCGATATCGGATGCTTGGACATAGCCCTTGGCGACGAGCGCGGTGCCCGCGACGGTCAGGATCTGGCGAATGAGGGCGAGGACTGCAGGTTTCAGCATGATGTTCTCCAGTTCAGATTTCATTGGTGGTTGCGAGGAATTCGCCTGGCTTCATGGTCGGCAGGCGTTGGGGGCGGGGCGGATAGGTCGCGGGCCAGCGCGCGCCGAGCAGGCGGGACTTGGCGATGCGGGCGATGGTGACGGCGTCGGACTGGTTGCCGCCCAGCACGTAAAAATGCGTGTCATCCTGGCCGACCGCGAAGCCGACGTGGCCGCCTGACCCACGTTCGAAGATCAGCACCGCGCCAGTGATGGGCTGCACCACTTGCCCGAACAGCAGCCAGTTGCGCGCCCAATAGGGGTTGGTGCCCAGCGCGCCGAGCAGCGGTTCTTCCGGCAGAGCCATGCGGATGCAGGTTTCCACGAAGTCGCCGCACCAGGGGTTTTTGCTAGGATCGCCCAAGGTGCGGCCATCACGCTTCAGCCAGTCCATCAGCCAGGACCGGTCACGCGCTTCGTTGCGGCCCAGCGCGATTTTCGCCTCGGTGATCCACGGCAACGGGCCGGGTGGGGCCAAGGCGGCCGAACGTCCATTTGCGGACAGCAATTGCTTCAGCGCCCATGCGGTGCGGACACCCCATTTGCCGTCGATGGCACCGGGGCTGTGGCCAAGTTTGTCCAACCCGCTCTGGATCAGGCGGATGGCGTCGTTCTGGTCGGTGGACATGGAAACGCTCCTTCTGCCCGGCGTCGGGCAACAAAAAACCCGCCTCTGGGGCGGGTCGGGGTGGGTCGGCGTGTTGATGTGGTGATGGTCAGTCGGTGCGGCCGCGCTGGAAGGCCTCGAACATCACGTCGCGCATGGCGCGGATGTCCGTCTCGATGCGTTCCAGCCGGTCGGCATCGGCCTTACGGTCTTCGGCGCGCTGCTTGTCGATCCGCTCGCGCTCGAGGTGCAATTCACGGTCGAGGCGCTCCAGCATGGCCTCGTTGGTGAATGCTTTGCGGGTGACGGTGGCGGCGATGGCGAGCGAGCCGCCGACCAACGCGGTGATGGCGGCGGTCAGGCCATTTTCGCGGAATGCCTGGCCGACCTCCTGCAGGATGGTGGTGCGTTCGGTCATGATGGTCCTTTCAATAATCGGTCTCGAGATAGAGGCCCGCGCAGTCGTAGGCGACGGCGGCGGCGGTCGCGCCGGTGTTGAGATAAAGGCGGGGCGAGAGGAATTGCGTTTTGGCGGGCAGGTCGGTGGTGATCTCCTGCTCAAAGACAGCGCCGGTGACCTCGTTCACCGCCCGCACCCAGACTGAGGCGGCGTTCGGCGGGGCAGCGATGAACAGGGTCAGCACGCCGCCCAGCGCGATGGAGAAGGCTGCGCCCATGTCAGTCAGGGTCGGCGCGCCGGTGCCGTCGTTCGTGACCAGCTGCCAGTTGGCATGGGTGCCGCGCTGGAAGCCAATCCCGACCGCGTTGATCACCGCGGCCAGCGTCAGGTTGACGGCCAGCGCGGCGATGGAGCCGTAGAGGCCGAAGAAACCCATGCCAGTGGCCTGCAAGGTGGTCAGCGAAATCCGCGTGACATAGGTCCAGCCACCGAGGCCAGCCGCGTTGCCACGCCAGCAGGCCCAGCCTGCGGAGCGCTGTTCGGCGACTGAATCCACCACAGCCGCTGAAGTCAGACGCCAGCGCCGCATGGATGCCGCGAGGTTGGTGGCCGCCAGTGTCGGATGCGAGACGGTGCCGACGTTGGTGATCGGCAGACCCTCGGTGGTGATCGTGGTCGTGATCGAGGGCGACCAGTTGGCAATGCGGTTCACCCCGAAATGCGGTTGCAGCGGAAAATCCCGACCCGATGGCCGCATCACGTCGATCCACGGCGCCCCGGCGCGGTTGCGTGCGTAGATCGAGGTCTTGCCTGTTGGCGGTGGGGTCGGCGTGGCGTTCAGGCCCGGCAGCACGGTGGGCTGGGGCAGTTCCACCTGACCATTGGTGCGATCCACCACGATGGCATCGAAAAACGTCGATCCGTTCGGGCTGACCTTGAAGCTGAAATTGTCGTTGCCCAGAAGGCCGATCAGCGCCCGAACTGAGAACCCGGTCTTGAATGCAAACGCCGCATCGTTCCCGGCGGCTGCTTTGTTGACGGTTGCCTCGATCCCCGCGCCTGCGTTGTTCAAAAGCACTGCGGGGGTGTTCATCGACAGTCGGTTGAAGCTGTCGGCTGTGGCACCGTGCGGATTTCGCGGAGAATGGGCGCTGATTTCGCGCGATCGTGGGCACGCGTTTCGCGCCATTCTGGGCAGTCATTTCACGGGATCGTGGGCAGGCTGGCCGACGCTTTCATGGAGTCAGGCTTGAACGATTTGGTCAAGCTTTTTTGTGACGGCGGAGCGCCTGCGCAGGCTTTCACCTGAGAGGGTGAGGCGGTGTGCGTTGTGAACGAGGCGGTCGAGGATGGCATCTGCGAGCGTTGGGTCGCCGATGGCTTCGTGCCACTGGTCAACGGGGAGTTGGCTTGTGACGATGGTGGAAGCGCGGCCGTGGCGGTCTTCGAGGATTTCCAGCAGGTCACGGCGCTCCGGGGCGGTGAGGACGGCGAGGCCCCAATCGTCAATGATCAGCACATCCATGCGGGCGATGGTTTTGAGGATGCGTTCATGGCGGCCATCGCCACGGGCCAGAGCAAGGGCCTCGAACATGCGCGGCGCACGTTGATAGAGGACGGGCCGCCCATCCCGGCACGCCTTGTGGCCAAGGGCGCAGGCGATCCAGCTTTTGCCCAAACCGGTCGGCCCGGTTATCAGCAGGTTCTCGTGCCGGGCGATCCAGCCGCCATCGGCAAGATGCGCCATGACACTGCGGTCAAGACCACGTGGGCTGCGCAGGTCCAGATCCTCGACGCTGGCATCTTGGCGCAGAGCCGCAAACTTGAGCCGGGAGGCCAGTTTCTTGGTGTCGCGCTCTGCAGCCTCGCGGTCGACCAGCAGGCCGAGACGCTCTTCGAACGAGAGGGCGTCGAAGGCGGTTGACCTGCGTTGTTCTTCGAGCGCCGATGCAATGCCGGTCAGGCCGAGCGCCAACAGTCGGTCGTGGGTGGGATGGGTCAGCATTTTAGTCCTTTCTCAATGGTAATAGCTGCCGCCACGAATGTTGGCGTGCTGGAGGGGGGCGACCTCTTCGGAGCCTTCCAGGAAGGCGCGATCGAGGCCGGTCTTGAGGATCGAACGAATGGAGGTGACGGTGCGGGCCCGGATGGTCACACCCCGCTGGCAGGCCGCATCAACGCGCTCCGGCCCATAGGTTTTGACCAAGGCCAGCACACCCAGGCAGGTGCGGAACCCCTGTTCAGGATGGGGGCGGTCAGCCATCACCATCTCGCAAAAGGCGGCGACGGCGGGGCCGGTCTTGGTTGCCTGCGCCAGCATTCTGGCCGGGGTCCATTCGGCAAAGCGACGATGGGCCGATGGCATATGGTCGGCCACGGTGACATGGCTGCGCCGCCCCGGGGTGCGCACGTGGCTCGCAACCCTCTGACCACGATGGAATATCTCGACCGTCTGGCCGCTTGTGCGAACATCGACCTCTTGTTTGATCAGCGCGAAGGGCACGGAATACCATGAGCTGTTAACCTCAACGTGATAGTCGGGTGCCACGCGGGCGCGCTTCCAGCGGGCGAAGACATAAGGTTCGGGCGGTAGGGGCTGAAGATTGGGCCGATCCAAAGTGGCAAACAGATCGGCGCGGCTGGCGCCATAGCCGCGCATCACGCGCATGTTCAACTCGTCCAGCAGCCGCCGGATCGCCACGTTCAACTCGGCCAATGAGAAGAACCGGTGGTTCCGCAGCCGCGCCAGAATCCAGCGTTGTGCCACTTGGACAGCCACTTCCACCTTCGCCTTGTCCCGGGGTTTGCGCGGCCGGGCGGGCAGAACGGCGGTGCCATAATGCGCCGCCATCTCGGCATAGGTCCGGTTCAGCCCCGGATCAAACCGGTCTGCCTTGATCACGGCGGACTTCAGATTGTCCGGAACCACCGCCTTTGGCACGCCGCCCAGAAAGGCGAACATCCGGATATGCGCGAGGATCCAATCTTCCAACCCCTCCGATGCCACCGCCTCGGCATAGGTGTGATTCGATGCCCCCATTGCCGCCACGAACAGCTTCATGGCCCGCGCTTCGCCGGTCGTGGGGTCGATCACGTCGATGGTGTCGCCGGCAAAGTCGACGAACACCTTCTCGCCGCCCACATGTGTCTGGCGCATCGTCGGGCGCACCCGACCCTTCCAAGCCTCGTAATGCGTGCAAAACCAAGTATAGGCAAAACCCCCGGGGTGCGCGGCACGGTATTCTTCCCAGAGCAGCATCCGCGTCACCCCAGGGCGGCGCAACTCGCGGTCAATCTCCGCCCAGTCGGGCACAAGCCGCTCCGCGTCCGGCACCGTGGGCGGGGCTGGAAACAAAAGAAGTTCAAGGCTGTCGTCATCGATCCCCTCCGGCAAGGGCCACGTGAGCCCGGCATGACGCGCCCGTTGGGTGTAGCTTCCGACGCTCCCCTTGCTCAGACCGAGGGAAGCGGCAATGGACCGCTCGCTCAGGCCTTGCCCAAGCTTCAATCGCAAAACATCTCGTATCCGGCGCATGTTCAATCGTCCTGTCGGCATCAAGCCACCCCTTCATTCCTGAAGGCGCAACTATCCTCAATTTGCCGACCAGACCTGCCCGCGATCCCGCGAAATCAGTGCCCAGCTTCACGCGAAATGACTGCCCATGATCCCGTGAAATCGATGCCCACCATCAAGCGAAACACGCAGGCACCGCCCAGCCCGAGCAGTTGGGCGGTCAGATTGGCCTGCGGCATGCCGACCTGTGTCACGGCATTGGCGAAAGTCACCGTTGGCGTGTTCACGACCGTGGTTCCGCCAGCGCCTGCGGTCGTCGACCCGATATTGACGACGGTGGTCGACCCAGATGCGCCGCCTGTGCCAAGGTTCAGGGTCTTGGTCACGCCGGTCGGGTTGACCCCTGTCCCCATCCCATAGGTCGCGGCGGTGATGGCCGTACCGATCGAGGCTGCTGCCGCCGAAACCGTGACCGTGCCCGAGGCGGTCAGGGTGCCGGTGATGGACACGGCCCCCGACGCCGTCAGCGAACCAGAGAAGGTCTTGTTGCCGGTAAAGGTCTGGGTGCCCGCGAGGATCGCCAGTTCCGACGATGTGTTCGGCAGGGTGAATGACCGGGTCGTGCCGGTGGTGATGCCCGAGAGGGAGAACAACGCCTTCCTCGTCGGATCGGCGTCGTTCACCAGGCTGAAAACGGCATCCGACACATCCACCGGTTCGCCGACCAGATCCCAAGCCGATCCATTCCACGCGACAAAGGTCTGTTCCGCCGCGATCCATGCCAGCCAACCCGGGCGCGGCACCAGCCGCATCCAGACACCATCGACCCAGAAGGCGACGTTCAGATCCCAGCCAGCCCAAAGACCCGTCGCGCCTGACGCCACGATATGCCGGTCGCCATCGGTCGGGCTGGCGGGCGGCGCGGTGCGGGTTCGGTCGAGGACCGACAATTGCACCATCGCATCCAGCAGGCGCAGCGCCTCGTTGTGGGTGACATGCTTCTGGGCCTGCGATGCCAGGATGTAGGGCAGCAGGAGATGGGTGGTGATGTCGGACATGATCCTGCTTTCAGAAGGTGAGCGTGACGGATCGCCCAGCGCCCCGGCCGATCAAGGCTGAGAGCTGATAGATGCGGATGGCGAGGGATTGGCCGGGCCCGATGGTCGCGCCCCAATCGGCGGTTTGCTGGACAGCGGTGTAGAGGGCGCTGGTCGTGGCAGTCGTCAAGGATCGCTTGACAACTGACCCGTCCAGAATGTCGATCGCATAAGCCTCGCTGTCCTCCGCCAAAGGCACATCGCCCGCGCCCCAGCTGTCTGCGGCCAGCGACCGCGAACGACGCATCCAGCGGATGGTCAGATCGCCGGGGCTGCGAGCAATTCGCCATGGCTGCTCGACATGGCCCACCGAAAACGGCCGCAGCCCGGTGCCTTCGGGGGTAAAGGTCGTTGCGACAAAGGTTTCATCGCTTACTGGACGCGAGGCCGGGCCGATGCGCCAGTTCCACGGCAGGCCCAGATCGGCCTCGGAAATCGGCAGGGAAGCTAAGGTTGCATCCAGCACGACCACCCGCGCGCCGGTCGGCACCATGCTGACCATGGCCCCTTCCGTTCCACGCTGGCCGCGTAGCAGCCGGGTCAGCCGGTACCGTCCGGGTGCGATCAACTCGGCCGATCCCGCTTGAACAATCTCCCACAGCCCAGCGCCGGTTTCCACCGCCAGCGCGTTCGCTCCGCCAAGCAAGGTGATGTCCGTGACGCTTTCCAGCGTGCCCGAGAACAGATCGACCACCAGGGCATTGCCCAGATCGAAGCGCGAGACCGGCCCGGCAAAGAAATCCGCCGCCAACACGCCCATGCGCGCCCGGGTGCCAAAGGTGGTCAGCAGGGCAAAGCCGTCCGTCGCGGCGCTGCGGTAAACCGCGATCTCGCCCGGCCATGGTTTGGCATGGGCTGCGATCATAGGCCGATGCGCTGGCTGATCTTCGCGCAGCTGCGGCAGGTCCATCAGGATGACGTCCGGGGTGCCAAACACCGTCGGCGTCGAGAGCGAGGCCGGGCGGGGCTCGCCGGGCGGCAAGTCATAAACTGTCCGGTCCTGGCGGACAGCGTCGATGCTTCGAAGGTCGGAGTCTGCAATGGAGACCAGCCGCAATTCCGTCAGGCGGCCATCGTGATCGAGCAGGATCACATCGCAGGGATCCAGCGCCAGCCGTGAGGGCGGCAAGCGGAACACGGCACTTTCGCGTCCAACCCATGCCTCCATCAGCGCGCGACGGCATCTGCGTTCGGCTTCTTCTGGAGGGATCGCCATCGGGAAACTTTCCGAAGCGATCCGGGTTGTATCGACAGTGATCCGCCGCGCCTCGACCTGTGCCGCGTCGTAATCCTCGTCGGCCCGCGCGACCTGCCATTTCAGGGCCTGCGGCAGTTCGGTTTCCTGCGCCCGGGTCAGTTCCATCCCGTCGCCCTGCGCCGAGGCAGCTGCCACCATGCTGTCCGGGGTAATGGTCAGACCGGCAATGCGGCCGCGCATCAGGAACTTGATCCGCCCCTCGCTCTCCACGGCATCAAAGCCGAAATGCCGCGCCAACGTGGAAATCGAGGCGCGTGGAGCCTCCAGTGCCGAGATGACATAGCCCTCTACCGCGCCCCAGAGGCCGGAGACGTCGAGCAATTCCTCCGGCATGCCAGCCCGCAAGCAGAGGTGACGCACGAGGGCGGCGAGCGACACAGCACCCAGCCTTCCGGTCAGCCAGTGCCCCAACCGCCAGTTCGGGCCGTCGGTCCAGACATCGGTCAGCTCTGGAAAGAACGGATAGGGTCGTGCATCCCAAGTCCAGGCGGCGCATTCGGGGACATGGACCATGCGCGCGCCATAGACCGAGGACACCGGGTTGTTCGCCCCGGCGCCCCAGAACAGATATGTCGCCTCCAAATAAGCCCGCTGGATCGCATCGTCCCGCCAGCCCCGCGAAAAGTAGGGCGTGAAGCTCTCCGAGGACTTCGGGTCGAAGAACACGTTGGGCTGGTTGGTGCCGCGGTCAATCGCCGGGCAGCCCAGCTCGGTAAACCAGACGGGCTTCGACTGCGGAACCCACGCTGTCGGCGTCCCGCTTTCCACCCCGCCGGGTCGGTTGAAATGCGGATTTTGCCACCAGGCGCGCAGATCCTTGAAGCGGAACACCCAAGGTTTGGCCGCCGCCCCATCGGTGATCGGTGTCCGGTTTTGCGCTGTCCGGTTCAGAGCACTGGCATAGAACCAATCAAACCCTTCGCCGCCAGTGATGTTGGATTGCAGATAGGCACAGTCGTAGATCGCCGGTGCCAGCGACGCATCGGCATGATCGAAGCCGTCGCGCCAGTCGGACAGCGGACTGTAGTTATCGATGCCGACGAAATCGATGTTGGCGTCTGACCACAGGGCGTCGAGGTGGAAATACACATCGCCCGAACCATCGCCCGGATGGTGGCCGAAGTATTCCGACCAGTCGGCGGCGTAGCCGATCTTGGGCCCAGCACCGAGGATGGTCCGCACGGCAGCGGCGAGGCTCTTGAAAGCGGCGACGGCAGGATAGGTGCTGGCGCCCGAGCGGATCGTGGTCAGGCCGGGCATTTCCGATCCGATCAGGAAGGCGTCCACGCCCCCGGCGGCTTTGCACAGATGCGCGTAGTGCAGGATCATCCGGCGCAGGGACCATTCCCCGACCGGGCCGGTCCAGCTGACAGTGGTGCCCGACACGCTGACGTTCGCGGGCGTGGCTGTGCCGAACAGCGTCGATACTTGGGTGGCGGCCGGGGCGGTCTTGTCGACCGATCCTGCAAAGCCCGCTGCCGGGGAACAAGTGATACGCCCGCGCCAGGGGAAGGTCGGCTGGCCGGAGGTGGCGGCATTGGCGCTGTAGGGGTTTGGCTTGGTATTGCCGGGTGGGACGTCCATCAGGATGAAGGGATAGAAGGTGACCCGCAACCCGCGTGCTTTCATCTCCTGGATCGCCTGCACCACGGCAAAGTCAGCGGGCGTGCCGCCGTAGACCGGTCGATCCTCGGCATCACGGCTGACAAGAAATGCATCGGCACGGCTGACGCCATTCACAACCCAAGCCGAAGGTGTCGTGGTCTTGGTGTCCACTTCGACGCCCGGACGCACCTTGCACGATCCTGCGCGCAGGTCGTCGCCAAACCAGGCTATGACGAGGCTGACGCTTTCGACGGCAGGGGCCAGCGATTGCAATCGGTCCAGTGCCACGACGATGTCAGCCGTGTCGGAAATTGCGTTCAGATTTTCCGCGACGGTGCTGCCGCCCGAGGTCTGTCCGAAGATGTTGGTTCTGCCGCCGCTGGTCTTCTTGACCGGTGCAGTCGCGTAAGTGAATTCGCCCGAGGCAGGGATCATCGTGACAGCCTTCACCAGCCCCTCGGCTGTGTCAGGATCTGCTAGGGGCCGGAATACCTCGAAGCTGATCTGGGGCAGGCGGTTGCCGAAGGTGCTGAGGTTCAGCTCCTCGAAGACGACATAGGCCGTGCCGCGATAGGCGGGGGTCTTGGCCGAACCCATCTTGGCCGAAATGAACGGGTCGGGCGCTTGCGCCTCGTCACCCGGATACCAGCGCCACGTCACGCCGGTTAAATCCATCGCCTTGCCGTCGGCCCAGACGCGACCGATGCCGGTGATCTCACCCTCGCACAGCGCGACAGCGAAGCTGGCGTAGTACAGATATTCGGTGGTGGTGACCTTCGGCCCGCTGCCCTTGCCACCACCTTGACGCGTGGTGTTCACCTCTTCGCGAAAATCGGTGGCCCAGATGATGTTGCCGCCGATGCGCATGCGCCCGAAGAGGCGTGGGATCACGGCCCCTTCGGTCGAGGAGGTGATGCGCAAGCTGTCGAGCCGCGCGCCCTCGATCCTCTGCGCCGGGGCGAGGGACGACACGATCCAGTTGTCGACGACCGACCCGATGGTCGAGCCGATGAAGCCGCCGATAGCTGCGCCGGAGAATCCAAGGATGGCCCCGCCAAATGCGCCGCCAATCGCGGAGCCGACGGCGCCGAGAACCAAAGTAGCCATAGTCAGTTTCCATTAAGTTGGGGATCGACGGGGGAACCGTCGCAAGGTTGATTGGGAGGGGTCTTGGCTGTAGCCTTTTGCCATGGGCCACGCATTCGATCCTCAGGTACTCTTGCAACTGCCGCTGATGGCAAACCTCGCGACGATCTGCGCCGAGGGGCCGCGGAATTCGCCGGTCTGGTTTCTTTGGGAAGACGGAGTCATCTGGATGCTAGGTGACAAGGGTGGCAGTTCCGTCAAACGTTTGAATACCGACCCTCGTTGCGCGTTTGAGCTCGTGCACTTCAACCGTAAAGAAGGCCACCTCCTGCATCTTGGACTGCGCGGCTCAGCAACGATCACACCGATGGACCCAAGGCTGTTCGAGAGGCTTCTCGATAAATATCTGGGCGCGGATCGTTCGCAATGGAACGCCTGGTTCATCGAGAACATTGCCCAAATTGAAGACCCATCGGGCCGATTGATCCGCCTGGAACCAGAGACGTTTTACACCAACAACGTCTCCTATTTTCTCACTGGCCCGGCACTGGCTTGGTCGGATGGAATGCCGCTCCCCTGAGTGGCGGAATCGTCGGGAAAGACGAAGGCGAAGGCGATCTTGCGCGCCCAAGAGGGCGTCACGGCTTCCTCGACCACACCAAGCCGTTCATAGGCATGGATGAAGCGGTCTGGCGTGGTCAGGATCCCGACGTGCTTGGCGATGGCGCGTGGGGCCATCCGGAACAGGACCAAAGAGCCAGGACCGGCCTCGGCCGGGAGGACTTCAGACATCATCGCCCGAGCGCCGTCGGCCAGCACCTCTCTCGGCCCGGTCTCACCCCAATCCCGGCTGTAGGGTGGGATCGGGAACGGCTCATCGCCCACCACCTCGCGCCAGACGCCGCGCGCCAGGCCAAGGCAATCGCAGCCGACGCCCCGCAAACTGGCCTGATCGTGGTAGGGCGTGCCTAGCCAAGATCGCGCGACGGCGATCACCAAGGCTGGATCAGCGGCCGTCACAGAACGTTCCCTTCATGGCCGCCGTCCTGGCTGGCATAGCGCAGCACGGCATCCTGCCCCGGAATGTTCGGAAAACCCCGGAAGTTGGCGACGTTTGCGAACTTTGCGCTGCAGGTTGCAATGCGCTTGTCGCAGCCCGCGCGCGCGATGAAGCTGTTGCCCTCGGCAATTTGAAGCATCGGGGCTTCCAGCAGCGTCAATGTCGCGATGGCATCGGCCAAGCCATGGGACAGCACTTCGGTAGTGCGCCCCGCATTTGCGCCGCTGGTCCAGGTGAGAGTCCCAGAAGTGAACCAGCCCGCGTCGAACCCGCTCAGCCCTGATGCCATGAACGCCCGGTCGCGCAAGAGATCGGTGACGACGCCCGTGCCCTTGTAGACGTTGTTCTCGAGGTCGATCCCGCAGCGCGCATCGCCCAAGCGGGCGTCGCATCCCGCCTGAAACGTCCGCCCGACAGTCTGACCCAGCACATGCGCCAGGGACCGGACTTCGGCCACGAAGGCCATCCGTCCCCGCCGGATTTGCCCCACTGCACCCCGGCGCAACAGCACGCGCTGGCTGACATCGGCCCAATTCACCCTCCACAGCTCGACCGCCGCATTGTCCCAGCGACCGTCGAGGATGTCGGTTTCGGTGATCCGGTCCGAGGTCAGCACGCCGGTCGCGTCCTGCGCATCGACGGCGAGGTCTGAACTGGCGCGGATCTCTGACGCCGCAAATCCGCTCTCCGGCTCAAAGCCAGTGCCGTCGAAACTCAAGGCGCGGTCATGATCGGTGAAGCCCAGCGCTACGCCATCGCTGCGCGAAATCCGCCAGCACCATGATAAGGTGGTGGTGCCATCATCGAGATGGGCCTGCAGCGCAGGGGAAAGGTTTTTCATCTGCGGATCTCCAAGAGCGGGATGGAGGTGATCGATCCGAGCCGTTCAAAATCGAGGGTCACGTCGAGCGTGTCGCTGTCGAAGCGCACCGGCACATCGAATTCGAAACCCGCCCGCACGATGACGCCATTGGCGGGCGCGGTGGTGAAGGTAATGACGCCGGTGCTGGCATCCAGCGTCCAGCCCGACATCTGTTCGACCACGCCCAGCGCGACGCGGACGGTTCCGGCGACGGGTGTTCAGCGACAACCATCTTGGCCGGTGCCGGCAACCACCTTGGCCGGTGGGGCTGAACGGAAGACGGGCATGCCCGTCTGGAGGGCAGCCCCACCGGCTTGATTGATTTCGGGGAAGGTGCTGGTCGCTGCGGGTTGGTAAGCCGGGTTCCTCTGCCGTCAAACGGAGGATCCGGGTTGGCCTACAAACCCATCAACGACCAGCAATTGAGATTATACATGTCCGACCTCCGATATCACAGTCAGCGCACGTCGGCCGCCCGCGCCGGGTTCAGCGAGCGCACGGCCCGACGGTTCGATGCCAACCCGACGCTGCCCTCGAACCGCAAGATCGTTCACGGGCGCACGGTGGCCGATCCCCTCGAGGGTTATTGGGAGGGCGACATCCTTCCCTTGCTGGAGAGGGACAGCGCCTTGCAGGCCGTCTGAACCGCCCCGGGTTTACCGGAGGGCAAAACTCTCGGAGAATTGCCCGTTATGGAACAGACCTCAAAGAAGAAGACCTCGAAGCCGTATTCACCTGAGTTCCGCGAGCGTGCGGTGCGGCTGGCGATGGAACACCGCGATGATTATCAGAGCGAGGCTGCGGCGCTGACGGCGATTGCAGGTAAATTGGGCTGTTCGACGGACAGCCTTCGCGTCTGGATGCGACAGGTCCAGCGCGATGGTGGCGAACGGCCGGGACCTACCAGCGCTGAGATCGCGCGGATCAAAGAGCTTGAGCGCGAGAACCGGGAACTGCGGCAAGCGAACGAGATTCTGCGCAAAGCTTCAGCGTATTTTGCCCAGGCGGAGCTCGACCGCCCGTTTCGCAAATGACTGCTTTCATTGAGGAAAGCCGAGAGGCATTCGGGGTCGAGCCGATCTGCAGGGCACTGCAGTTTGCCCCTTCCACCTTTTATGACCGGCGGGCGATCATGCGTGATCCTGACCGGGCCTCGGCCCGGGCCAAATCGGATGCCGCCCTGAGCCTCAAGATCGACGCGGCCTGGGATGCCAACCGCAAGCTCTATGGCGCGCGGAAGATCTGGCATGTTTTGCGACGGCAGGGTGAAGACGCCGCCCGCTGCACCGTGGAACGATTGATGCGCCATCTGGGCATCAGGGGCGTGGTCCGTGGCAAGAAGGTCATCACGACCAATCCTGACACGTCTCTGCCTTGCCCGGACGACAAGGTGAACCGGCTGTTCATGGCGGATCGGCCGAACAAGCTGTGGGTTTCAGATTTCACCTATGTGCCCACATGGTCCGGCACCGTCTACGTGGCCTTCGTCATCGACGTCTTTGCACGTCGTATTGTCGGTTGGCGCGTCTCGACATCGATGAAGACCCAGTTTGTGCTCGACGCGCTGGAGCAAGCGATCTGGCAAAGAAAGACGCCGGATAACAAGAGCTTGGTCCACCATTCGGACCGCGGATCACAATACCTGTCGATCAAATACACCGAACGCCTGGCCAAGGCCGAGATCGACCTTTCCGTTGGAACAGTTGGCGATGCCTATGACAACGCCTTGGCTGAATGCGTCATCGGCCTGTTCAAGACAGAGGTCATCAACCAGATCGGCCCCTGGAAATCAATGCGCGAGGTCGAATGGGAAACGCTGAAATGGATCGATTGGTATAACAACCGCCGCCTGCTTGGCCCAATCGGATACATCCCACCCGCAGAAGCAGAGGAGGCGTTCTATGCAAACCTGAACTCACTCGATATGGTCGCGTAGTCATTGAACAAACCACCCTCCGGTAAACCCGGGGCGGTTCAGTAGTGGCAGGTGACGTTGTGTGCGGTGGCGCCCGCGGGAATGATCGGCAGGCGGTCGATGTTGCGTTTGAAAGCCATGGTTCCGCCCCCCTATGCCAGCACGTTGGACAGACGGCCGTAGATCAGCTCGTCGGCCCCTTCGGCGTGGATGTCGCCCGCGTCATCCACCCGCAGCGCGAATTGCGGCAGGTTCTGCGTGGCGTGCCCCCAGACCTGCTGTCCGCCCTTTTCGCAATCGAACCGGCTGAAATGGCCGGGGCAGTTCAGCGTCTTGTCGGCGGCGTGATAGGACAGGGCAAACCCCTTGTGCGGGCACAGCACCGAAAAGGCGACGATGTCGCCGTCAGGGCCCGCGCCGCCTTCGACCGCCGACCCCAGCTTCAGCAGGATGCCGGGGCTGTCGGCATCGGGATAGCCGATGTCCATCGGCTCGTTCACCTGCAGATCGGCGATGTTGGCCAGTCTGGTGGACGGATAGTCCAGCATGGCCCGGCCGGCCTGGGCCTGCGCCGGCCCCGCGGGCATCACGGTGGCGGCTGCCGCGCCGGCCACGCCCATGACGCCGCCGCGCAGGAACTGGCGTCGGCCGACATCGACCAGACGGTTGCATTTCATGGCTTGCTCCTCCCGAAAGCTTGCTTTGTGGCAGACAGGGTAGCAAAGCCGCGAAACGGTGTTTCAGCATTATCAAATCGCCAACCATATGAAATTGTGAAACAATTAATGTCTGTTCGGTTTTCCGAACAGGTGCGTGCCGGGGCGCGCGGCGATCAGAGGCCCAGCTTCTGCATCTTTTCCCACAGTGTGGTGCGCGAGATCCTCAGGCGCCTCGCCGCCTCGGTCATCTGTCCGCCGCAGGCTTCCAGCACCCGCTGGATGTGCAGTCGTTCCGCCGCGTCGCGCACGTCCGACAGACTTGCCGGACTGGCCGAGACAGCCTCGATTTCCGGAAACAGGTGGACCGGCATCAGGATGTCCTGCTGCGCCACTGCCATGGCCTGCCGCAGTCGCGCCCGCAGCTCGCGGCCATTTTCTGGCCAGTCATGGGCGCGCACGGCGGCTTCGGTCTGGGGCGAGATTCCCCGCATCGGCTGCCCGCGCAGGGCGTTGAAGGCGGCGAACAACCGGTGCAGCAGCCAGACCGCATCTTCCGGCCGGTCCTTCAGCGGGGGGATTGGGATCTCGAGCCGGTTCAGCCGATGAAGCAGGTCGCCCCGGACGCGGTTCGGTTTCACCGCAATGGTCGTGTCGGTGCCGCAGGCCGTGACAATGCGGGCGGGCGTTCCCCGGTCAAGCCAGACCATCAACCCGTCCTGAAGGGCACGGTCCATGTGGCAAAGGCCGTTCAGGAAGATCGTGCCCTCGCCAACCTCGGTCATCGCCGCGCGCAATGCGGCGGCGGTGTCTTCCGCCCGCGCCAGGTTGGCGTGCGCAAAGAGGGCGGCCCTGCGGTCCGACAGGCTGTGGATCTGCCGGGCCACCAGCAGTTTCCCCGTGCCGCCCGCGCCACGGATCAGCACCGGAAGGTCCGAGCCTGCCGCCTGCACGGCAAGGTCGTCGATGCGCCGCGCGGCGGTGCTGATGCCCAGCAGGCCGACATCCTTTCCCGCTTTTTCAGGGGCCACGAGCATCGCCAGCCGTTCCAGGAACTCGGCCATCGCGAAGGGCTTGGTGATGTAGTCCGCCGCCCCCGCCTTCAGCAGGCGGACCGCCTGATCGATGCCGCCCTGCCCGGTGATGAACAGGAAGGGCGGCGGCGTCATGGTGCGGCACAGCGTCTCGAACAACTCTTCCCCCGTGCCGTCGGGCAGCCGAATGTCGCAGATCACCGCGTCGATCGGCGCGCGCGGGGTGCGAAGCGCGCCGACGGCGCGGTTGACCAGCTTCAGCCAGATCACCTCGGCGCCCTCCAGCCGAAGCCGCTGGTCGAGCGAGGCGCCCATGATCTCGTCATCTTCGACCAATGCGATGCGGCGGCCCGACAGCAGGCTCATGGCGCGGCCCGTTCCGGAAAGAGGATGCGGATTTCCGTCAGACCGGGGCCGCGCGCATGGACGATCCGCGCCCCCGTCCGCGACGCCAGTTCCCGGACCAGCCGCAGCCCCACCCCGCCGCCGCCCGGCGGCACGCGATCATCCGACAGCAGCCGCGTCGCAGCCGAAGCCGTCAGGCCCGGCCCGTCATCGCTGACGCGCAGGTCCAGCCCTTCCGGCGTGTCTGCCACCCGCAAGCCGACCGTGCCGCCATGCCCCGCCGCCTGCGAGGCATTCAGCAGCAGGTTCAGCGCGATCTGGCGCACCGGCATCGCCTGCCAGCGCGCCAGATCGGCCGCATCGACCCGCCAGTCCAGCCGTTGACCCTGACGCACGGTTTCGGGTTCGAACAGCAGTTTCAGGTCCGCGAAATCCTCGCGCGCAAGGGGCACGCCCTGCCGGTCCATCCGGTTCTGTTCCAGCGTCGCGCGGGCGACATCGCGCAGGTGCCGCAACCCGCGGTCCAGCAGCGCCGCCGCATCGCGCACCACCTCGGGCCGGTCGGCATAGCTGAGGATGGTGTCGGTGGCGTTCAGCAGGCCGCCCAGCGGGTTGTTGATCTCGTGTGCCAGCGACGACGACAGACGGCCAAGGCTGACGAACCGCTCGCGCTCGGCCAGGCGGCGTTCGGCATCGGCCTTGGCGCTGCCCGCCTCGACCATGGCGTTGTAGGTGCGGAACAGCCGGGCCAGTTCCTTGTCGCCGACGGGAATCTCCGCCTCGGCAATCGCCTCGGGCTGGCCCTCGGCCGCCGACATCCGCGCCGACAGCAGCGTCACCGGGCGCAACATGCGGCGCATCGCCAGATAGCCGCCGGTCGCCAGCGTCAGCGTCGCCAGCGCGTTCCCCGCCAGAAGCAGCACCAGAACCCGCCGCCGTTCCGCCGCCAGATCAGAAACATCCAGTTCGGTCAGCATCTTCCCGACGGTGCGGCCCTGGTAGGTCAGGTCGGCCAGCACCCGCACATGCGCGTCGGCCCCGGCCAGCGTGACCTGCTCGATGGTCTGCGCACCGGCCAGCAGCGGCCCCAGATCGCTGTCAACCGGCGCGCGGTTGGGGTCCGAGGCGGCAACCACGGCGCCATCCTCGTCGGCCACCACGGTCAGGACCGTGCGCTGCCCGGCCATCGCCTGCCTTGCGCGGTCCAGAATGTCATAGACCTCCCAGACATCGCGGCGCAGGACCGCGGGCCCCAGCGCGATGGCCAGCCCGTCCACGTGCAGGCGGGCCAGTTCGCGCAGGCGGTCCTCCTGCACCTTGCCGAGGGCCGTCATCACCTGCTGCGAAGCGACGACACCCACCAGCACCATCATCCCGGCGGCGATCATCGGCACCTTGATCGACAGGGGCAGGCTGCCCGACAGCCTCATGGCGCCGCCACCATCCGCATTCGCTGGCGGATGCCCTCGAACAGCGCGATGTCCCCGGCCACCACGCCGTCAAGCTGCAGGAGCGACAGCGCGGCGCGGCCGTCCCCGGTCCTGTCCAGCGCCATGAGAACGTCGCGCAGCACCGAAACGGTGTCGTCCGCCGCCCTGTCCTTGCGCACCACGAAGGGCGGGAAGCCCAGGGGTTCGGACCGGGCGATGATCCTGGTGCGCGCGGTCAGGTCGGGTTCCAGCGCGGACAGGGCCTCCCACACGTATCCGTCGACGCTGCCCGACCGTGTCAGCCCCCCCGCCACCGCGCGCACCACGTTGCGGTGGCCATAGGTGAACAGGAAGCTCGCGAAGAACGTGTCCGGCCGCTCGCCCATCCGGGCCAGGTCGGATGCGGTCACCAGCCAGCCGGAATTGCTGTCGGGGTCGGAAAAGGCATGGGTGCCGCCCCGCAGGTCCGGCAGGCCCCGGGCGGAGTCGGTCGCGGCGGCGATCAGGTAGGACCGATACAGCGGCGCACCCCGCCAGACCGGCACGCCGATCAGGGCAAGTGCCGCTTCGTGCTGCAGGAACGGATAGCCGCACAGCCAGGCCGCATCGACGGTTCCTTCCAGCAGCAGGCCCGTCACCTCGCGGTAGGTCCGGCGCTGCACAAGCTCGACCGTCCGACCGGTGCCCCTGCCCAGCGCGGACCTAAGCCGGGCAATGATCTCGGCGTCGTTGTCCAGGAAAACCGGGGTCAGGCCCAGCCGGATCGTGCCCGCCGCCCGTGCGATGCAGGGGGCGGCAAGGCAGGCCCCTGACGCCGCAAGAAATTTGCGTCGATCCATGCTCGCAAAGTCCTCCCCTCGGGCAGCATGACGCCGGTTTCCGTTTCCCGCAACGGCCTTTGTCGGGGCAGATCCGGCCACCTGCACGGGGTCGGCGCGTCGATCGGCGGACGGCAATCGGCGGACGGCAGTCGGCGGACGGCAGTCGCGCGCGCAGCCTCGGGCGGAATGCCGGAAAGACCGTCCTCCGTCTGGCCGTCCACCCCGCCGCGGCGCGGCATCGCCGCCTCCGGCAAGCCGCGGGCAGTTGTCAGGGGCGGTATCGACGGCCCGCGCGGGTGCTTGCGCCCCGGCAGGCGCTGGTCGGAAAGCCTGTCCACCGCAGGGCCGGGCCGCCCCGTGCACCGGCAAAGGGCCCGCCGCTCCGCCGCCGCCAGCCTGCCGGACTTTGGATCGAAAGGCAGTTCCGGCTGGGTTGAGGGGGTGATCTGTGGCAAAGTCGGGACGCGCGTGCCCGGGAACGCTGGTTCCCCGTTTGGCGGGCGGCAAGCCCCTTAGGACATGAGGCCCCGATGACCCGAACCCCGAAAGCACAAGAAAGCCTTGCAGCCGCGCCGGTTGCTGCCGGGCTGCCGGCAGTGGTCGCACCCCGGCCCGCCCCCCCGCAGGACCATCCGCACCGCAACTTCGACCGGGCGGTCAGGGGGGCCATGGCGCGGCTGAGCGGCGGGGTCTCGCCCCACGCCTTCCTCGAAGCCTGGAGCGACTGGGCGCAGCATCTGGCGCAATCGCCCGGCCGCCAGATCGATCTCGCCGAACATGCGCAGCACAATGCGCTCAAGCTGATGGCGCTGACGACCAGCCCTGCCGACGCGCCGCCCTTTGCCCCGAAGCCCTATGACCACCGCTTCGACCATCCCGGCTGGCAGAGCCTGCCGTTCCAGATGTGGCAGCAGGGCTTTCTGGCGGTGCAGGACTGGTGGGACCATGCCACCGACGCCACGCGCGGATTGCGGCAGGAGGATGCCGACCGCACCCGCTTTCTGGCCCGCCAGACGCTCGACGTGCTCTCGCCGGCCAATTTTCCCCTGCTCAACCCCGAGATCATCGCCGAAACGGTCAGGACCGGCGGTCTGAACCTGACCGAAGGGGCGGCGCATTTCACGCATGACGTGCTGAAGACGCTGTCGGGGCAGCGCGACCCTGCGCCCGAAGGCTACCGCATCGGCGAGGATCTGGCCTGCACCCCCGGTCAGGTGGTGTTCCGCAACGACCTGTTCGAACTGATCCAGTATGCGCCGCAGACCGCACAGGTGCAGGCCCGGCCGATCCTGATCGTCCCGGCCTGGATCATGAAATACTACATCCTTGACCTGTCGCCGCACAACTCGATGGTCGGATACCTCGTCGGCCAGGGCTTCACCGTGTTCATGATATCGTGGTGCAACCCGACCGCCGACCAGCGCGACCTGGCGCTGGAGGATTACCGCAAGCGCGGTGTGATGGCGGCCCTCGATGTCGTCTCTGCGATCGTGCCCGACACGCAGGTGCATTCGGTCGGCTACTGTCTGGGCGGCACGATGCTGGCGATTGCGGCGGCCACGATGGCACGCGACGGCGACGACCGGCTGGCCTCGGTCACGCTGATGGCGGCACAGGTCGATTTCGCAGAGGCGGGCGAACTGCTGCTGTTTCTCGACGAAAGCCAGATCGCCTTCCTGGAAGATCTGATGTGGGAACAGGGCTATCTGGACCGCCCCCAGATGGCCCGGGCCTTTGCCGCGATCCGGGCCGAAGACCTGATCTACACCCGCAACGTGCAGCGCTATTTCCTGGGGCGGGATGACCTGCCGACCGATATCGGGGTCTGGAACGCCGACGCCACGCGGATGCCCGCACGGATGCATTCGCAATATCTGCGCAGCCTGTTTCTGGAAAACCGGCTGACGGCGGGGCGGTTCGCGGTTGAAGGCCGGGTCATCGCGCTGAAAGACATCGACGCGCCGCTGTTCGTGATCGGCACCGAAGCCGACCACATCGCGCCGTGGCGGTCGGTCTACAAGACCCAGTTGTTCACCGATTGCGACCTGAGCTTCGTGCTGACCAAGGGCGGGCACAACGGCGGCATTCTCAGCGAGCCGGGGCACAAGGGGCGGCATTACCGCCTGTCGCACCGCCCGGCCGGGGCGCTTTACGCAGGCCCCGATGCCTGGCTGGCGCAGCACCCGGCCAGGCCGGGGTCGTGGTGGCCCGCCTGGGCAGACTGGCTGCAGGCTCGCGGGGGCGGTCCGGCTCCGGCTCCGGCGATGGGCGCACCCGACAGGGGCCACGCTCCGGTCGGTGACGCGCCCGGCACCTATGTCTTCCAGCCGTGACCGGGGAAAGCCCGCGGTCGGCGGCATCTGGCCGCCGCCGAGGTTGTGTCACGGCGCAGCAGCGGCTGCGCCAGCCAGGCACGGGCGACCGTTGCGGGCGCCCGTGCCGCTTGACAGGGAAGCGTGATCAGCAGGCGGCGATGAAACGCTGGCCTGCCGAATTGCGGTAGTAGCATTGGCCCTGCTGCGGTGCCGGGCCGATCAGAGTCGAGGCCGCGACGCCGACGGCGGCACCGATCAGGGCGCCTTGGGTGCGGTCGTCTCTATCGGAGACCGCAGCGCCGAGTGCTGCACCGCCGAGTGCGCCCATGGCGGCATTCTGGTCGGTGGTGGCGCAGGCAGACAGCGACAGGGCGAGAATCGGCAGGATCAGGACGAATTTTTTCATGGCAGCCTCGTTAGGGGAATGTGCTCTGATCATACAACGACTCAGGATCGGAATTGTTCCATTGAAATGCGTGGCGGCGGTTTCCTGCCGGGCACCGGGGCGGGCAGCGGCGAACATTAGAAATCGCCCGTGGCGTCAGGCCTTGTCATGGCGGGGGGGCGGGGTTGCCCCCGCCCCTGGGTCAGGCCTGGCGCGCGGCGGCGACCGAGGCTTCGAGGATCTCCATCGCCTCGGCGAAATGCGCGTCGGGGATGGTGATCGGGGCAAGGAAGCGGATCACGTTGCCATAGACGCCGCAGGTCAGCAGGATCAGGCCGCGGCTCAGCGCCTCCAGCCTTACGCGGTTGGTGAAGCCCGCGTCGGGTTCGTGGCTGCCGGGGTTGGCGAACTCGACCGCCACCATGAATCCGGGGCCGCGGATGTCGACGATTTCGGGCGTGGTGGAGCGGATCTGTTCCAGCCGCTGCTTCAGGCGGCTGCCAAGTTCGTTGGCGCGGGCGCAGAGGTCTTCCTCCTCGATCACGTCGAGCACGGCATGGGCGGCGGCGATGCCCAGCGGGTTGCCGCCGTAGGTGCCGCCAAGCCCGCCGGGGTGGGCGGCGTCCATCAGGTCGGCCCGGCCGGTGACGGCGGCCAGCGGCAGCCCGCCGGCCAGACCCTTGGCCATGGTGGTCAGGTCTGCGGCCACGTCGTAGCCGTGCATGGCGAACAGGGTGCCGGTGCGGGCAAAGCCGGTCTGCACCTCGTCTGCGATCATCACGATGCCATGCTCGTCGCAAAGCTTGCGGATGCCGCGCACGAGGTCGGCCGGGGCGGGGTAGAAGCCGCCTTCGCCCTGCACGGGTTCGAAGATGATCGCGGCGACGCGGCCGGGGTCGAGATCGGCCTTGAAAAGCTTGGTCAGCCCGGCCATCGCATCGGCGGTCGAGATGCCGTGCACGTCCTGCGGGAAGGGCACATGCCAGACGTCGGGCATCATCGCGCCGAAGCCCTTCTTGTAGGGCTCCACCTTGCCGGTCAGCGACATGCCCATGAAGGTGCGCCCGTGGAAGGCGCCGCCGAAGGCGATGACGCCCGAACGCCCGGTGGCGATGCGGGCGATCTTGACCGCATTCTCGCAGGCCTCGGCGCCGGTGGTGACGAAGATGGTCTTCTTGGCAAAATCGCCCGGAACGGCGGCGTTCAGCCGTTCGGCAAGGCGGATGTAGGATTCGTAGGGCAGCACCTGGTGGCAGGTGTGGGTGAAGCGCGACATCTGCTCGGTGACGGCGGCCATCACGCGCGGATGACAGTGGCCGGTGTTGACCACCGCGATGCCGGCCGCGAAGTCGATGTAGCGGTTGCCCTCGATATCCCAAACCTCGGCGTTCAGGGCGCGGTCGGCGTAGATCTGGGTCATCATGCCGACACCACGGGAAATGGCATCGTCACGGCGTTTGGCGACTTCGGCGTTCAGCATCGGGGGCTCCGGTTTCAGGCCCGGTCGGGCGTTTGGCGCATATGATCCGGAATCGGGCGGCGGTTCAATCGGGAAGGTGGGAAGGCGCCTCCGGCGGGGATATTTGGACAAGGTGAAACGGGAGGTGATTCACCTCGTGTTAACCAGTGTCGGGGCAGGCTGCGTCCGGGATCTGCGGCGAGGATGCGATGGCGGAACGTGCGATGTCTGTTGGCGGCCCTGCGTGGACGGAAGCCGAGCGGTTGGACTGGCTGCGGCTGATCCGGTCGCGGCGGGTCGGGGCGGTGACGTTCCACCGGCTGCTTGCCGACCACGGCTCGGCGGCCGGGGCGCTGGCGGCGCTGCCCGGAATCGCGGCGGCGGCGGGGGTGGAGAATTACGCACCCTGCCCGGTGGAGGTGGTGCGGCACGAGATGGCGCAGGCGCGGATTGCGGGCGCGCGGCTGCTGTGCTTCGGCGAGGCGGATTATCCGGCGGCGCTGCACGATCTGGCGGATGCGCCGCCGGTGCTGTGGGTGCAGGGCAATGCGGCGCTGCTGAACCGGCCGATGGTGGCGATGGTGGGGGCGCGCAATGCGTCGAGCCTGGGGCTGCGGATGGCGCGGCGGCTGGCGGAAAGCCTGGCCGAGGCCGGGTTTGTCGTGGTTTCCGGCCTCGCGCGCGGCATCGACGCCGAGGCACATGCGGCGGCGCTGGCCTCCGGCACGGTGGCGGTGCAGGCGGGCGGGGTGGATGTGGTCTATCCGGTCGAGAATGCGGCGCTGGCTGCCGACATCGCGGCGAAAGGCTGCCGCGTATCGGAACAGCCGATGGGGATGGAGCCGCAGGCGCGGCATTTCCCGCAGCGCAACCGCATCGTCTCGGGGCTGGCGCAGGCGGTGATCGTGGTCGAGGCGGCGGGGCGCTCGGGCAGCCTGATCACCGCGAAGACCGCGCTCGATCAGGGGCGCGAGGTGCTGGCGGTGCCGGGGCATCCGTTCGACGCGCGGGCCGCCGGGTGCAACATGCTGATTCGCGACGGGGCGACGCTGATCCGCAATGCCGCCGACGTGATCGAGGCGCTGGGCGAGGGCGTGACGGGGCGGCTGGTGGTGCCGAGGCGGGACGAGCCCGTGGCGTTGCCGCCCCTGCCGGGGCCGGTGCCCGCCCGGCGCCCCTTGCAGGAAATCGCCGCGCTGCACAGCCGGATTCTGGCGCGGCTCGGCCCCAGCCCGCTGGCCGAGGATCAGCTGATCCGCGACCTCGCGATGCCTGCGGCCCATGTCGCGCCCGAACTGCTGACGCTGGAACTGGAAGGGCGGATCCAGCGGCAGGCGGGGGGGCTGTTGTCGCGGAACGACTAGGGGGGTCTCAGGGGCAGGTGTCCGTCAGGACGGCGGCGAAATCGGGGCAAAGGGCGGGGTCGGCATACCAGACATCGGTGGGCCCGATGGCCCAGTGGGCGACCTGCCAGAAGCCGTCGGCGTATCGCATCAGGGCATCGACGCCGGGGCCGTCGATGGTATCGGGCGCGCGGCCTCTTTGCACCATCGGGGTTTCGGCAAGGTCGATCTCGCCGCCGCCGGGGCGCTGCGCGGTCAGCCGCATCAGGGCCACGTCGCCGTCAAGCCGCAGGTCGCGCACGACGAACTCGACCGGCGCGCCGAGTTCCTGTTCTGCGACCGGGCGCAGGGCATCCATCAGGGCGGCACGGTCGGCGGAACCCCGGGCCGGTTCGGTCCAGGCGTGCAGGGGCAGGGCGGGCAGCAGCGCGCAGGCAAGGGCAGCTCTCAGCATCGGGTGTCACGTCCTGGTCCGGGGGACAAAGGCGGCACCGTGGCGGCGGCCGGGTGGCGCGTCAAGGGCACCAATCGGTGTTGCCGCAGGGTGCAGAGGCTCCATTGACAAGGACAGCGCTACACCCACATCTTGCCGCGCTACCGCAAGGGGCGTTTCAGAGTGAGGTCGTCATGGCAGTCGTCGTCGTAGAATCCCCGGCCAAGGCCAAGACAATCAACAAGTATCTGGGGTCCGACTACACGGTTCTGGCGTCTTACGGCCATGTGCGCGACCTGCCGCCCAAGGATGGCTCGGTCGACCCCGAGCATGATTTCGAGATGAAATGGGAAGTTGCGGCCGACAGCCGGAAACACGTCCGCGCGATTGCCGAGGCGCTGAAGACCGACAACGAGCTGATCCTGGCCACCGACCCCGACCGCGAGGGCGAGGCGATTTCCTGGCATCTGCAGGAGGCGCTGGCCTCCAGCATCAAGAAGGGCACCAAGGTCAGCCGCGTGACCTTCAACGCGATCACCAGGGCGGCGGTGACCGAGGCGATGAAGAACCCGCGTCAGGTCGACGGGCCGCTGGTCGATGCCTATCTGGCAAGGCGGGCGCTGGACTATCTGGTGGGCTTCACCCTGTCGCCGGTCCTGTGGCGCAAGCTGCCGGGCGCGAAATCGGCCGGGCGGGTGCAATCGGTCTGCCTGCGGCTGATCGTGGACCGCGAGATGGAGATCGAGGCGTTCCGGGCGCGCGAGTTCTGGACGGTGGGGGCAACGCTCGTCACCCCGCGCGGCCAGGAGTTCGAGGCGCGCCTGACGGTGCTGGCGGCCAGGAAGCTCGACAAGTTCGACATTCCGACGGCAGAGGCCGCCGAACTGGCGGTGCAGGCGGTCACCTCGCGTGCGCTGACGGTGCAATCGGTCGAGGCCAAGCCCGCCGCGCGCAACCCCTCGGCGCCCTTCATGACTTCGACCCTGCAGCAGGAGGCGAGCCGCAAGTTCGGCATGGGTGCCAAGCAGTGCATGAACGCGGCGCAGCGGCTCTACGAGGCCGGGCACATCACCTACATGCGGACCGACGGCATCGACATGGCGCCCGAGGCGGTGATGGCGGCGCGCGACGAGATCAGGCGCCGTTTCGGGGCGGCCTATGTGCCCGACAGCCCGCGGATGTACAAGAACAAGGCCAAGAACGCGCAGGAAGCGCACGAATGCATCCGGCCGACCGACATGGCGGCGGCCCCCGAAAGCCTGCGCCTGACCGAGGCCGACCAGCGCAAGCTCTACGACCTGATCTGGAAACGCACCATCGCCAGCCAGATGGCGGCGGCGCGGCTGGAGCGGACGACGGTCGATGTCGGAAGCGCGGACGGCCAGGTGGTGCTGCGCGCCACGGGCCAGGTGGTGCTGTTCGACGGCTTCCTCAAGGTCTACGAGGAAGGGCGCGACGACGAGGAGGGCGACGACGCCCGCCTGCCGCAGATCATGCCGGGCGAGCCCGCCGAAAAGCGGAAAGTGGCGCAGGAGCAGCACTTCACCCAGCCGCCGCCGCGCTACACCGAGGCCACGCTGGTCAAGCGGATGGAGGAACTGGGCATCGGGCGGCCCTCGACCTATGCCAGCATCCTGACCACCATCGTGGACCGGGAATATGTGCGCAAAGACAAGAACCGCCTGATCCCCGAAGACAAGGGGCGGCTGGTGACGGCGTTCCTGTCGAACTATTTCCGAAAGTATGTGGAATACGACTTCACCGCCGATCTGGAGGGGCAGCTTGACGATGTCTCGGCCGGGACGCGCGCCTACAAGGAAGTGCTGGCGCGGTTCTGGCGCGATTTCTCGGCGGCGATTGCCGAGACGGCAGACCTGCGGATTGGCGAAGTTCTCACCAAAATTGACGAGTTTCTGGCGCCGCATCTCTACCCGCCACGCGCCGACGGGTCCGACCCGCGCATCTGCCAGGTCTGCGGCACCGGGCGGCTGCATCTGAAGACGGCGCGTTCGGGCGGGGCGTTCATCGGCTGCGGCAACTACCCCGAGTGCCGGTATACCCGGCCGATCTCGGTGACCGGGGACGAGGGTTCTGTGATCTCGCCCGACGGGCAGGTGCTGGGGCAGGACGAGAACGGCGTGCCGATCAGCCTGCGCACCGGGCGGTTCGGCCCTTACGTCCAGCGCGGCGAGGCCAGCGAAGAGGTGCCGAAACCGCCGCGTGCCAGCCTGCCGAAAGGCTGGGCGCCCGACACGCTGACGCTGGAACGGGCGCTGATGCTCTTGGACCTGCCGCGGCTGGTCGGGGCGCATCCCGAGGATGGCCTGCCGATCGAGGCGGCGATCGGGCGGTTCGGGCCCTATGTCAAGCATGGCAGCACCTACGCCAACATCGCCGATGTCGAGGAGGTCTTCACCATCGGCATGAACCGCGCGGTAGAGGTGCTGGCGCAGAAGTTCACCCGTGGCGGGCGGGCCGCTGCTGCGGGGCCGCTGCGCGAACTGGGCGAGCATCCCGATGGCGGCCCGGTGTCGGTGATGCCGGGGAAATACGGGCCCTATGTGAAATGGGGCAAGGTCAACGCCACGCTGCCGAAGGAACTTGCGCCCGAGGTGGTGACGCTGGAAGAGGCGCTGGCGTTGGTGGCGGAAAAGGCGGGCAAGGGCAAACCCGCGAAGAAGGCGGCTGCCAAGCCCAAGGCGGCGGCCAAGCCGAAAGCGGCGGCCAAGCCCAAGGCCGTGGCAGAGGGGGCCGAGGCCAAGCCGAAAGCTGCGACGAAACCGAAGGCGGCCGCCAAGGCCCCGGCCAAACCCAAGGCGCCGGCCAAGCCGAAGGCCCCGGCCAAGCCCAAGGCCGCGCCGAAACTCGCCAAGGGCTGAAGCGTCACGCCAGGGTGGCGCGCGGGTCGATCAGGCGGGCCAGCACCTGCTCGACCCGGATCACGCCGCAGGGCGCGCCTGCGTCGGTCACCACCACCTCGCCCGCGCCGTCGCGCAGCATCTGCATCACCCGGCGCACCGGGGTTTCGGCGGTCACGCTGTGGGGGGCCGACGAGGTGCCGGGCTGCATCACGTCGCGGGCGGTCAGAACCCCCAGCGGGTTCATGTGCGCCACGAAATCCGCGACGTAATCCGACACCGGGTTGGCGATGATCTCGCGCGCGGTGCCGCACTGCACCATCCGGCCGCCGTCCATCAGCGCGATGCGGTTGCCGATCTTGAACGCCTCGTCAAGGTCATGGCTGACGAAGACGATGGTGCGTTTCAGCGTGGCCTGCAGGTCCAGCAGTTCGTCCTGCAACCGGGCCCGGATGAGGGGGTCGAGGGCGGAAAAGGGCTCGTCCATCAGCAGGATCGGCGCGTCGGTGACGAAGGCGCGGGCGAGGCCGACGCGCTGCTGCATCCCGCCCGAAAGCTCTCCCACCCGGCGGTCGGCCCAGGCGGTCAGGTTCACCAGCGCCAGTTGCTCGTCCACCTTGACGCGCCGCTCGGCCGGGGTCTGGCCCGCCAGTTCCAGCCCGAGGCCGACATTCTCGCGCACCGTACGCCACGGCAGCAGGCCGAAGGCCTGGAACACCATGGCGATGGTGGTCAGGCGCAGGCGGCGCAGCGTGTCGCGGTCGGCATTGGTGACCGAGACCATGCGCCCGCCGTCCGCCACCCGCACCTCGCCGCGCACCACCGGGTTCAGCCCGTTCACGCCGCGCAGCAGGGTCGATTTGCCCGAGCCCGACAGGCCCATCAGCACCAGTATCTCGCCCGAGGCGACCGACAGGCTGCAATCATGCACGCCCAGCACCTGCCCCGACTGTTCCTGCACCTCGGCCCGCGTCAGGCCGCGGTCCATCAGCGGCAGGGCGCGGTCGGGGTTGTCGCCGAACACGATGGAAACACGGTCGAACTCGACAGCGGGACTGGGCGCTGCATCGGTCATTTGCGGGTCACCCTCAACATCCGGTCAAGGATGATCGCCACGACGACGATCACGAAGCCCGATTCAAAGCCCAGCGAGGTGTCCACCCGGCTCAGCGCCTGCACCACCGGCTTGCCCAGCCCGTTGGCCCCGACATAGGCCGCAATCACCACCATCGACAGCGACAGCATGATGGTCTGGTTCAGCCCCGCCATGATCTGCGGGAAGGCCCAGGGCAGCTCGACCTTCCAGAGCCGCTGCGACGGGGTCGCACCGAAGGCGGTCGCGGCCTCCATCAGCGCCAGCGGGGCGGTGGAAATGCCAAGGTAGGTCAGCCGGATCGGCGCGGGCAGCACGAAGATCACCGTGGCAATCAGCCCCGGCACCATGCCCAACCCGAAGAAGATGATCGCCGGAATCAGATAGACGAAGGTCGGCAGCGTCTGCATCAGGTCAAGCACCGGGCTGATCGCCTGATAGGTGCGGGGGCGGTGCGCCAGCCAGATGCCGGTCGGCACCCCCAGCCCCATGCAGACCACGCAGGAGGAAAGCACCAGCGCCAGGCTTTCGGTGGTTTCCTTCCAGTAGCCCTGGTTGAGGATGAACAGGAAGCCGAGCGCCACCACGAGGCAGGTCTTCCATGACCGTTGCAGCACCCAGGTGATCGCCACGAACACAAGGATGATCAGGACCGGATGCGGCGCCTGCAACATCCACAGCACCCCGGCAATCAGCCAGTCCATCGCCTCGGACAGCGCGTCGAACAGCCAGCGCGCATTGGTCTTCAGCCATCTGAACACCGTTTCGGCGGTGTCGCCCACGGGCAGTTTCGGAAGGTTCAGGAAGTCCATCTTGCCCCGCTGCGGCCCGGAAAAGGTCGGCCCCGGGGGATGCCCGGGGCCGGAGGGGTTACTTCAGCGCCGCAGCAACCGCTGCCGCCGCATCGCCGCCGTCCCTGGTGGTGACGCCCGCAAGCCAGGGGGTGACCGCATCGGGGTTGGCCGCCAGCCATTCTTTCGCGGCCTCGGCCGGATCGGTGCCGTCGTTCAGGATCTTGCCCATGATCTCGTTTTCCATCGCCAGCGTGAACGACAGGTTGTTCAGCAATGCCCCGGTGTTCGGGCACTCGGTGACATAGCCCTTGCGGGTGTTGGTCATCACCGTGGCGCCGCCAAGGTTGGGGCCGAAGAAATCGTCGCCGCCGGTCAGATAGGACATGGAGAAGTTGGCGTTCATCGGATGCGGTTCCCAGCCGAGGAAGATCACCGGCTCGCCGCGTTCGTCGGCACGGGCGACCTGCGCCAGCATCCCCTGTTCCGACGACTCGATCACCTCGAACCCCTCCAGCCCGAAGGCGTTCTTGGCGACCATGTCGATGATCAGGCGGTTGCCGTCGTTGCCGGCCTCGATGCCGTAGATCTTGGCCCCAAGCGCCTCTTTCTGCGCGGCGATGTCGGCGAAATCCCTGATGCCAAGCTCGGCACCCTTGGCGTTGGTGGCCAGCGTGTATTTCGCGCCCTCAAGGTTGGTGCGGACCACCTCGACGGTGCCCGCGTCGCGGTAGGGGGCAATGTCGCCCTCCATCGTCGGCATCCAGTTGCCAAGGAACACGTCGATGTCGCCTTCGGCCATCGAGGTGTAGGTGACCGGCACCGACAGCACCTTGATGTCTGTCTCGTACCCCAGGGCTTCGAGGATCAGCGTGGTGACGGCGGTGGTGGCGGTGATGTCGGTCCAGCCGACATCCGAGAAGGTGATCTTGTCGCAGCCTTCGGCGGCGGCGGGCCCGGCCAGAAGGCAGGCGCAGGCGGTCGCGAAAAGGGCGGATTTCAGGTCTTTCATGATTGGTCGTCCCTGTGGTTTCCGGGTGGTGGTCTTTTTGTTGATTGACGAGTCAATAAACTTCACGCTACCTCGCCTTGGCAAGCATTAAATCAGGAGTCTGGCAGGTGCCGAAACTTGGGATGGAGCCTATCCGAAAGGCGGCGCTGGTCAAAGCCACGATTGTCGAGATCGGCCGTGTCGGCAGCCTGGATGTGACGGTCAGCCAGATCGCCAAGCGGGCCGGCATGTCCTCGGCGCTGGCGCATCACTATTTTGGCGGGAAAGAGGCGATGTTTCTGGCGGCGATGCGGCATGTGATGGCGCTTTATGCCGCAGAAGTGCGCGGTGCGCTCCTGGCGGCGCAGGGGCCAGAGGCACGGTTGCAGGCCATCCTGCTGGCCTCGTTCAGCGCGTCGAGCTTCCGGCGCGAGGTTGTGGGGGCCTGGCTGAACTTCTGGGTGATGGCGCAGACGGTGCCCGAGGCGCGCCGCCTGCTGGCCGTCTATCAGCGGCGCCTGCGGTCGAACCTGCGGGCCTGCCTGCGCCCGCTGGCGGGGGCACGGGCCGAGGCGGTGGCCGATGGTCTGGGCGCGCTGATCGACGGGGTCTATCTGCGCGAGGTGCTGAAGGAAGGCCCGCCCGATGGCGCGGCGGCGGTGGCGCTGATGCGGGGCTTTCTCGATGCCGAACTGGCGGTGCGGCGATGAGGGCGCAACCTACGGCCAGCCATTTCGTCAACGGCGCCTATCTGGAGGATGCGGCGGGGGAAGCGTTCGACGTGGTCCATCCCGCCACCGGCGAGGTGATCGCCCGGCTGCACGCAGCGACCCCGGCGGTGATCGACGCGTCGCTGTCGGCGGCGCAGGGCGCGCAGAAGGCCTGGGCCGCGACCCGCCCGGTCGAACGTGCCCGCATCCTGCGCCGGGCGGCCGACCTGATCCGGGCGCGCAACGACGCGCTGTCGCTGCTGGAGACGCTGGATACCGGCAAGCCGCTGCAGGAAACCACCGTGGCCGACTGGCCTTCGGGTGCGGATGCGCTTGAGTTCTTTGCCGGGCTGGCGCCGTCTGTGACCGGCGAGACGATCCCGCTGGGGCGCGATTTCGTCTATACCCTGCGCGAGCCGCTGGGAGTCTGCGTCGGCATCGGCGCGTGGAACTACCCCAGCCAGATTGCCTGCTGGAAGGCGGCGCCCGCGCTGGCCCTGGGCAATGCGATGGTGTTCAAGCCGTCGGAGGTGACGCCGCTGGGGGCGCTGCAACTGGCGCAGATTCTGGCCGAGGCGGGCCTGCCCGCCGGGCTGTTCAATGTGGTGCAGGGGCAGGGCGCGGTGGGGGCGGCGCTGGTCACCGATCCGCGCGTGGCCAAGGTGTCGCTGACCGGCTCGGTGCCGACCGGGAGGCGGGTCTATGCGGCGGCGGCCGAGGGGCTGCGCCATGTCACGATGGAACTGGGCGGCAAGTCGCCGCTGCTGGTCTTCGACGATGCCGATCTCGACTCGGCGGTCGGGGCGGCGATGCTGGGCAACTTCTATTCCGCCGGACAGGTGTGCAGCAACGGCACGCGGGTGTTCGTGCAATCGGGCATCCTGCCCGCGTTTCTCGACCGTCTGGCGGCGCGGACGGCGGCGATGGTGATGGGCGACCCGCTGGACATGGCAACGCAGATCGGGCCGCTGGTCTCGGCCGCGCAGGCCGACCGGGTGATGGGGCATATTACTGCGGCGGTGGCAGAGGGCGCGCGGCGGGTGTGCGGCGGGACGCGAAACGGTTGTTTCGTGGCCCCCACGGTGTTCGCCGGGGTCACCGACGCCATGGCGCTGGCGCGGGACGAGGTGTTCGGGCCGGTGATGGCGGTTCTTCAGTTCGAATCTGAAGAAGAGGCCGTAACCCGCGCCAATGCAACGGAATTCGGCCTTGCCGCCGGGGTGTTCACCGCCGATCTGACCCGGGCGCATCGCGTCGTGGCGGCGCTGGAGGCGGGCACCTGCTGGATCAACGCCTACAACCTGACGCCGGTCGAGGCGCCGTTCGGCGGCGTGAAGCTTTCCGGCGTGGGGCGCGAGAACGGGCGGGCGGCGGTGGAACATTATACGCAGGTCAAGTCGGTCTATGTCGGGATGGGGCCGGTCGATGCGCCGTATTGACGGGCCACCTGCCAAAGGAACAGGCGCATGACGGCGGAGTATGTGATCGTGGGGGCCGGCTCGGCCGGGTGCGCGCTGGCCTACCGGCTGGGCGAGGCCGGGGCGCGCGTGACGGTGATAGAGCATGGCGGCAGCGATGCCGGGCCGTTCATCCAGATGCCGGCCGCGCTGTCTTACCCGATGAACATGGCGCGCTATGACTGGGGGCTGAAGACCGAACCGGAACCGCATCTGGGGGGCAGGGTGCTGGCCACGCCGCGCGGCAAGGTGATCGGCGGGTCGTCAAGCATCAACGGCATGGTCTATGTCCGCGGCCATGCCCGCGACTTCGACCATTGGGCCGATCAGGGGGCGCAGGGCTGGAGCTATGCCGACGTGCTGCCCTATTTCCGCCGGATGGAAAACTGGCACGGGATCGAGGGCCAGCCCGAATGGCGCGGCCATGACGGGCCGCTGCACATCACGCGCGGACCGCGCCACAACCCGCTGTTCGATGCCTTCATCGCGGCCGGCGCCGAGGCCGGCTATCCGGTGACGCGCGACTACAACGGCGCGCAGCAGGAAGGCTTCGGCCCGATGGAGGCGACGATCTGGCAGGGGCGGCGCTGGTCGGCGGCCAACGCCTATCTGCGCCCGGCGCTGAAGCGCGGCAACGTGCGGGTGGTCCGGGCCTTCGCCCGGAGGGTGATCGTGCAGGGCGGCCGCGCCTTGGGCGTCGAGGTCGAGCGGGGCGGCAAGATCACCACGATCCGCGCCAGCACCGAGGTCATTCTGGCAGCTTCGTCGATCAACACCCCGAAATTGCTGATGCTTTCTGGAATAGGCGAGGGCGGCCATCTGGCGGCGCATGGCATCAAGGTGCTGGCCGACCGGCCCGGCGTGGGTGCCAACCTGCAAGACCATCTGGAGCTTTACCTGCAGTTCGCCTCCAGCCAGCCGATCACGCTGTTCAAGCACTGGAACCTGCGCGGCAAGGCAAGCATCGGGGCGCAGTGGCTGTTCACCGGCAAGGGGCTGGGCGCGTCGAACCAGTTCGAGGCCTGCGCCTTCATCCGCAGCAAGGCGGGCGTGGATTACCCTGACATCCAGTATCATTTCCTGCCGATCGCGGTGCGCTACGACGGCAAGGCGGCGGCCGAAGGGCACGGCTTTCAGGCGCATGTCGGGCCGATGCGGTCGAAATCGCGCGGGGCGGTCACGCTGCGATCGGCCGACCCTTCCGACCCGCCGCGCATCCTGTTCAACTACATGTCGCATCCCGAGGACTGGGAGGATTTTCGCCGCTGCATTCGCCTTACGCGCGAGGTTTTCGGGCAGGCGGCCTTCGCGCCCTATATCGGTCCCGAGATACAGCCCGGCGCCACGCTGCAATCGGACGCCGAACTGGATGGCTTCATCAAGGCGCATGTCGAAAGCGCCTACCATCCCTGCGGCACGGCGCGGATGGGGCGGCGCGACGATCCGCTGGCGGTGGTTGACCCCGAATGCCGGGTGATCGGGGTCGAGGGGCTGCGGGTTGCCGACAGCTCGATCTTCCCGCGGGTGACGAACGGCAACCTGAACGGGCCGTCGATCATGGTGGGCGAGAAGGCGGCCGATCACATCCTTGGCCGGATGCCGCCCGCGCCGATGAACCTGGAGCCGTGGCTGCACCCCGACTGGCGCACCGCGCAACGCTGATCCGGCGATCCGCGTTAACCATTTGTTAACTTTTGGCTTGATCGGGGGCTGAAATGGCCGCAGACCGGGCGGATGTTAATTATTCGTTCGCTTCTTGTTCTGACTCTGGCGCTGGTCGTGCTGCCGGCGGTGTCGCCCACCCTGCTGGGCGTGGCGCGTGTGATCGACGGCGACACGCTGGAAGTGGCCGGGCAGCGTGTGCGCCTGTTCGGCATCGACGCGCCGGAACGCGACCAGACCTGCGACCGCAACGGCGAGGTCTGGGCCTGCGGGCAATGGGCCGGCGCGATGCTGGCCGGGGCGCTGACCGGCCCGGTCAGTTGTGCGGTGCAGGACCATGATCGCTATGGTCGCGCCGTGGCAATCTGCCATGCCGGGGGCCGCGATCTGGGGCGGGCGCTGGTCGAGGCCGGGGCGGCGCGGGCCTACCTGCGCTATTCCGACCGCTACGCCGCCGTCGAAGCCGATGCCGGGGCGGCGCGCCTTGGCATCTGGGCCGGGCCGATGGTGACGCCCGAGGCGCACCGCCACCGGGCCGAGGCGGCACCGGCGGGTTGCGCGATCAAGGGCAACATCTCGGACAAGGGCCGCATCTTTCACCGGCCCGGCCAGCGCGACTATGCCGCGACCCGCATTTCGCCGGAAAAGGGCGAGGCGTGGTTCTGCACCGCCAGCGACGCCGAGGCCGCAGGTTTCCGCCCGGCGCGGCGCTGACTTGATCCGCATCAAGGTTTGCCCGCGACCCTCCGGTTAGGGTCTGGGCTGACGAATGACACAGGAATGGATGCATGTCGCACACGCCGCACGAACTGAACGAGGAATTTCCCGCCGAGATCGAAAGGATTCATGCCCTCAAGACCACCAACGCGCATTTCGCGCGACTGGTCGAAGAATACAACGGCGTCAATCAGGAAGTGTATCGCGCCGAGACGCGGATCGACCCGACCTCGTCGGAGCATGAGGCCATGCTTCGCCAGAAGCGTCTGAAACTGAAAGACGAAATCCGCAGGATGCTGAGCGCGGCCTGAGCCGCGGGCACGGTGATGCCGTCCGGTGGTTCAGGCCGCCGGACCCTCTCCATGCGGCTGCCTGCGCTGCAGCCTGCGCGCGAATTCGTGAAACATGTTGGTGATGCGGTTGCGGGCGGCGTCTTCGTGGTCGCCCAGCAGCTTGCCCGCCAGCCCCCCGCCCTCGATGGTGCCGAGATAGCTCAGGTCGGTGGCCTCGTCGATCCGCGCCAGCGTCAGGTCAAGATCCAGCGCCAGCGACCCGCCCAGCAGGTGCCTGGCCCGCGCCGTCATCCGGTAGGCGCGCCGCGGCGTCAGTTCGAGGATGGTCAGGGTGCCGGGCAGTTTCAGGGTGATCATCGCGGTTTCGCGCATCGCCAGAAAATCGAACACGGTTTCCGATGTCCGGGTGACCTTCGACCCGCCGGGCAGGAAGGATTGCAGCAAGACCGGATCATGCAGCGCACGCACCACCGCAGGCGGGCGGACCGCAACGTTGACCTGACCCTGAACCTGCATGATCGCCCCTTCCCGTCGCACCGGCCATGCGGCCCGGCCCGGAGCCGGATCGTCCGGCCGGGCGGGTTTCACGTTGTCCGGACAAGGGTCTAGCCCAAGGCGAAACGCGGGGCAAGCCCGGCCTAATCTGCGATTTCGTAAGGCAGCAGGCCGCGCCGGTCGGGGTCGACGCGCAGCCGCCGTTCCAGCGGCGGAACGGACCGCTGGTGGCAATCGGTCCGCTCGCAGATGCGGCAGGAAATGCCGATCGGCTCGAACCGGCCGCGCAGATCGAGGCCGTCGGCATAGACCAGCGCGCCGGCATGTGCCACCTCGCAGCCAAGGCCGATGGCAAAGCGCCGCACCGGGGCCTGATACGACCCGCCGGGCTTGGACACATCGCGGGAAAGGCACAGGTAGCGCACCCCGTCGGGCGTTTCAGCCAATTGGCGCAGGAAGCGTCCCGGCGTCTCGAACGCCTGATGCACGTTCCACAGCGGGCAGGCGCCGCCGAAGCGGGCGAACTGCAGGCGTGTTGCCGAGTGGCGCTTGGTGATGGTGCCCGCCTGATCGACCCGAACGAAGAAGAACGGAATGCCCTTGGCCCCCGGCCGCTGCAGGGTGGAAAGCCGGTGCGCCACCTGCTCGATCGAGGCGCCGAACAGGTCGGCCAGCCGTTCCAGATCATGCCGCGTGTCCAGCGCCGCCTGCAGGAAGGCGCGGTAGGGCAGCAGCGCCGCCCCGGCAAAATAGTTGGCCAGCCCGATCTTGGCGATGTCGCGCGCCTCGGGCGTGTGGAAGCGTGCGAGGTCGAGCGTTGCCTCCAGCAGGTCGTTCTGGGTGGTCAGCGCCACCTGATACAGGATCTGGAACCGCTGCGTCGGCCCCGAGGCGCGCGAGGATATGTGCAGCGTGGTGGTGGCGGGCTGAAAGCGGCGGATCACCGGGTCGTCCGAGAACGCGACCCCGATGCCGTGGCGCGACAGCGTTTCGGTCGCGGTGATTTCCATGTCTTTCCCGATACCTGCGGGCGATGCGTAATGTTCCGCCGCCCGGTCGATGGCGTCGAGGTAGTTGTCGCAGTAATGGAAGAAATCGCGCACCTCCTCCCACGGCGAGGGGCGCAGCGCGGTGTCTTCGCGCCCCAGCGCCTCGTCCAGCGATGCCAGCCGCTCGTGGGTCTGCCGGTAGGCGCGGTGCAGCACCAGAAAGGCGCGCGCCAGCGCAGGCGCGTTGGAGGCCGCCAGCCGCAGGTCGGCCAGCGGCGGGGCGGTGGCGGCAAACACCGGGTCGGCCAGCGCCTCGCGCATGTCGGACACGATGCGTTCGGCGTCGCCCGTGGTCAACTCGGTCACATCAAAGCCGAACTCCTGCGCCAGCGCCAGAACCACGCTGGCCGAGACCGGGCGGTGGTTGTTCTCCATCTGGTTGAGGTAGGGCAGCGACACGCCAAGCTTGGCGGCGAAAGCCTTCTGGGTCAGCGCCAGCCTGCCGCGCAGTTCGCGCAGCTTGGCCCCGGCATAAAGTTTCTGGATCGCCATGCGCCCCCCTTTGCAAAGCGACTGTGCGCTTTGCAAAGGGTGCGCGTCAAGCGCCGAGGCCCAGCCTGTGCGCCCGGGCAATCACCGCCCGGATCGCCAGCAGCGAGGCGAAGGACGAGGCGACCATCAGCAGGATCAGCGGCATCTCGCTGGCCCCCGGTGCCAGCAGAAACCCCGCCAGCGCCGCCAGGGCCGCGCCGCCACCGATCATGATCGCCCCGCCCAGCCCCGAGGCGGTCCCCGCCAGATGCGGCTTGATCGACAGCATCCCCGCGGTGGCGTTGGGGATCGTCATCCCGTTGCCGATGCCGACGAAGGTGATCATTCCGAAGAACACGTTGACATCGTGCAGCCCTGCCAGCGTCATCGCCAGCAGCGTCGACAATCCGGCCAGCGTGATGATCGAGCCGAACAGCACCATCCGGTTCATCCCGATCCGCACCGAAAAGCGCCCCGAGACGAAGTTGCCGATGGCGTAGCCAAAGGCAGGCGCCGCGAAATAGACGCCGACCTGCGCCGAGGTCAGCCCGAACACCACAGACCCGACATAGGCCGCCCCGCCCAGATAGGCAAAGAACGCGCCCGAGGCGAAGGCGGCGCACAGCGCATAGCCCCAGAAGCGGCGCGAGGCCAGCAACTCGGGGTATTGCCGGATCTGCGCGCCAAGGCTGACCTTGCGGATGGTCGCCGTCTCGCCCAGATCGGCCCAGGTCAGGACCAGCACGCCGATCCCCGCCAGCAGCAGGAAGCCGAAACTCGCCTGCCAGCCGAAGGCGGCATCCAGCAGCCCGCCGATCATCGGCCCGATCATCGGCACCAGCGACATGCCCATGGTGACATAGCCCAGCATCGAGGCCGCCTGCGCATCCGGCACCATGTCGCGCACCACCGCCCGGCTGAGCACCATGCCCGCCGCGATCACCGCCTGGATCATGCGCAAGACCAGGAACACCGTCGCATTGGGTGCCAGCAGCGTGCCCAGCGTTGCCAGCACAAAGATCACCAGCGCCACCAGGATCACCCGCCGCCGCCCGTAGCGGTCGGAAATCGGGCCGATCACGATCTGCAAAAGCGCGCTGAGCGCAAGGTAAAGCGCCACCGACAACTGCATCAGCGCATAGGGCACCCCGAACCATTCGGCCATGCCGGGCAGCGACGGCAGGAAGATGTTCATCGTCAGGGCCGAAATCCCGGCCAGCAGGATCAGCGTCGAAATGTGCGGGGCGGTGGTGCGGTCCAGAAACCGGACATGGGGCGGCTGTTTCATCCGGTCTGGCTACGCCGCCGCCCGGCCCCTGTCCATCGCGCAAACGCACAGGGGGGTGTGCGGGCGGCCCCGCATCAGCCCCATCTGTGAAAGATGAAGAAGGCCCCCAGCGCGATGAAGGCAAAGCCGACCGCATGGTTCCACGACAGCGGCTCTTTCAGAAAGAACACCGAGAACAGCGCGAACACCACAAGGGTGATGACCTCCTGGATGGTCTTCAGTTCGGCGGCGGAAAAATAGCCGTGGCCGATCCGGTTGGCGGGCACCTGAAGCATGTATTCGAACAGCGCGATGCCCCAGCTGATCAGGATCACGGCGATCAGCGGGGCGGTCTTGAACTTCAGGTGGCCATACCAGGCAAAGGTCATGAACACGTTCGAGGCGATCAGGAGGCCGATGGTCACCAGCGGAACGGGCAGGGCAGGGAAGGGCATCGCGGACTCCGGTTCAGGGGGGGCGGTGCAGGTGTGGCGCGAGGGCGGGCGGCTGGCAATGCTTAGCAATTTTGCAATTAGCAAAATATCTTGGGACAATGATATGCAAATTATCCGGAAACCACTTTCTGCCACCCGCAGCACCCGGTAAGGTGCGGCAGTTTCACGGGGGGGGGCAAGGCCATGAAGGACATTCTGCAACAGCTTGAGGACCGTCGCGACATCGCCCGGGCCGGCGGGGGCGAGCGCCGCGTCGCCGCCCAGCACGCAAAGGGCAAGCTGACCGCCCGTGAACGGATCGAGCTTCTGCTGGACGAAGGGTCGTTCGAAGAGTTCGACATGTTCGTGGCGCACCGCTGCACCGATTTCGGGATGGCGCAGGAACGCCCGCCCGGCGACGGCGTCGTCACCGGCTGGGGCACGGTCAACGGTCGCATGGTCTATGTCTTTGCGCAGGATTTCACCGTGATGGGCGGGTCGGTGTCCGAAACCCATGCCGCCAAGATCTGCAAGATCATGGACATGGCCCTGCAGAACGGCGCCCCGGTCATCGGGCTGAACGACAGCGGCGGCGCGCGCATCCAGGAAGGCGTCGCCAGCCTTGCCGCCTATGGCGAGGTGTTCCAGCGCAACATCATGGCCTCGGGCGTGGTGCCGCAGATTTCGGTGATCATGGGGCCCTGCGCGGGCGGTGCGGTCTATTCGCCGGCCATGACCGACTTCATCTTCATGGTGAAGGATTCGAGCTACATGTTCGTGACCGGCCCCGACGTGGTGAAGACGGTCACCAACGAACAGGTCACGGCCGAAGAACTGGGCGGCGCCTCGACCCATACCCGCAAATCCTCGGTCGCGGACGGCGCGTTCGAGAACGACGTGGAAGCCCTGGCCGAAGTGCGCCGTCTGGTCGATTTCCTGCCGCTGTCGAACCGCGAGCGGGCGCCGGTGCGGCCGTTCTTCGACGCGCCCGACCGGACCGAGCCTTCGCTCGACACGCTGATTCCCGACAACCCGAACCAGCCCTACGACATGAAGGAACTGATCGCGAAGATCGCCGACGAGGCCGACTTCTTCGAGATCCAGAAAGACTTCGCCGCCAACATCATCACCGGCTTCATCCGGCTGGAGGGCCAGTCGGTCGGCGTGGTCGCCAACCAGCCGATGGTGCTGGCCGGGTGTCTGGATATCGACAGCAGCCGCAAGGCCGCGCGTTTCGTGCGGTTCTGTGACGCATTCGAGATTCCGATCCTGACGCTGGTCGATGTGCCGGGCTTCCTGCCGGGCACCGGGCAGGAATTCGGCGGCGTGATCAAGCATGGCGCGAAGCTGCTGTTCGCCTATGGCGAGGCGACAGTGCCGAAGGTGACCGTGATCACCCGCAAGGCCTACGGCGGCGCCTATGACGTGATGGCATCGAAGCACCTGCGCGGCGATTTCAACTATGCCTGGCCCACGGCAGAGATTGCGGTGATGGGTGCCAAGGGCGCGGTCGAGATCCTGTATCGCGCCGAACTGGGCGACAAGGACAAGATCGCGCAGCGCACCAAGGACTACGAGACCCGCTTTGCCAACCCCTTCGTGGCCGCCGAAAAGGGCTTCATCGACGAGGTGATCATGCCGCATTCGACCCGCCGGCGGGTCGCCCGCGCCTTCGCCTCGCTGCGTGGCAAGAAACTGACCAATCCGTGGAAGAAGCACGATAACATCCCCCTCTAGGCAGATGCGAACAGGGGGAATTCATGGGGCAGGAAACCGGGCCGGTGCCGGTCGAACTGGAGGGCGCGCGAATCGAGCCGGGCGACGGCGCGCCGATCGTGGTGCCCTCGGGCCAGCCGGTGATGTTGCAGGACGTGATCTGGAACGAACCCGGCCCCGAGGGGCTGACGCTGCGGTTCCGCTTCGTGGCACCCCAGATATCGCGCATGGGGGGCACGGTCGATTTCGATACGGCGGTTGCGGACATGCGGGCACTTTGCGAAAGCTACGCCCTGCCGCGGATCGCGGACCTTGGCCCGGAACCCGCGCAGATCATCGTGTCGATGTCGGACATGCCGGTGCCGTTCGGCGAGGCGGCGCCCGAGGCGACACAGTTTTTCGAGGCCTTCACCGTGCAGGAAGGGGCCTGCATATGGGAAATCTTCTGATGAAAACACCAGATGTTGCGATTTTTACCCCCGTGGCGGGCGGGCCTGATGTAGCAGGGTCACATACCGCCGACTTGCACCTTTCCGCGTGTCATTCCCCTGGCAGATCGGATATGGTTTTTTCAGGCCGAACCCAAGCGGCCTTCGCCTCGCATCGGGGGCGGCGGAAGCGACTGTCATTTCCGCCGACTCTCCAAGAACATAGGAGTAGAGGATGTCTAAGAGCACTCAGATCATTCTGTCGCTGTGCATGGTTGCCTTCGTGGCCGGCTGCGCAGCCAAGAAGCAGGAAGTCGTTTACGTGGACGAGCCTGTCACGACCGAACCGGTCTACACCGGCAAGTACAAGTAAGCCTTCGGGGCGGGCCGCGCGGGTCGCAGAGACCCGGCTCGCCCCCAAACCTCCTGCCTGCCGGGCGGGGGGTGTGACATGCTGAAGCATCGCGGCTTTCCGGGCCGCCTTCCCAGCACCGACCATCAGTTCGTGATCCGCCACGCCCACAAGGCAGGGGCGGCAAAACTGATCAAGCGTGAACGATTCCGCGACCGCAAGGCCACCGACCGTGCCGCCGACAGCGGTTTCATGGCCGCGCTCTGGGCGCATTTCGGTGAAGAACCGTTCGAGCGCGGCAATCTGGACGCGGGCCGCCTGTCCTGGCTGTTCGGCCGCGAGGTGGTGCCCGCCGAAGACCCGTTCGACCCCGAAAGCTATGACGCCCTGCTGCGCATTGACCGCAAGCGCGCCGAGGCGTCATTCCCCGAGGTCTTTGCCCCCGGCGCCGCACCCGTTTCTGCGGATGATGACGAGTTCGGGGACGATTAGGCATGTTTCCGCGCAACCCACGGGCGTTCCGGCAGAGTTTCGCGCATCCCCCCGCGGATGCCGCGAATGGCTTTGCGCGACGCGGGGGCGTTGGGCATCCTGATGACAGGGCGGCTGCACGAACGGCAGCCCCGTTTCCGGCGGACCTTTCCCCTGCAAACTGGCCTGGCCCGCAACGGGTCGGGCCGCTTTTGCGGCCCCGTCGTGGCGCAGATGCGCGGCGGTCCGCCGATGCGGCGCCAGCAGCCAGTTTTGAATTGTCCTTCCCGGATTTCCGGGTAGATTCTGCCCACATAACAATCCCCAATGGAGGCAGAGCAACTTGCGTATTTCCCCCCTTCTTCTCGTGGCAGTCCTGGCAACCGGCCTGGCTGGCTGCATGCAGACCCCGACCGAGCGCGCCATGGTCGGCGGGCTTGCCGGCGTCGCCCTTGCCGATGCGACCGACAACAACATCGTTGCGGGCGGTGCGCTTGGCGCGCTGGCCGGTGCCGCATCCTGCGGCGTTCCGGGCCTGCCCGCCTGCTACTGACCTGACGGCCGCCGCGCGCGGCCTTTCATGCTGCATCAAGACCATCCGGGCCCCGCGCCCGGGTGGTCTTTTGTCATTTCCCGCCCCCGCCGGGGTGGTGCCACAGAAGGGACGACCATGTTCAAGAAGATCCTGATCGCGAACCGGGGCGAGATTGCCTGCCGCGTCATCAAGACCGCCCGCAAGATGGGCATCAAGACGGTGGCCGTCTATTCCGACGCCGACCGCAACGCGCTGCATGTCAGCATGGCGGACGAGGCGGTTCACATCGGCCCGGCCCCCGCCGCGCAATCCTACATCGTGATCGACAAGATCATGGAAGCGGTGCGCCAGACCGGCGCCGAGGCGGTGCATCCGGGTTACGGATTCCTGAGCGAGAACATGAACTTCGCGGCCGCTCTTGAAGCGGCTGGCGTGGTGTTCATCGGCCCCCCCAGCCCGGCGATCGAGGCGATGGGCGACAAGATCACCTCGAAAAAGCTGGCGATGGCGGCGGGCGTTTCCACCGTGCCGGGCCACATGGGCCTGATCGCGGACGCGGACGAGGCGGTGAAGATCGCCGCCCAGATCGGCTATCCGGTGATGATCAAGGCCTCGGCCGGCGGCGGCGGCAAGGGGATGCGCATCGCCTGGAACGAACAGGAGGCGCGTGAGGGCTTCGAGTCGTCGAAGAACGAGGCGGCGGCAAGCTTCGGCGACGACCGCATCTTCATCGAGAAATTCGTGACCCAGCCGCGCCACATCGAGATTCAGGTGCTGGGCGACAAGCACGGCAACATCGTCTACCTGCACGAACGCGAATGCTCGATCCAGCGCCGCAACCAGAAGGTCATCGAAGAGGCGCCCTCGCCCTTCCTTGACCCCGCAACGCGCAAGGCGATGGGCGAACAGGCCTGCGCGCTGGCCCGGGCGGTGGGCTACACCTCGGCTGGGACGGTGGAATTCATCGTTGACGGCGACCGCAACTTCTATTTCCTCGAAATGAACACCCGGCTTCAGGTCGAACACCCCGTGACCGAACTGATCACCGGCGTCGATCTGGTGGAACAGATGATCCGGGTCGCGGCAGGCGAGGCGCTGCCCTTCGCGCAGGACGATCTGAAGATCAACGGCTGGGCGATGGAAAGCCGCCTTTACGCCGAAGACCCCTACCGCAACTTCCTGCCCTCGATCGGGCGGCTGACCCGCTACCGCCCGCCGGTCGAAAGCGCCACCCCCACGGCGGTGGTGCGCAACGACACCGGCGTGTTCGAGGGCGGCGAGATCAGCATGTTCTACGACCCGATGATCGCCAAGCTTTGCACCTGGGCGCCAACCCGGCTGGAGGCCATCGAGGAGATGCGCCTGGCACTCGACACGTTCGAGGTCGAAGGCATCGGCCACAACCTGCCCTTCGTTGCCGCCGTGATGGACCATCCGCGCTTCGTGTCGGGCGACATCACCACCGCCTTCATCGCCGAAGAATACCCCGACGGCTTCCAGGGCGCCACGCTCGACGCCACCACCCTGCGCCGCATGGCCGCCGCCGCCGCCGCGATGAACCGGGTGGCCGAGATCCGTCGCACCCGGATTTCCGGCACGATGGACAACCACGAACGCAAGGTCGGCGTGAACTGGGTGGTGACCGCGCAGGGCGAAAGCCACGCCGTCACCATCGCCGCCGACCGCGAAGGCTCCACCGTCAACTTCACCGATGGCAGCAGCCACCGCGTCACGTCCGACTGGACGCCGGGGCAACCGCTGGCGCGGCTGTCGGTCGATGGCGAACCGCTGGTGATGAAGGTCGGCAAGATCCCCTCGGGCTTCCGGTTGCGGCTGCGCGGGGCCGACCTGAAATGCCACGTCCGCACCCCGCGCCAGGCCGAACTGGCGGCACTGATGCCCGAAAAGGCACCGCCCGACACCTCGCGCTTCCTCCTCTGCCCGATGCCGGGCCTGATCGTGCGGATCAACGTGGCCGAGGGCGACGAGGTGCAGGAAGGTCAGGCGCTGGCGGCGGTCGAGGCGATGAAGATGGAAAACGTGCTGCGCGCCGAACGCAAGGGCGTGATCAAGAAGATCAACGCCGTGGCCGGGGCCAGCCTGAAGGTTGATGACGTGATCATGGAGTTCGAATGACCGCTCACCTGCCCGACGGGTGTTTCTCAAGCTCCTCCTGGCGCACCAGGGGGAACTTGTCGATGGCGCGGGTGATCTCGCGCACATCCCAGGGCAGGGGCTTGCGCATCTTGGCCTCGAAATCCTTGTCCATCAGCACAAGGCTGAAGCCGCGCGGCCGGAGTTTCAGCCGCAGCGCGCTGCGCGCGTCCGGATCGGTGTCGGTGATCACGATCACGTCGCGCGCCGCCAGTGCGGCGGGGTCTGCCGCCAGCAGGGCCATCTGGCGCTGGAACGCCGGGTCGTCCGGGCTGTCGGCAAAGACCACGATCGGCCGCTTGAGCCAGAGAAGGTCCGCCACCACCACCTCGGCGGCGGGGACAGGGGCCTCTCCCGCAAGGGCGGCCAGCGGCATAAATGCTGCAAGAACAAGAATGTGAAGTGGTTTCATGCGTCCTCCTGAGCCCTAGATATAGGGTGGGGCGCGGCAAAACCAAAGGACGTTTCCCGGCTTTCGCCGGACCGCAGGAAGGATGACCCCGATGACCGACGCAACCGAAGGCTGGCGCAAACTGGCCGAGAAGGAACTGAAGGGCCGCACTCCCGACAGCCTGACGTGGAACACGCTCGAAGGCATTGCGGTGAAGCCGCTTTACACCGCCGAGGATGTGGCGGGGCTGGACCACATGGGCTCGATGCCCGGCATCGCCCCCTTCACCCGCGGCGTGCGCGCCACGATGTATGCGGGCCGCCCCTGGACGATCCGGCAATACGCCGGCTTTTCCACCGCCGAGGAATCCAACGCCTTCTACCGCAAGGCGCTGGCCGCCGGGCAGCAGGGCGTCTCGGTCGCCTTCGATCTCGCAACGCATCGCGGCTACGACAGCGATCACCCGCGCGTGGTGGGCGATGTCGGCAAGGCCGGCGTCGCGATTGACAGCGTCGAGGACATGAAGGTGCTGTTCGACGGCATTCCGCTGGAAAAGGTCAGCGTTTCCATGACGATGAACGGCGCGGTGATCCCGATCCTCGCATCCTTCATCGTCACGGGCGAAGAACAGGGCGTGGACCGGCGGCTGCTGTCCGGCACCATCCAGAACGACATCCTTAAAGAGTTCATGGTGCGCAACACCTACATCTATCCGCCCGAACCCTCGATGCGGATCATTGCCGACATCATCGAATACACCGCAGCCGAGATGCCGAAGTTCAACTCGATCTCGATTTCCGGCTACCACATGCAGGAAGCGGGCGCCAATCTGGTGCAGGAATTGGCCTTCACGCTGGCCGACGGGCGCGAATACGTCCGCACCGCGATTGCGCGCGGCATGGATGTCGATGCCTTCGCCGGGCGGCTGTCGTTCTTCTTCGCCATCGGGATGAACTTCTTCATGGAGGCGGCGAAACTGCGCGCCGCCCGGCTGCTCTGGCACCGCATCATGACCGAATTCGGCGCGAAAAAGACCGAAAGCCTGATGCTGCGCACCCATTGCCAGACAAGCGGCGTCAGCCTGCAAGAGGCCGACCCCTACAACAACGTGGTCCGCACCGCCTACGAGGCGCTCGCGGCAGCCCTCGGCGGCACCCAAAGTCTGCACACCAACGCGCTTGACGAGGCGATGGGCCTGCCCACCGCATTCTCGTCGCGCATCGCGCGCAACACGCAGCTGATCCTGCAGGAGGAAACCGGCATCACCCATGTCGTCGATCCGCTGGCCGGGTCCTACTATGTCGAAAGCCTGACCGCGCAACTGGCCGAGCAGGCCTGGTCGCTGATGACCGAGGTCGAAGAAATGGGCGGCATGACCAAGGCCGTGGCCTCGGGAATGCCGAAACTGCGGATCGAGGAATCCGCCGCACGCCGCCAGGCCGCCATCGACCGGGGCGAGGATGTGATCGTCGGTGTCAACAAGTATCGCCTCGCCGCCGAAGACCCGATCGACATTCTCGACATCGACAACGACGCGGTGCGCGAAGCCCAGGTCGCCCGGCTGGGCCGGATCCGTGCCACCCGCGACGCCGCGGCGGTCGAGGCGGCGCTGGCCGACCTGACGCACCGCGCCGAACATGGCGGCAACCTGCTCGAGGCGGCGGTGACCGCCGCCCGCGCCCGGGCCTCTGTCGGAGAAATCAGCATGGCGATGGAAAAGATCTTCGGCCGCCACCGCGCGGAAGTGAGAACCCTGTCGGGCGTCTACGGCGCCGCCTACGAGGGCGACGACGGTTTCGCCGCGATCCAGAAGGACGTGGAAGCCTTCGCCGAGGAAGAAGGCCGCCGCCCGCGGATGCTGGTGGTGAAAATGGGCCAGGACGGCCACGACCGCGGCGCCAAGGTGATCGCCACCGCCTTTGCCGACATCGGGTTCGATGTCGATGTCGGGCAACTGTTCCAAACCCCCGAGGAAGCGGCGCAGGATGCCATCGACAACGACGTGCATGTCATCGGCATTTCCAGCCTCGCCGCCGGTCACAAGACCCTGGCCCCGAAACTGGTGCAGGCGCTGCAGGCGGCCGGGGCGGGCGAGATTCTGGTGATCTGCGGCGGCGTCATCCCGCAGCAGGACTACCAGTTTCTCTACGATGCCGGCGTCAAGGCGATCTTCGGCCCCGGCACCAACATCCCGGCGGCCGCGAAGGATATCCTGTCATTGATCCGCGCCAACCGGCCCTGATCCGCTTTCATCTTTGCACAAGTATCCTCGGGGGTGCGGGGGCAGACAGCCCCCGCTCTGCCCTCGACACTGCAACGCGGCGGTCAAAGATCGACTTCAGGCCCGCGTGGCACAACCGGCGCGATTTCGGTCGGCAGCTTGCGGCGGATGATGATGTCGCCGTTCGGCAGCTTTTCCGGCGCGTGGTAATTCTGCAGATCGTCGATCATCGCGGCCAGCGCCTGCACCGCAGGCTTCATCTCGGCCATCGCCTCGGCCATGCCATCAAGCGCCGGTTCCATTTCCGACATCAGGCCGCGGAACAGCAGCTTGGCGCCCCTTTCCATCAGGCTGAGGCCGTCCTCCTCCGCCGCAGGGGGGGGCGCAACCTCCTGCGCCAGCGCGGGGCTCAGCGCGAGACACAGAACAAGCGGGGCAATCATCTGTTTCATGCGCCCAACATAGGCGATGCGCGGTCCGATTTCCAGATGGGCGTCACAGCGCAAGCTCCAGCGTCACCGGAAAATGGTCCGATGCCGCCAGCAGCGCGTCGCGCAACGCGGGCTCTTTCCAGCAGGCCGGATCGTTGAACGGATGCCAGATCCGCCAGCGTGGCGCACCCGCCGCCAGATCGGGCGACACCATGATGAAATCCAGCAGCGCCTCGAAGAACCGCTGCTGTGGTGCCAGGTAGAAGCGGGCGGTGGTGGGGGTGACGCCGACCCGCTGGGTCAGCGCCATCTGCGCATGGGGGTCGTGCAGGCGCAGGGCGGGCTCGGCGTCGCTGCCCAGCACGATCTCAACCCCCGAGCGGCCGAACAGCTTTTCGTATTCGTCCAGCCCCGGACCGTCGTTCAGGTCGCCCAGCACGATCACGCTGTCGCCCGCCGCCAGATGCGCCTCGATCCGCCCCCGCAGCCAGATGCATTGCGCCAGCTGCTTGCGGCGGTTGTCGATCGACAGGCGCAGGCCCTCGGCGTCGGTGCGCGCACCGTGCGGGGCCTTGGACTTGGCATGGACCCCGATCAGCCGCAGGCTGTGCCCTCCGACCATCACCGCCAGTTCCAGCGGCGGCTTTGAAAACCGGATGGTCTCGGGGGCGGCGTCGGTGTCCAGATCGTAGCGGAAAGCGCCGTCGAAGCGCGGCACGGTGGCCACCAGGCCCTTGCCGGGCGCCGTTCCCTGCGGGTCATGCGCCACCCTCAGCCGGTCAGGGTCATAGAGGAACGCAATCTCCTGATCGGTTTCCGAGGGAAAGCCGATCACCACCCGCCGGGCGCGCAGGCCGGCTTCGGCGGCAAAGCGTTCCAGCGCCCGCACGGTGGACCGGCGGCGGCCCTGGTTGGGCGCCTCGATCACCATCACCCCGTCGGCGTCAAGTGCGGTGAACACCCGGGCCAGAGCGGCCAGCTGTTCCCCCCGCGTCACGCCATAGCGCCCGGAAGGGCCGGCATCGGCCAGCGGGCGGTCATTGTCGTCGAACAGCCCGTTGAACCATTCGACATTGTAGGACGCCAGCCGCAGCACGGTCATGCCGGGGTCCGGGCGGCAATCTCGGCCCAGGCCTCGTTGATCGCGATCAGGCGGCGTTCGGACAGTTTCACCGCCTCGGGCGGGACCCCCCGCGCGATCATCCGGTCGGGATGGCTGTCGCGCACCGAGCGTTTCCAGGCGGCGCGCGCCTCTTCCAGCGTGGCGCCCGGCGCCAGCCCCAGCACGTCATAGGGATCACGCGGCGCATCCGCGACGAAACGGGCGCGCAGCCCGCGAAAGCAGCGGTCGCCAAGGCCGAAGATTTGCGACACCTCGGCCAGGAACGCGTCTTCCTTCGGGTGATACTGCCCGTCGGCCAGCGCGATGTGAAACAGCCCCTCGACCAGATCGGTCAGCACCGCATCCTCGCCCCGGAACATGGCGCGAATCTTGCGGGCATAGGTGTCGAATCCCGCCACGTCCTGACGGGCCAGATCGAACACCCGTGCGGCATTGCCCTCCTCGCCGGGCGGTATCGCAAAGACCTGCCGGAAGGCCGCAACCTCGTCGCGCGTCACGGTGCCGTCGGCCTTGGCCATCTTGGCCCCCAGCGCGATCACCGCGATGGTGAAGCCGACCGAGCGTTCGGGGCTGCCGCGCAGCCGGTCGAACAGCCCCTCGAACCCCTCGCCGGAGGCAAGGGCCGTCAGGGCGTCTCGGATGCGTTCCCAGAAGGTCATGGTCCAAACATAAACCGCGCGGCGGGGGATGTCAGGTGAGGAATTTCTGCATCAGCACAAGGTCGAACCAGCGCCCGAACTTGTGGCCCACCTCGCGCAGCACCGCCACCTCGGCATAGCCGCAGGCGGCGTGGAAGGCCCGGCCTTGCGGGTTCCCGCCGCTGACCCCGGCGAAGATGGAATGGGCGCCGCCAGCGCGGGCATGATCTTCGATCGCGGTCAGCAGCGCCCGGCCCAGCCCCCGGCCACGCGCGGCCTCGCCCAGGATGATGGTGTGTTCCATGCAGCGCGCATAGCCCACCCCGCCGCGGAACTGCCCGTAGGTGGCAAATCCCGCCAGCGCGCCGTCAGCCTCGGCCACCAGCAGCGCCTGGCCGGCAGCGGTCCTGTCGGACAGTAGCCGTTCCAGATCGGCCAGAGTCTTTTCCGCAGAATTGAAGGTCACCAGAGTTTCGCGGATCACCGGGTTCCAGATCGCCGCGATGGCGGGCAGATCGGCGGGGCAGGCGGGGCGGATCATTCCAGCACCCGGACCCCGTGCGGCGTGTCGAAAGTGGCGCGCATCGCCTTTTCCGGGCCGGGCAAAAGGACCAGCCGTGCGTCGTCGAGTCGCGGGCCGAGCAGCGCCGCAAGCGTGTCGGCCGACGGGTGTGCCACCTCCAGTCGCCGCAGCCGAACCCCGGCATCGGGCAGCGCCCGCGCCGGATGCGCCGGGCCCTGCCATTCGATCAGCGCCGGAAAGCAGCCGTCGAACGGCAGGCGGCCATCGGCGGGCACCGCCATGCGCCAGCGGTAATCGCCGCGCGCCAGCGCCACCGGCACGCCGACGCCTGCGGGCGAGGCCGCAACCTCGGCCTCCAGATCGTCGCAGCGCGCCACCCAGTTGGTCAGGCGCGGCTGCCCGGCGAAGGCATCCAGATCGAACCAGCGCGGCCAGGCGGGGCGGGGCGCGGCGGGGTCGGCCGCGATCACCTCCAGATACAGATCCCCCAGCCCCAGCAGCCGGTTGTGGGTCGCCATGTGCGGATGCTGCCCGCCGCCCGCCAGCGCCACGCCAAGGGCCGCCTCCACCGCCGCCACACCCTCGTCCAGCGTCAGGGCCGACACGGCCAGATGATCGAAGGCCAGCATGTCTCAGGCCTCGGGCATGGTGACGCGGCCGGTGGCGCGCAGCGCCTGCGCCAGCGCGTTGAACCGTGATTGCGCCACCTCGCCGAACAGCCCCTGACCGCGCTCCGTCAGCGCCAGTTCCAGTTGCCGTTTCTTCGGCTGCCAGCGCAGCGCGCCCGCGGTTTCGGGGTCGGCGATCGAGAACATCGCGCCGAAGCGCATCGCCTTGCCCAGCACCTCGGCCTCGCGGATCTCGTCATCCGACAGCAGGCGGAACAGCGGTTCCAGCCGCGACCCGGCGCGCGAGTTCTTGTAGCGGTGCAGCAGCGACAGGCCCAGAAACACCCGCCCTGGATGGTCGAGCCCGCCAAGGTTGGCGCGTGTCGCGTTGTCGAAACAGACCTCGGCGCGGTAATCGGGGTGGGCGCGCCAGGTGGTGTCATGCAGCAGGCACGCCGCCTTGATCAGCCGCAGCCGGTCGGGGGCGGCGTCGCAGAACAGGGGTTCGAGAAAGGCGAACAGCTTCTTGCCGAAGCCGGGCATCCGCGCCGAGGTCGCCTCGGCCACCCGCGCCGCCTCCAGCAGCGGGTCGCGGGCGCGCAGCCGCTCGGGCATCTGTTCATAAAGCACCCCTTCGCGGATGCCATAGGCCGAGATGTCGATTTCCGACGGCTTGAACACCCGCACCAGTTCGCGCAGCACCTCCACCGCCAGCGGCACCAGTTCCATCCGGTCGGAGGAGGTGCCGGTGCGCGCCCGCAGCACGGCATGGTCGGACGTGTCGATCCAGTCGAGGGTGTCGAGCAGGGCGGCGGGCATCATGCGGTATTCGTGCAGCACGGTCAGCGGATAGGCGCGCCGGTCCATGTCAAGCCGCCCGATCACCCGCCAAGAGCCGCCGACCAGATAGATCCGTTCGCCCTCCGACCGCAGCTTGTCCTTCAGGTCTTCCAGAATGGCCGCGATATGGGCCTGACGCTTCTTCGGCCCGCCCTCGACCTGCTGCAGCCGGAACGGCCCCAGCGCCGAGGTGGCCCGCCTGCCGACCTTGCCGCCCCCGATCCGTGCCAGTTCCATCGAGTTGCCGCCGATGTCGCAGACCATGCCGCGCGCCTCGGGCCAGCCCAGCAGCACGCCCTGCGCCGACAGCCGCGCCTCTTCGTCGCCGTCGATCACCCAGAGCCGGAGCCCGGTTTCGCGCAGCACCTCTGCCTGGAAGTCGGGGCCGTCGCTGGCCTCGCGCACCGCCGCCGTCGCCACCACGGTCATCGGAGAAATGCCCATGCCTTCGGCCAGCAGGGCAAAGCGGCGCAGGGCCATCAGCGCCCGCACCCGGCCGCGCGGGTTCAGCACGCCGGTTTCCGCCAGCCCCTGACCCAGACCGCACATCACCTTCTCGTTGTAGAAATACGCGGGCGACCGCGCCGCGCCGTCGAACACCACCATCCGGACCGAGTTCGACCCGACATCGACCACCCCGACCCGGCTCAGCGCCCGGGCCGAGGGGTCTTCGAACAGGGGGCGGCCAAAGGGACCGACCTCGCCCGCGTGGCTGCGGCTTTCGACGTCTGCGGGTTCTGCCATGGCATCCCTCTGCGGTTGAGTCGCGGCGGACCATGGGGCCTTGGCCGCACGGCGTCAATCCTGTGCAAGGCTGCCATGGTCAAGGTGTTGACCAAAAAGGGAAACTTTCAGACGATGGACTCATCCCGCGGGTGCGCCAGATGCGGCACGTCCTTGGCCCCGGCCGTGCCGCGCCCGGAAAGCGACGGGTTTTCCATGAAGAACGTATGGCAGTTGAACAGCGCCTCGGTTCCCGCCTGAAGATGGCGGCTGTAGCGACCGTCGGGCGACAGCACCCAGCTTTGCGCCTCGTCCGCCAGATTGGCGGCCATGATCTGGCTGACGATCTGCGCCTTGACGGTGGGGTTGTGCGCCTCGACCAGCGTTTCGACCCGCCGCGTCAGGTTGCGGCCCATCCAGTCGGCCGAGGACAGGAACACCCGCGCCTTCTTCGACGGCAGCCCGTGGCCGTTGCCGAAACAGACGATGCGGCTGTGTTCCAGAAAGCGCCCGACCACCGACTTGACCCGGATGTTCTCGCTGAGGCCGACCACGCCGGGGCGCAGGCCGCAGATGCCGCGCACCACGAGGCTGATCTTCACCCCGGCCTGGCTTGCGGCATAAAGCGCGTCGATCACTTCCGGCTCGATGATGCTGTTGACCTTGACCCAGATTTCGGCTGGGCGGCCGGCGCGGGCATGGTCGGCCTCGGCGGCGATCAGGTCGAGCAGGCGCGACTTCAGGCTGATCGGGGCGATCGCCAGGTTTTCCAGCCCCTCGGGCTGCACATAGCCCGACAGGTAGTTGAACACCTTGGTTGCATCGCGCCCCAGCGCGGGGTCGCAGGTGAAGAACGACAGGTCGGTGTAGATCCGCGCGGTGATCGGGTGGTAGTTGCCGGTGCCGTAATGGGTGTAGGTCACGAGGTTCTCGCCCTCGCGCCGCACCACGGTGCTGATCTTGGCATGGGTCTTGTAGTGGATGAAGCCATAGACCACATGCGCCCCGGCCCGCTCCAGCCGGCGGCTCTGGCGGATGTTGGCGGCCTCGTCGAAGCGGGCCTTCAGCTCGACCAGCGCCGTCACCGACTTGCCGGCCTCGGCGGCCTCGCAAAGTGCTGCGACAATCGGGCTGTCGTGGCTGGTGCGGTAGAGCGTCTGCTTGATTGCCAGCACGTTGGGGTCGCGCGCCGCCTGTTCCAGAAAGCGGATCACCAGGTTGAACGTCTCGTAGGGGTGGTGCAGCAGCATGTCCTTCTGGCGGATCGCGGCAAACATGTCGCCGTCGTGATCCTCCACCCTTTCGGGCACGCGCGGCGTGAAGGTCGGCCACAGCAGGTCGGCACGTGCCGAGAGCACCAGTTCCTTCAGGTCGGCAATGCCAAGCAGGCCGCGCACCTCGACCACCTCGTCCTCGGTCACGCCGAGTTCGGCCATGATCAGCGCGCGCAGTTCGGCCGGGGCTCCGGCCGAGATCTTCATCCGGATCACCTCGCCGCGCCGCCGCCGTTTCAGCGCGGTCTCGAATTCGCGCACCAGGTCTTCGGCCTCGTCCTCGACCTCCAGATCGCTGTCGCGCAGCACCCGGAAGGCGCAGTGGCCACAGTCGGTGTAGCCCGGGAACAGCATGTCGAGATGCAGCAGCAGCAGTTCTTCCAGCGGCAGGAAGCGGTGCTCGCCCGGCTTGGCGGGCAGCGCCACGAACCGCGCGATCTGCTGCGGAATCGGCAGCAGCGCCTGCAGCGTGCGGTGGTCGGTCATCCGTTCCAGTTCCAGCCCAAGGCAGAAGCCGGTGTTGGGGATGAACGGGAAGGGATGCGCCGGGTCGATTGCCAGCGGCGACAGCACCGGGAACACCTTGTTCAGGAAATGCGCCTCGAGAAACTTCAGGTCGCGCGCCGTCAACTTGGACCGGGTCAGCAGGGTGATGCCCTCGGCCTCCATCTCGCGTTTCAGCTTCTTGAAGACGATCTGCTGCGACCGCATCAGGCGGCGGGCATCGGTGTCGATCAGGACAAGCTGTTCGGCTGGGCTGCGCCCGTCTTCCGACAGGGTGGCATTGCCGCTGCGCGCCAGTGCGCGCAGGCCCGCCACCCGGACGGTGTAGAACTCGTCGAGGTTGGTTGCCGAGATCGACAGGAAGCGCATCCGTTCCAGCAGCGGCACCGCCGGGTTCGACGCCTCTTCCAGCACGCGCCAGTTGAAGGCCAGCCAGCTCAACTCTCGGTTGAAGAACCGCCGCGGGCCGGCGGTTTCCTCGGGGCCCAGCACCTCGGGCGTCGGGAAGGGGGAATTGAGGAAATCGGCTTCAGTGTTGACGGGCTGGGCGCGGCGGGAAACGATCGGCATGGTGTCAATATCCTTTGCCCGCATCGGGCCTTTCGATCAGGTCGGCGGCAAGTTGGCGGGTGATGGCGCGGCCCTCGGCCAGGGCATGGGCATCAAGCCGGGCGACAACGGCACGGGCGGCGTCGAACGACCGGTCGATGCGCTGCACCAGCCAGGGGATCAGCGCAGGCGGCACGGCAATCTGGCGGTCAGCGAACTGCTTGACCAGCACGGCCGACAGCAGCGCGTCATCGGGGCCGCTCAGCCGGATCAGCGCGGCCGACTGCATCCGGCTGGCAAGGTCGGGCAAGGTCAGCCCCCAGTCGCGCGGCGGGCTGGCGGCGGTGACCAGCAGCGCAGCCCCCGCGGCGGCCGCGAGGTTGTGCAGATGGAACAGCGCATGTTCGCCGCCGGGGCTGGCGGCCAGCGTCTCGGCATCCTCGACCGCGACGGCGCCGCGCGCCAACAGCGCGGGCAGGTCGGCCGCACCCAGATCGCCCGCAGCTACCAGCGCCGCCCCGGACGCCTGCGCCCAGACATGCGCGAGATGGGTCTTGCCCGCCCCGGCCGGCCCCACCAGCAGCATCTTGCCCTGCGGCCAGTCGCGCCAGCCATCCAGCGTGGCCAGCGCCAGCGCATTGCCGGGCGACACGAAGAAATCGCAGCGCCCCAGCGCCGCGCGGGTCGGCAGATCGAACGCCAGCTGGCGGTTCACCCCTCGTCCTCCTGCTGTTCCAGGGCGGCGCGGCCGCGATAGAGCAGGCTTTCCTTGTAGCGCATGATGCCAAAGCGGGTCAGCACCCCGAACGAGGCCGCCACCGGCACCGCCACCAGCATCCCGACAAAGCCGAACACCGTCCCGAAGGCTGACAGCGCGAACAGCAGCCACACCGGATGCAGCCCGACCGAACTGCCCACCAGACGCGGCGTGATGATGTTGCCTTCGAGGAACTGCCCGAAAGCGAAGATCAGCGCCACCAGCCCGATCGACAGCCAGTCGCCCCAGAACTGGAACAGCGCCAGCCCGATCGCCAGCGCGCCGCCGACCAGCGCCCCGACATACGGGATGAAGGTGATGGCCCCGGCAATCGCGCCGACCACGATGCCGAACTGCAACCCCGCCAGCATCAGCGTCACCGAATAGAAGGTGCCCAGCACCAGACAGACCGAAATCTGCCCGCGCACGAAGGCCGCCAGCACCCGGTCGATTTCCGACGCGAGGTGACGCACCACCGGGGCATGGTCGCGCGGCAGCCAGGCGTCGATCTTGGCCACCATGTGATCCCAGTCGAGCAGCAGGTAGAACGACACCACCGGCACCACGACGATGAACACCACCGCGTTGATCACCCCCAGCGCCGACCCCAGCAGCGAATTGGCCAGTTTCAGCCCCTGCGCCTGGATCGTGGCGCCGATCGACAGCAGGGTCTTGCGGATGGTCGAGGTCTCGTCGGTCAGCTCGGGGAACCGGTTCATCAGGAAGGTCTGCAACTGCTCGAAGATCGCGGGGGTGGCGTTGATCAGCGCGGTCAGCTGGCTGACAAGGGTCGGAATTACCGCCAGCACCAGCAGCACCGCCACCATCGCCATGCCGAGCGAGATGATGGTGGTCGCCAATACCCGACTGATGCCCGCGCGCTGCAGCCGGTCGGCCAGCGGGTCGAGGAAATAGGCAATCGCCCCGCCCACGATGAAGGGCAGGATCACGCCGCCCAGAAACCACAGCACCACCAGAAATGCGAGCGCGGCGACGCCCCAGTATTTCGCCTGTTGCTGGATCGGCAGGGCCATGTGGCGGCATCCTTTTTTGTTATCCCGTCATATTGCCCCTGCGCGCCAGCCTTGCAAGAGGCACCCGGCCCGCAGCAGCCCCCCGAATCCCGCCGCGCGACCATGGGATGTGCCTGTGACAGGAACGTGATGGTCGGGGGGCATCGGGCATTCTCCCACTCCGCAACGCCCGCGCAAGACCGGAAAGACGCGCCGCACCTTGCCCGGAAGCGGTGGACCCGCTAGGAACGGGGCCGAAACATCATCGAGGCTCCCGCAATGCGTCTGACCCGCTATTTCCTGCCCGTGCTGAAAGAAAACCCGTCCGAGGCGCAGATTGTCAGCCATCGCTACATGCTGCGGGCCGGGATGATCAAGCAGCAGGCGGCGGGGATCTATTCGTGGCTGCCGCTGGGGCTGCGGGTGCTGAAACGCATCGAGCAGATCGTGCATGAGGAACAGGTGCGCGCCGGGCACATCCCCTTGCTGATGCCGACGCTGCAACCGGCGGATCTCTGGCGCGAATCCGGGCGCTATGACGATTACGGCCAGGAAATGCTGCGCATCAAGGACCGGCACGAGCGCGAGATGCTTTACGGCCCGACCAACGAGGAGATGATCACCGACATCTTCCGCGCCCATGTCACCAGCTACAAGGACCTGCCGCTGACGCTCTACCACATCCAGTGGAAGTTCCGCGACGAGATGCGGCCGCGCTTCGGCGTGATGCGGGGGCGCGAGTTCCTGATGAAGGACGGCTACAACTTCGACCTCACGAAAGAGGACGCGCTGCACGCCTACAACCGCCATCTGGTCAGCTACCTGCGCACCTATGAACGCATGGGCCTGCAGGCGATCCCGATGCGGGCGGATTCAGGCCCGATCGGCGGTGACGACACGCACGAGTTTCTCGTACTCGCCGCGACCGGCGAGTCCGAGGTGTTCTATGACAGCGCGGTGACCGAAATCCGGCTGGGCGCGCGCGAGATCGACTATGACGACAAGGCGCAATGCGCGGCCGTGATGGAGGAGTTCACCTCGCTCTACGCGCGCACCGACGAAACCCACGACGCGGGCCTGTTCGACGCCATCCCCGAGGGGCGCCGCAAATCTGCGCGCGGCATCGAGGTCGGGCAGATCTTCTACTTCGGCACCAAGTATTCCGAACCGATGGGGGCGAATGTCGTCACGCCGGACGGGGCCCGCGTGCCGGTCCACATGGGCTCGCACGGCATCGGCGTCAGCCGCCTGCTGGGCGCGATCATCGAGGCGAGCCATGACGACAAGGGCATCATCTGGCCCGAAGGTGTCACGCCGTTCCATGTCGGGATCGTCAACCTCAAGCAGGGCGACGCGGGCACCGATGCCGCCTGCGCCGGGCTGGAAAAGGCGCTGGTCAAGGCCGGGCTCGACCCGCTTTATGACGACCGCGACGAACGTGCCGGGGCGAAATTCGCCACGATGGACCTGATCGGCCTGCCGTGGCGCATCACCGTTGGCCCGCGCGGGCTGGCGGCGGGCAAGGTGGAACTGACCTCGCGCCGCACCGGCATTTCGGAAGAGTTGACGGCCGACGAGGCCGTGGCGCGGGTGGTGGCGATCTACGCCGCGATCTGACGGGCCGAGGGTCCGGGTCGAACCCCGGCCCCTCGGCCTCCGTCCGCGATGAACGCACGCCGGGCAGCGGGATTTCCGACTGCCCGGTTTTCTTTTGCAGTTTTTCAGGCACACTTCCTGAATTTCATCCTCGAACAGTCCGGAAGGCATTTCCATGGCCCTGATCACCGAGAACCGCACGCTGGACGGATTTACCGACTTCACTCTGCTCGGGCGCGAATACGGGTGGGACGAGGGTTTCCTGGAAAGCGTCAGCGGCTGGTCCGGCGTCGGGCCGGATACCTACCAGATAAACCTGACATTCCAGGGCGATCCCTGGATCGTCAGCCAGATGCGCTTTACCGGCGAGGCCGAACAGCGCCTGACCATCAGCGATGCCGCCGACGGGTTCGAGCGGCGGATCGACTTTCTGCGGCTTGGCCCGGGCGATGCCGACATCACGCTGCTGACCACGCGGATCAAGGTCATCCAGGGCTACGACAACGAAAACGTCACCCTGACACTGGGCAGCGGCCGCACCACCGCGATCGAGCTTTTCGACGGCCGCCACGAGATCACGGTCGGCAGCGGCAACGTCGGCCTGATCAGCCTTGGCAATGGCGAGGACATCGTCACCGGCGGCAGCGGCAACATCGACGCGCTGATCATGGGCGAGGGGCGCAACACCTTCACCGGCAGCGAGGGCTCTCTTGGCAGCTACGAGGGCTATGGCGGCAACGACACCGTGCATCTGGCCGGCGGCGGGGCGACCCAGATCAGCCTTGGCGCCGGCACCAACATCCTGACCACCGGGACGGGATTTGTCGGGTCGGTGCTGTCCTACGGCGGCAACAACACCGTCAGCATCGGCACCGGCGGCGCACGCACCATCGGCTTCAGCGACGGTGTGGACAAGGTGACCATCAAGGCCGGAGCTTTCGTCGATGTGATCCAGCTTGGCGGCAACGACGACACGCTGACTTTGCAGGGCGGCGGCAACATGGCCAACCTTGGCGACGGCAACAACCGCTTCGTGATGGGCAAAGGCTTCCTCGGGTCGGTTTCGGCCGATGGCGGCAACGATACCTTCAGCATCGGGTCCGGCACGGTCGATCAGCTGCGCATGGGCAGCGGGCTGAACAGATTGACGCTGGGCGACGGGCGGATCGGCAGCGCAACGGGCTATGACGGGCGCGACATCGTGAAGATCGGCGCTTTCGGGGCAATAGACCAGTTGATGCTCGGCAGCGGCAACAACACGGTGACGCTGGCCGGTGGCGCGCGGGTCAGCAGCTATCTGGGCTCTGATGGTGCCGACATCATCACGCTGAACGGCGATGCGCGCATCCTGACGATCAAGGTCGATGGCGGCGAAAACGTCCTGACCACGAAAACCGGCAATGTCGAAAGCTACTACTCTTTCGGCGGCAACAACACCCTGACCATCGGCAGCGGCGGCGTGCAGCAGATGGTGTTCTCCGGCGACGGCGGCACGCACAAGGTGACCTCGGACGGGTATGTCGGGTCGCTGACCACCTTCGGCGACAGCAGGAGCATCGTCGCCCTGGGGGCCGAGGGCGCGGGGGCGCTGCAACTGGGGGGCGGCAATGACCGGGTCACGACCGGCGCGGGGCATGTCGCCACCATCAGCACCGGAAGCGGCAACGACAGCGTGACCATGGGCACCGGCGGCGGCGCATTCGTGCGGCTGGGCGAGGGCAACGACACCATCCGCCTCAGCCGAACGGACCCCGGCAACGGCTTGCAGATTCAGGGTGGCGCGGGCACCGACACGGCCGATTTCAGCGGCCTGAACGCGGCTCTGACCATCAGGCTCGATGATGCCGGGGCGTGGCAGAACGTGGCGGCACCGGGGGGTGACCTCGAAACCGACGCCTTCGGCTTCTTCAGCCTGACCTCGATCGAGAACCTGATCGGCGGGCGTTTCGGTGACCGGCTGGAGGGGAGCAGCGCCGCCAACCGCCTGTCGGGCGGTGCGGGCAATGACGTGCTGATCGGGATGGGCGGCGATGACGTGCTGACCGGTGGCGGCGGGGCCGACGACTTCCTGTTCAACCCCGGTGACGGGCGCGACCGCATCACCGATTTCGCCCCGGGCCTCGACCAGATCGGCTTTGCCGCTGCGGCGAGCCTGTCCGACATCGCCTTTGCCCGCGCGGGCGCCGCCGTCCGCCTGACGGTGGGCGATGTGGTGGTGCTGGTCGATGGCGTCACCGTGGCAGAGATGCGCGACGCCGACAACTTCCTGTTCTGACGCGCAGGCGCCGCAATCCCGCCGGGTCGCGGATCGGTGTCTTGACGCGACCCGGTGCGCGCTGCACTGTCCGGCGAAAATCGGTCCGGCGAACACCGCGCCGGATCCGGGCAGTCAGATCAGGTCAGATCAAGGAGAAGACGTGGCACACCGCACTCCGCCGTTCGCGCGGTTCGAATGGATGATTGCCTGGCGCTACCTGCGTGCCCGGCGGGCCGAGGGCGGCGTGTCGGTGATGACCTGGATCAGCCTGATCGGCATCACGCTGGCGGTCTTCGCGCTGATCGCCACGCTGGCGGTGCGGGCCGGGTTCCGGGCAGAGTTTGTCGATACCATCCTGGGCGCCAACGCCCATGTCACGCTCTATTCCCAGACTCATGTCGATGAAAGCGGCCAGAGCGTGCGCGGCTTTGCCGACTACGACGTGCTGGCCGCCCAGCTTGCGGCCGTGCCGGGGGTGACGCGGGCGGCGCCGCTGGTCAAGGGGCAGGTGATGGCCTCGGCCGGCAGCACCAGCACCGGGGCCGAGGTGTTCGGCATGGCGCTGGCCGACCTGAAGACCATCCCGCGCGTCGGCGTCGGAGCCGATGCCTACGGCGACATCGACACCTACGATCAGGGCATCGCCATCGGCTCGGGCATCGCGCGCGAACTGGGGGTCGGCCTTGGCGACCGGCTGCGGCTGATCTCGCCCAACGGGGTCAAGACCGCCTTCGGCACCAGCCCGCGCGTCAACGCCTACGAGGTGGTCTACATCTTCACCGCCGGGCGCTACGACATCGACCGCACCCGCATCTACATGCCGCTGGCCGAGGCGCAGAGCTATTTCAACCGCGAAGGCTTCGTCGACGAGTTCGAGATCATGGTGGCGCACCCCGAGGCGGTGGACGATCTTGCCCCCGCGCTGATGCAGGTCGGGGGCGCGAATGCGATGGTCTGGACCTGGCGCGATTCCGCAGGCAGTTTCCTGCGCGCGCTGGATATCGAGGACAACGTGATGTTCGTCATCCTGTCGATCCTGGTGCTGATCGCCGCGATGAACATCGTCTCGGGGCTGATCATGCTGGTCAAGAACAAGGGGCGCGACATCGGCATCCTGCGCACCATGGGGCTGACCGAAGGGTCGGTGCTGCGGGTGTTCTTCATCTGCGGCGCCTTCACCGGGCTTATCGGCACGGCGATGGGGGTGGTGCTGGGCTGCCTGTTCGCGGTCTACATCGACCCGATCTTCAGTCTGGTGAACTACGTCGCGGGCGGCGGGGTCTGGGACCCGTCGATCCGCGGCATCTATGCGCTGCCCGCCAAGCTCCTGCCGGGCGACGTGGGCGCGGCGGTGGCGCTGTCGCTGGGGCTGTCGTTCGTGGTCACGATCTTTCCGGCACGCCGGGCGGCCCGGATGAACCCGGTGGAGGCGCTGCGCTATGAATGACGCGATGCTGGCGCTCGACGGGCTGACCAAGGTCTACAACCGCGGCAAGCCCGGCGAGGTGGTGGTGCTGCGCGGCGCGACCCTGTCGGTGGCGCGGGGCGAGGTGGTGGCGCTGGTGGCGCCCTCCGGCGCGGGGAAATCGACGCTGCTGCACATCGCGGGCCTGCTCGACACGCCCGACGAGGGCACCGTGGCGATCGGCGGGCAGGCGATGGCGGGCCTCAGCGACCGGCTGCGGACCGAGGCGCGGCGCAAGGATGTGGGCTTCATCTACCAGTTCCACCACCTGCTGCCCGAGTTTTCGGCGCTGGAGAACATCGTGATCCCGCAGCTTGCCAACGGCACCCCGAGCCGCGAGGCCGAGGCGCGGGCGATGGACCTGCTGACCCGGGTGGGCATCGGCCCGCGCGCCGGGCACCGCCCCGCCGCCCTTTCCGGGGGCGAGCAGCAGCGGGTGGCCTTCTGCCGGGCGATGGCGAACCGGCCGCGCGTGCTGCTGGCCGACGAGCCGACCGGCAACCTCGACCCCGCCACCTCGGACCGGGTGTTCGGCGCGCTGATGGATCTGGTTCGCGATACCGGCCTTTCGGCGCTGATCGCGACCCACAACATGGATCTGGCCGCGCGGATGGACCGGGTGGTGCGGCTGGAGGCGGGCCGGGTCATTGCGTCGGCATCCGCTGCGTGATCCAATGGATGAAACGAGGGAGGTTCCGATGCGCATTCTGATACCGATCGCCGGTCTGGCGTTGAGCGGGGTGCTGGCGGCCTGCGTGATGCCGGGGTTCGAGAAGACCCCGACCGGGGCCGAGGATTTCGCGGTGTTCTGTTCGGCCTGCCACGGGTCGGGCGGGCGGGGCAACGGCGAGATGGCGGCGACGCTGGATCGCAGGCCGACCGACCTGACGCGGTTGGCGGCGGGCAATGGCGGGGTGTTTCCGATGGCCCGGGTGATGAGCAAGGTCTATGGCTATGCCGGCGAGTCCGGGCCGAAGGACGCGCTGATGCCGCCCTTCGGTGACCTGCTGGAGGGCAAGATGGTGCTGTATGACAGCGGTGACGGAATCGAAACGCCGACCCCGCTGCGGCTGGTGCAGCTGGCGGAATATGTCCGGGGGTTGCCGGGCTGATTTCACGCGTGAAAGCGGACGCAAGTCATTGAAAAAAAGGGTTTTTATGCCGCGTATTAACCCTTTGGCAAGGGTCTGGGCGCCCTCGGCAGAGTGTCGCCCGGCATCAGACCCGCGATTTCAAGGATCAGTTTGCGCCGCACTGCCCGGGCGAAGCTGTCGCGCCCGTCAGCGGTGACGACGAATGCGCCCGGCCCGCCGATGATCCGCTCGGCATACTCCGCTTCCAGGTTGGAGCCGGAGCGGCCCGGATCGCCGGGGCGCAGGATCGGCAGGCCGTTGATGGTGATGTTGGCCGCCAGAACTTCGGCACGGGCTTCGGCAATCCCGGGGCCGGACCAGTTGTTGATGCTGTCGCCGGAAAAGTCGATCACCCGGCGCAGGCCGGTGATTTCGTTGGCGTCGATCAGACGCCGCCCCTCCAGCAGCGCGGCACCGATGGCATTGCGCCCATAGGCCAGACGCGGCGGAGGCACGAGTTGCGCGGCAAAGGCCGCGGCCGTCTCGGGGCCGTCGATGATCGTCCAGTCGACCACCGTCACCTGATTGGCCGCCCATTCGACGTAAGTGACCGCAATGGTGCCGGTCAGCGTGCTTTGTATCGCGTAGACCACGTCGGGGTGTGTGATGGCGGCGGCATAGCCCTGGCGTTGCAGGTCGATCTCGGACTGGTCGATCGAGCCCGAGGCATCGGCCAGCAGCACGAGTTCCAGATCCACCTCCTGGGCGTGGAGGGGCAGGGCGAGCAAAAGGCTGATCAGAATCGCGCGCATGGCTTGAAGGTTAGGGCACGCGGCCGGGAAGGCAAATGCTAAAGGCCCAGGACCTTGCGCAGATGTGCATTGGCGCGGGTCTGCCAGCCCTTTTCTCGGGATTGCACATTGTTCATTACCATGGAAATGTGAAGCTGAAACGCAAAGGCTGTCTCTCTTATGTCCTTACCCTCGAAAAGCAGTGTTCGAAATGCCGGAAAAAGGATCGCTGAGTGTGGCGGCCTTATGGCTCGGCCGGATGACGTCGATATGCTGGATGACTGGCGCAAGGCTCACCTCGAGCCTCTTTCGGCGATTGCGATGTGGTTGCGACGCCCTTCCCTAGACGCAACTGGGCTTGCTCCAGCGCAAAGACTAAAGCGCCGAGATACTTTAATCGAGAAGCTCATTTCGGGGAGGGCCAAAGATGCAGCCACAATGCATGATCTTGGTGGATGCAGACTAATATTTTCAAGTATTGATACACTGAATAAGTTTCGGGTGTACTTGGAGAAAGAAAGTCGCGCTCGGCATAAACTGCAGCATGACAGTAGCAAATACGATTACATCGCCCGCCCAAAGCCGACCGGCTACCGTGGCGTTCACTATGTCTACGGATATGTTCCTTCGTCACAAGATCGTTTAGACTTGTCGGGTCTGAAAATTGAAGTGCAACTTAGAACCGACGTCCAGCATGCTTGGGCGACGGCGGTGGAAATTGCCGATCTAGTTCTGGATGCTCGAACGAAATTTGAAGATGGCACGGGCCAGTATGGGGAGTTTTTTCGGCTGGCAAGCGAAATACTGGCCAGATACCATGAAAAGATGAAGAGTTGTGTTGCCGACCTTGGTGATAGAGAGCTTGTCTTGAGATTTCGTGATCTTGAGGCCAGTATTGGACTGTTGGATCGATTGGCCAAGCTGCGAGAACAAGGGGACTTGACCAAGATTAAGCAACATACGGTTTTAGCTTTCCAGAATGATGATACACTGGAGATTTTTGGTTACACGAAAGCATCTCGAGCCGTCGAAAAGGAAAGAGAACTACTGGCTCATCCAGATTGCTCAAACGTCGTCTATGTTCGTGCCTCGACACCACGCTCAATTAGAAGCTCGTATAGAAACTATCTAACCAATCCGGCAGACTTCGTGCAGCTACTAAATGATGCAGTTCAAAATCTTTAAACATCCAACTCCTCCACGAACCGCGCATTCTCCTGGATATACTGGAACCGCAGTTCCGGCTTTTTCCCCATCAGGCGTTCCACCAGGTCGGAGGTTTCTCCCGGCTCGTCCTCGTCGATGCTGACCCGGATCAGCTTGCGGGTCAGGGGGTTCATCGTGGTGTCTTTCAGGTCTTTCGCGTCCATCTCGCCCAGCCCCTTGAAGCGCTGCACGTCGATCTTGCCCTTGCCACCAAGGCCCTTGGCGAGCCAGAGTTCCTTTTCGGCATCATCCGCGACATAGAGCCGCCGCGCGCCCTGTGTCAGGCGGTAGAGCGGCGGGCAGGCGAGGTAGAGGTGGCCCTTGTCGATCAGCGGGCGCATCTGGGTGAAGAAGAAGGTCATCAGCAGGCTGGCGATGTGGGCGCCATCTACGTCGGCGTCGGTCATGATGATGATCTTGTCGTAGCGCAGGTCGTCGACCTTGAAGCGGGTGCCCATCGAGACGCCGAGCGCCTCGCAGATGTCGCGGATCTCGGTGTTGTCGTTGAGCTTGGCGGAGGCTGCGCCCAGCACGTTCAGGATCTTGCCTTTCAGCGGCAGCAGCGCCTGGGTCTCGCGTTCGCGCGCGCCCTTGGCGGAGCCGCCGGCGCTGTCGCCCTCGACGATGAACAGTTCGGTCCCCTCGCGGGTTTTCGAGGTGCAGTCGGTCAGCTTGCCGGGCAGGCGCAGCTTCTTGGTGGCGGTCTTGCGGGCGGTTTCCTTTTCCTGGCGGCGGCGCAGGCGTTCCTCGGCGCGCAGCACGAGGAAATCGAGGATCGCCCCTGCCGACCGGGTGTCGTTGGCCAGCCAGTTGTCGAAATGGTCGCGCACCGCCTGTTCGACGTAACGCTGCGCTTCTTCGGTGGACAGGCGGTCCTTGGTCTGGCCGACGAATTGCGGCTCGCGGATGAAGACGGAAATCAGCGCGCAGCCGCCGGCCAGCATGTCGTCGCGGCTGATCAGCTCGGCCTTGCGGTTCTTGACCAGCTCGCCATAGGCGCGGATGCCTTTCAGGATGGCATACCAGAAGCCGGCCTCGTGGGTGCCGCCCTCGGGGGTCGGGACGGTGTTGCAGTAGGACTGGATGAAGCCGTCGCGCGCCGGAGTCCAGTTGATCGCCCATTCGACCGAGCCGGGGACGCCGAACTTCTCGGGGAAGCCGACCTTGCCGGCGAAGGGGCGGTCGGCGTAGGTGGTGGTCTTTTCAAGCTGTTCGTTGAGGTAGTCGCACAGGCCGCCGGGGAAGTGGAACACCGCTTCGGCCGGGGTTTCGCTGTCGGAGATGGCGGATTTCCAGCGGATCTCGACGCCCGAGAACAGGTAGGCTTTCGAGCGCGCCATCTTCATCAGGCGGGCGGGCTTGAATTGCAGGGAGCCGAAGATTTCGGGGTCGGGGTGGAACATCACCGAGGTGCCGCGGCGGTTGGGGGCGGGGCCGACCTTGACGATCGGGCCCTGCGGGATGCCGCGCGAGAAGCTCTGGGTATAAAGCTCGCGGTTGCGGGCGACCTCGACCTTCATCACGTCGGACAGGGCGTTGACCACCGAGGCGCCCACCCCGTGCAGGCCGCCCGAGGTTTCATAGGCCTTGCCGCCGAACTTGCCGCCGGAATGGAGGGTGCAGAGGATGACTTCCAGCGCAGACTTGCCGGGGAACTTGGGGTGCGGGTCGATCGGGATGCCGCGGCCGTTGTCGCGGATCGTCACCGAATGGTCGGCGTGCAGTTCGACCTCGATGCGGGTGGCGTGGCCTGCCACCGCCTCGTCCATCGCGTTGTCGAGCACCTCGGCCACCAGATGGTGCAGCGCGCGTTCGTCGGTGCCGCCGATATACATGCCGGGGCGTTTGCGCACCGGTTCCAGCCCTTCGAGAACCTCGATGCTGGAGGCATCGTAGGTTTCGGTGGTGCCGGAAAGCAGGTCATTCGCCATGGGATGCTCGATTCTTGTTATGGGTCGTATGGGGTATCAGTAGAACATCCCGGGGGCGAGGGACGCAAGATGTGGGGGCGGCAGGTCAGGCCGGTTCGGCCATCCGCGCGGCCCACATGGCCTGGAAGGCCGGGCGGGCTTGCGCGCGGGCCAGCCACGCGGCGGTGGCGGGGTATGCCGCCAGCAGCGGCTTGTGCGCCGCGCCATAGCGCAGGCATTCGGCCAGCATGATGTCGGCCACGGTGAAGCGGTCGCCCACCAGCCAGTCGCGGCCCAGAAGATGCGCCTCCAGCCTTGCCAGCGGCCGGGCGAGCCTTTCGGCGGCGGCGGCGATCCTTGCCGCGCCTTCGGGGGTATCGGCCAGCCCGTCGGCTATGGTGTAGAGGATGTCGATGCCGGGGGTTTCCAGCGACGTGGCGCCGAACAGCGCCCACTGGTCGGTCTCGGCCGTCTCGGCCAGCCCCTGCGGGCCAAGTTCGCCGCCGTATTTGCGCGCCAGATGCAGGCAGATCGCCAGCGATTCCGTCAGCACCAGCCCGTCATCCTCCATCGCCGGAATCTGGCCCTGCGGGTTCACGGCAAGGAAGTCGGGCGAGGCGGTGTTGAAAGGCGCATCCGGGGCGGCGGGGTCGGGCAGGCGGTAGGCCTGGATCACCGGCACATGGTCGAAGGGCAGGCCGATTTCACCCAGCAGCCAGACAGGGCGCGAGGCGCGGGAACGGCAGACGCCGTAAAGGGTGGGCATGGGAACCTCCGGGTCCGGGATGCGGCGCCGAGACTAGCCGGGATGGGCGGCCGCGGGAAGACGGCGCGGTGCCCCGTCCTGCGCGCCATCCGCCCCGGCGCGTCTGAAACGGTCGTTTCAAAAGCGGGGCAGGATGACAGGTCGTGAACAGCATTTTCTTGCCCGGAAGGGAAAGTTGCGGCACGCTGGAAATCTGGCATTTCAGAAATGGCTTATCATGAAAGGTCGCGAGCAGGACGCCGAACCGGGCGCGAGCGAGCAGGGTCACGATCGGTGTGGAGTGGAAGAGAACGCCGGTCAGGGCGCTGGCCCGGAAAATGACGGGCCGCCGGAGGGTGCCGGGAGCGTTGCTCTGGCGCGGGGGGCGGAAGGCAAAGATCCGGCGCGGGAGGCGGAAGGCGCGGGCCCGGCGCCGGGTGAGGAAAGCGCGGACCCGGCGCGGGAGGCGGAAGGCGCGGGCCCGGCGCCGGGTGAGGAAAGCGCGGACCCGGCGCGGGAGGCGGAGGGCGGAGACCCGGCGCCGGGTGAGGAATGCGCGGACCCGGAGCGGGGCATCGAGCGGACCGCGCGGGCCGAGATCATTGACCGGCTTTACGATGTTGCGATCGACCCGATCCGGCTGAGCGACCTGCTGGAGGTCTGGGAGGGCAGGACGGCGGTGATGCGGGCCGGGCCGCTGGACGAGGTGGTGCCGCTGAACGACCCCGAGATCGAGGCGCATGTCCGCCGGGCGGGCGTGTTCCTCGACCGTTTCGAGGCGGCGCATCAGGAGGCCGGCTATCGCGCCGTGCTGTCGGACATTCCGCGGTCTGCCGCGTTCGTCTCGGATGGCTGGAGCGGTATCGCGGGCTGCAACCGGGCGGCGGGGCAGGCATTCTCGGTCAGCGAGGGGGCGGCGCTGGCGGCGCTGCCGTTCGATGCCGAAGACGTTGCGGCGCTGGTCGGCGTGATCCGCAAGGTGGCCGGGGGCAAGGCGGAAAAGGTCGTCACCCTGCGCATCCGGTCGACCGTGACCGGCGGGCCGGTGATCCTGCGCGTCAGCCCGGTCGAGGGCGGGACGGACCGGCCGGGGGGGCGGCCGCTGGCGCTGGTGATCACGACCGAACTGGTGTGGCCCGAGGGCTTCGAGGTGACCGTGCAGGAGGCGTTCGGCCTGACCGCCGCCGAGGTGGAGATCGTGCGCGGGCTGACGCTGGGGCTGCCGCTGCGCGATATTGCCGCCGCACGGGGCCGGTCCGTCGAGACGGTGCGGACGCAGGTCCGCTCGGTTCTGGCCAAGACGGAAACGCATGGCCAGGCGGAGCTGATGCGGGTGGTGATGGGGCTGATGGACCTGGCGCTGATACCGGCGCAGGGGCTTTCGGTGCCGCTGCGGGGCGCCGGGATGGACGAGGTGCCGTTCAGGTCCATGCGGCTGCCCGACGGGCGGCGGCTGGACTGGATCGAGTTCGGCGACCCCGAAGGCGTGGCCTGCCTTTACATGCATCTGGAATTCGGGCTGATCCGCTGGCCCGCCAGTGCCGAGCGCGCGGCGCGAGCGCGGGGCATCCGGGTGATCGTGCCGGTGCGGGCGGGCTACGGGCGCAGCGATCCGCAGGGCCGGGGCGCGGACCACCTGCTGGCCACCGCGCAGGACCATGCCGCGCTGCTGGACCATCTGGGGGTGCCAGTAGCCGCCGTGCTGGCGCAGGGGGCGGACATGCGCTTTGCCATGAAGCTGTCGCTGATCCGGCCCGATCTGGTCAGCGGGATCCTGGGCTGCGCCGTGCGTCTGCCGCTGCGCACCGCCGCGCAATATGAACGGATGAACAAATGGCAACGCTTCATCCGGGCCAACGCCCGCTATGCGCCGCGCGTGCTGCCGTTCCTGGTGCAGGCCGGCTTTTCGCTGGCGCGCAAGCTGGGAAAGGAGGCGTTCTTCGAACAGGTCATCGGCGGGTCGCCTGCCGATCTGGACACCTTTGCCCGCCCCGAGGTGCGCGAGGCGATACTGACGGGATCGGAGGTCTGCCTCGGGCGCCAGCTGTCGGCGCACGAGGCCTTCACCCGCGACTGCATCGGATCGGAGCGCGACTGGTCGGACGTGCTGCGGGCCTGCCGGGTGCCGGTGCTGCTGTTGCAGGGCGACCAGGACGTGCACATGCCGCTGCAAACGATTCGCGAGTTAAGGACAGATTTCCCGCTATTGGAGATTCAGTTTGTGCCGCGCACGGGGCAGTTGTTGTTCTTTGCCGAATGGCCGCTGGTTCTGGACCATCTGACCCGGTTCCTGCCGCGATGACGGTCTAAATTAGCTCGGATACCGCAAATGGGGTATGCGGTTTTGCGGTGCCTTCATTACCAAGAAGGAGTTCCCGAAGTTTGGATCAAATTGACTTTCACGGTTACAATTATCCCCAAGCAGGGCGGCGGTGCGTATCGGCATCGTCGCCCTGTTTTTTGGTGAAATACCCGCTGTCTTTCCGGTCTGAAATGACATGGATCAAAGTCGCCGGCGGCATTCGGCCCGAGGCTGTCTGTGCTGCCGCAAGAGGTTTCCCCACCGCAGAAGGATGACGCCAGATGGAAGATGCCGCCGAGATGCCCCGGGGCCCGGACCCGGTCGCGCCTGTTCCCGTGGCGGCGGAAAGTCCGGCGGTAGAGGTGCCCGGCCCCAGGGTCTTCCCCGCCGTCGATCCCGACGTGATCCGCGAGGCGTTCGAGTCGGGGCATTACCCCTATGCGCGGCTGATGGGCACAAGGATCTACGAGGCCGAGAAGGCCCGCCTTCAGGCCGAGTTGCTGAAGGTGCAGATCTGGGCGCAGGATACGGGGCAGAAGTTCGTCATCCTGATGGAGGGGCGCGACGCCGCCGGCAAGGGCGGCACGATCAAGCGGTTCATGGAACATCTGAACCCGCGCTACGCCCGCGTGGTCGCCCTGACCAAACCCGGCGAGAAGGAAACCGGGCAGTGGTTCTTTCAGCGCTACATCGAACACCTGCCGACCCGGGGCGAGATCGTGTTCTTCGACCGCAGCTGGTACAACCGGGCCGGGGTGGAGCGGGTGATGGGGTTCTGCACCCCCTCGGAATATCTGGAGTTCATGCGCCAGGCGCCGGAACTGGAACGGATGCTCGTCCGGTCGGGCATCAGGCTTTACAAATACTGGTTCTCGGTCACGCGCGACGAACAGCGTGCCCGTTTCCTCCAGCGCGAGACCGACCCGCTGAAGCGCTGGAAGCTGTCGCCGATCGACAAGGCCAGCCTCGACAAATGGGATGACTATACCGAGGCGAAAGAGGCGATGTTCTTCTACACCGACACCGCCGACGCGCCCTGGACCATCGTCAAGTCGAACGACAAGAAGCGCGCGCGGCTGAACTGCATGCGGCATTTCCTGGCCTCGATCGACTATCCGGGCAAGGATCTGACGGTGGTGACGCCACCCGATCCGCTGATCGTGGGGCGGGCGGCGCAGGTGATCAGCGGCACCGGGCGGATACTGGAGGCGGCGCTGCATCCCGAAACCCGCAAGCCGCGCATCTGACCGCGCCTTGCCCTGCGCTGCCGCTGCCCCTAAATGAGAGGGGATGCGGCGAAAGGATCGGGTGCATGTGGGATCAGCGATACGCGGGCGACGGCTATCTGTTCGGCACCGACCCCGCCGCCTTCCTGCTGCGCGTGGCGCCGCTGCTGCCCCCCGCCGCAAGGGTGCTGAGCCTTGCCGACGGCGAGGGGCGCAACTCGGTCTGGCTGGCCGGGCAGGGGCACCGCGTCACCGCGCTGGAAGCCTCGGGCGTGGCGCTGGCAAAGGCGCGCGCCCTGGCGGCGGCGCGTGGGGTGACGGTCGGGTTCGTGCAGGGCGACATTGCCGGATGGGACTGGGCGGGCCACCCATGCGATGCGGTGCTGGGGGTGTTCATCCAGTTTGCGGACCCCGCCCTGCGGGCGCAGATCCACGCGGGCATCGCGCGGGCGGTGGTGCCGGGCGGGCTGGTGCTGCTGCACGGCTATGCCCCGCGCCAGATCGCCAACGGCACCGGCGGGCCGCGCGCGGTCGAGAACCTCTACACGCTCGACGCCCTGCGCGCCGATTTCCCGGGCTGGCAGGTGCTGCTGGCCGAAGACTACGATGCCGACATCAGCGAGGGCACCGGCCATTGCGGCCGCTCGGCGCTGATCGACTTCGTGGCGCGGCGCCCGGCGGCGCTGCCGTGATGCGGGTCGGTCTGGCAGGCGCGGTGCTGGCGGGGCTGGCCGGGCAGGTGGCGGCGCATCCGCATGTGTTCATCGACACCGGGCTGGAGGTGATCTTCGACGCGCAAGGCATGGCCACGGCGCTGCGCATCACCTGGGCCTATGACGACCTCGTGTCGCTGATGATCGTCGAGGATCGCGGCATGGACCCGGACGGCGACGGCACGCTGACGCCCGCCGAACAGGCGGCGCTGACCGGCTTCGACATGGCGTGGGACGCGGATTTCGCGGGCGACACCCATGCGCTGGCGGGCGACGTGCCGCTGGTGCTGTCGCGCCCGTCCGACTGGACGGTGGACTACCGCGACGGGCGGGTGATCTCGACCCACCTGCGGCGGCTGGAACCGCCGCTCAGGCCCGGTGCCGTGCCGCTGGTGGTGCAGGTCTATGATCCGGGCTTCTATTCCGCCTATGCCATCGCGGGCACGCCGGTGCTGACTGGCGCCGCCCCCGAATGCTCTGTGCAGGTGTTCGAGCCCGACCGCGCCGCAGCCGATGCCATATTGCAGGCTGCGATCGACGAATACACCGGTGACGCCGGCATCGAGGGCGACTTTCCCGCCGTGGGCGCCGCCTATTCCGAGGAGGCCCGCATCACATGCGCCGGCGGTTCCTGATCCTCGGGCTGGTGCTGGCGGCGGTGCTGGGGCTGGCCTGGGCGCTGGGCGCGCTGGACGGCATCGCGCGCTGGGCCGACGCGGGCAAGCGCGAGGTGCAGGACATGCTGGCCGCCGCCCTGCGCCGCCTGCGGGCGGGCGATCCCGGGGCGCTGATGGCGCTGCTGGGGGTGGCCTTCGGCTACGGCTTCTTTCACGCGGCGGGCCCGGGGCATGGCAAGCTTTTGATCGGCAGCTACGCCATGGCGCGGCGGGTTCGGCTGGGGCCGCTGGCGGCGATTGCGCTGGCCTCGTCGCTGGCGCAGGCGACGGTGGCGGTGGCGCTGGTCTATGCCGGGGTGTTCCTGCTGGGCTGGGGGCGCGAGCGGCTGGTGGCGGTGACCGAGCAGGTGATGGCCCCGGTCAGCTATGCCGCGATTGCGGGCATCGGGCTGTGGCTGGCGTGGCGCGGCTGGCGCGGGCTCCGGCGCGGGGGGCACGACCATGACCACGGGCACCATGACCACGGGCACCACGGCCACGGGCACCACGGCCACGGGCACCACGACCACGGGCATGTCCATGACGCAAGCTGCGGCCACGCCCACGGCCCCAGCGTGGAGGAAGTGGCAAGGGTCGCGGGTTGGCGCGATGCTCTGGTGCTGATTGCGGGCATTGCGCTGCGGCCCTGCACCGGCGCGCTGTTCCTGCTGGTGCTGACATGGCAGATGAAGATCCCCGCGGCGGGCATCGCCGGGGCCTATGCGATGGGGCTGGGCACCGCCACGGTCACGATTGCCGTCGCCGCGGCCAGTGTCTGGGCGCGCGAGGGCGCGCTGGCCGCGCTGCCGGGCGCGCGGCTGGCGGCGGCGCTGCCGCTGCTGGAACTCGGCATCGGGCTGCTGGTCGCGCTGATCTCGGGGCAGTTGCTTCTGTCAAGCCTTTAGACTGCTTGTGGCACCTTGCCGCGCCGCGCGGGCCGGGATAAGCCCGGCAAATGACCGCCTTGCCCCTTTCCAAAGCAGCCCATGCGCGGGCGACGCTTGTCCTTGGCCTGCCGCTGATCGGCAGCCATCTGGCGCAGATGGGGCTGCATGTCACCGATACGGTGATGCTGGGCTGGTATGGCGTGGCGGAACTGGCGGCGGTGGTGCTGGGATCATCTGTGTTCTTCATCGTGTTCATCCTCGGCGCGGGCTTTGCGCAGGCGGTGATGCCGATGGTGGCGCAGGCGCTGGGCCGCGGCGACGAGGCGCAGGTGCGCCGCGACACCCGCATGGGGCTGTGGCTGTCGATCGGCTTCGGCGTGCTGACCTACCCGCTGTTCTGGGCCTCGGGGCCGATCCTGCTGGCGGCGGGGCAGCAACCCGAGGTGGCGGCGCTGGCGCAGGACTACCTGCGCGTGGCAGGTGCGGGCATGGTGCCCGCCCTGCTGGTGATGGTGTTCAAGAGCTACCTCGCGGCGCTCGAGCGCACGCAGGTCGTGCTCTGGACCACCATCGCCGCGGTTTTCCTGAACGTCTGGCTGAACTGGCTGCTGATCTTCGGGAACGGCGGCGCGCCGGAACTCGGCGTGCGGGGCGCGGCCATCGCCTCGGTCGGGGTGCAGGTGCTGACGGTCCTGGTGCTGGCACTCTATGCCGGCCTGCTGCGCGACCTGCGCCGTTTCGCGCTGTTCCAGCGGTTCTGGCGGCCCGACTGGTCTGCGATGCGCCAGGTGTACCGCCTCGGCCTGCCGATCGGACTGACCAGCCTCGCGGAAGGCGGGCTGTTCCAGGCTTCGGCGCTGATGATGGGCTGGATCGGCACGGTCGAACTCGCGGCGCACGGCATCGCCCTCGAGGTCGCCGCACTCGCCTTCATGGTGCATGTCGGCCTCTCGAACGCCACCACGGTGCGGACCGGGCGGGCGCAGGGCCAGGGTGACGCCCGCGGCCTGCGCGACGGCGCAATGGTCGCCATCGCGCTGTCGCTGGGGTTCGGGCTCGTGATGGTGGCGCTGTTCCTCTCCGTGCCGGAACCGATCATCGCGCTGTTCCTCGACACCTCGAAACCCGAAAGCGCCCAGATCATCGCCTTCGGCACCACGCTGCTGGCGCTGGCCGCCCTGTTCCAGATGGCCGACGCCGCGCAGGTGATGGCGCTGGGCCTGCTGCGCGGCGTGCAGGACACGCGGGTGCCGATGTGGCTGGCGGCGCTCAGCTACTGGGTGGTCGGCATCCCGGTCAGCTACGTCCTTGCCTTCCCCCTCGGCATGGGCGGGGTGGGCCTGTGGCTCGGCCTCGTGGTCGGCCTCGCCCTCGCCGCCGTCCTGCTGATGATCCGCTTCTGGACGCGCGCCCCGAAAGCCTGACTCTACCCCATTCACCTTGGACAAGTATCCTCGGGGGTGCGGGGGCAGACAGCCCCCGCCGGCCTCTCAGCCCGCGCCGCCGCCTGGCCCCGTCAGTCTGGCCCCGCCAGTCTGGCCCCGTCAGTCTGGCCCCTTAATCAGCCGCTCCGCCTTCCGGCGCACCAGCACCGAACGCAGGTCATGCATCGCCAGCAGCAGCGAGTCGGTGACGTTTTCCAGCTGGTCATCCGTCGCCCGGGTCTGCGCCCAGTGCGTCGTCAGGTTCATGTAGTCAACCGCCCGGTGGATGTCGTCGATGTCGCGCTGCGCCAGCAGGGCCACGCGGGCGGCCATCCAGTCGCGGATCGCCGTCAGGTCGGCGGGCGACAGCGCCGCGTCGCCGTGCGGCTTGATGTTGCCGTTCCGGACGTTGACGACCGCAATTTCTGCCATGTCGATCCGGCGCTGGCGGTTCTCGGTATCGACCCGGAACACCGCCGCGCCATTGTCGCGGATGCGGAAATAATACTCCGGCAGATCGCCCGCCATGCCGCCCCCTCAGGTCAGTGCGGCGCAGAACCGCTGGATGCGCGTGCAGGCCTCGCGCAGCGCCGCGTCCGAGGTAGCGTAGCTGACGCGGAAGTTGGGCGAAAGGCCGAAGGCCGCGCCGAACACCACGGCGACGCCGGTTTCCTCCAGCAGGGCGGTGGCGAACACCTCGTCGTCGGTGATCCGTGTGCCCGCGGCGCTGGTCTTGCCGATGCAGCCCGAGATGTCGGGATAGACGTAGAACGCGCCTTCGGGCACCGGGCAGGTGATGCCGGCCGCCTCGTTCAGCATCGCCACCACCAGATCGCGGCGGCGCTGGAACAGCGCCTTGTTTTCCGTCAGGAATTCCTGCGGCCCGGTCAACCCCTCAAGGGCGGCATATTGCGAGATCGAGCAGGGGTTCGAGGTGGACTGGCTTTGAATCGTGCCCATCGCCCGGATCAGGTCCACCGGTCCCGCGCAATAGCCGATGCGCCAGCCGGTCATGGCATAGGCCTTGGACACGCCGTTGCAGGTCAGCGTGCGGTCATGAAGCCCGGGCTCGACCTGCGCCGGGGTGGTAAACTCGAAATCGTCGAACACGAGGTGTTCATACATGTCGTCCGACATGATCCAGACATGGGGGTGGCGCATCAGCACATCGGTCAGCGCCTTCAGCTCGGCACGGGTATAGCCCGCCCCGGTCGGGTTGGAGGGCGAGTTGAAGATGAACCACTTGGTCTTCGGCGTGATCGCGGCCTCAAGCTGTTCCGGCGTCAGCTTGAACCCGGTCTCGATGCCGGCGGCCACCGCCACCGGGGTGCCGCCCGCCAGCAGCACCATGTCGGGATAGCTGACCCAGTAGGGGGCCGGGATGATGACCTCGTCGCCCGGATTGCAGGTCGCCATCAGCGCGTTGTAGAGGATCTGCTTGCCGCCGGTGCCGACGCTGACCTGTGCGGGCGTGTAGGTCAGCCCGTTCTCGCGCAGAAACTTGTCGCAGATCGCGCGCTTCAGCTCGGGAATGCCGTCCACCGCGGTGTATTTGGTCTTGCCTGCGTCGATCGCCCGCTTGGCGGCATCCTTGATGTTCTGCGGCGTGTCGAAATCCGGCTCGCCTGCGCCAAGGCCGATCACGTCGCGGCCTGCCGCCTTCAGCTCGTTCGCCTTGGTGGTGACGGCGATGGTGGGCGAGGGTTTCACGCGGGCCAGCGTGTCGGACAGGAAGGGCATCGGGGCATCTCCGGCCGGGGCAGGGTGGGTCGGTTTGAACTTTCCGGCTGCTTGTCTTAGGGTGGCCCCGTCAGGCGATCAAGCGATATCGGAAAAGGAGAGGCAAGATGGCGGAAACCGCGGAAAAAGGCTGGTTCAGCGACGAGGTTGCGACCTTTGGCGACCGGGTGGCCGGTGCGCGCGAGGCTGCCGGTCTGAGCCAGGAAGACCTGGCGCGGCAGTTGGGCGTCAAGCTGAAGACAGTGCAGGGCTGGGAAAACGACTTGATCGACCCGCGCGCCAACAAGCTGCAGATGATGGCGGGGATGCTGAACGTGTCGATCCGCTGGATGCTGACCGGCGAGGGCGACGGGCTGGACCAGCCGTCGCTGCCCCGGGTGCTGCCGGGCGAGGCGCGGGGCGCGCTTGACGATCTGGGGCAGATGCGGGCGCGGATGCAGGCCCTGACCACCGAGATGGGCCAGATGGAAAAGCGCCTGCGCGGCCTGCTGGCCGAGGTGCCGGAATGAGCATCGCGGAAACCCCCGAGGCGCGGCTGAAACGCATGGGAATGCGGTCCTGGCGGCGCGGCACCAAGGAGATGGACCTGATCCTCGGGCCCTATTCCGACGCGCATCTGGCCGGGATGGATGCGGCGCGGCTGGCGCTTTACGAGGTGCTGCTGGCCGAGAACGACCAGGACCTGCTGCCCTGGGTGCTGGGGCAGGACGCGCCGCCCGAGGCGCTGGCCGGTCTGATAGCCGAGATCGGGGTCTTCGCCCGGGCGCGGCTGACCCCTGCCGGAGGCGGGTCCGGGGACGAACATCGGAAAACTTGAGGCGAAACCGGCGAGAGTTTACCAGATGTTTTCCTTTTGTCCCGAATCTGCCCCTTGAAGCAAGCGAAGGCGGAGATTTGGGATGCACATGCAGGCAGAGGTTCTGGACGGGTCGCAGAAGGCCTTCATGGGGGGCTACCTGGAAAGCCTGGCGCTGGTGGAACGCCTGCACCGATTGCTGCTCGATGTCGTCAAGGACGAATTCGAGCGGCTGGGGATTCTCGAAATCAACTCGGTGCAGGCGCTGCTGCTGTTCAACGTCGGCGACAACGAGGTTACGGCGGGCGAGTTGAAATCGCGCGGCTACTACCAGGGGTCCAACGTCAGCTACAACCTGAAGAAACTGGTCGATCTGGGCTACATGCACCACCAGCGATCCGAGATCGACCGCCGGTCGGTGCGGGTGCGGCTGACGGAAAAGGGGCGCCGGGTGCGCGGGGTGCTGACAGACCTGTTCGCCCGCCACGCCGAGGGCATGGACCGGCGCGGCCTGATCGGAGCGGCGGGGATGGAAGACATCAACCAGTCGCTGAAACGGATGGAACGCTACTGGACCGAGCAGATCCGCTACATCTACTGACGGTGCGGGAGGTGCGATTTTTCTACGAAAAATCAGGGGTATCGGACGGGCCGTGGCGAGACGGAGCCTGTGGCGCGCGGGCAGCGGTCAATTGGCCGTGACAGGCTGGCCGGCGGGGTGCAGGGCGAGACGGACCCTGCGGCGCGCGGGCTGCGGTCTTTTCGTGCAAGCCCGGATGGTGGCGGGGCAAACCCCGGCAGCGCGGGCCGGATTTTTCGTAGAAAAATCGCGCGCGCCGGATCGGGTCAGCGCCAGAGGCCGGCGTGGCTGGCCAGGCGCCCCTGCAGCTTTGCCAGCACCCGGTTGAACGGGCCGGGCAGGGGCAGCGGGCCGCGGATCAGGCGGTCGGCCACCACCTCTGGCGGGCAGGGGCGGCGGCTGACGGGGTCGAAGCCGCGCGGATAGGCGATCAGCGCGGCATGGACCAGCGCGATCAGGTCGGGGCGCGGCAGCGGGTGGCCGTCGGGCGCGTGGCGGCGGCGGCCGGGCACCGGGCCGAGGTCGCGGGTCAGGCCCCAGCCGGCATAGAACGGCGCGCCGAGGCAGGTCACGGGGCGGCCGCGCAGCAGGGCCTCGAACCCGATCAGCGAGGTCATCGTCCAGACCTCGTCCACCGCGCCGATCAGGGCGATGGGGTCGGCGCGGGCGGCCACCACATCCGCCAAGGCGAGGTCGGTGGCGGGAATCAGCCCCGGGCGCAGGCCCGCCTCGACATCGGGGTGGGGTTTGTAGATCAGCACGGCGCCGGGGTTGGCCTGCCGCGCCGCGCGCAACAGGGCGAGGTTGCTGCGCACCTCTCCCGCGCCGCGCAGGATGGAGGCGTCGTTTTCCACCTGGCCCGGCACCAGGATGCGATGGCCTGCGGGAAGCGGCGGCAGGGTGCCCGCGAGGTTGTATTTCGACAGCCCGCCCGCGATCAGCGTGGCCAGCAGCCGTTCGGCCCGGGCGCGACCGCCGGGGGGCGGGCCGGACAGGATCAGCCGTTCCAGACGGCTTTCGCGGCCGGGGTCGTAGTAGATGCCGAGGTCGTCGGTCACGAGGCTCAGCGGCGGGATCAGGTCGGCCCCCAGCCCGCGCGAGCGCAGGAAGCCGTCTTCGACCCGGCGGATCGTGGGGGCGGCGAGGCTGTCGGGGGCCTTCCCGGCCCAAACCAGCAGGCCGCGCCCGGTGGCAAGCGCCAGCGCCGCGGCGCGGGCCGGGTCGTCGCGGAAGACCAGCGGCTTTTCGCGGCCGAACACTGCTTGCAGGTGCCCCCGCTTCCACAATCGCATCCCGAGGGCGACATGGCCCGCGCGGTCTTCGCGGAAGGCGCGGGTTTCGACTTCAAGCTGGTCCACCGCCGCCTCGAAGCCGCACAGCCGGTCGCGGCAGGGGTCGTACCAGGTGGGGCAGAGGATCATCGCGGCGGCAAACAGCTGGGCGCGGGTCAGGCGGCGGCGGCGGCGCGGGGGCGGGTTTTCGTCGGCGCTCAGCCCCCAGCCCGCGTAGAACGGCTGGCCGAACACCCGGGGGCGGTGGCCGGCCAGGATCGCCTCGAACCCCAGTTGCGACGATACGGTGTAGACTGCGACGGCGCCTTCCAGCAGCCGCCACGGCGAGACGGGATCGCTGAGCAGGCTGACGCGGCCCTGCGCGTCCTGCGGGCCGTAATGGCCGGGGCGCAGGCCGGCGGCGGTTTCGGGATGGGTCTTGATGATCACCCGCGCGCCGGGATGTTCCTCTTGCGCGAAGACCAGCATTTCCCGGAAGGTCGAGGCCCTGGCGCCGGAATGGCGGATCGAGGCATCGCCCCGGACCTGATCGACCACCAGCACATAGCCGGGGGCCGGGGGTGGCAGGCCGGGGTCGTGGCTGTTGTATTTCGAGAGGTCGGCGGCCTGAAGGCGGCCGATGCCGTCGCGCGCCCGGGTCAGCAGGGCGGCATCGTCGAGCGGGTGGCTGGCCAGCAGCCGTTCCAGCCGCGACGGCACGCCCGCGTCGAAATGCACGCCGTCGTCGAGCAGCAGGCCAAGGGGGGCGTCGCCCAGCCTGCCGGGGCGGACCGAGCGCAGGAAGGCATCCTCGATGCGCAAGAGCGGCACGCCGCGGTGGGCGGCGATGGCCTCGCCCCGGGCGGCATGGGGGCTGCGGCCCCAGACCATCACGCCGTCGCCCTTGCCGGGCAGGCCGAGGTGCAGGCTGTGCCCGGCCAGCGCAAGGATGCGGCGCAGGCGGGGCTGGCGCAGCACGCCCGCGTTGTAGAAGAACAGCCGCCGGGGAAAGGCCACGGCGTCTGCCGGTTCGCGCGCCTGCGGCAAGGCCTCAGCCGCCGACCGATGCCAGCGAATCCGCCGCCCCCGCCGTGCCGGTGACCGCGCTGATGGATTTCTGCCACTGCACGAACGGCGCCTCGGTGACATAGACGGTGTCGCCGTCGCGCACGAGGAAGTCGCGCGCCTCGAACATGCCGGTCGGTTGGGTCAGGTCCAGCACATAGACCATGCGCTGGTCGCCGGTCAGATCCTTGCGGCCGAGCACGGCATTGGCAATCTCGGCCGGTTCGTTGCGGAACACGAACACGCCGGTCGGGTCTGCGAGGCTGGTGTTCAGGCCGCCGACCTGGGCAATCGCCTCGATGGCCGAGAGGGTCTGGGTCTCGAACGGGATCAGGCTTTGCGCGCCGGTGGCGCCCATCGCCACGAACGACCGGGTGTCCCTTTCGATCACGATGCGGTCGCCGCCGCGCAGCGCGATGTCGAGACCGGGGTTGGCGTACAGATCCTCGAGCCAGACCTTGCCGGTCTGCGCGCCGCGGGTGACGCGCACGATGGCGACCGAAGGCTCGATCGAGACCCCGCCCGCCCGGGCCAGCATCGCACTGAGCGTCCGGGTCGGCCGCTCGATCGGAAACACGCCCTGACCGCCAACCGCGCCCGAGATGGTGACGGTCGAGCCGTCGCCCGCGACGCGCTGCACGGTGACCTGGGGGTCGGGGGTCTGGGTGTCGAGCTTGCGGGTGATGGCCTGGCGCAGGCCCTCGGGCGTCTGGCCTGCCGCCTTGATCCGGCCGGCATAGGGCACGAAGATCATGCCGCTGCCATCGACCTGCACCTGATCCAGCGCCGAGACCCGCTGGCCGGTGTTGCCCAGAAGCGGGTCTTCCTTGACGTTTTCGAACACGGTCAGGGCGAGGGTGTCGCCCGCCGAGATGGTGTCGGACCCGACGAGGCCCGCGTTGCGGAAGGCGGAACTGAAGCCGAAGGCGGGCATCACCGACGTGGCGCGGGTGACGCGGCTGTTCACCGTCACGATGAAGGCGTCGCCCTTCTTGAGCACCGAACCCGCATAGATTTCCTTCTTGTTGGGGCCGGCCCGGGGAAGCCCGCAGCCCGCAGCCATCGCAACAAGCGAGACAAGGGCCAATGCCTTGGCCCCTCTGGATGCCGTAAATTTCACTGCCCGGGCTCCTTTGTGGATTGCTGCCTCACGTTTTTTTTGGAAACCTACAGAAAGGCGGCACAAATTGCCAGTCTGGCGTGACCCGGTCAGTTGACCAGCCGCAACTGTTGCCGTGGTGCCGCGTTGCCCGAGGTGAGCGCGTCATAGGGGTCTTCGGGCGACAGCATCATGTCGACCACCTGGCGCAGCAGTTCGCGCCGCCCGCGGGCGGAATAGAAGCCGCCGGGCACCTGGCTGGTTTCAAGCAGGTAGTGGCGGTAATCGCGGTAGGCGCGGCTGTCGGGGCGGGTGGGGCGGGCGAAGAATTCGGCCAGCGGCTGGGCCGAGACGAACTCCGGCTTGCCATAGACCGAGGCGCCGAGCGATTTCAGCGGCAGCCCGCGCCACAGCACCTGCTGGCCCGCGGTCGAATTGACCGTGACCGCAGAGCGCGCGTGGTTCAGCAGCGCCGCCAGCTTGCCGCCCTGCACGAAATGCACCCGCCCGGTCAGCCCGTGTTCGCGGGCAAGGCGGCGGATCTCGCGCGCCACCGGCACGCGGCCGTCTTCCAGCGGATGGGCCTTGAACACCAGATGGTGATGCGGCGAGGCACCCCGCGCGAAGCTTTCGACGCAAAGCTGCAGGAAGTCGGTCATGCTGGCGAAGGGGCTGTGCGTCCGGAAGCTGCTGTCATGTTCCAGTTGCAGCAGCACCAGGTGATAGGGAAAGCCGCCGTGCCGGATGCGGAAGGTGGCGGCAAAGCGCCGCAGGCGGTGAACCGGCAGCAGCAGCAGGCGGCGGCAGTGAAGCAGGAACTCCTGCCAGACCGTCAGGGCGCGGTGCGGGCGGTAGGCGCGGTAATCCCAGAAGCCCGCCAGCACGAACCAGTGATAGAGCGCGCCCCAGAACATGTGCTGGCGCATGTCGCCCCAGCGGGCCGGGGCATCGGGCAGATCCATGTCGGAATGGGCCAGCGCCGCCTGCATGTCGGCTACGCTCAGCGTCATCAGCCGGGAATGGCCGTTGGCGCCGCCGCGTTCATAGGTGACCCAGTGCGGGCGCAGGTAGCCTTCCTCGAACACATGCACCGTGATGCCCGCCGCCCGGGCGATGGCCACGGCATGGGCATGGAGCGGCCGGGTGTCGCCATAAAGCACGATGTCGGTGATGCGGTGGTCGGCCAGAAGCGCGGCGAGGGTTTCGGGCCAGAGGTCGGGGGTGCCCCTGAACGGGATGTAGCGCCCCGAGGTCCAGAACGCCCTGTCGCCCCGGTTGAACCCCACGCGCCAGACCTGCGCCCCCGATTGCGCCAGCATCCGGCCGAGCCGGTGGAAGAAGGGTCCGTGCGGACCCTGGAGGAAAAGGAAGCGGCGGTCTTCGCCCGATATGCGCATGTATGGTCCGATTTTCTCATGGCGTAGCAGGCCGGTGGCGGGGGTAAAGCGGAAAACGCCTCTGCCGCAGTTTGTCGCGCCAAAGGGCGGCGCAAATGAGGCGGATGCGATGCGGCAGGGCTGCCGGCGGGCTTGCAGGGCGCGCGCCCGACCGTTACCCCGGTGTGGTCAGAGCAAGGGGGCGGGCATGTTCACGGGCATCATCAGCGATATCGGCCGGATTCTGGAGCTGGAGCAGCGCGGCGACCTGCGCGCCCGGATCGGCACCGCCTACGACGTGGCCGGGATCGAGATCGGGGCATCCATCGCCTGCGACGGGGTCTGCCTGACGGTGATCGCGCTGGGGACGGAACCGCAGGGCTGGTTCGACGTGCAGATCTCGGGCGAGACGGTGTCGAAGACCAACCTCGGGCGCTGGGTCGCGGGCCATCGCGTCAACCTCGAACGCGCGCTGCGGCTGGGCGACGAGATGGGCGGGCACATCGTGTCGGGCCATGTCGATGGCGTGGCCGAAGTGGTGGCGCTGCACCCCGAGGGCGACAGCCTGCGCGTGACGTTCCGCGCGCCACATGCGCTGGCGGGGTTCATCGCGCCAAAGGGCTCGGTGGCGCTGAACGGCACCTCGCTGACGGTGAACGAGGTCGAGGGCTGCGATTTCGGCATCAACTTCATTCCCCATACGCAGGTGGCGACCACCTGGGGCGCGGTGGCGGCGGGCGACCTGGTGAACCTGGAGATCGACACGCTGGCGCGCTATGTTGCGCGGCTGCGCGAGTGGGGGCAATGAGCGGATCGGGGAGCGGATCGGGGAGCAAATCGGGGAGCGGCCCGATGCGTGCGGGGCCGGGCCACAACGGCGGCCCGGCGCTGGGCCCCGGCCTCGGCTGGCAGCGCCATTGCTGGACCAAGGCGCGCGCCGACCTGCTGCCGCACCTGCCGCTGGAGGTGCTGCGCGGCCGGGTGCGGCGGGCGCAGGACCTGGGGCTCGACTACAAGACCTATGCGAGTGTGCGTGCCGCGACCGGGCATGACGTGCTGGCCTTCCTGTTTTCGTCGAACGCGCTGCGGGTGTTCGCGCCCGCGCCGGAGGTGCCGCAGGACCGGGCGCTGAAGCTTGCTTCGGTGCAGGCCGGGCGGATCGGGCTGGCACAGGGGCGGCTGCAGGTGGCGGACCTCGCGGCCGCGGCGGGCGGCCTGCTGGAGGCGGCGCATCCCGCCCCGCAGCCGCTGGCGACGTTTTCGGCTGCCCGCGACCGGCTGCGCGCGGCGCTGGGCCCCCTGCCGGGGGACCGGGTGATCCTGGTGGGCGACATGGAGCGCGAGTGGTGTGCGGCGGGTCGGCTGGCGGCCTACCTGCCCGCCGAGCGGTTCTTCTGCGCTGGGTAGAGGGACGAATTTTCTACGAAAATTCGGGGGCCTGTCCGGGTGGCCGACGCGGTGTCCTGGCGGTGGGCGTGGAAATTTCGTAGAAATTTCGGGGTTTCTGCGGATGGAGCGCCTCCGGCGGGGATATTTGGGCAAGGTGAAATCCGGGCGCACGGGCTCTGGCGTCGGCGCGGGAGGCGCGTCGGGCTCTGGCATTGGCGCGCGGGGCGCGCTATGGGCTGTGGGCCGAGACCGTGGAGTGCTGCGATGACCGAGACCAGGACCGATTTTTCCGACGCGATCTCGTCGATAGATGAGATCATCGACGATGCCCGCAACGGGCGCATGTTCATTCTGGTCGATCACGAGGATCGCGAGAACGAGGGCGATCTGGTGATTCCGGGGCAGATGTGCACCCCGCAGGCGGTGAACTTCATGGCGATGCACGGGCGCGGGCTGATCTGCCTTGCGCTGCCGGGGTCGCGGATAGACGCGCTGGGCCTGCCGCTGATGAGCCCGAAGAATTCGAGCCGCCACGAGACGGCCTTCACGCTTTCCATCGAGGCGCGCGAGGGGGTGTCCACCGGAATCTCCGCCGCCGACCGTGCGCTGACAGTTTCTGTGGCGATCGACCCGACCAAGGGTGCCGCCGACATCGCCACGCCGGGCCATGTGTTCCCGCTGCGTGCCCGCGACGGCGGGGTGCTGGTGCGGGCCGGGCATACCGAGGCTGCGGTTGATGTCAGCCGTCTGGCCGGGCTGAACCCGTCAGGCGTGATTTGCGAGATCATGAACGAGGACGGTACCATGGCGCGGCTGCCCGATCTGGTGAGCTTCGCACAGCGCCACAACCTGAAGATCGGCACGATTTCGGATCTGATCGCCTATCGGCGGCGTCATGACAATCTGGTGAACGAGAAGGCGGTCAAGCCCGTCACCTCGGTGCATGGCGGCGACTGGCTGATGCGGATCTTCACCGACGAGACCCAGGGCGCCGAGCATGTCGTGCTGACCAAGGGCGACATCCGGAGCGAGGCGCCGGTGCTGGTGCGGGTCCATGCGCTCGACCCGCTGGAGGATGTGCTGGGCATCCACCCGACACATGCGGGCGAGTTGCAGCGCGCCATGCGGCTGATCGCGGTCGAGGGGCGCGGGGTTGTCGTGCTCTTGCGCGACACCACGATGAAGCTGGCGATGGAGGGCGAGCATTCGCCCCAGACGCTGCGGCAATACGGGCTGGGGGCGCAGATCCTGTCGGCGCTGGGCCTGAGCCGGATCACGCTGGTTACCAATTCGAAAGCGCCGAAGGTGGTCGGGCTGGAGGCTTACGGGCTGTCCATCGCGGGCACCCGCGCCATTCCGGAGGTCTGAGCCATGGCCGCAATCGAAGAGCATTACGTCCTGCCGCTGCCGGTGTTCGACAAGCCGGTGAAGCTTCTGCTGGTGGTGGCGCCCTATTACCGCGACATTGCCGACAGTCTGGTGGCCGGGGCCAGTGCCATGGCGGCCGATTGCGGCGCCACCTGCGAGCTGGTCGAGGTGCCGGGCGCGCTGGAACTGCCGGCGGCGATCGGCATGGCCGGGCGGCAGGCGGATTTCGACGGCTTTGTGGCGCTGGGCTGCATCATCCGGGGCGAGACGACGCATTACGACACGGTGTGCAATGACAGCTCGCGCGGATTGATGCTTTTGGGGTTGCAGGGGCTGTGCATCGGCAACGGCATCCTGACGGTGGAAAACCGCGGCCAGGCCGAGGTGCGGGCCGATCCGGGCGGGCAGAACAAGGGCGGCGGGGCGGCGGCGGCGGCGCTGCATCTGGTCGCGCTTGGACGTCGCTGGTCGGGCACGCGCAAGGGCATGGGGTTCCGCCCGGTGGACGAGTTGCGCGCGGCGCAAGGCAAGACGGCGCCAGACCGGGCGGCGCAGGAAAATTCGGCGCAGGGGATGACGGGCGCATGAGCAGGCCGGACAAGAGGCAGATGAAATCGGCGGCCCGGCTTTATGCCGTGCAGGCGCTGTTCCAGATGGAAGCCTCGGGGCAGACGGTGGAGGGTGTCACGGCCGAGTTCGAGAGCCATCGCTTCGGCGCGGTCTATGACGGCGACGAGATGGCCGAGGGCGACGTGGCGCATTTTCGCGCGCTGGTCGGCCATGCGGTGAACTGGCAGGCCAGGCTGGACCAGATGACCGACCGCGCGCTGGTGGCGAAATGGCCGATCGACCGGATCGACCCGGTGCTGCGCGCCCTGTTCCGTGCCGCCGGGGCCGAGATGCTGGAAATGCCGACGCCGCCCAAGGTCGTGATCTCGGAATTCGTCGATGTCGCCAAGGCATTCTTTCCCGAGGGCAAGGAATCGAAGTTCGTCAATGCCGTGCTCGACCACATGGCGCACGAGGCCAGACCCGAGGCGTTCTGAGGCCCCCTGACGCCGCGTGCACGAAAAAGAGACTGGCAAGTGCCGCGACAAGGAGTATCGTGGGGTGAAACAAGGAGTCGCACCATGCCCAAGCTTGTCCGTCTTTACATCGTCAATTGTGCCATCGGCTTTGGCATCGCGCTGGCCTTCGTCGTCGGGCTTGTGGCGCTTGACGTGGCGAATCTGAAGCATCTGATCCTTGAAACCGAGATGGGCTGGCTGGCCGGGGCGATGCTGGTCATGGCGAACGGTGTGGTTTTCGCGGGCGTGCAGTTCGCCATCGCGGTGATGCGCATGGCCGAGGACGACAAGGGCCCCAAGGGCGGGCACCGGGCCCGTGTCCGGCTGGACAAGCCGATTCGCGTTGGGGTTGAAGCGCGCCGCTGATACAAGAAATATCTTTGTGAAGAGAAAGCCCGGTTCGTCCGGGCTTTTTTCTTTTGGCGCCCGGCTATTGCAAGCCTTTGATATTGTCGGGGAATACGGGGTTTTGTCTGTCCGGCCCGCCGCAGGTTGTGGCATAAATGCCGCGCGTCCGGCCGGGGGGGAGTCTCGATTGGAACGATCGTCCGGTTAAACCGTTGGTTGTTCAGTGCAGTCTGGCGGATGACCGGGCTGCCTTTCTTCCTTTGCGCGATCTGCGCAGAGCAACGATCTGAGAGGACGACCCATGAACATGAACAAATTGTCCGGCGCTGCGGCTGTGGCACTGCTGCTGGGAACGACCGCCGGTCTGGCGCAGACCACCCTGACCGGAACGCGGGCCATCGACGACAGCATCAACGACATCAACTACGCTGTCACGACCGACCTGGCGCGCGGCAACGATGACTATCGTTTCGGCAACCCGGAATTCCGGCCGGGGCTGTCGGGGTCGGCATCGCTTTCCTACACAGGCAAGGACGGCGACAATGATTCGCAGGAACTGACCCTGGGTGCCCGGCTGCGCTTCGCTCAGGGCCAGTTGGTGCAGACCATCGGCGCACTGGTCGAATTCACCGAAGCTACCGGGACCAAGACCAAGCAGGACGTGTTCGGCATCTACGACGCCAACTACTACTTCACCGACCGCTTCTACGGATTCGTGCTGGGCCGGGTCGTCACCGACGGTCTTGCCGACGCCGCCGATGATTTCAAGCATGATGCCTTCATCGGCATCGGCCCTGGTTACCGGATCGTCAACACGCCCGATTTCAGCTGGCGCGTGCAGGCGGGTGTCGGGCTCAGCTATACTGAAGATGGCCTGGGCAACGACACCAGCGAAGTCGGGGGCATCGCATCGTCGCGTGTGTTCTACCAGATCAACGAGGCGCTGTTCCTGACCAACGACACCGACATCCTGACCTCTGACGCAGCCTTCCGCGTCAGCAACGATTTCGGTGTGAACTACAAGATGTCCGACATGTTTGCCACGCGTGTCAGCCTCTTGACCGACTACAACGACAGCCGTGCAGACCGCACCGAGAACAAGCTTGGCGTCTCGCTGGTCTACAGCTTCTGATACCTGACGACCTACGTCTTTTTCATCACTGGGGCAGGGAAACCTGCCCCTTTTTTCATGCGCGGTGATCGGGGAAAAGGTGGCGGGAACCGCAGCGGCCGTGGAGACGTGAATTTCCCGAGAGCCTGAGTGTTCAGGTTGGTCGCCAGATACCAGGGCCAGAACCCAAGCAGAGCCAGCTCCCTCGGAGATGCTTATCGGCCACTGGAAAAGGGTCTCGCACGAGAAGAGCAGAACCCGCCAAGGCTTAATCTAGGCGCTATCGGACAGTCCCGCAAGCCTCAGGGCAGCAAACGGTCCAGTTGATGCGCCAGTTTGAAGGCCAGTGGTCCGATGGCCATCGAAAGCACGAAGGCAATCGGCCAGGCGGTCAGGAACGTCTTGCCCCATTGCGCCAGAAAAGCCTCGGTCGGCCCAAGCGCCACAAGGCCGAAGATTCCGGTCATCGCCCCCGCCATCATTGCGGAAATCAGCACCTGTGCCAGCAGCACGGTGCGGGTGGAATGTGTCATGTCGGTCGTCCTGTTCGGTGCGGCGCGTTGAAGCGCCTGGGTTTTCAAAGCACCGTGGGTTCGCGCAGGCGACATTCCCGAGGATTCGGGGACCGGGATGACCAACCGGCCAGACATTTTCCGGCTGACCGTCAGTAGCCTGGCAGGGCGGCGGTGTCAAAGGCGAAACGGCACCAATTTTCGGCAGCAGCTTGCGTGCTGTTCACCTTTGGTTCATATTTTGCGGATGGACCCGTTGAACACCCTGCCACCGATGCCCGGCCAGCGCCTTGCGCGCGGGGTTTGCCGCCATCTGCTGGGGCATGGCTTTGTCACGATCGAGGAACTGGTGCCTGCGCCCGGCCTGCGCGCTGACGTGGTGGCGTTGGGGCCGAAGGGCGAGGTCTGGCTGGTGGAATGCAAGTCGGGCCGCGCCGATTTCGCCGCCGACCGCAAGTGGCAGGGGTATCTTGCGTGGTGCGACCGCTTCTTCTGGGCGGTGGATGCCGATTTCCCGACCGAGCTGCTGCCGGAGGGCACCGGCCTGATGCTGGCCGATGCCTATGACGCCGAGATCCTGCGGATGGGGCCGGAAACGCCGCTGGCCCCGGCGCGGCGCAAGGCGCTGGTGCAGACCTTTGCCCGCCAGGCCGCGCTGCGCCTGCAGGGCCTGCGCGATCCGGGGCTCAGCGCCTTTTCGGTTTGACCGGCCCCGCATTGCCTGCATTGCCCGCCCCAGGCTTGCCCGCCCCCGGTTCGCCCATGGCGCGGGCGGCGGCCGCGGCGGCGCGCAGTTCCTCGGCGATTTCCTCGGCCTCTTCGGGGTCGAAATCCAGCGGCAGTTCGATGCCGTCCGCCTCGATGTAAATACGCACCATGCCCAGGGAGGTTGGCCCGATCTGGACGTTGGCGGCGATGTCGCTTTGCTTGTCGATGCCCATGAGGCCTCCGGGGGGTGGTGGACTGCTGGTCGCGGAGGTAACGCCAGACGAGGGGCAAGGCAAGGGCGCTGGCCCTGCGCCGTTCGCAAGGAGCATGGTTTCACCCGCATCCTGGCCTTTGCTGCCGCAATGGCAGCACAGAGCCGGCGGACGGCGTTGAATGGCGCAATCTTGCGCAAGGCGGCCCGGTTCGGCCCGGTGTCGGCCCATCCGGCGCGGCCGTTCGGCTGCGTCGTTGCGGAACAGCATCGGGAAATCGCGCTCTGATCCGCGGCGGGGCGCGCAATCATCCTCTTGCAATTCGCGGGACGGGGGGGTAAACGGCCCCCCAAGTGCCGATGTAGCTCAGTTGGTTAGAGCACTAGATTGTGGATCTAGGGGTCGCCCGTTCGAGCCGGGCCATCGGTACCATCCCCCATTCAGACGCGACCCTGTGGCGCCCTCGGGCGATTGCCATTGGCCTTCGCCTGCCCGGCCGCTATGGTTGACCCCCATCAGACACAATTCCGGATTGCCATGACCCCTGACGCATCCCGCCGCATCGCGCTTCTCATTGCCACCGAAATCGCGGCCACACCTGCGCAGGTCGCGGCGGCCGTCGATCTCCTGGACGGGGGCGCCACGGTGCCCTTCGTCGCGCGCTATCGCAAGGAGGCGACCGGCGGGCTGGACGACACGCAACTGCGCACCCTTGCCGAGCGTCTGGCCTATCTGCGCGAGCTTGAGGCGCGGCGGCTGGCGATCCTGGGCTCGATCCGCGATCAGGGCAAGCTGACGGCAGAGCTGGAGACGGGCATTGCCAAGGCGGTGACCAAGGCGGAACTGGAGGACATCTATCTGCCCTACAAGCCCAAGCGCCGCACCAAGGCGATGATCGCGCGCGAAAACGGGCTGGGGCCGCTGGCCGAGGCGATTCTGGCCGACCGCGCCGCCGATCCGGCCACGCTGGCGGCGGGGTATCTGTCCGAAACCGTGGCCGACGGGAAGGCGGCGCTGGAAGGCGCGCGCGACATCATCGCGGAAGGGCTGGCCGAAAACGCCGACCTGCTGGGGCGGCTGCGGCTTCACATGAAGGGCGCGGCCCGGCTGGTGGCGAACGTGGTGGCGGGGAAAGAGGCCGAAGGCACCAAGTTTTCCGACTATTTCGCCCATTCCGAAGACTGGTCGCGCGCCCCCGGCCACCGCGTGCTGGCGATGCTGCGCGGCCGCAACGAAGGATTCCTGACCGTCGATCTGGCGGTCGATGCCGATGCGGCGCGCGGCGAAAGCCCCTGCGAGCGCATGGCGGCGGCAGCCCTGCAGGCCACCGGGCGCGGCCCCGGCGACGCCTGGCTGCGCGAGGCGGCAAGCTGGGCGTGGCGGGTCAAGCTGAAGACCTCTCTGACGCTCGACCTGATGGGAGAATTGCGCGACCGGGCGGAAGCCGAGGCGATCCAGGTCTTTGCCCGCAACCTGAAAGACCTGCTGCTGGCGGCCCCGGCAGGCGGCAAGGCGACGATGGGTCTCGACCCCGGCATCCGCACCGGGGTCAAGGTCGCGGTGGTCGACGGCACCGGCAAGTGCCTCGAAACCGCGACGGTCTATCCGTTCCAGCCGAAGAACGACCTGCGCGGCGCACAGGCGACGATTGCAGGGCTGATCGGCCGGCACGGCGTGCAGTTGATCGCCATCGGCAACGGCACCGCCAGCCGCGAGACCGAAAAGCTGGTGGCCGACTTGCTGGCGCTGCTGCCGGGCACGGCACCCAAGCCGGTCAAGGTGATCGTGTCCGAGGCCGGCGCCTCGGTCTATTCGGCCTCGGCGCTGGCGGCGGCCGAGTTCCCCGATCTCGACGTGTCGCTGCGCGGCGCGGTGTCGATCGCGCGGCGCCTGCAGGATCCGCTGGCCGAACTGGTAAAGATCGAGCCGAAGTCGATCGGCGTCGGGCAATACCAGCACGATGTCGACCAGCACCGGCTGGGCCGCAGCCTGGAAGCGGTGGTCGAGGATGCGGTGAACGCGGTCGGGGTCGACCTCAACACCGCCTCGGCGCCGCTCTTGGCGCGGGTGTCGGGGGTGGGGCCGGGGCTGGCCGAGGCCATCGTCAGCCACCGCGACGCCAACGGCCCGTTCGGCACAAGGCGCGAACTGCTGAAGGTGGCGCGGCTGGGGCCGAAGGCGTTCGAGCAGGCGGCGGGCTTCCTGCGGGTCAGCGGCGGCAAGGAACCGCTCGACGCCTCGTCGGTCCACCCCGAGGCCTACGACTTGGCCCGCCGCATCGTCGCCGCCTGCGGGCGCGACCTGCGCAGCGTGATGGGCGACAGCGCCGCGCTGCAAAAGCTCGACCCCCGCGCCTTCATCGACGACCGTTTCGGGCTGCCGACGGTGAAGGACATCCTGGCCGAACTGGAAAAGCCCGGCCGCGACCCGCGCCCCGGCTTCAGGACCGCGACCTTCGCCGACGGCGTCGACGAGATCCGCGATCTGAAACCGGGGATGCTGCTGGAAGGCACGGTGACCAACGTGGCGGCCTTCGGCGCCTTCGTCGACATCGGCGTGCATCAGGACGGGCTGGTGCATGTCAGCCAGCTTGCCGACCGTTTCGTGAAAGACCCGCATGAGGTGGTCAAGGCGGGCGACGTGGTGAAGGTGCGGGTGGTCGAGGTCGACGTGGCGCGCAAGCGCATCGCCCTGACCATGAAGCGCGACAGCGCCGAGGCCCGCGAAGCCGCCGCCGAACGCCCCCGCGGCCCGGCCCCGGCACGCGGCACCCCGTCCAAACCCTTGCCGAAGACCGCAGGTCCCGCTGCCCCGGCCGCCTCCAGCCCGTTCGACGCGCTGCGCGGCGCCCTCAAGCGCGACTGAAGGCAGAAAAGGGGGGCTGTCTGCCCCCCTCTTGGTAAGCGTCCGGCCTGACCGCTCTGCCGCGTTCTGATGGTGCCGGTTAGTGTCCACCAACGTTAGTGGACACTATGGTGATTGCTGGCGCGGCGAACGAGGCGGCTTTGGACGGACGAAGAGAAGCGGTCGATCTGCCTGCAGACGACTGCGCCCGGCGTATCCGTAGCTCAGGTGGCGCTTCGCTACACGGTGACCGCGAACCTGATCTTCAAGTGGCTGCGCGATCCCAAGTATCGGCCCGGGTCTGGAACGGGATCAGGAGAAGGCGGCTTGCGGTTTCTGCCGGTAGAGATCGTCCCGGATATGCCTGCGCCCTTGCAGATGCCCGCCGCAGAGAACCACATTGAGATCGACCTGGCAGGCAGTCACCGGATGCGGATCAGCGGGCGCTATGATCCCGAGGCATTGGCGCGACTGATCCGGGGGCTGACGGTTTGATCCCGGTTCCGATCAACACGCAGGTGTGGCTGGCGGCCGGGGTCACCGACATGCGCAAGGGGTTTGCGGCGCTGGCGGCGCAGGCCGAGGCGGTGCTGAAGCAAGACCCCTTTGCCGGACATCTTTTTGTCTTCCGCGGTCGCCGGGGCGACCTTGTGAAGATCATCTGGTGGGATGGTCAGGGCGCGTGCATGTTCATGAAGCGGCTGGAGAAGGGGCGGTTCGTCTGGCCTTCGGCCAAGGAGGGCAAGATCGCGCTGACGCCTGCGCAGTTGGCGATGCTGCTGGAAGGGATCGACTGGCGGGCACCGCAGCGGACGTGGCGGCCTTTGGCCGCAGGATAATCTACCGGTCCTGCAATCAATGATTCCCACAACGAATACAGTGGGATAAACTTCTTGCATGCTGGATCAGACCCTGACCTTGCCGGAAGACCCTGAGGAGTTGCGCAGCTTTACCGCGCGGCTCCTGGCCGAGGTAAAGGCGCAAGCGATCCTGATCGAGAAGCTGCGCCACCAGTTGGCCGGGCACCGGGCGCATCGGTTTGGGGCCTCCTCCGAGACGGCGGAACAGCTGCAACTGGCCCTTGAGACCAGCGAGATCGCCGCCGCTGCAATGACGGCACGGATGAAGCTGCCGGACCTCGATGAGAAGGACAAACCTAAGCGCCGTCCGATCCCGGACCATATCCCGCGGATGGAGGTGGAACTGACGCCCGGGGCCGATGCCTGTGCCGATTGCGGCGGCCGCCTGCGCCGGATCGGCGAAGATGTCACCGAGGAACTGGAATATGTCCCCGGCCGGTTTATCGTGAACCGCTTTGTCCGGCCCCGGCTGACCTGCGCCTGCTGCGAACGGTTTGTGCAAGCCCCGCTGCCGTCGCGCCCCATCGAGCGCGGCCGCCCGGGGCCGGGCCTCTTGGCCCACGTGCTGGTCAGCAAATACGCCGACCACCTGCCGCTTTACCGCCAGAGCCAGATCTTCGACCGCGAAGGACTTGATCTTGACCGGTCCACCCTGGCTGACTGGGTCGGCAAGACCACGGCCCTGCTTGAGCCGCTGGCCGATGCCATCGGGCGCCATGTCCTGTCGGCCGAGGCGATCTTCGCGGATGACACGCCGATCAGCATGCTGGCCCCCGGCACCGGCAAAACCCAGACCGCAAGGCTCTGGACCTATGACGGCGTTCAAAAGGTTTGACAGGGTCGCAAAAAAATCGCAAGCAAAATCAGTGCCTTGAAAAGTGGGCGGTCGACTGGTTTGACGGGATTTGGGGTTTTCGGGTCGGATTGAGGCGCAGCGGCGGAAAGCGGCTCTGAGGAAATTGAATGAAATCAATGGTGGGCGGTCTGGGGGATATGCCAACCGGGAACTGGTTAGTTCCCGGTTCCCCGTTTCGTGTTGGCCAGATTCGTCGGTAGTTTCACGTCTGGAAGCAACTCCGAAACCATGTCAACGGGTGAGGCGGTCGAGCAAGGCGGCCGTCATTTTGGCGTCGCCGAAGACGGTGGGCCATTCGACGAAGGCGAGGTTTGTTGTGACGATGACCGAGGTGCGTTCGTAGAGGCGGCTGATGAGGTGGAACAGGAGTTGACCGCCAGACTGGGCGAAGGGCAGATAGCCCAGCTCGTCGAGAATGACGAAGTCCATGCGGGTCAGATAGTCCGCCGTGCGGCCTTGCTTGCCACCGCGGGTCTCGGGTCGTGTCGCGAATGCTGTGGAAATTCCCTGGCGGTGTGGTCCGGGCATGTGAAGGTTCGGTTTCTCAGGCGGCTGCGTCAAGAGGTATCGGGTCGAGGGGCTGGGAAAGCGTCTCCCAGCCGTCGACCTTGCGCATCTGGATCTGGCCGGATGCCAGCAGCGCCCAGAGCAGCATCGGCACGGTCTCGGCGCAGGGCAGCACGGTCTGGGTCTTGACGCGGCGACGGAACTCCTCGTTCAGCCGTTCGATGGCGTTGGTGGTCCGGGCCGACTTCCATTGCGAGGGATCGAGGCGGGTGAAGCTGAAGAGCCGGTCCCCTGCTTCCTCGAGGCTGTCGGCAACGGCCTTGCACTTGAGCTGCCACTTGCGCAGGAATGCCTTGCGGCGGGTCTCGATCCCGGCGGCGGTGTCGGCGCAGATCATGTCCCGGTAGTCCTCGGTCAGCTCGTCGTGCAGGTGCCTGGGCGCGTGCGCCAGCAGGTTGCGGTGCTTGTGGACCGTGCAGCGCCGGATCGGCAGAGCCTCGCCCCACAGCGCGACCAGAGCGGCTTCAAGCCCGGGAGCGCCGTCAACAATGACGAACTCGGGCCGCTTCAGACCGCGGGCGTCGAGGTCGTCGAGGAACTGGCGCCAGGCAGATGTGCTCTCTCCGCCCATGTTCTTGATGGATAACAATACCTTCTGCCCGTCGCGGCGGATGCCGATCGCCGCCAGAACCGAGATGTTGGTGGCCTTGCGGTCCAGCCGGGTCCGGATCACGGTGCCGTCGAGGATCAGCCGGACGATGTCCTCTTCGGCCAGGCTGCGGGCCGACCAGGCATCCCAGTCCACCTTCACCTTGCGCCAGGCCCGGCTGACCACATCCTTGCTGACGGCGCCCTCGAACAGCCCGAACAGCGCCCGCTTGACGCGCCGGGTGTTGGTCCCGGCAAGATAGACCGCCGCGATCAGCGCCTCGGCCTTCTTCGTCAGCCGCTGGTAGCGCGGCAGCGCCTTCGAGCGCCATTCCTTAGCCTTGCCGTCCTCGTCCTCGACCCGGGCGCGGGGCACGCGCACCGTTTCGGTGCCGAAGGTGCCGGTCAGCTGCCGCTCGCGGTGCCCGTGGCGATAGCCCTTCGCCTTCTCGTCGCCGCGACCGTAGCGCATGCGGCCGAGAAACTCGGCCAGTTCCTCTTCAAACATGGTCTCGATGGTCGCGCGGACGCTCGCCCGCAGGCGCTCCTCGATCGGGTCATACCCGGTCGTGTCGGGCAGTAGCGAAAAGGCCGAGCTGTCGGTAATGTCGTTCATGGCGTGATCTCCCTGGCGGTTGGCGCCGCCGGCTGGGTGGGTTTCAGTTCACCCGGAGATTACGCCGCCTTCAAATTTCCACCACTCCCGCGACACCACCGGGTGCCGTCGCCGCGTCAAGACCCAGACCGTGCTGCCCTGCGCCGAGACCGTGCCGATGCTGCTCTGGGCGCTGCTGGCTTCCGGCCAGATCCAGATGCGCAAGGTCGACGGCTGGGAGACGCTTTCCCAGCCCCTCGACCCGATACCTCTTGACGCAGCCGCCTGAGAAACCGAACCTTCACATGCCCGGACCACACCGCCAGGGAATTTCCACAGCATTCGCGACACGACCCGCGATCATGGCCGATACAGGAGCCACCGTTCCGGTCACATTGAACGCGTTGCGCCTGCTGCGGTTTAACCCAGAGCGTGAGGTCTGATACGATGACGTCAAGCTTTGGCTGGGCCGCGCTGGCCCTTCTTTTCGGTTATCTCGTGCTATTTTTCTGGGGCAGCGCCGTTGCGGCACAGGCTCCATCACCGGCGAAGAGGTTGACGCACTCACTGGATTCGCCCCGGTTGCGCACGACAGCGGAATCCTTCGCGGAAAACGGGCCATCGCCGGTGGTCGTCGTGCCCTGCGGCACGTGATGTTCCAGGCGGCCTTGGTCGCGGCACATCAAAACCCGAGCCTGAAATCCTTCGCAGATCGCCTCCGCAAGGCCGGAAAACCGCACAAGGTCATCATCACCGCCGTCGCCAGAAAGCTGGTCATCATCGCCAACGCGCTCTGCAAGAGCCGTCAGAAATGGACCGCCACGACGTCCTGACAGATACAGTTGCTAACGAGTTCCGGCATGAGGTCGAAGACCTCGCCGGATCTGGCCGAGCGGAAGTTCTGACAGGAGGTCACGGAAAGCGGGACAGCAACGGGACGGGAAAAACAGTATGGAACCGTGCTGCGTCAAACGCGAACCGCCGATCTGGACCCGACCCGCGAAGTTGCCATGATGGCCCGCGGCGCAGACATCCGCAACTCGAGGCCGGATACAGGAAAGAACTAGACCGCTCCGCCCGGGATCGCCCCCAGAAATTCCTTGTTCCGCCAGGGGCGCCCATACACGTTCTCAGCTCAAGCACAGGGTCACGATCAAGGCCACGCCTTGTCCCTGTCGGCGAACACTGCTAAAGGTTTGGCGCAAGATCAAGGGTCGGTGCGACAGTGTCCGTCGGTCTGTGGAGCTTCAGGAGTATCCCATGGTATGCAGTTTTCGCGGATCGGCAACCGCTCTTGTCTTCCTTGTGGTGCCCGCACTGGGTGCCGGAAGCGCCGCGGCGCAGGACGGTCTGTCATTCACGCTCGGAGTTGGCGGGCAATACGCCCCGTCCTATTTCGGGTCCGACAGCTATGAAGCCGCTCCGACGGGAAAACTCTCGGTCCAACGTCTGTCTCTGGGACCGTTGCAGTTCGGATCTGCCGACCCATACACCGAAAAGCTGGGCTTCGCGCCGCGCGGGTCGTTCCGGATCATCGGCGACCGGAAGGCCAAGGACAATCCGGAACTGGCAGGTCTGACCGACCTTAAGACTTCGGTCGAAATCGGCGTGGGCCTCGGGTATGAAGCCACGGACTGGCGCGCCTTTGCCGACCTGCGCTACGGCGTCATCGGACATGAAAGCGCCGTGGCCGAATTCGGCGCCGACTGGAAAGCCGTGTCCACCCCGCAATTCAAGCTCAACATCGGCCCGCGGCTGCTTTATGGCTCGGGTCGCTACAATCGCACCTATTTCGGCGTCACCGCCGCCGAGTCATTGGCGAGTGGACTTGCCCCCTCTACGCCCGACGCGGGGCTCGTTTCGGCCGGGATCGAGATCGGCGCGAGCTACGACCTTGGCAACGCCTGGGCGCTGGAAGGTTCGCTGAACTATGACCGCCTTCGGGGTGACGCGGCGAACAGCCCGATCACGGATCGAGGGTCGCGTGACCAGGCATCAGCATCCCTTGTCCTGACCCGCCGCTTCTCGCTCGGGTTCTGAGGCCTCGGCGAACCCCGGCCATGCTCGGATTTGCGGCTGCAGGCGGATCGGCAGTCGGTTAGTGCCGGTATGGTGATTCACTGCAAGATTCCAGTATGGTGAAACGTTGAAAATTCACCTTTCCGGGAAGATTCCGCAATTCCTGACGCTTGGACGGGCGTCCTGCCCCCGGGAGTCGACAGCCCGGGCAGGGAGATCAAGCTCTCAGCCCTGAAGCCTGCGCGGTTCCGAGCGTGGCCGACCCCATCGCATCATCCCCCTTGAAATCGTGTCGAATGGCGGCCCCATGCGGTTGCCCCGAACGAATGACAGGTGCGCTGGAAAATGCAGGATCAGAGCATGTCGCGTTCATTTGGGTTTGTATCCAGCTTGAGGCATTCGTCCTCGGTGAAGAGGTTGCAGGACTGCGGATTTCGCGGAGAATGGGCGCTGATTTCGCGCGATCGTGGGCACGCGTTTCGCGCCATTCTGGGCAGTCATTTCACGGGATCGTGGGCAGGCTGGCCGACGCTTTCATGGAGTCAGGCTTGAACGATTTGGTCAAGCTTTTTTGTGACGGCGGAGCGCCTGCGCAGGCTTTCACCTGAGAGGGTGAGGCGGTGTGCGTTGTGAACGAGGCGGTCGAGGATGGCATCTGCGAGCGTTGGGTCGCCGATGGCTTCGTGCCACTGGTCAACGGGGAGTTGGCTTGTGACGATGGTGGAAGCGCGGCCGTGGCGGTCTTCGAGGATTTCCAGCAGGTCACGGCGCTCCGGGGCGGTGAGGACGGCGAGGCCCCAATCGTCAATGATCAGCACATCCATGCGGGCGATGGTTTTGAGGATGCGTTCATGGCGGCCATCGCCACGGGCCAGAGCAAGGGCCTCGAACATGCGCGGCGCACGTTGATAGAGGACGGGCCGCCCATCCCGGCACGCCTTGTGGCCAAGGGCGCAGGCGATCCAGCTTTTGCCCAAACCGGTCGGCCCGGTTATCAGCAGGTTCTCGTGCCGGGCGATCCAGCCGCCATCGGCAAGATGCGCCATGACACTGCGGTCAAGACCACGTGGGCTGCGCAGGTCCAGATCCTCGACGCTGGCATCTTGGCGCAGAGCCGCAAACTTGAGCCGGGAGGCCAGTTTCTTGGTGTCGCGCTCTGCAGCCTCGCGGTCGACCAGCAGGCCGAGACGCTCTTCGAACGAGAGGGCGTCGAAGGCGGTTGACCTGCGTTGTTCTTCGAGCGCCGATGCAATGCCGGTCAGGCCGAGCGCCAACAGTCGGTCGTGGGTGGGATGGGTCAGCATTTTAGTCCTTTCTCAATGGTAATAGCTGCCGCCACGAATGTTGGCGTGCTGGAGGGGGGCGACCTCTTCGGAGCCTTCCAGGAAGGCGCGATCGAGGCCGGTCTTGAGGATCGAACGAATGGAGGTGACGGTGCGGGCCCGGATGGTCACACCCCGCTGGCAGGCCGCATCAACGCGCTCCGGCCCATAGGTTTTGACCAAGGCCAGCACACCCAGGCAGGTGCGGAACCCCTGTTCAGGATGGGGGCGGTCAGCCATCACCATCTCGCAAAAGGCGGCGACGGCGGGGCCGGTCTTGGTTGCCTGCGCCAGCATTCTGGCCGGGGTCCATTCGGCAAAGCGACGATGGGCCGATGGCATATGGTCGGCCACGGTGACATGGCTGCGCCGCCCCGGGGTGCGCACGTGGCTCGCAACCCTCTGACCACGATGGAATATCTCGACCGTCTGGCCGCTTGTGCGAACATCGACCTCTTGTTTGATCAGCGCGAAGGGCACGGAATACCATGAGCTGTCGACCTCAACGTGATAGTCGGGTGCCACGCGGGCGCGCTTCCAGCGGGCGAAGACATAAGGTTCGGGCGGTAGGGGCTGAAGATTGGGCCGATCCAAAGTGGCAAACAGATCGGCGCGGCTGGCGCCATAGCCGCGCATCACGCGCATGTTCAACTCGTCCAGCAGCCGCCGGATCGCCACGTTCAACTCGGCCAATGAGAAGAACCGGTGGTTCCGCAGCCGCGCCAGAATCCAGCGTTGTGCCACTTGGACAGCCACTTCCACCTTCGCCTTGTCCCGGGGTTTGCGCGGCCGGGCGGGCAGAACGGCGGTGCCATAATGCGCCGCCATCTCGGCATAGGTCCGGTTCAGCCCCGGATCAAACCGGTCTGCCTTGATCACGGCGGACTTCAGATTGTCCGGAACCACCGCCTTTGGCACGCCGCCCAGAAAGGCGAACATCCGGATATGCGCGAGGATCCAATCTTCCAACCCCTCCGATGCCACCGCCTCGGCATAGGTGTGATTCGATGCCCCCATTGCCGCCACGAACAGCTTCATGGCCCGCGCTTCGCCGGTCGTGGGGTCGATCACGTCGATGGTGTCGCCGGCAAAGTCAACGAACACCTTCTCGCCGCCCACATGTGTCTGGCGCATCGTCGGGCGCACCCGACCCTTCCAAGCCTCGTAATGCGTGCAAAACCAAGTATAGGCAAAACCCCCGGGGTGCGCGGCACGGTATTCTTCCCAGAGCAGCATCCGCGTCACCCCAGGGCGGCGCAACTCGCGGTCAATCTCCGCCCAGTCGGGCACAAGCCGCTCCGCGTCCGGCACCGTGGGCGGGGCTGGAAACAAAAGAAGTTCAAGGCTGTCGTCATCGATCCCCTCCGGCAAGGGCCACGTGAGCCCGGCATGACGCGCCCGTTGGGTGTAGCTTCCGACGCTCCCCTTGCTCAGACCGAGGGAAGCGGCAATGGACCGCTCGCTCAGGCCTTGCCCAAGCTTCAATCGCAAAACATCTCGTATCCGGCGCATGTTCAATCGTCCTGTCGGCATCAAGCCACCCCTTCATTCCTGAAGGCGCAACTATCCTCAATTTGCCGACCAGACCTGCCCGCGATCCCGCGAAATCAGTGCCCAGCTTCACGCGAAATGACTGCCCATGATCCCGTGAAATCGATGCCCACCATCAAGCGAAACACGCATGCAGGACGGCACCGACGGCTATCCAGAAGTCCCCATAGGCGGCGATGGGGGTCCGGGTGTGCCGGTCCTTCCCGCGATCCGGGTTGCCGACATGAAGGGTTCGGGCGTAAACGAGGTGCGCGTCGATCCCGCCGGGGTGAGGGGCATCGTGGCAGGCGAGGTTGCCGCCGACACCGTCACCCTTTCGGATGGCAACAAGGGTTCGTTCGTCGATGTCTTCGGCACGGGCAGCACTATCCTCGTCAGCGGCCTTGCCACCTTCACGACCATAGAGAATGCCGAGGCGGGCGACGCGCTGCGCTTCGCGGCAAAGGGGAGCGACCACAAATCCCCGCTCGCGGCTGCAATGCGCTACGCGCTGACCCGCATGGAACGCCTGCGCCCCTATCTCGGTTACGGCATCCTGGCGTTGGACACGGATGTAGTTGAACAGCCCCTTTCTCAGCCTTCTTGTGGATTCGGTGGCCTGTCCCGCCAACATTCTCACTGGGAACATTGCGGGGAGCTTCATCATTGACAACAATTGCAGTCTCAACCGCGCTTTCGGCAAAGCTCTCACTGGCCACTGGCACGACCGAGTGCTCCGGCGGGTTCGGCTCCCCCAAGGGCCCCAGTTGCATTGGCAGGTCGCGGGTCGGGTCAACGTCAGCGAGATCGATCTGATCCGGTGCCTCGGGTGCGCCTTCGCCTGCCATCGGCAACGAACGACCGCGAGCTTGCACATGTCCCGCCCGCCGCCACGCTGTTCTTGCCCCACAAGATCGGCGAGATGTATCTGATGGCCGCAAAGCTGCGGGCGCGAATCGCCTTGCGCCCGATGGTTGAGGCGTATTGCGGCAAGACCGCCACGCCCTCTTGAAACGCCAATGGCAGGCATCAGCTTTACCCTACGCAACGCAAGATGAGCCCGATGACAGACTGGACCGCGACCCGCGCCGAGGGTGACAAGATACTCGCAGCCTTTACCCCCCGGATGGGGCGGCGTTATGCCAATGGCCGCAATACCGACCATGGCCCCGGCGCACACAAGGCCGTGTCGGTTCTGTCGCCTTACATCCGGCGCAGGCTGGTGCTGGAGTTAGAGGTCGTGGCAGCGGCCCTTGCGGCACACGGGCCGGAGGATGCCGAGAAGTTCGTGCAAGAGGTGATCTGGCGCGGCTACTTCAAAGGCTGGCTCGAACGCCGCCCGCAGGTCTGGGACAGCTACCGCAGGGGGTTAGAGGCTGACCTTGCCGCCCTTGACCGCGACCGGCGCCTGCGCCGCGACGTGGATCGCGCCATGAATGGGCAAACGGGACTGGCCTGTTTCGATGCATGGGCGACCGAACTGGTCGACACCGGCTATCTGCACAACCACGCGCGGATGTGGTTCGCCTCGATCTGGATCTTTACGCTGGGGCTGCCCTGGCGGCTGGGGGCGGATTTCTTTTACCGGCATTTGCTGGACGGTGATGCGGCGTCAAACACGCTGGGCTGGCGCTGGGTCGCCGGGCTGCATACCCGGGGCAAACCCTATCCGGCCGACGCGCAAAACATCGCAACCTTCACCGCAGGGCGTTTCACCCCGCGCCAAAGCGATCTGGCCGAGGTGATACAAGGGCTTGAGGCATCAGAGCCTGATGGCCTGCCGACCGTGATGCCGCTGCGCACGATCACCCCGCCGCAATCCGGTCGCCCGACCGCCCTGCTGATCACCGATGAAGATTGCCGGGTCGAAGACTTCGATCTGGCTGCCTTGGACGTTCGCGCGACGGCCACCCTGACAGCCAGCCATCTGCGATCGCCCCTGCCGGTGTCCGATCTGGTCCTGCGGTTCGAGGATGGCGCGCTGGCCGATGCGGCCCTGCGATCGGGCGTTGCCGCGACTGCGATGCGCGCGGATGATCCGGCAAGTCTGGCCAAATGGGCCGGAAGCGCGGGGGCCACCCAGATTGCCACGCCCTACATCACGCGCGGCCCGTTGCGCGACTGGCTGGATGAGGCAGCCCCGGCCTTGGCCAAGGCGGGTATCACCCTGTGCGAATGGCGGCGTGATTGGGACACGGCGATCTGGCCCCACGCCACCTCCGGGTTCTTCAAGGTCAAGCAGAACATCCCCCGCATTCTCGAAAAAGCATTGTCCGCATGACCGTGCCCCGCATGATCCTGGCCGATCCCCGCATTGCCCGGCTGATCACCCTGATCCGCGCCGCCCTTAGCCCGCCTGCCGGTGCGGGGCGGATCGCCCTTGCGTTGGGTCTTGGGGGGCTGTGCCACGCGCTTTTTGCGGCGGGCGTGCTGGCAATGATCGTGGCGATGTTCTTTGGCCTGAGCGAAAGCCTGGGCAACGTGCCCTGGCCCTGGGCGGCGCTGGCCAATGCGGCCCTGATCGTGCAATTCCCGCTTGCCCACTCGCTCCTCCTCACCGGCCCGGGCGGGCGCGTGCTGGCCGGGCTTATCCCTGGCCCATATGGACAAACGCTGGCCACCACCACATATGCGATCATCGCCTCGGCCCAGCTTCTGGCACTGTTCGCGCTGTGGACGCCTTCGGGCATTGTCTGGTGGCGGGCGGAAGGGGCGGTGTTCTGGGCTGTAACCGCCGCCTACGCCACAAGCTGGCTCATCCTGTTGAAAGCCAGCTTTGATGCAGGCGCAGAAGTGCAATCGGGTGCCCTTGGATGGATGTCGCTCATGGCGCGCGGTCGTGTCGCGAATGCTGTGGAAATTCCCTGGCGGCGTGGTCCGGGCATGTGAAGGTTCGGTTTCTCAGGCGGCTGCGTCAAGAGGTATCGGGTCGAGGGGCTGGGAAAGCGTCTCCCAGCCGTCGACCTTGCGCATCTGGATCTGACCGGATGCCAGCAGCGCCCAGAGCAGCATCGGCACGGTCTCGGCGCAGGGCAGCACGGTCTGGGTCTTGATCCGGCGGCGGAACTCCTCGTTCAGCCGTTCGATGGCGTTGGTGGTCCGGGCCGACTTCCATTGCGAGGGATCGAGGCGGGTGAAGCTGAAGAGCCGGTCCCCTGCTTCTTCAAGGCTGTCGGCAACGGCCTTGCACTTGAGCTGCCACTTGCGCAGGAATGCCTTGCGGCGGGTCTCGATCCCGGCGGCGGTGTCGGCGCAGATCATGTCGCGGTAGTCCTCGGTCAGCTCGTCGTGCAGGTGCCTGGGCGCGTGCGCCAGCAGGTTGCGGTGCTTGTGGACCGTGCAGCGCTGGATCGGCAGAGCCTCGCCCCAGAGCGCGACCAGAGCGGCTTCAAGCCCGGGAGCGCCATCGACGATGACGAATTCGGGCCGCTTCAGACCGCGGGCATCAAGGTCGTCGAGGAACTGGCGCCAGGCAGATGTGCTCTCTCCGCCCATGTTCTTGATGGATAACAATACCTTCTGCCCGTCGCGGCGGATGCCGATCGCCGCCAGCACCGAGATGTTGGTGGCTGTAGCGCGTCAACCAGCATGTCCGTGACCGTCAACCACGTTGGCCGGTTTTAGGCCGCTGGGTTGGCGTATCTGGAATTGTTTTTCGCTCAGCCTTCTCCTTTGTCCTTGTTGTCGGCGATGGTTGTCGTTGGCGGTCTGCTCAGCGCCTCTTTGTTGGAGGCGGCCGCGCGCTGGCGGAAGCTTTCGGCATTCATCTCCAGGATCGCTGCGTGATGAACCAGCCGGTCGATGGCGGCGACGGTCATCGCCTTGTCCGGGAAGATCTGGTCCCAGCCGCTGAAGGGCTGGTTGGCGGCGATGGCGATGCTGCGGTATTCGTAGCGCCGGGCGATCAGCTCGAAGAGCACGCCTGTCTCGGCCTGATCCTTGTGGGCGTAGGTGATGTCGTCGAGGATGATCAGGTCGAACTTGTCGAGCTTGGCGAGCGCGGCTTCGAGCACCAGATCGCGGCGGGCGGCCTGAAGTCGCTGCACCAGATCGCTGGTGCGGGTATAGAACACGCGGTGTCCCCGCTCGATCAGGGCATGGCCTATCGCGCAGAGAATGTGCGTTTTGCCCGTGCCGGAATTGCCGATGGCGATCAGATTGCCGCCACCCTCCAGCCAGTCGCCGGCCGCCAAGGCCTCGATCCGGGCGCGCGGCAGGGTTGGCAGCGCCTTGAAGTCGAAGGTCGCCAGCGTCTTGCCAGCCGGTAGCTGTGCCTCGTTCATGTGGCGCTGAATGCGGCGCATGTCGCGCTCGGCCAGTTCGTATTCCGCGAGGACAGCCAGAAAGCGGGCAGCGGGCCAGCCTTCGGTGTCGGCACGGGTGGCGATGTCGGCCCAAAGCTTGTGGAAGCTGGGCAGGCGCAGCGCGGTCAGCATGCCTGGCAGCGTGTGGATGTCGATCTCGCGGGAGGTCATGCGCAGGCTCCCAGAAGGGCATCGAAGCTGTCGAGCGAGGGATGGGCGACGGCAACATCTCTCGGCAGCGCCGTTTGCCGCGGGTTCAGGCAGGATGCCAGAGGTCCGGGATCGGGCACCCGGCCCGCGTCCAATTCTGCTGCCAGCAGATGTGCCAGTTCCGCCTCGCAGGCCCGGTCGTGGGCGATGAACAGCAGGTCGACCATGCGGCGGCAGGCGTCGCGGCGGGGCAGATCACGCTGCAGCACCTGCCAGGCTGCAGCGTATTCGGTTCGCGGGAACAGGCTGTCGCGGTAGATCGAACTCCACAGGGCTTGCGGTTTGCGCCGCAGCGCGTGGATGACGTGATGGTAGTTGATGACATGCACGCGATGGCCGTCGCCGCGACCACGCGCCCTTGTATGGCTGACGACCAGGGTGCTGCCGAGAAAGGCCTCAAGGCGATCGTCGTAAAGGTGGACCCGCAAGCGCTGCCCGATCAGCTGCGACGGGGCGCTGTAGAAGATGCTCTTGACCAGAAAGCCGCTGGTGCGGGTGACCGGAACCACGGTCTCTGTAAAGTCGGTGGTGCGCCGGGACGGCAGGGGCTTCAGATGCGCCTGTTCCGCCTGAACCGCGATCGCCCGCTGCCGGTTGCGCCGTGCCACCAGAATGTCGATGAAGCGGCGGTAGTCCTCAATGCTGGCGAAGTCGCGGCTGCCGCGCAGGATCAGCGCCTGTTCGATGGCCTTCTTCAGGTGCCGGTTCTGGGATTCCACCGCGCCGTTCTCATGAGCTTCCCCGCGGTTGTTGCGACTGGCCTCCATGCCGTAATGGCCGACGAAGGCATTGTAGCGCGTGGTGATATCCTGGCGCTGGTCAGCCGTCAGGTTGCGGAAAGCGGCCGAGAGGCTGTCGGTGCGATGCTCCTGTGGTGCCCCGCCGAGCGACCAGAGCGCCTGCTGCAGGTTCTCGGCCAAGGCCGTGAAGCTCTCCCCGCCCAGGACCACCCCGACATGCTCCCACCGGCTGTAGACCATGACGAAGTGGTAGAGCAGATGCGGGAATAGCTGGCCCGCGATCGTCACCTCCAGCTCCTCGGCATGAGTGAAGTCGGACTGGGCCATGCGGCCCGGCTCCGGCGTCTGGCGGAAGATGATGTCGCGCTCGGGTCCGTTCAGCGCCCGCCACTGCCGCACCCGCCGTTCCAGGGTGCGCCGGATCCGGTCATCGGGGAAGGCCAGCGGGTGCAGGCCCTGAAGGTGGCGCAGCAGGGTGACGGCCTGCAAGGCGCTGTCCCTCTCCAGCAAGGGAAGGATGTCGCCCTCCCAAAAGCCTTCGAGGGGATCGGCCACCGTGCGCCCGTGAACGATCTTGCGGTTCGAGGGCAGCGTCGGATCGGCATCGAACCGTCGGGCCGTGCGCTCACTGAACCCGGCGCGGGCGGCCGACGTGCGCTGACTGTGATATCGGAGGTCGGACATGTATAATCTCAATTGCTGGTCGTTGATGGGTTTGTAGGCCAACCCGGATCCTCCGTTTGACGGCAGAGGAACCCGGCTTACCAACCCGCAGCGACCAGCACCTTCCCCGAAATCAATCAAGCCGGTGGGGCTGCCCTCCAGACGGGCATGCCCGTCTTCCGTTCAGCCCCACCGGCCAAGGTGGTTGTCGGCACCGGCCAAGATGGTTGTCGCTGAACACGGAGAATTGCCCGTTATGGAACAGACCTCAAAGAAGAAGACCTCGAAGCCGTATTCACCTGAGTTCCGCGAGCGTGCGGTGCGGCTGGCGATGGAACACCGCGATGATTATCAGAGCGAGGCTGCGGCGCTGACGGCGATTGCAGGTAAATTGGGCTGTTCGACGGACAGCCTTCGCGTCTGGATGCGACAGGTCCAGCGCGATGGTGGCGAACGGCCGGGACCTACCAGCGCTGAGATCGCGCGGATCAAAGAGCTTGAGCGCGAGAACCGGGAACTGCGGCAAGCGAACGAGATTCTGCGCAAAGCTTCAGCGTATTTTGCCCAGGCGGAGCTCGACCGCCCGTTTCGCAAATGACTGCTTTCATTGAGGAAAGCCGAGAGGCATTCGGGGTCGAGCCGATCTGCAGGGCACTGCAGTTTGCCCCTTCCACCTTTTATGACCGGCGGGCGATCATGCGTGATCCTGACCGGGCCTCGGCCCGGGCCAAATCGGATGCCGCCCTGAGCCTCAAGATCGACGCGGCCTGGGATGCCAACCGCAAGCTCTATGGCGCGCGGAAGATCTGGCATGTTTTGCGACGGCAGGGTGAAGACGCCGCCCGCTGCACCGTGGAACGATTGATGCGCCATCTGGGCATCAGGGGCGTGGTCCGTGGCAAGAAGGTCATCACGACCAATCCTGACACGTCTCTGCCTTGCCCGGACGACAAGGTGAACCGGCTGTTCATGGCGGATCGGCCGAACAAGCTGTGGGTTTCAGATTTCACCTATGTGCCCACATGGTCCGGCACCGTCTACGTGGCCTTCGTCATCGACGTCTTTGCACGTCGTATTGTCGGTTGGCGCGTCTCGACATCGATGAAGACCCAGTTTGTGCTCGACGCGCTGGAGCAAGCGATCTGGCAAAGAAAGACGCCGGATAACAAGAGCTTGGTCCACCATTCGGACCGCGGATCACAATACCTGTCGATCAAATACACCGAACGCCTGGCCAAGGCCGAGATCGACCTTTCCGTTGGAACAGTTGGCGATGCCTATGACAACGCCTTGGCTGAATGCGTCATCGGCCTGTTCAAGACAGAGGTCATCAACCAGATCGGCCCCTGGAAATCAATGCGCGAGGTCGAATGGGAAACGCTGAAATGGATCGATTGGTATAACAACCGCCGCCTGCTTGGCCCAATCGGATACATCCCACCCGCAGAAGCAGAGGAGGCGTTCTATGCAAACCTGAACTCACTCGATATGGTCGCGTAGTCATTGAACAAACCACCCTCCGGTAAACCCGGGGCGGTTCAATCTTGCGGTTCGAGGGCAGCGTCGGATCGGCATCGAACCGTCGGGCCGTGCGCTCACTGAACCCGGCGCGGGCGGCCGACGTGCGCTGACTGTGCTTCTGGAGGTCGGACATGTATAATCTCAATTGCTGGTCGTTGATGGGTTTGTAGGCCAACCCGGATCCTCCGTTTGACGGCAGAGGAACCCGGCTTACCAACCCGCAGCGACCAGCACCTTCCCCGAAATCAATCAGGCCGGTGGGGCTGCCCTCCAGACGGGCATGCCCGTCTTCCGTTCAGCCCCACCGGCCAAGGTGGTTGCCGGCACCGGCCAAGATGGTTGTCGCGCAACAGGTGGCCTTGCGGTCCAGCCGGGTCCGGATCACGGTGCCGTCGAGGATCAGCCGGACGATGTCCTCGTCGGCCAGGCTGCGGGCCGACCAGGCTTCCCAGTCCACCTTCACCTTGCGCCAGGCCCGGCTGACCACATCCTTGCTGACGGCGCCCTCGAACAGCCCGAACAGCGCCCGCTTGACGCGCCGGGTGTTGGTCCCGGCAAGATAGACCGCCGCGATCAGCGCCTCGGCCTTCTTCGTCAGCCGCTGGTAGCGCGGCAGCGCCTTCGAGCGCCATTCCTTAGCCTTGCCGTCCTCGTCCTCGACCCGGGCGCGGGGCACGCGCACCGTTTCGGTGCCGAAGGTGCCGGTCAGCTGCCGCTCGCGGTGCCCGTGGCGATAGCCCTTCGCCTTCTCGTCGCCGCGACCGTAGCGCATGCGGCCGAGAAACTCGGCCAGTTCCTCTTCAAACATGGTCTCGATGGTCGCGCGGACGCTTGCCCGCAGGCGCTCCTCGATCGGGTCATACCCGGTCGTGTCGGGCAGTAGCGAAAAGGCCGAGCTGTCGGTAATGTCGTTCATGGCGTGATCTCCCTGGCGGTTGGCGCCGCCGGCTGGGTGGGTTTCAGTTCACCCGGAGATTACGCCGCCTTCAAATTTCCACCACTCCCGCGACACCACCTGGCGCGCATCCGGCCGGTGTTTCCCGATATGCCGACCCAAGGGCTGTTCCGCCTGATCCGCCAGCCGATCTATGTGGCCTTTGCGCTGACGCTTTGGACCGTGCCGGTCTGGACGCCGGATCAACTGGTGCTGGCCGTCAGCTTTACCGCCTATTGCCTGGCTGCCCCGCGCCTGAAGGAACGCCGCTTTGCCGCGCGCTATGGCGACCGCTTCGCGCGGTATCGCGCTGACGTGCCTTATGCCCTGACCGCCATCCTTTACATGGGCATTGCGCGAAAACCCCTTGACGCTGGAGCCGCCAAATGACCGACCTTCCGCGCGAGAACGTCCAGTCCTACCCGCGCCCCCCGGCGCTGGAACCGGTGCCGCAGCGGATCACCCTCCGGCTTGGCGGCGCCCTTGTCGCGGATACGACGCGCGCCCTGCGGGTGCTGGAGACGCACCACGCGCCAACCTATTACCTGCCCCTGCAAGATATTCACGCCACCCTGAACCCAGCGCAGGGCAGCAGCTTTTGCGAATGGAAGGGGGTTGCGCGGTATTTCGACGTGGTGGCGGGATCTGCGGCCGCCCCCCGCGCCGCCTGGGCCTATGACGCCCCCACTGCGCCGTTTGCCGCGATTGCGGGACATGTCGCGTTTTATGCCGCCCAGATGGATGAGGTTTGGGTCGGTGATCTGCGGGTCCTCCCGCAACCGGGCAACTTTTATGGTGGCTGGGTCACGCCAAATCTGGACGGGCAGATCAAGGGTGCGCCTGGAACGCAGCACTGGTAGGATGCGCAGTGCAAGACCGGCCTGGAGGCCATGATGTCAACACGCGGTCTGATCCCACTCTTGATGGCGGCGGCCTTGATATGTGCGGCCCTGCCGCCCGTTATGGCCCAAACGCCGCCCGCGCAAACTGCGATGATCGAGGATTTCAAGATGCAGCCTGAAAGCCGCTGGCGGTTCTTTACCGATCAGGTGATGGGGGGCGTGTCTACCGGAGGCGTCGCCTTTGCCACAGAGGACGGCCACGCCTTTGCGCGGATGGCGGGCCGCGTCAGCACGGCCAACCGGGGTGGGTTCATCCAGATGCGGCTGGACCTTGCCACCCCGCCGCCCGAAGGCACAACCGGCGTGCGGCTGATCGTGCGCGGCAACAACCAGCGCTATTTCGTGCACTTGCGCACCGGCGGGACGCTGTTGCCGTGGCAGTATTATCAGGCAGGGTTCGATGTGACCGACAACTGGGCCGAAGTTCGGCTTCCGCTTGACGCCTTCGAAGCCTCGGGCGGGCTTTTGCGCAGCGTTCCTGCCCCCGGTGGTCTGACATCGGTTGCGGTCGTCGCCTACGGCCGCGACCACGACGCCCGGATCGACGTTCGCGCGGTGGGGTTTTACTGACCCGGATGAAGGTGGCACGCCTTCAGCCGCATCTGGTTCAATCCCCGCCGCAGGACATTGTCCGACCTCTGGCTGAAGTCGGCGCACCAGGGTGCTGCCCGTCTCGACCTTCTGAAGCGGCGTGGTCTTAGGCGAAGCTCATCTGGCGACATCACCGCCAGAGAGGAGCAGACCGATGCACGACCTGCCAGCCAGACTGTTTTCGCCGAAGCAATTGCAGATGTGGTTCGACCCTTTGCTGCTGAGAGGGATGGACCCGCACGATCACCAGGAGGCCGTAGCGCGCCTGGCAATCCTGCTGACGGAAGCGGCGGGGATCGCCAAAGCGGAGGAGTACGATGATGGACGGTGACTTTCTCCCGCCAGCCATCCTCCAGCGCAAAGCTGTGGTCTATGTTCGCCAGTCGACCCAGGCACAGGTCAAGCAACCGCCCGCCGTGGTCTACTTCAACAGCATCGAAACTGTTCAGCAGCAGCAGGCAGTAGCTTAAACCAGCCGGAAAACTGTCCGAACTTCGGGGGGGAGCTCACTGGGCCGGGTGCCCTCTGTGCGCTTGGGCTGGCGTTTGCCGGTCAGGGCCTTGGAGGAAGCCGCCGCAATCTGAGCATCGCGCATGGCAGCGCGTTCCATCGCCCGATCAAGGGCCTTGGGGCCGTCGGGTGGGGCAGGGTGGTCCCTCCGGATTTCCAGGGCGGTCTCGATGATCCGGTCCTCGGTCAGGCCAAGGTCGTCGATCCAGCGGCGCACATGGGTTTGGCTGGCCAGCCTTGCCACCAGGCGGGCAGGGAGCCGTTCGGATTGATGCCCAGCGCAGTCAGCAGCTCTGCGAAGAAACGATCAAAATATCTCGCGCGTTTGCGCATCCTCCTCCTCCTTTACAAGTTTAGTTAAAGGTTCCCTTACAAGGTTATACTCCGGATTCCGGAGATGGCTCCATCTGGCGATTCCGGAGATGGGTCGTCATAAGTCCGGTCATCTCGACGGGAAAACGGCGTTTGATTAATGTATCTGATCTTGAACGTGTTTTCCGGGCAACATCGGAGTTTGTGTTCTTGGTTTACAACGGCTATGCTGAGCCATTGATCTTCTTCAGGGGTTTCGGGTTCGGTTTACAAAAAGATTGTGAAGATTCAGCCGGTCCACGAACCTTTGGATACCGTAGGTCGGAAGTTCGAATCTTCTCGCCCCGACCAGTTTCATGGTATGCACGTTCCGGCCGTCAGCTCGGCCGAGACGGGTGCGGATGCCGCAATTCCGGGCATCCTGCCGGGCAAGGCGGCCCTCGCGGGCCGTTTGGCGGGCATTCCGGAGCTTCCGGTTGACGAAAGCGACACATGACCCGTTAATGTGCTGCCGGACCGTCCAACCGGGTTGGGGGAAATGTCGTTCATGTCAGTCCATGCACCGTCTGCGCTGTCCCTGCTGGCTGCGGTGTGGGTCCATGCGCTGCCCGGCAAGGTTTCGGCCTTCGAGCCGTTGCCCTCTCCGACGGGCGAGGTGATCCTGCACGTCAGCGGCCGGATCGGCGTGACCAATGACGCAGGCGCCGCCCGGTTCGATCTGGACATGCTGCAGGGGCTGGGGGCGGTCTCGGTTTCCACCTCGACGCCATGGACCAGTGGCGTGATCCGCTTCACCGGCGTGCCGCTGTCGCGGGTGCTGGACCGGGTCGGGGCGCAGGGCGACACGGTGGTGGCCATCGCGCTGAACGACTATCAGGCCACCATTCCGCGCAGCGATGCCGTCGAGGGCGGGCCGATCCTCGCCTTTGCCCGTGACGACGTGGAAATGACGGTGCGCGACATGGGGCCGCTCTGGGTGGTCTATCCCTATGATGCCGATCCGGCCTGGCAGACAGCGGTGATCCATGGCCGGTCGGTCTGGCAGCTGAACCGGCTCGACATCCGGCCCTGAGGCGGCGCACCCTTGCCCGGCCCCGGCCCGCGCCCCATATCGCGGGAAAGCCCGCAGCGGCCGGGGTATGCTGCCAGGAGATGCCGATGGACACTGCCCCCGCCCGCCCCGCCTTCCGTTTCGACAACAGCTATGCCCGCGACCTGCCGGGGCTTTATGTCGAATCGCGGCCCGTGCGCGTGCCCGCGCCGCGCCTGTTGCGGCTGAACCGGGCGCTGGCCGAAGAATTGGGGCTGGACCCCGACAGTCTTGACGCGGCGGCGGTGTTTTCCGGCAACGTGGTGCCCGAGGGGGCGCAGCCCATCGCGCAGGCCTATGCCGGGCACCAGTTCGGCGGGTTTTCGCCGCAGCTTGGCGACGGGCGGGCGCTGCTGCTGGGCGAGGTGATCGACCGGCACGGGCAGCGGCGCGACATCGCGCTGAAAGGGTCGGGCCGCACGGTGTTCTCGCGCGGCGGCGACGGCAAGGCGACGGTCGGGCCGGTGCTGCGCGAATACCTGATCGGCGAGGCAATGCAGGCGCTGGGCATCCCGACGACGCGGGCGCTGGCGGCGGTGGCGACCGGCGCGCCGGTGCTGCGCGAGGTGGAACTGCCCGGCGCGGTGCTGACGCGGGTGGCGGCAAGCCACATCCGGGTCGGCACCTTCCAGTTCTTCGCGGCGCGCGGCGAGAGCGACAAGTTGCGCGCGCTGGCCGATTACAGCATCGCGCGTCATTACCCTGAGGTGGCGGGGCCCGATTTGGCAGGGGCTGCGAACCCCTATCTGGCCTTCTTCGAGGCGGTCGCGGCGCGGCAGGCGGCGCTGGTGGCGCGCTGGATGGCGGTGGGGTTCATCCACGGCGTGATGAACACCGACAACATGGCGATCTCGGGCGAGACCATCGACTATGGCCCCTGCGCCTTCATGGATGCCTATGACCCAGGCACGGTGTTCAGCTCGATCGACCATACCGGGCGCTACGCCTATGGCAACCAGCCGCTGATCCTGGGCTGGAACCTGGCGCGGCTGGCCGAGACGCTGCTGGGGCTGATCGATGCCGACGAGGACCGGGCGGTGGCGCTGGCGACGGCGGCGCTGGAGCGGATCATGCCGCTTTACCGCGCCGAATGGCTGGGGCAGATGCGCGCCAAGCTGGGGCTGGTCGGCGAGGAGGACGGCGATCTCGCACTGGCCGAAGGACTGCTGGCGGCGATGGCGGGGCCCGGGGGCGAGGGCGCGGACTGGACGCTGACCTTCCGGCGCCTGTCGCGCGCGGTGGCGGGCGATGCCCGGGCGGTGCGGCCGCTGTTCGCCGACCCGGCGGCGCTGGACGCCTGGCTGCCGCGCTGGCGGGCGCGGCTGGCACCGGGGGCCGCGGCGCGGATGGATGCGGTGAACCCGGTCACCATTCCGCGCAACCACATGGTCGAAGGCGCGCTGGGGGCTGCCGTCGCGGGCGACATGGCGCCGTTCGAGGCGCTGCTGGGGGTGCTGGAGGCGCCGTTTGCCGACCGGCCGGGGTTCGAGGCCTATGCCCTTCCCGCACCGGCCAGTTTCGCGGGCTACCGAACCTTCTGTGGCACCTGAGCAGGGTTGACGCGCCGCGGCCCCACCGCAGGGTGGCGCGATTGGGGACGAACGATGGCTGGTGGCGGGGGCGAGCGCCGGGATCGAGGTCGCGCACGGCTGTCCCGGTGATCGCGGCCGGGGCAGGGCGGGGGCCAGCCCCCGCACCCCCGGGATATTTGGGCAAAGGTGAATGGGGGAATCCGGGTCTGGTGGATTCCGATGCGTCATGTGGCGGCGATTTTGCGGCGATGTGCAGGAGAGAACGGAATGGCGGACAGGGCGGCGTTTCTGGCGCATCTGGGGGAAACCCTGCGCGGCATCGAGGCGGAGGGGTTGATGAAGCGCGAGCGGCTGATCACCTCGGCGCAGGGCGCGCGGGTGGAGGTGGCGGGGCGGGTGCTGGTGAACCTTTGTGCCAACAATTATCTGGGGCTGGCGGATCATCCGGCGCTGATCGCGGCGGCGAAGGCGGCGATGGATCAGCACGGCTACGGCATGGCCTCGGTGCGCTTCATCTGCGGCACGCAGGATCTGCACCGCGGGCTGGAGGCGCGGCTGGCGGCGTATCTCGGCAAGGATGACGCGATCCTGTTTGCCGCCTGTTTCGACGCCAACGGCGGGTTGTTCGAGCCCTTGCTGGGGCCGGAGGACGCGGTGATTTCCGACAGCCTGAACCACGCCTCGATCATCGACGGCATAAGGCTCTGCAAGGCGCGGCGGTATCGCTATGCGACGTCGGACATGGGCGATCTGGAGGCGCAGTTGCGGCAGGCGCGGGCGGATGGCGCGCGGTTCATCCTGATCGCCACCGACGGTGTGTTCTCGATGGATGGCACGCTGGCCGACCTGCCGGGGATCACCGCGCTGGCCGGGGCGCATGGCGCGCTGGTGATGGTGGATGACTGCCACGCCACCGGCTTTGTCGGGCCGCAGGGGCGGGGCACGGCGGCGCATTTCGGGGTGGAGGTGGATATCCTGACCGGCACGCTGGGCAAGGCGCTGGGCGGGGCGCTCGGCGGCTATGTCGCCGGGCCGCAGGCGGTGATTGATCTCTTGCGGCAGCGGGCACGGCCCTATCTGTTCTCCAACGCGCTGCCGCCTGCGGTGGTGGCTGCGGGGCTGGCGGCGCTGGATCTGGTTGAGGCGGCCGACGATCTGCGGGCACGGCTGGTGGAAAACGCCGCCTTCTGGCGGGCGGGGCTGGCGGAGGCGGGGTTCGCGCTGCTGCCGGGGTCGCATCCGATCATTCCGGTGATGCTGGGCGATGCTGTGCTTGCGCAGCGCATGGCGGCGGCGCTTTATGACCGGGGCGTGTATGTCGCCGGGTTCTTCTTTCCGGTGGTGCCGAAGGGGCAGGCCCGGATCAGGACGCAGATGAATGCGGCGCTGACGCAGGATGATCTGGCGTTCGCGCTGGCGGCCTTTCGCGAGGCCGGGCGCGAGGTGGGGGCGATATGACCAACGAGATGACGGCACTGGTGAAGGCGAAGGCAGAGCCGGGGCTGTGGATGGAAACCCGCCCCGTGCCCGAGATCGGGCCGGATGACGTGCTGATCAAGGTGCGCAAGACCGGCATCTGCGGCACCGACATCCACATCTGGAACTGGGACGCCTGGGCGCAGCGCACGGTGCCGGTGCCGCTGGTGACGGGGCACGAGTTCGCGGGCGAGATCGTCGAGCTTGGCCGCAATGTCGAAGGGCTGGCGCTGGGGCAGCGGTGCTCGGGCGAGGGGCACCTGATCGGGCGGCAGTCGCGGCAGAGCCGGGCGGGGAAGTTCCACCTCGACCCCGAGACGCGGGGGATCGGGGTCAACGAACCGGGGGCCTTTGCGCAATACCTGCGGCTGCCCGCCTTCAACGTGGTGCCTTTGCCCGATGGCATCGACGACGAGATCGGCGCGATTCTCGACCCGCTGGGCAATGCGGTGCACACCGCGCTGAGCTTCGATCTGGTGGGCGAGGATGTGCTGATCACCGGGGCGGGGCCGATCGGGATCATGGCGGCGGCGGTGGCGCGCCACGTCGGTGCGCGCCATGTGGTGATCACCGACATCAACCCCGCTCGCCTTGCGCTGGCGGTCCAGGTGGCCGACGTGACGCCGGTGAACGTGGCGACCGAGGATCTGCGCGAGGTGATGGCGCGGCTGAAGATCGTGCAGGGCTTCGATGTCGGGATGGAGATGTCGGGGTCGCAGGCCGGGCTTGACCAGATGGTCGAGGCGATGGTGATGGGCGGGCGCATCGCCCTTCTGGGCATTCCGCCCGGAAAAAGCCCGGTGGACTGGAGCCGGATCGTGTTCAAGGCGATCACGCTGAAGGGCGTCTATGGCCGCGAGATCTTCGAGACCTGGTACAAGATGATCGCCATGCTGGAAAACGGGCTGGACGTGCGGCGGGTGATCACCCACCGCTTTCCGGTTGAGCGTTTCGAGGAAGGGTTTGCCGCGATGCGGTCGGGGCAGAGCGGCAAGGTGGTGCTGGACTGGGGCTGAGGCGCCTCAGCCCTCTCGCGCCAGCGCCTCGATCTGGCCGCGCAGACCTTCGAGCTGATAGCCGTGGCGGGCGGGCAGGCCGATCAGGTCGTCGGTCGGCATCTGGCCCGCGTTGACCAGCGCCCAGACCACCGACGAGCGGTTGCCCGAGGCGCAGTAGGCGAAGACCGGGCCGGGGGCGGCGGCAATCGCAGCGCGTTGCGCCTCGACATTGGCCATGGTCAGGGCGCCGCCGATCACCGGGTTGGCGACGAAAGCAAGGCCAAGCGCCTCGGCGGCGGCGCGCATCACGGGCGTGTGAAGGTCGCCAGGAATCTCGGCATCGGGGCGATTGTCGATCACCGTGGTGTAGCCTGCCGCCTTGATGGCGGGCAGGTCGTCGGGGGTAATCTGGGGCGAGACGGCGTAGGTCGGCGTGAGCGGGCGAAGGTCCATACGGTGTCCTTGCGGCGGGGGCTGTCGATGCAGCGGAATGCGGTCGCAGCCACCATAGCCACAGCCCTTGCCAAGAGGAAGGGCATCCTGCCCCCCGGGGCGCGCGTGCGACCAGCCGCGGCGCGGGCCGGGTGCAGGGCGGCCTTCCGCCGCCTGCGGGTGCAGCGGCAGGGCCGGGGTTGACGCATCCCCGGGATCGTCTAGGGATGGCAACGGCCCGAACGCGCGCCCCCCGCCCCCCAACACGGGTTGACCTGCATCAAGGCGGGGAGGGGTGGAGCACCCTACGGTTTGAAATGAAATGGCAGGAGGCGCGGATGACAGATATTCCCGAACGCAAGGTGGCCCTCGAGTCCCGGCTTGCCGATCTCAGGGAGCGGTTGCTTACCATAGCGGACGAACTGGAGTCGCATGGGTCGAAGGATTGGGAAGACCTGGCCACCGAACGCGAGGCCGACGAGGTGCTGGAAGGCATGGGCCTTTCGGGCCAGCAGGAGATCCGCGCGATCGAGGCCGCGCTGGCGCGCATCGAAGGCGGCGAATACGGCTTTTGCGTCACCTGCGGGGCAGCGATCGGCGACGAACGGCTGGACGTGCTGCCCTACACCCCATTCTGCCGCAACTGCGCGGCCTGAAACCGGACGGAGGATATGATGGCACCCGACTCTCCCGACGCACCCGATCCCGCGAAGGCGGTGCAGCACCCGCTGGGAATGCTGTTTTCCGAGATGGAGGCGCTGGTGCGCATCATCCCGGCGCAGCCTGATGTCAAGACCAGCGGACGGGCCGAGGATGTGGCCCTGATGGAAGAAGACGCGGTCGAGGCGGGGTTCGACAACCTGCCGGTCTGATCGGCCGACCTGACCTGTCGACCTGACCGGCCGCGCGCGCTGCCCGCTGCGGAACCGGTTGCCATTCCACCACCCGGCCTCTTTAGTGGGGGCGTGGGGAATGGGGTGTCCTGATGGGTGAGGTGGTGCGGCAAAGCCGCGACGGTGCGGTGCTGGTGCTGGTGATCGACAGCCCGCCGGTGAATGCCCTGGGGCAGGCGGTGCGGGCCGGGCTGGCCGACGGGCTGGCACTGGCTGCGCGCGACCCGGAGATTCATGCCGTGGTGATCCGCGCTGCGGGTCGGACCTTCCCCGCCGGGGCGGATATTTCGGAGTTCGGCAAGCCTGCGGTGCCGCCCCTGCTGCCCGATCTGTGCAATCAGATCGAGGCGCTGGGCAAGCCGGTGGTGGCGGCGCTGCATGGCACGGCGCTGGGCGGCGGGCTGGAACTGGCGCTGGCGGCGCATGGCCGCGTGGCCGATTCCGGCGCGCGGCTGGGGCTGCCCGAGGTCGGGCTGGGCATCCTGCCCGGCGCGGGCGGCACGCAGCGCCTGCCACGACTGATAGGGGCGGAACAGGCGTTGCGGCTGATGCTGACCGGCAGGCCGGTCGGCGCGGCCGAGGCGCTGGCGCTGGGGATGCTTGACCGGGTGGTGGAACAGGACGTGGCCGGGGCGGCGCTGGCGATGGCGCGGGAACTGGCGGGCACGGTTCCGGTGCCGACCTCCGCACGGCGCGACGGGATGCGCGACCCGCTGGCCTATCAGGCGGCGGTCGCCACCGCGCGGCGGGCGCAGGGGGGCGCGCGGCTGCCCGGCCCCGGCCGCATCATCGACTGCGTCGAGGCGGCGCTGCTGTTGCCGTTCGATCAGGGTCTGGCCTATGAGCGCAGCGCCTTTCTCGATCTGGTTGCCACGCCAGAGGCGGCGGCGCTGCGCCATGTGTTCTTTGCCGAGCGCATGGCGGGGCGGATGCCCGAGGCGAAGGCCGTGGCGCGACCCGTGGGCTCTGTGGCGGTGATCGGCGGGGCGGGCGCGGATACGGCGCTGGCGCTGACCCAGGCCGGGTTTGCGGTGGTGCTGGTCGACCCCGACCGGGCGGCGCTGGTGGCGGCGCTGGAACGGATTGCCGGCGCGCAGGAGGCGGCGGTGCTGGCCGGGCGGCTGACGCCCGAGGCGCGCGATGCCGACTGGGCGCGGCTGACGCCCGCGCTGGGGCTGGAGGCAATGGCGGGTGCCGATCTGGTGCTGGCCCCGGCGGCGGCGCTGGCGCTGGTGCTGACGGCCAGCCGCGCCGGGGTGATGGTGGTGCAGACCGGCGGCTGGGCCGACCCCGCGCCCGACCGGGCGGGCGATGTCGCGGGCCTGCGGCTGGTCGGGGGGCTGGCCGAGGTGGTGGTGGGCCCGGGCACCGCGCCCGAAACGGTGGCGGCGCTGCTGGCAATCGTCAGGCGGCTGGGCCGCGTCGCCGTGCGGGTGGCCGCGCCGGGCGAGCTTTGCGCCCGGATGCTGGCGGCGGGGCGGGCGGCGGTGGCGCAGATCGTGGCGGCGGGGGCGGCGCCGGGCGCTTTGGCCGCCACGCTCGGCCGGCACGGGCTGCCGGGGCTGGCGGGGCCCGCCGGGCCGGGTGCGGTGCCTGACGAGGCGGTGCGGCGCGTGCTGTCGGCGCTGGCCAACGAGGGCGCGCGGCTCCTGGGGGCGGGGCTGGTGCAGCGGGCGTCGGACATCGACCTCGCGCTGGTGCTGGGGCAGGGCTTTGCCCGCTGGCAGGGCGGGCCGATGCACTGGGCCGATGCGCGCGGGCTGCTGGTCCTGCGCCGTGATCTGCGCGGCTGGCAGGCCGAAGACCCGGCGTTCTGGGCTGTGGCGCCGCTGATCGACGATCTGCTGGCAAAGGGTCAGAGATTTGGTGACCCGGGCTGAGACTCAGCCGAGGAAGATGCCTGCCACCACCAGCATCAGACCCAGCGCCGAGACCCCGAGCGCGCCCATGTTCAGCACCACGACGCGTTGCAGCCGGGCGCGCATGGCGTCGTTGTCAAGCCCGGCGCGGCGTGCCTTCAGCGCCAGGACCACGCACCAGACCAGCCCCGCCACCCCGGCCAGCGACACCACCGACCCGATCCCGACCAGAAGATCCATCACACCCTCGCTGCTTTACCCAGAAGCGGCGTAGCCGAGCCGGGGGCATCTGGCAAGAACGCGATCTGACGCCGGCCGCTTGATCCGGCCCCGGTCGCCGGATAGGGAAGGGGCGAGCCAATTCCCATCAGGACCAGAGACACATCATGAGCGACCCCCTCGACAGCTACAACGTCACCGCAGACGAGCTGCGCCAGTTCATCGAACGCTTCGAGCAGCTGGAATCGGAAAAGAAGGATGTGGCCGAACAGCAGAAGGAACTGATGGCCGAAGCCAAGGGCCGCGGTTATGATACAAAGGTGATGAAGAAGGTCGTGGCGCTGCGCAAGCGCAAGCCCGACGACATTGCCGAGGAAGAGTCGATCCTCGAACTTTACAAGGCCGCGCTCGGGATGGCCTGAGCGGCTTCGAGCCTTGCAGGGCCGCGCCCGGCATTGCCCGGGCGGCGGCTGAAGGTGCGGGGCAGGGACGGGCCCCGCCCGTGAGGTTGATCCCGTCCGGGGGAGGCGAGAGATGTCCTGGCTGAGCAGTCTTGTCGAACGGCAGATACAGAAGGCGCGGCTGGAGGGCCAGCTTCAGGGGTTGCCCGGGGAGGGCAAGCCCCTGCCCGAACGTACCGGCGATGCCTTCGTCTCGGCGGGCGAGGCGGCGGGGTTCCGCATCATGGCGCAGGCCGGGGTGCTGCCCGAGGAAATCGTGCTGCGCAAGCAGGTGGCGCTGCAACGCGCCCGCCTGGCAACTATCGAGAACATCGCCGAGCGCAAGGTGGCGTTGGCCGAACTTGCCGGGCTGGAGATGCGCCAGGCGATCGCCGAGGAGGCCCGGCGGCGTTTCATGAAGGAATAGGCGCAGGGGACCACGCTCTATCGGCCTGCACCAGGGGCCTCGGCGCGGGCGGGGGCTGCCGGATAGTCGCACCGCGCGGACCGGTGCGCGAAACAGGTCTGGCAAACGGCTTTCGGGACAGCATTGCGCCGGACGGTTTGGCAGGGGCGTGGGCGACCGGGGTCGGTCGTGCCGCGCTGCCGTCACGGTGCCAGGAAGGTCACATCCGGGCGGCGGGCGATCAGGGCCACGTCGCGGTCGTAGGTCAGCGTCAGGGCGGCGACCAGTTCCTCGGTCCAGCCCGGCATTTCCAGTTCCATCTCGATCTGTTCGGGCAGGGCGAACTTGTCGAGGAAGGCCGAGACGACGCGGCGGCGCTGCATCTCGTTGGCCGGCGGATGCCCTTCCAGATAGGCATTCATCCGGCGGAACCCGTCGGGCGACATGATCGCGGCCAGAAGGTCGTCGTCCTCCTCCAGCCGCAGGCCGGGCGAATGGCCCGACACGGCGCGCAGCACCTCGGGCCAGATCAGCGGCGTGTCCTCGTCGCACCACACGGTCAGCGGCACGTCGGGGTTGGCGTGGCGGATCTCGGCGATCAGGTCGGACCAGCGCAGGGTGGCAAGGTCGGCCTCTTCGGTGAATTCGGCATAGCTCTTGCCGCGCTGCTTGGCGAACAGGGCGGGCAGGAAGGTCGCCGGACTGCGGATGGCGAGGAAGAATTCGGCCTCGATCTGCGGGAAGATCTGGGTGAAGGACCGCATCCGCTCTGCCGCGGCCGGATAGAGCGTGCGGCGCAGCACGCCCTGCGGAAAGGCCAGAAAACTGTCCCACGACAGGATCAGCCGTTCGGCCACGTCCTCGTCCATGATCTGGTCGAGCACCAGCGCCTGGGTGTCCTGCGTCGCCGTCATGCCCTTCAGCGTCACCGCGGTGTCGCGCAGCAGGGTGCGGTAGCGCGCGGGCCCCGGCACCACGATGCCCTCTGCCGCAAGCGCGCCACGGTTCTTCAGCAGGCATCGCAGCAGGCGTTCTTCGTCGGTGCAATGGGCGCCAAGGTGATAGACAATGCGCATCGGGGTGTATCGGTCCGGTCTTGAGGTCAGGCTGTCGGCGCGACTATACGGGCTTTTCTGGACAGTTAAACCGCTTTCCTGTAGTCGGGAATCAGGATGGCCGAGCAAAACAGTCAACTGCGAATGTCGGCCCTGCTGGCACATCTGCGCCCCGACGCCTGGTCGCTGGGGGCGGTGCTGATTGCCGCACTGGTGGTCGCGCCGATCCTGTCGGTGGTGTGGATCGCCTTTCATCCGGTGGAAAACATCTGGCCGCATCTGCTGGCGACGGTGCTGCCGCGCTACATGGCCAATACCGGCGTGCTGATGCTGGGGGTGGGGGTGCTGACGGCGGTGGTCGGCACCGCCACGGCCTGGCTGGTGGTGATGTACCGCTTTCCGTTCAGCCGGGTGCTGGATGTGGCGCTGCTGTTGCCGCTCGCGATCCCGGCCTATGTCGGCGCTTATGCGCTGGTCGATTTTCTGGATTATTCCGGGGGGTTGCAGATCTTTCTTCGCGCAACCTTCGGCTGGGAATCATCGCGCGACTACTGGTTCCCCGAGGTGCGCTCGCGCGCGGCGGCGGTGGTGGTGCTGGCGGCGGCGCTGTATCCCTATGTCTATCTGCTGGCGCGTTCGGCATTCCGCGAACAGTCGGGCAGTTCGTGCGAGGTGGCGCGCGCGCTGGGCAGCGGCCCGTGGGGCCTGTTCTGGCGGGTCGGCCTGCCGCTGGCGCGGCCTTCGATCGCGGCGGGCGTGGCGCTGGCGCTGATGGAAACCGTGGCCGATTTCGGCACGGTCGAACATTTCGGGGTGCAGACGCTGACGACTGGGATATTTTCGGTGTGGCTGACCGGCAGCAATGCCGGGGGCGCGGCGCAGATCGCCTGCGTCATGCTGAGCGTCGTGGTGCTGCTGATCGGGGTCGAGCGTTTCAGCCGCCGCAACGCCCGCCACCACCGCCCCGCCCGCCAGAGCCGCCCGGTAGAGGCCGCCCTGCTGACCGGCTGGCGTGGCTGGGTGGCGACGGCGGCGTGCCTCGTGCCGTTCGGGCTGGGTTTCGTGCTGCCGGTCGCGGTGATGGGGGCCCATGCTTTGCGCAACCCGCAGGCATGGGTGTCGCCGGGATTGTTCAAGGCGCTGGGCAACACGCTGACGGTTGGCGGCACGGCGGCGGTGCTGACCGTGGCGGGGGCGCTGTTCCTGGTTTACGGGGTGCGGCTGGCCGGGCGGGGGCTGCCGCGTCTGGTGCTGCCGGTCACCACCATCGGCTATGCGGCGCCGGGTGCGGTGCTGGCGGTGGGCCTGCTGATCCCGCTGGCGGCGCTGGATCACCGGGTGGCCGACGCGATCCAGGCCGTCACGGGCACCGACCCCGGCCTGCTGCTGACCGGCACCTCGGCGGCGATCGTGCTGGCCTATGTGGTGCGGTTCTTCGGCATCGCGCAGGGGGCGGTGGATGCCGCCTTCGGCCGCATCTCGCCAAGCCTGCCGATGGCGGCGCGGTCGCTGGGGCGCGGGCCGGGGGGGGCGCTGGCGGCTGTCTACCTGCCGCTGATGCGCGGGTCGGTCGCCACGGCGCTGCTGGTGGTGTTCGTCGATTGCGTCAAGGAACTGCCCGCCACGCTGCTGCTCCGCCCGTTCAACTTCAACACCCTCGCCACACGGGTGCATGAACAGGCGAGCCTCGAACGGCTGGGCGAGGCCGCCCCCGCCGCGCTGCTGGTGATGCTGGTCGGCCTGGCCGCCGTGGCGCTGCTGGCCCGCGCCAATCGCGCCTGAGGGCTTGCACGACGCCGCGCTCCCGGCTATTGAGCGCGCGATGCCCCTATAGCTCAGTTGGTAGAGCATCTGATTTGTAATCAGAGGGTCGGGAGTTCGAGTCTCTCTGGGGGCACCAATCCGGCTTTTGGCGTGATGGCGGCCTTGCCGTTTCCGGCCGCTTCCGTCGGCCGGACCCGACCGCATGGCTACGATTCGGGGATCGGATTATACTGTGCTGCGCAGCCTCCGGTGCCGCCTGCCCGTCAGGATCGAGCCCCGGCCGCAGCGCATTCAATGCAAGGCAGATTCATCCAAAATGGGCAGGGAGGGGCATCATGCTCACAGAGACCGTGGCGGAGGCGCAGGCTACCGGGCTTGACGCCGTGCAGTTCGAGCAATTCGAGGCCATTCTGGCCCACCGCGAGCAGGAAGAGATCACCGCCGAACTGGACGCCGAGGCGGCGGCCGAGGGTGTGTTCGGTGCCGCAGCGGGGGCGGCCGGCGATGCGGCGGCGTCGCGGGTCGGGGCGGCGGCGCTCCGGCTGATCGTCGATCACGAGACCGGCGGCCGGGCGTTCTATGAACAGGTGATCAAGAGCCGCCCGATCTGGCCCAGGGCCTCGTCGGGCATCACCATCGGCTTCGGCTACGATCTGGGCTATGTGACGCGCGACGCGTTCCGCTCCGACTGGGCGGATCTGCTGGGCGGTTTGCCCGGTGCCGACCGTGCGGCGCTGGAAGGCTGCGTCGGCTTTCACAGCGGCAAGGATACGGCGGCGACGATGCAGGGGCTGCTGGCCGGGGTGCGCCACATCACCATTGGCTGGGCGCCCTCGGAAGCGGTGTTCAGGGCGCGGACCCTGCCCAAGTTCGCGCTGAGCACGCAGGGGGCGCTGCCCAACACCGGGCTGCTGAACGGTGACTGTTTCGGGGTTCTGGTGTCGCTGACCTTCAATCGCGGCGCGTCCTATTCCCGGGCGCACAACCCGGCGACCGACCCGAAAGACCGCTTCCGCGAGATGCGGGCGATCAAGGCTGCGATGGTGGCGCGCCGGTTCGACGAGGTTCCGGCGCTGCTGAAGGCGATGATCCGGCTCTGGGTCGGGACGGCGGTGGAAACCGGGCTGAAGCGCCGCCGCAACGACGAGGCCGCCCGTCACCTGTCTTGCCCTGTCACGGGTTCCTGGCGCCGCCGAGTCATCTGCCTTTCGCGCCCTGCGGCGTCACCGGGCCGCGACCGAAAGCACCAGCGGCTCCGCGTCCACCCCGGCGCCCGACAGGTGCAGCCGGTAGTGGCCCGGCTCGTCGATTCCCGGCAGGTTGACGCGCAGGTGCGTCAGGTCGGCCCCGGAAAATCCGAGCGCGGCCAGAAGCTGCGGCGGGGCCAGGGCCGTGCCCGCGTCGTCGATCCGTTCGGCGCGGATGTCGGCGCGGAACTCGGCCAGCGGGGCGTCTGGCACCAGCACCAGCTCGATCGGCATCCCCGCCTCCTGCACCGGGGCGTCAAGCGACATGGCGATCCCGATGATCCCGACCCGTTCCACTGCCGGAACCGCCGGCCCGCCCAGCAGGCGCGAGAACACCGACAGGAACGGTCGCCCGGTAAAGACCGAGGCATGTTCGTTGACCACCGTCTGTTTCTGCCCCGACCGGGGCAGGGCGCTCCACATCGGCACGGTGCCGTCGCCCGCGTCGGGGGTGCGGGTCAGCACCATCCTGGCGGGGTCGATCTTGCCTGCGGCATCGACCACCACGTTGACCCGTGTCACCGTCTTGTGCCCGGTGCCCGCAAAGTAGAAATACCGGCAGGTGTCGGGCGGGGTGCCGGCCGCCAGCGTATCGTGCAGCCAGCGCCTGCGGTCGAGCAGGGCCGGGCTGAGGCCCAGTCGCGCGGCTTCGGCCGGGTCGAAGATGTCGATCGCGCGCAGGCGGTCGTCGCTCTGGTTCCAGCAGGCATCCTCGCCGGGCGAAGGCAGCAGCTGGTAGCCCGAGGGATAGCGTGTGTCGGCGGCGATCCGGCGGAAGTCGGCCGCCGAAACGCCCAGCGTGCTGTCCAGCCCCAGCACCCGCGCCAGCGCCAGCGGCGCGCCAAGGTGCGGCGTGGCCAGCGAGGCAAAGAGGTCGATGTTGCCGAACCACGGCCGGGCGCGGAAGGTTTCCGGCTCCAGCACCAGCCGCGATACCAGCCCGCCCATCGAATGGGCGATCAGGTGGATGGTGGTCGCCCCCTCGGCATGAACCTGGTCCAGCGCCGCCGCCAGCGTGGCCGCGGTGGTTTCTAGGTCAAGCCGCCAGTCGTAGGCAAAGACATGCAGCCGCTTGGCGGCACCCTGCGACGTGAAGCCCAGCTTGCCGATGTCGCGCAGGATCGAGCCATAGACGTTGAAACAGGTCGCGACCGACTGGATGATGCCGCCGTGGCGCGTGTCGGCGGCCAGCAGCTTGTCGGTGCGGCGGTAACCGAAGATCGTTTCAGCCGGGGTCGGCGGCCAGACCTCCTCGCCATTGGCGGTGACGAGCTTGCTTCCCATGATACCCGGGATGAAGACGACGGCTTCCATTTCGGTTCTCCTTGATGGCTACGCGGCCTTTGCGGTTGCGGTCTGGGGGTCGAGCAGCGCCTGCCAGCGGGCAAGGGCGGCGGCGGTATCGGTCAGGCGGCGGGCCGGGCCGACGGCGGTCGCGTGGCGGGCGGCGGTCTGGAGCAGCGCCCCGAGACAGCCGGAACGGTCGGCGAACTCGACCACCGTGGCCCAGAAGGCCAAACCGCCCCGCAGGGCGGCGGCGGCAATCGCCCGCGGGGCATTGGCCGAGGGCGGCCAGGGCCAGCGGTGGGCGAAGTCGGCAAACACCGCCTCGGCGGCGGCAGAGTCCACCGCGTCGGCCAGCGCATGGCGCGCCGCGCCGTGCAGGTCCTGGGAACTGGCGCGCAGCCGCTGCCACAGGGCCTCGGTGGCAACCCGGCGCGGATCGAACAGGCCGTCCTCCTGCGCCTGCCGTGCCCAGTCGCGTGCGACCGGGCCCATCAGCCGGATCATCTGGGCCACCGCTGCGGGCACCTGGTCGCCGCCACGCGACCCGGGGCGGGGAGCGGGAAGGGCGGCAAGGTCTGGCATCAGGCTGCCCAGCGGGGTCGCAACCGGCCAGACCGGCGCTTCCGGCCCGGCGTCGAAGCGCAGATGATCGGGGGTCAGCGCCACCAGTTCCGGCCCATTGCCTTCGCCCAGCGCGCGCAGCAGCAGCACGACATGGCCCAGATCCATTGCCCGCGCACCGGCCATGTCGTGCCGCGCCTTGCCCATCGCACCGATCGCAGACAGCACGGCGGAATGTTCCGGCACGCCGCTGCGCCCCAGCGCGCGATGCGCCATCAGCGCCCGTTTCATCGCGGCGGTTATGGCGCCATGAAACTCGGCCGACGCGCTGGAATAGCTGCTGCCGCCCTGGCCGAAATGGGCATTCAGCAGCGACTCCAGCGCCGCCGTGGCGGCATCGAAGGCCTCGGCCGGGCGGTCGGCCAGCAGGTGCGCCGTGGCAAGGGGGATCAGGTCTTTCGCATCCGGCGGCGGGCCGGGCCGCGTCCCCATGACAACCGCCGACCATTCGGCCCGGTCGATCCGCGCCTGCACCACCCAGCCATCGGCCGCGTGGTCCTGCGGTTCGACCCCGTTCAGCAGGGCAAGGGCGGCGGCCGGGCGGTCGGCTGCGACCAGTTCCCAGCCGCGCCGGTCCAGAAAGCGCGCCCGGTCCGGTCCGGCAAGGTGGCGCGCCAGATGATCCGACACCGGACGGTCGGCGGCGATCAGCAGGGCGGCCTGCACCGGGTCGGGAAAATCCGCGATGTCGCGGTCGAAGCGTTTGGCAAGGTCGAGCCGGGCCGCGGCGCTTTCGGGCAGGTGGCCCTGCATGATGCGGTGATACAGCGCCTCCTGCTTCGAGCGCGCGGCGTCGATCCCGGGTTCCCGCCCGGCGTCATAATGCGCGATGGCGGCCCGATGCACGGCCTCGGCCCGCTCCTGCATCCTGGCATCCAGCGTGATCAGGCGCAGCATGGTGCGGCGCAGCTCGCGCCGGTGCTGCGCCTCGACCCCGGGGACATTTTCGCTGACCAGCCAGTGTTCGGCCACCAGCGCCTGATACATCGTCGTCGCCTCGGCATCGGTGATGGCGCCGAAACCGCAGTTCGGTGCCAGCACGTCGCGGATCAGCGTCGGCGTGACCCGCCGCAGCACAAGGCCGGGATGGGCCAGCGCCCGGACCCGCTCGTTCCTGATATGGTTCAGGATGCGGCCATACAGCACCCCCTGGACGATCTGCTCCCGGGGCAGGCCGGTGCTGCCGGTGCCGGTGCCCGACGGCGTTTCATCGGCCATGCCGACCAGCTTTGCAACGTCGATGCCGTCGGGGCCGGAGACGAGCCGCGCGAGAAACTGCAGCACCAGCGGGTTGCGCGGAAAGGCCGCCGCCAGCCGTTCGGCGTCGTCGGCGCCAAGCCCGCCCCGGTCGCGCAGGATTCCGGCCGCCGAGTCCGGGTCAAGCTCGTCCAGCGTCATCACCTCTGCCGCGAAGAACGGCGCCTTGTTGGCCTCGGAAATGCCGCGCCCCGCCATGATCACGCGCAGGCCCGACAGACCGGCCTGCGCCAGCATCCGCAGCCAGTTGCGGATCGCTTCGGCAGCGCCCATGTCCTGATCTTCGGGGCTGCGGTAGGCCAGCGCCTCTTCCAGCGTGTCGAGAACCAGCAGGATGGGGCGGTCAAGCTGGCCCTGATCGAGCATCGCGCTGCCGATCCGGTAGATGGCCTCGGAAACCGAGCGGTAGCCGGTCGAGCGGGTCGCGGCCTTGACCATTTGCGACGCAATGCCGCCGGACCGAGTCTCGCGCCGCATGTCGGCAAAGGGGGCATCAAGCGCGGGCATCTGCAAGGCAAGCTGGCGGGTGAATTCGAAGGTCAGTTCCAGCGGGTCGGCCCCGGCCAGCACCCGCCGGTCGAAATCTATCCGCACGATCAGCCAAGGCGGCACGCTGCGCCTGCGGCGGACCGAATCGGCAAAGCGCGCCAGCAGCGCCGACTTGCCCGCCCCGCCTTCGGCCGAAATGGCAAAGATCGGCGGCGGATCGGCGGCCGGGTCGGTTCGGGCAAGGAAGTCCGACAGGCGCCCGCGTTCGTCCTTCCGCCCGCGGAACCCCGCGATCAGCGGTGCCTCGGCCGCGCGCATGGCGCGCAGCGCCGCCTCGCGCCGCAGGTCGGCGGCGGCGCCGGTCAGGGTGGCGGGCCAGCCCTCGGGATGCGCCTTGAACCATTCCGCTGCCTGAAGCCGTGTTTCCAGTTGCGGCAAACTCAGCGCCACCGGCGGGGTGGGAATGCCGTCGTTCAGCGTCTCGGCCAGCAGGTCGCGCAGCGCCTTGCCCAGCGGGTCTAGGGGGCGCGCAGGCATCGCGGCCAGCGCCGTCGCCAGCGTGCCGTCATCGCGCAAGGCCGCCAGAGCCTGCATCCGGTGGCTGATCTGCAGCGTCCAGACCAGCCGCCCCTGCTGCGTCACGGTTTCGCTCAGGGGGCCCAGCACCTGCGTGGCGCCCTGCGGAATGTCGCGGTCGGCGGTTGAAAAGCGGCCGCGCAGGGCGGCAGAGGCGATGGTGGCGGCCTCGAAGGCGTCATCGGTCGCCGTCGCCGTATCCCCGGCCGCGTCGCCCGAAGGGCTTTCCACCGCCCGCCGCGCATCGGCAAGTGCCGCCGGGTCGGGCAGGTCGGCCTCCAGCAGGTCGAGCAGTCGGCGGCGCGGATCGTCGATCTCCATCCCCTATCCTCGCCGTGTCGGCAGCAGTTTCTCGGCGAACATCCGCAGGAAGCGGGCGATCGCCTCGGTCTCGCTGCGCGCCTCGGGAAAAAGCAGCACCGCCTTCATCGCCTTGGTCGCGATTTCGCGGTTCAGCTTGGCCCCGGCTTCGACCGGCGTTTCCAGATAGGCATCGAGATCGTCGAGATAGTCCTCGATGATGTCGGGGCCCAGCGGGAACAGTTCCTCGGTCTCGCTCCGGTAGGTGGCGGGTTCAAGCTGCGGGCCGCGATAGCCCAGCAGCACGACCCGCAGCCAGTCGGACCGCGCCGCCTCGCGGTAAAGCTCCACCAGGAAGGGGCGCAGGCCGGTGCCCTCGGTGATCTCGATCCGGTCGAGATCGTCGAGGATCAGCCAGAAGATCCGCCCGCCGCCGGTTCCGGCCGAGGCGAGACGGGCGCGCATCGCGGTGCGCAGGTCGTCGAGCAGCGGCCCGGCCAGCCAGCGGTCCTGCGAGGTTGCGGCTTCGGCAAGGGTGCGCAGCGGGGCCGGGCCGCCGATCAGGGTTTCGCAGAACTGCCGGGGGTCCATGGTGTGCCAGGCATGTTCGGCGCCAAGCCGCAGGAGCATGTGTTCATCCTCGGGCAGCAGGGCCGCCAGGATGTTGGCGGTGAAGCTGAGCCCCAGCCCGCGCGCCCCGGTGCCCGATTGCAGGATCAGCGTGCGCGGCCCGTCGGCTTGCAGCGCCCGCACCACGAAATCGCAGGTCGCCCGCCGCCCGATCAGCGGCTGGCGCCCGAACGGCCCGGTGGCGACGAAGGCGCGCGGCCTGACCCCCAGCGGCGGCCACGGCCCGATGTCGGCCAGGATGCACGACAGCGGCACCGCCACATTCACCGCGTCGCCCAGTTCCGGCACCAGAGTCCGGTCGCTGACCGCGCCCTGATGCAGGGCAAACACGCGGAAATTGCGGTCGGTGTAGGGCCCGCCCGACGTGCCGCCCAGCGCGTTTACGTCAAGTCCGTCGCGCGACAGCGTTGCGGCCCGCACCCGGAACGCCCCGTGCGCCACCCGGATCTGCGACCCCTTGGGGTGCTGGAACAGGTAGACCTTGGCCTTCTGCGTCTCGTCTGCCGGAAAGTCGTCGGGCGCGCGGGGCATCCCGCCGGGCAGGGTGGGCGGGCAGCTTGCCAGCTTGATCAGCACATAGTCGAGGTTCTTCGGCCCGATGGCGCTGCTGTCGCTGGCCGCCACCAGCCAGTCGGGTGCCAGTTCGACCGGCGTGCCGCGCCCGGCCAGACGGTCGCCCAGAACCGGGTTGCGGAAGTTGTTGAACACGATGCTGATCTGTCCGCGCACGCCTTCGGCGGCCTTGAAGCGGTCGCGGGCCGTGGTGCCCGGGCCGGGCAGGATGAACCCCGACCCGTTGAAGGTGTGAAAGCTGGTCAGCACCAGATCGGTGCGCAGCAGAAAGCCGGTGCCGCTCAGCTGCCCCGCCGCGCCGTTCACCTCGACGATGCAGGTGTTCAGCCGACCGCGGTGCATCCCGTAGACCACCTCGCCGGGATGGTCGAACCCCAGCAGGATGCTGGCCAGCGCCTCGAACTTCACCGCATCGGCGGGAACGGCCGGGTCGAACAGCCGCTGGATGTGCAGGATCGCCTCTTGCGGCGCGGGCATCTGGTTGCCAAGCGCAAAGGCGAAATCGGGCAGGAAGCCGCCCGCCTGCGCGATTTCCAGCGCGAAGGCCAGCTGGTCGCGCACGGGTTCATCGGCCCGCCTGCCGACCCGCGCCTCGGCCAGGGTGCGCGCGGCGCGCTCGGGCGGTTGCGCGCCCTGGAACAGCCGGTCGATCTGGTCCGGCCGGACATGGGTTGCGAAACCCTCGATCAGCGCGTCGCGCAGGGTGGGCCAGCTGCCGATGTCGAGCGGGCTCATGTCTCGAACTCCAGCCCCGCCGGGCGCAGCAGGTTCGACGCCCCCGCCAGCCAGTGCGCCCAGTTGCCAAGCTGCGTCGCGCCGCCGATGTGCAGGCCCAGCGCCACGGCCGGGTTGTCGCGCAGATCGGCCACCACCGACCCGGAATTGCCCGGCAGGGTGGAGATGTCGTAGCCGAAGGCCCATTCGCGGCGGGCATCGTCGGGGGCCTGCCCCGGTGTGACGGTCAGGGTGCCGGGCGACCAGCACAGCTTGCCGATCTTGCCCCGATACAGCCGCTCCGCCCCCGACAATCCCGCCGCATCGCCCCAGCCCAGCGGATAGCCGATCACATGCAGCGGCCGGTCGCGCGTCATCACGCCTGCGCCAAGCCGTCCGTCCAGTGCCGCGCCCGGCGCCGCTCCCGCCACCCGCAGCACCGCCGCATCCAGCCGCGACAGGTCGATCGCGCCGCCGATCGGCAGGGCACCCGCGAAGGCCACGCCGGTGATCGCCTCGGCCCCGGTGGCAAACACCGCCTCGGCATCCTCGGCCAGTTGCCAGCCGCCCGGCGTCTCGGCGGCAATCGCTTCCAGCACATGCCGGTTGGTCACGATCAGCCCCGGCCCCGCCCGGAAGCCGCTGCCCTGCGGCCCGCCGTTGCCCCGGATCAGCGCGACCTGCCCGGCCAGCGCCGCGATGTCGTCGCCGTGCAGGGCGATGTCTTCGGCCCAGGTGCCAAGCTCGGGGTCGGCGGGGTCGATCCGGCCATCCGGCCCGAACAGCACGGCAGGGCGCGAGCCGTCGAACACCTGAATCGCCTCCAGCGTCAGCACGTCGGCAAGGTTGATGCCCGACCGGTCGCGCAGCCGCCCGTATGCCTGCTTCGCCGCGTCCAGCGCCACGGCGCGCGCTGCATCGTCAACCCCGGGGTCGCGTTGCAGGTTGGCGTCGGCGCGTTCCAGACTGTCGGCGATGAAGGCGTCCTGCGGCGGGCGCGGGGCGGGGGCGGCATCGGCTTCGGTGGTGATGGCCTCGATGTCGCCCGCGCGGGTTTCGGACGACGGCGGCGGGGCAACGCCGCGCGCGGCCGCCAGACTTTGGCGCACGAAGGCCAGTTGAGCGGAATCTCGGGTCATGGCGGGCACCATGCGACCCATGAGGGAACGGATGAATGCATCAAAGGACTCTCGGAAAATTGTCGCTCCATGATATAGTGAACGGGCATTTCGTTCAAACGGTGATTGCAGATGGCAGAAACGTCCCACGCCGCTTCGGTCGCGGATCTGTTGCGGCGACTGGTGCCGCCGCAGGACACCGAACGCCTGATCGAGGATCCGGGCTTCTTTGCCGGGGGCGGCCCGACCGGCGAGGCTTCGGCGGCCGAGATGCACCGCGCGCAGGGGGCGGTGGAAACGCTGCGCAGCGGCGGCGCGCTGGACGCGCGTGCGGCGGCGGCGGTCGAGGCGATCATCCTGCCGCGCCTGCGGCCGGTGGTCGACATAAGGCAGGGCGATTTCGTGCTGGACGATCCGCTCTGGGCGCATCTGGCACAGGGCGACGCGGCCGGGCACCTGCGCCGCGCCATCCCGGCTGTCGGGCGGGTCGAGATGCCGGGCCATGCCACCATTCCCTATGCCGGGACAGGTTTCGTGGTCGGTGAAGGGCTGATGATGACCAACCGCCATGTTGCCGAACTGTTCGCGCGCGGGCTGGGCCGGGCGGGGTTGGAGTTTCGGCCCGGGCTGCGTGCCGCCGTCAACCCGGCGCGCGAGGCGGGCGGCGACCCGCAGGCCGAAGACGCGCTGACCCTTGCGGTGCGCCGGGTGCGGATGATCCACCCCTGGTGGGACATGGCGCTGCTGGAGGTGGAGGGTCTGGAGCCGATCACCCCGCTGGAGCTTTCGCTGGAGCCGCCCCCGGCGACCGAGGGGCGCGACATCGCGGTGATCGGCTACCCCGCGCTCGACACCCGCAACGACATCGACCTGCAACTGCGGATCTTCCGCCGCCTGTTCCAGGTGAAGCGGTTGCAGCCGGGCAAGGTGACCGGGCAGGCCGCGACCGACAGTTTCGGCAACCGGGTGATGGCCGCAACGCATGACGCCTCGACGCTTGGCGGCAATTCGGGGTCGGCGGTGATCTGTGCGCAGACCGGGCGGGTGCTGGGGCTGCATTTCGCCGGGCGCTATCTGGAAACCAACTTCGCCGTGCCTGCGGCGGAACTCGCGCGGGACCGCCATGTGCGCGCAGCGGGTGTGCGCTTTGCCGGTGGGGCTGCGGATGCCACCACCGGCTGGGATGCCGCATGGGCCGCGGCGGATGGCGAAAGTCCGGCGCAATCGACCGTGGCGCAGGCCGGAACCGTGCCGGTCGCCACTGTGCAGGTGGGGGGCGGCACCGTGGTCGCCACCATTCCGGTGACGCTGACGCTTGCCATCGGGCTGCCTTCGGTGACCGTCGCGGCGGCGGTGTCGGCGGCGCCGGTCGAACGGATGCGCGCGCCGCTGCTCGACCCGGATTACGCAGCGCGTCCGGGCTATGACGCGGGTTTCCTCGGGCTCGACGTGCCGATGCCGGTGCTTTCCGATCCGGGCGTAAGCCCGCCACGGCTGGACGGAAGCGACAGCCCGGTGCTGGCCTATCACCATTTCTCGATCCTGATGCACCGCGACCGGCGGCTGGCGCTGTGCACGGCGGCGAATGTCGACGGTTCGGCCAAGGCGCGGCGGCCGGAACCGTTCCGCGACTATGACCGCAAGGCCGTGGCGGGGCTGGACGAGAACGACACCGAGCTTTGGGTCACCGATCCGCGCATTGCCGCCCGCCACCAGTTGCCCGATGTCTACTACCGCAAGGACCGCCAGTCGTTCGACAAGGGCCATGTCGTGCGGCGCGAGGATGTGGCGTTCGGCGACAGCTACGACGCGCTGCGCCGCGCCAACAACGACACGTTCCACTGCACCAATTGCAGCCCGCAGGTCGCGGGGTTCAACCGCCACGGCATCTGGCGCAGGCTGGAGGATGCGGTAAAGCGGCAGGGCAGCGCCGAACGCTACTGCATCTTCGCGGGCCCGGTGTTCCGCGAGGATGATCCGTGGTTCGACGGTGTCGATGACGACGGCCCGGTGCGGGTGCAGATTCCGCTGCGCTACTGGAAGCTGATCGTCTGTGTCGAGGACGGCCGGCTGGCCGCCCATGGCTTCGTGCTGAAGCAGGATCTGGGCGGGGTGGCGTTTTCGGGGCGGGAGTTCGCGGTCCCTGCGGCGCTGGCCGAACACCTGGTGCCGCTGGATCAGCTTCAGGGCAGGCTGCCGGCGCTGATCCTGCCCGATGCCCTGCACGACGCCGACCGTTTCGCCAGCCCGGCCACGGCCGCCCTGCGGCGCGGGATGGGCGAGACCGAAACCCTGGACTGGGCGCTGTGGGACTGAGCGTCGGCGCTAGTCTTCGGCCAGGGTGATCACCGGCTCCATCGTGGCCAGCACGGCATCGGGCAGGTGGCACTTGACCTGATGGCCCGGCGCCAGCACCCGGATCGGCGGCATCTCGCGGTCGCAGAGCCCGCCGGGCACCTGTGATTTCCAGCGGCAGCGGGTCTGGAACGGGCAGCCGGGCGGCGGGTTCATCGCGGACGGAATGTCGCCTTCCAGCACGATGCGCTTCTTCTTCACCCGCGTGTCGGCAATCGGCACCGCCGACAGCAGCGCCTCGGTATAGGGGTGGTAGGGCGGCTGGAACACCTGATCGGTCGTGCCCATCTCCACCACATGCCCCAGATACATCACCATCACCCGGTCGCTGAGATAGCGCACGATCGACAGGTCGTGGCTGATGAACAGCAGGGTGGTGCGGTTCTTGCGCTGGATCTCCATCAGCAGGTCGGTGACGGCGGCCTGCACGCTGACATCGAGCGCCGACACCGGCTCGTCGGCCACCACCACCTTGGCGCCCCCGGCAAAGGCGCGGGCGATGCCGACCCGCTGCTTCTGGCCGCCCGAAAGCTGGCGCGGCATCCGGACGGCAAAGGCGCGGGGCAGTTTCACGAGATCGAGCAGTTCCAGCATCCGCGCCGTGCGGTCGGCATCCGAGGTGCCTTCCTTGAAGATTTCCAGCGCGCGGACGATCTGACGGCCGACCGTCATCGAGGGGTTCAGCGTGTCGAACGGGTTCTGGAACACCATCTGCACCGATGACACGGTGTCGGTGGACCGCTTTTCGATCGGAGTATCCTGAATGTCCTGATTGTAGAGCACGATCTTGCCCGAGGTCGCGGTTTCCAGCCCCATCAGCACCTTGGCGAAGGTGGACTTGCCGCAGCCGGATTCACCCACGATCGCCAGGGTTTCGCCCTCGCGCGCCTCGAAGCTGAGGGTTTCGTTGGCCTTGACCACCCGGGTCGCGCCGCTGCCGAACATCGAGCCGCTGCCGACCTCGTAATACTTGCGCAGGTTCTCCATCCGCAGCACGATGGCGCCGACCGGGGTCTTTTCGACCGTGACGGGCGCGGCGAGCGGGGCATCCCAGTCGATGGCCCCGAACCGCAGGCAGCGGGTTTCGTGGCGGTCTCCGAAGGGCACCTGAAGCATCGGCACCTCGGCCGCATTGCACAGGCCGGGCTGGAAATAGTCGCAGCGCGGGCCGAAGTTGCAGCCCCGGGGCCGTTCGTGCGGCAGCGGGAAGTTGCCGGGGATCGCGACCAGCGGATGGGTGTTCTTGTCGGCCCCCGGCAGCGGGATCGAACGGAACAGCGCCTGCGTGTAGGGGTGGCGCATCTTGTCGAACACCTCGGCCACGTTGCCGGTTTCCACCGCCTCGCCGGAATACATCACGCAGAGCCGGTCGCAGACATCGAGGATCAGGCCGAGGTTGTGGCTGATGAACAGCATTGAGGTGCCGTATTTCCGGCCCAGATCCTTGACCAGATCGACGATGCCCGCCTCGACCGTGACATCGAGCGCGGTGGTGGGTTCATCGAGGATCAGCAGCGCGGGCTTGGACATCAGCGCCATGGCGATCACGATGCGCTGCTGCTGGCCGCCCGAAAGCTGGTGCGGGAAGGCCTGCAGGATGCGGTCGGGGTCGGGCAGGCGCACGTCGGCCACGATCTGACGGGCCAGCGCCCAGGCGTCGGCGCGGCCCATGCCCTGATGGATCATCGGCACCTCGGCCAGCTGCGCGCCGATCTTCATCGCGGGGTTCAGCGAGGCCATCGGCTCCTGATAGATCATCGCGATTTCCGAGCCGCGGATGTGGCGCAGTTCCGCCTCGGTCATGTGGGTCAGGTCGCGGCCCTTGAAGCGGATGCTGCCGCCGGTGATGCGGCCGGTCTTGCCCAGATCGCGCATCACCGCCAGCGCCACGGTGGACTTTCCGCAGCCGGATTCGCCCACCAGCCCCATCGCCTCGCCCGGCATCACGGTGCAGGAGAAATCCATCACCGCCGGAATCTCGCGGGTGCGCAGGAAGAAGGAGATCGAGAGGTTCTCGATCTCGAGGATCGGTTCGGCGGGATCCCGGTCGGCGGAAGCTGCGTGTGTCATGTTCGGCCTCGTGTCGGGCATCCGGAGGGGCGGCTGACGGCGGGAGCGGGGGTTTCACACCCCCGCGCCCCCGTGGGATATTTGTGCCAATGTGAAAGCGCAAAGGGGGGCGGGGGCGGGGGCATCAGTCTTTCAGGCTTTCTTCGCGCAGACCGTCGGCCAGCAGGTTGAGGCCGAGCACCAGGCTCATCAGCGCCAGCGCCGGGACGAGGGCGGGGAAGGGGAAGGATGACAGGAGCCTGCGGCCTGCGTTGATGGTGGAGCCCCAGTCGGGGCTTTCGGGGGCCACGCCAAGGCCGAAGAAGCCCAGCGTGCCGAGCAGGATGGTCGTGTAGCCGATGCGCAGGCAGAAATCGACGATCAGCGGGCCGCGGGCGTTGGGGAGGATCTCCCACAGCATGATGTACCAGGGGCCTTCGCCGCGGGTCTGGCCGGCCGCGACGTAGTCGCGCGACTTGATGTCGAGCGTGATGCCGCGCACGATGCGGAACACGGTGGGCGCGTTGACGAACACCACCGAGACGAAGACGTTCAGCAGGTTCGGGTCCATCGACCATACGCCCAGAGGGTCGGCGTTGAAGGCAAGGCCCGAATAGGCCCAGAGGCCGAGCACCAGCGTGATGCCGACGTAGAGGTTGCGCTGTTTCGGGTTGGTGAAGTAGCGGCTGTTGAAAAGCACGGTCAGGAAGATCACCGGGAACAGGAACAGCACGGCGGCCAGCATGGTCGGGATGCCGGTGACGCGGATTTCCGGCGTGACCAGCAGGTAGAACAGCAGGATCACCGGGAAGGACAGCACGAGGTTGGCGAGGAAGGACAGCACCGCGTCGAGCTTGCCGCCGAAATAGCCTGCGGGCAGGCCGAGGGTGATGCCCATCATGAAGGCGAAGAGCGTGGCGGCCGGGGCGATGGCGAGGACGCGCCGCGCCCCCATCACCATGCGCGAGAACACGTCGCGCGCTAGGTTGTCGCCGCCCAGCAGATAATGCGGATAGGCCTCGCCCGGATTGGCCAGTGCCGCGCCGGGCCAGGCGTTCTTGAGCCCCGAGACCTGGCGCAGCGGGTCGTGGGTGATGATCTGGTCGGCAAAGATCGCGGTGAACACCCAGAACAGCACCAGCCCGAAGCCGACCATGCCCACCGGGCTGTCATAAAGCTTGCCGTAAAGCCCCAGACGCCGCTTGAAGGTGACCGACAGTGCCAGCGTCACGATCATCCCCGCCCAGACCGGCAGGAACTGCGTCAGGATCGCGACGAGGATCTGGCCCCAGCCCAGTGGTTCCACGGGTTGTCCTTCCTACGAGATGCGGATGCGGGGGTTCAGCCAGGCGTAGCCGATGTCGGACAGGAGCTGCGTCACCAGCACCACCACCACCGCCACGACCGAGCATCCGAGCAGGAGCTCGATGTCGTTGTTGCCCGCCGCCTGCACCAGCGCCCAGCCGAAGCCCTTGTAATTGAACAGCGTCTCCACGATCACGACGCCGTTCAGCAGCCAGGGAAACTGCAGCATGATCACGGTGAAGGGGGCGATCAACGCGTTGCGCAGGGCGTGGCGCATCACCACGGCGCCGAAGCCCACACCCTTCAGCCGCGCGGTGCGGATGTATTGTGCCGTCATCACCTCGGCCATCGAGGCGCGGGTCATGCGGGCGATGTAGCCGATGCCGTAAAGGGCGATGGTCATCACCGGCAGGAAGAAGTTGGCGAAGGTTATGCCGTCCATCGCGGAGGTCGCCGTGCCCTTGAACCAGCCGAGCCCGGTCACCGAAGAGGCGAAGATGGTGATGAACACCACGCCCGACACATATTCCGGCGTCGCGGTGGTGGCGATGGCCCCGGTGGACAGCCAGCGGTCGGTGCGAGAGCCCTCGCGCATCCCCGACAGCACGCCGATCAGCAGCGCCGAGGGCACCATCACCAGCATCACGCAAAGCATCAGCCAGCCGGTCAGCCCCAGCCTGACGGCGACGATCTTCGACACCGGTTCCTTGAAGACGCTCGATTGGCCCCAGTTGCCTTGCAGAACGCCGCAGAAGCGCGGGGCAAGGCTGGCGTCGGTGCCGCGCGGGATGCAGCGGCCGCGCACGGTGCCGTCGGGTTCCTCAAACGTCCAGCCGGGGGCGACCCCCAGCCAGGCACCGTAGCGCAGGAGCAGGGGGCGGGCGTGGCCGTTCTTTTCCAGCCAGCTTGTCACCTCGGCGTCCTGCATCCGGGCGTTGCCTTCGGACTTGGCGAGCTTTTCGAGGTTGGGCGGCAGGTTGGTCAGGTAGAACACGATGAAGGTCAGGCACAGCGCCGTTGCCACCAGCAACAGGAATCGTCGCAACAGGAATCGGAGCATGGCTTTTCCCTTTCCTGCCCCGGGCCGGGCTGGTCGGTGGCGGGCAGGGCCGCCGGGCTGGTGCTGTCACATCCGCTGCGGCAGGGCAGGGGGCCGTGCCGTGGAAATGGCCGGGGGCAGGGTGCGCCGCGCCCCCGGGCCGGTTTCGGAAAGATCAGGCCTCGATCCACCACTTGTAGTGGTGATGCTCGAACGTGGCGTGCATGTCGGCGCCTTTCACCGTCGGCTTGTGGTGCCGGAAGATCGAACGCCAGTAGGGCTGGATCAGCACGCCGTCGTCCTGCATGATCTTTTCGATCTTCGCCATCACCACGCGCCGTGCGTCGGCATCCGCGATCGACATCGCCTCTGCCAGGGCCGCGTCGAACTCGGGGTTGGAATAGCCCGCCTCGTTCCAGGCCACGCCCGACTTGTAGGCCAGCGCCAGGGTCTGCACGCCAAGCGGGCGCATGTTCCATTCGGTGGCAGAGAACGGGTATTTCAGCCAGTCGTTCCAGAAGGTCGAACCCGGCAGGATGGTGCGCTTGATGTTGATGCCCGCGTCGCGGATCTGGGCGGCCACCGCGTCGCAGCTGCCCGCCTGCCAGGCGTCGTCGATCGAGATCAGCTCGAACTCGGTGTCGGCATGGCCCGCCTCGGCGATCATCGCCTTGGCGGCGGCCGGGTCGACCACCAGCGGCGGAAGCTCGGCATATTCGGGGTGGATCGGGCAGACGTGGTGGTTTTCGGCCACGGTGCCAAGGCCCGCATAGCCCAGCTCAAGCACCACGGCATTGTCGACCGCCATGCTCAGCGCGCGACGCACCCGAACGTCCTTGTAAAGATCGGAGGATTGCTGGTTGAAGCGCACCGTCAGCGTGGCCGAGGTCACGGCTTCCGATTTCTCCCAGCCGAGCCCGTCGAAGATGCTGACGAAATCGCCCGAGGTCTGGTAGGTCATGTCGATCTCGTCGGATTCCGCCGCCGCGACCAGCGCGGCCGGGTCGGTGCCGAGGTCGATGTATTCGATCCGGTCAAGGTAGGGGCCGCCATAGACCGGGGTGCCCCACCATTCCATCGCGGTGTTCCTGACCAGAACCTGCTTGACGCCGACCTCGTTGGTCTCGGGCAGGTAGGGGCCGGTGCCGATCGGGTTGACCGCCGGGTCACCGCCGTCATAGCTTTGATGCACCACCGCCGCCGGATAGTCGGCAAAGCCCGCGATGATGGTGATGTCGGGCGCGTTCAGCACCAGCTTGACAGTACTGGCATCGGCCACGGTGATGGCGCCGACCCTTGCCTGCTTGGTCGCCTCGTCCATCAGGCTCGACACGCGGGCGGCCATCGAATTGCCTTCGGCGGTGCCGTCGCACCAGCGGGTGATGTTGAAGGCCACGTCCTCGGCGGTGAAATCGTCGCCGTTCGACCATTTCACGCCCTGCCGGACGCTCAGCGTGTATTCCGTGGCGTTGTCATTGGCGGTCCAGCTTTCCAGCAACATGCCGCGGAACGACCCGTCAGAATTGTATTCGACCAGATATTCCAGCCAGCCGCGCGTGAAGTTGGCGATCTGCGACCAGTCGGCGAGCCGCGGATCCTTCAGCCCCTTGGTCTCCATGTCGAGCCTCAGCGTGCCGCCCGCAACGCCGGTCTGCGCCATGGCCCGCGGTGCCGCAAGCCCCAGCAACCCGTAGGCCGCCACGGCCGAAACACCCAGCGCCGAGGCGCGGGTCAGAAATTCGCGGCGGCTCATCGTGCCCGCCCGCACTTCCGCCGAATAGCGCCGCGCCGCAGGATGCAGCGTCTCGGCGCCCGGGGTGAAATGGATCATGTCAGTCTCCCTGTCAGGTCGTTTTTTTTGAATGGCGGGCACGGCCGTTCCATGGGTCGGTGCGGCCTTGCGGCCCGGTCCCGACGGTCGGCGAGACCTCGCATATCGCATTGCGCACGGAAAAGGCCGTGGCGTCAACGCCGGCTTTCGCCGCCTTGCGACGGGTTTGCGACATTTTCCCGCCGGGAAAGCGGAAAGCACGGCCATGCCGCAGCGCGGCACCGAGCCTCAGGCCGTGCGGCGAAACGCCGAAGGCGAACTGCCGGTCAGGTGCTGGAAGGCGCGGGTAAAATAGGCGGGCGAGGTGAAGCCCAGACTTTCGCCGATCCGTCCCACCGACATGTCGGTTTCGCTCAGCAGCTTGCGGGCCTCGAAGATCCGGCGGTCCTGCAACAGGTCCGAGGCCGGGCGCGCGCAGGTCTGCCGGCAACACCGCGTGAGATGCGTCGGCGTGACCCCCAGCGCCGCCGCAAACTCCGCCACCCCCATGCCCGAGCGGAATTCCTGTTCCAGCAGCGCCACATAGCGCGCCACCAGACGGCGGGTCGCATCGGGGGCGGGGGTGTCGGGCGCGGCGCGGCTGGCCTGCCGCTCCACCCAGACGCTCAGCAACCCGAGGTAGTGCCGGGTCGCGCGGTCATGCGCCGGGCTGGTGCTGTCCATCTCGCGCGAAATATTGTCGAGGATCAGGTTCAGTTCCTGTTGGATGCCGACCTCGCGGATGCGCAGGTGCAGCGGCGCGTCGGGCAGCGTCACGTCGCTGTCGCGGCCGAAGAACACCGCGGTGCCGAACACCTGCGGCCCGACCTCGAAGCCATGCATCACGCCGGCCGGCACCAGGATGGCGTTGTTGGCGGTGTAGCCGCGCGTGACGCCCGCGATGGTGATGCGGCCCTGACCCTTGGTGAACCACAGCAGCATCGGTTCCGAAATCGCCCGCATGGCCTCGACACGCCAGCGCCCGCCCGCCGCAAGGCGCGGAATGGCCACGAGCCGCAATTTTGAAGGGACAGAAAGGTCAGCCATGGGAAGGGGTTCCGTCTCTGAGCCGGGGTCGCTCCTGCCAGATAACCAGCCATTGCGGCAAGACCCAAGCGAAAAGTGGGCACAAGCTGCGGTTGTCGCGCCCGGTCGGCGGCAGTTTGCAGAGCGGCGGTCGCGCCTCAGGGCCGGTCGATCCGCCGCCAAGGCCCCATCCGGCTGCGAAACCAGGTGCGCTGGCGCTTGGCATATTGCCGCGACGCGATCTTTGCCGCCGCAACCGCCGCCTCCAGCGTAATTTCGCCGCGCAGATGCGCGCCAAGCTCCGCCGCCCCGATCGCCCGCGCCGAAGGCCGCGCCGCCGCCAGATGCGGCAGTTCCGCCGCCACCTCCTCCAGCGCGCCCGCCGCCAGCATCGCATCGAATCGCGCGTCGATTCGCGCCCCCAGCCAGTCGCGCCCCGGCACGATCACGAAGGCCGCCGCCGATGCGAGCGGCAACAGCGGTGGCGCGGTGCCGGCCTGCCAGTCCGCCAGCCCCCGCCCGGTGGCGCGCCACACCTCCCAGGCGCGCTGCACCCGGGCGGGGTTGGCCAGGTCGGTGCGCGCCCGGGTCGCGGCGTCGAGATCGGCGATCATCCCCGCCAGATTGCCCGCCCGGCGCAGGTCCGCCTCGGCGCGCACCTCGGGCGGAATCGCCGGTATCTCGGCCAGCCCTTCGGTCAGAGCGCTGAAATAGAGCCCCGTCCCGCCGACGATGATCGGCCGCTCCCCGCCCGCCAGCACCTCTGCCACTTCCCGCAGCCAGTGCCCGACCGAATAGGCAGCGTCACGCCCGACATGGCCATAAAGCCGGTGCGGCACCGCCGCCTCCTCGGCCGCCGTCGGCCGCGCCGTCAGCACCCGCCAGCAGTCATAGACCTGCAAGGCATCGGCATTCACGATCACCCCGCCGCCCTGCGCCGCGATCTCCAGCGCCAGACCCGACTTGCCGCTGGCGGTCGGCCCGGCGATCAGCACCGGCTGCTCGGCGGAAAGGCTGGCGGCAATTCCGAGCAGGACACTCCTCCTTCATGTTTCTCATTGGCCCAAATACCCCGGGGGTCCGGGGGCTGGCCCCCGGTTCCGCCGCCTTCTGTCGCGGGCCACCGCGTCCGTCTTGCACCTTCCCCGTTGAACCCGCCCGCGTTTTCCGACATTTTGCGCCGCAGTCCAAGGGCCAAACCGGCCGGGGCCACCACGAATACGCCCGCCACCCAAGAGGGATACCCCGATGAGCACCGCCGAGACCGCAACCGCAGCCGTGACCTACTCCCGCGTCATGCTGAAAATCTCCGGCGAGGCGCTGATGGGCGACCTCGGCTACGGCCTGCACCCGCCCACCGTGCAGCGCATCGCGCGCGAGGTGAAGTCCGTGCACGATCTCGGCGTCGAGATCTGCATGGTGATCGGCGGCGGCAACATCTTCCGCGGCCTGCAAGGCTCGGCCCAGGGGATGGAACGCACCACCGCCGACTACATGGGAATGCTTGCCACCGTGATGAACGCGCTGGCCATGCAGGCGGCGCTGGAATCGCTCGGCGTCTTCACCCGGGTGATCAGCGCGATCCCGATGGATCAGGTCTGCGAGCCCTACATCCGCCGCCGCGCGGTGCGCCACCTTGAAAAGCAGCGGGTGTGCATCTTTGCCGCAGGCACCGGCAACCCCTATTTCACCACCGATACCGCAGCCACCCTGCGCGCCAACGAGATGGCCTGCCAGGCGATCTTCAAGGGCACCAAGGTCGATGGCGTCTATGACAAGGATCCCAAGAAATACCCCGATGCCCGGCGCTATGACCTCGTGAGCTATGACGAAGTCCTGCAAAAGCACCTTGGCGTGATGGATGCGAGCGCCATTGCCCTTGCGCGCGACAATGACCTGCCGATCATCGTGTTCTCGCTGGATGAGCCCGGGGGCTTCCGCGGCATCCTGCGCGGCGAGGGCACCTACACACGGGTTCAGGGCGAGGTGCCCCGCCGCGCGGGCGACGGGCGCAGCGACCACGCGGGGTGAACCCTATACGAATCCGGCAGCTTGCTGCTATAGCACCGCAAACCCCGGCCGCGCCCCCGGACAAGGACCGGCGCGGCCGGGCACGGACCAGGAAGGATTGACCGCATGTCGCAAGACGATCTCGACATAGACCTCGACGACCTCGAACGCCGGATGGATGGCGCGCTGGCGGCGCTGCGCGTCGAGTTCGGCTCGCTGCGCACCGGGCGCGCCTCGGCCAGCATCCTCGAACCGATCCATGTCGATGCCTACGGCCAGATGACGCCGATCAACCAGCTTGGCACCGTCAACGTGCCCGAACCCCGCATGGTGGTGATCAACGTCTGGGACAAGGCGATGGTCAGCAAGGTCGAACGCGCGATCCGCGATTCCGGCATCGGCATCAACCCGGTGGTCGACGGCCCGCTGATCCGCCTGCCGATCCCCGAACTGAACGAGGAACGCCGCCGCCAGCTGACCAAGGTCGCCGCCGACTATGCCGAGCGCGCCAAGGTCGCCATCCGCAACGTGCGCCGCGACGGGATGGACCAGATCAAGAAGGCCAAGACGGCCGGCATGGCCGAGGACGACCAGAAGATGTGGTCCGAAGAGGTGCAGGCCCTGACCGACAAGGCCATTGCCGCCGTCGACCGCTCGCTGGAAGGCAAGCAGGCCGAAATCATGCAGGTCTGAGACCTGCGCATCAAAGCAGAAGGGGCTGCAATTGGCCGCCACCGACCCGCGCGACCCGATCCAGCCCCCGCGCATGGCTGACCATGTGGCGATCATCATGGACGGCAATGGCCGCTGGGCCACAAATCGCGGCTGGCCGCGGCTGGTCGGTCATCGCAAGGGCGCCGAGCGCGTCAAGCAGATCGTGCGCTGCGCCCCCGACCTCGGCATCCGCTGGCTGACGATCTACGCCTTTTCGACCGAGAACTGGAAACGCTCGACCGAAGAGGTGCTGGGCCTGATGAGCATCTTCGCGCGCTACATCGAACGCGAGGCCGACCGGCTGGCGGCCGAGGGCGTGCGGATGCGCTTCATCGGTGACCGCAGCCGCCTCGACCCCAAGCTGCAACGCCTGATGGAGGGGATCGAGACGCGCACCGCCCCGCTCAGCCACCTGAACCTGACGGTCGCGATCAATTACGGCGGGCGTGACGAGATCACCCGCGCCGTGCGCCGGATGTGCGACGACGTGGCTGCGGGAACGCTTGCCCCGGCCGATGTCTGCGATGCGGCGATCAGCGCCCGGATGGATACCGCCGATCTGCCCGACCCCGATCTGGTGATCCGCACCAGCGGCGAGACGCGGACCTCGAACTTCCTGCCCTGGCAGTCGGCCTATGCCGAATACGAGTTTACGCCGACGCTGTGGCCCGACTTCACCCCGGCGGAACTGGCCTCCATCCTGCAGCGGTTCGGCAACCGCGAACGCCGCTTCGGCGGGGTGCAGACCGCATGACGCCAGGTGTTTCCGAAAGGTGGAGCGACCTGCGCAAGCGCGGCATCTCGGCCGCGCTGATGGTGGTGGTCGGCGCGGTGGAGATCTGGCTTGGCGGCCCGGCGTTCGCCGCGCTGGTGATCCTGGTCTCGGCGCTGATGGTCTGGGAACTGTCGGTGATGACCGCGCGCGCCCCCGGCTGGCCTGCGGTGGCACTGGCGATGCTGGCGGGGCTGTGCCTGCTGGCCGTGCTGGCCTTTCCGTCGCCGCTGCTGCTGCCGCTGCTGGCGCTGCCCGGGCTGGCGGGGGCGCTGACGCCGCGCCGCGATCCGGCGCTTTATTTTGCCTATGCCGGTCTGGTGATGCTGGCGGGCTACGGGCTGGTCACGCTGCGGGCCGACATCGGCATGGCGCCGATCCTGTGGATCGTGCTTGTGGTGGTGGTGTCGGACGTGGCGGGTTACTTCGTCGGGCGCCGTTTCGGCGGACCGAAGTTCTGGCCGCGCGTCAGCCCGAAGAAAACCTGGTCGGGCACCGTGGCGGGCTGGGTTGGCGCGATGGCCGTCGGTGTGGGCTTCGCGCTGGCGGGGCAGGGCGGCTGGGCGCTGGTCTGGCTGTCGCCGCTGGTGGCCTTTGCGGGCCAGATGGGCGACATCGCGGAAAGCTGGATCAAGCGGCGGTCCGGGGTCAAGGACAGCTCGGGCCTGATCCCCGGGCATGGCGGCGTGATGGACCGGTTCGATGCGCTGATCGGCGCAGTGGTGGTTGTGCTGGGTCTGTCGTACCTGTTGCAGCCATTCTCGGGAGTCTAGCCAATGCGCAGCGTTTCGGTGTTCGGGGCCACGGGGTCGATCGGTGAATCGACCTTCGATCTGTTGATGCGGCAGGGGGGCCGCGCGGCCTTCCGCACCGTGGCGCTGACCGGCGGGCGCAACGTGGCGCGGCTGGCGGAAATGGCGCGCGCACTGGGGGCGGAACTGGCGGTCACCGCCTATCCCGACTGCCTGCCCGCGCTGCGCGAGGCGCTGGAAGGTTCGGGCACCGAGGTTGCCGCCGGACCGCAGGCGATCGCCGAGGCCGCCGACCGCCCGGCTGACTGGGTGATGTCGGCCATCGTCGGCGCGGCGGGGCTGGAGCCGGGGTTCCGCGCGCTGGCGCATGGCCGCACGCTGGCGCTGGCCAACAAGGAAAGCCTGGTGACCGCGGGACCGCTGCTTCTGGCGGCGGCGGCGGCGGCAGGCGCGCGCATCCTGCCGGTGGACAGCGAGCATTCGGCGGTGTTTCAGGCGCTGGTGGGCGAGGACATCGCGGCGGTGGAACGCATCATCCTGACCGCCTCGGGTGGGGCGCTGCGCGACTGGCCGCTGGAGCGGCTGGCGCTGGCCACGGTGGCCGAGGCGCTGGCGCATCCCAACTGGTCGATGGGCGCGCGCATCACCATCGACAGCGCCTCGATGTTCAACAAGGCGATGGAGGTGATCGAGGCGCGCGAGTTCTTCGGCGTGACCCCCGATCAGGTCGAGGTCATCATCCATCCGGAATCGCTGATCCATTCGATGGTCGGCTTTCGCGACGGCGCGATCATGGCGCATGTCGGAACACCCGACATGCGGCACGCCATCGGCTATGCGCTGAACTGGCCCGAACGCGCGGCGCTGCCGGTGGCGCGGCTGGATCTGGCGCTGGCCGGGCAGATGACCTTCCGCGCCCCCGACACGGAACGCTACCCGGCGCTGCGCCTCGCGCGCGAGGTGATGGAGACCGGCGGCATGGCCGGGGCGGCCTTCAACGCCGCCAAGGAAATCGCGCTTGATCACTTCATCGCGGGCGGACTGGGCTTTGCCGAGATGGCGGGCATCGTCGAGGACACGCTTGCCCGGCTTTCGGGCCGCAATTGCCTTGGAAATGCACCGCAGGGCCTTGAGGATGTGCTGGCAATGGACCATCTCGCACGGCAAGAGGCGACAGACGCGGTGCGCGCGCGGCAATCAGGAAGGTAGAGTTCTTGGATATCATCGGAATGATCCCCTCGTTCGGCGGTTTCGCCTGGACGATCATCGCCTTCGTGGTGGCGCTTTCGATCATCGTGGCGGTGCATGAATACGGCCACTACATCGTCGGCCGCTGGTCGGGGATCCATGCCGAGGTGTTCAGCCTGGGCTTCGGCCCGGTGCTGTGGTCGCGCATGGACGGGCGGGGCACGCGCTGGCAGGTGGCGGCGCTGCCGTTCGGCGGCTTCGTCAAGTTCCTTGGCGATTCCGATGCGGCCTCGGGCAAGGATGGCGGCATGATCTCGCGCCTCTCGACGCAGGAGCGCCGCCGCACCATGCATGGCGCGCCGCTCTGGGCGCGGGCGGCCACGGTGGCGGCGGGGCCGATGTTCAACTTCGTGTTCTCGGTGCTGGTGTTCGGCGGGTTCTTCTTCTTCAACGGCGTGGCGACCGACCTGCCGGTGGTGGGCAGCATGAAGGCGACCCCCTACGAGGGCCGCTCGCTGGAACCCGGCGACCGCATCCTGTCGGTCGGCGGGGCCGAGACGCCGGACCTTGCGACCTTCCTCGACGTGACATCGACCCTGCCTCCCGCCCCGGTGATCGACTACCGGGTGGAGCGCGCCGGGGCAGAGATCACCTTGCCCGGCCCCTTCCCATTCCCGGCGATTGCCGACGGGGTGCAGCCGCAGTCGGCGGCGATGGATGCGGGGATGCAGGCGGGCGACATCGTGCTGTCGGTCGACGGCTGGGCAATCAATTCCTTCGCCGAACTGCGCGAGATCGTTGGCGTGTCGGATGGCAAGACGCTGCTGCTGACCATCTGGCGGGCGGGCGAGACGGTCGAGGTGGCGCTGGTGCCGCGCCGGATGGACATTCCGGCCACGGCGGGCGGCTTCGAGACGCGGTGGCTGATCGGGCTTTCGGGCGGGCTGGTTTTCGTGCCCGAAACCCGCACGCCGGGCGTGTTCGAAACCATCGGGCTTGGCGCGCGGCAAAGCTGGATCATCGCGACCACCAGCCTGTCGGGGCTGTGGCACATGGCCAGCGGCGCAATCTCGTCGTGCAACCTGCAGGGGCCGATCGGCATTGCCGAAACCTCGGGGGCGATGGCAAGCCAGGGGGTGGAAAGCTTCATCTGGTTCCTTGCCATGCTGTCCACCGCCGTCGGGCTGATGAACCTCTTTCCGGTGCCGGTGCTCGATGGCGGGCATCTGGTGTTCCACGCCTGGGAAGCTGCAACCGGCAAGCCGCCCAGCGACCGCGTGCTGCGCGTGCTGATGACGGGCGGGCTGGCGATCCTGCTGACGCTGATGGTCTTTGCGCTGGGCAACGACCTGTTCTGCCCGTGATGCCAAAATGATGCCACATTGCCCTGCTACGGCGGGGGCAATGAGGCAATCCGACAGGTGCGACGATGCAGACGGTCATGAACGGATATCGCGGGCTTTCGCTGCTGGTGGGCCTCAACTGGGACTGGCTGTTCAGCCTCGGCACCATCCTTGTCGGGCTGCTGGCCGGGGCGTTTCTGGGCTATGCGCTGCTGCCGCACCCCGCCCCGCAATAGCGACCCCGCCCGCCGCGCCCTGCGGCGCGCCTGCCGGGTTGCCGTGCGGCCACAAGGGCTTGTGGATATCTTTGACACACCCAACCAGATGAATGCCCGCGCCTTTTGACAAGCCGTGGCAATCCGGCTAGTCAGGATGCCAGACAAGTATTTGACGGGGCGGACAGATGCATCAGGCGACAGGCGCGGCTTTCGCACGCGGCACACGGGTCCGGGGGATGCTCCGTTCCACTGCACTGACACTTTTCCTTGCGGCATCGGCGGTTAGCGGCCCGATGCTGCTGGAGGCGCAAGCCCAGACCTACAGCTTTTCCAACGTCACGCTGCAAGGAAACGACCGCGTCGACGCGGCCACCATCCTGTCTTACGCCGGAATCAAGCAGGGCGAGGCGGTCACCGCCGGCGGCCTGAACGACGCCTATCAGCGCATCCTGAACTCGGGCCTGTTCGAGACGGTCGAACTCAGCCCGCGCGGCGGCACGCTGGTGATCACCGTCAAGGAATATCCGACGATCAACGTGATCAACTTCGAGGGCAACGCCAAGCTGAAGGACGATGCGCTGGCCGAGATCATCACCTCGCAGTCGCGTCGGGTGTTCTCGCCCGCCCTGGCTGAGGCCGATGCCGCCGCCATCGTCGAAGCCTACCGCCAGTCGGGGCGCATCGCGGCCACGGTCGATCCGCGCATCATCCGCCGGTCGGACAACCGCGTCGATCTGGTGTTCGAGATCGCCGAGGGCAAGGTGGCCGAGATCGAGCGGCTGGGCTTCGTCGGCAACCGCGCCTATTCCGACCGTCGTCTGCGCCAGGTGCTGGAAACCAAGCAGGCGGGCCTCCTGCGCCAGTTCATCCAGGCCGACACGCTGTTTGCCGAGCGGCTTGAACTCGACAAGCAGCTGCTGCGCGATTTCTACCTGTCGCGCGGTTACGTCGATTTCCAGGTGATGGACGCCAGCGCCGAAGTGACCCGCGAACGCGACGCCTCTTTCGTGACCTTCACCGTGCGCGAGGGCCAGCAGTTCAAGTTCGGCCGGATTTCCGCCGTCAGCGAGATCGAGGGCGTCGATATCGCCGAATTCCGCGAGCTTCTTCGCGTGCGGCCGGGCGTGGTCTATTCGCCGGCCGTCGTGGAAAACAACGTGGCGCGGATGGAAGCCCTGGCGCTGCGCAAGGGCCTGAACTTCGTGCGGATCGACCCGCGCGTGACCCGCAACGACAAGACGCAGTCGCTGGATATCGAGTTCGCCCTGACCCGCGGCCAGAAGGTGTTCGTCGAACGCATCGACATCGAGGGCAACACCACGACGCTCGACCAGGTGGTGCGCCGCCAGTTCCGCACCGTCGAAGGCGACCCCTTCAACCCGCGCGAAGTGCGCCAGGCAGCCGAACGCATCCGGGCACTGGGCTTCTTTGCCGATGCCTCGGTGGAATCGGAACAGGGCAGTGCGGGCGACCAGGTGGTGGTGAAGGTCGGGCTGGAGGAAAAGCCGACCGGGTCGCTGACCTTCGGTGTCAGCTACGGCGTCAGTTCCGGGGTCGGCTTCAACGTCGGGCTGACGGAAACCAACTTCCTCGGGCGCGGCCAGACCGTCGGGGTCAATCTTTCCCTGGGGAAGGACAACAAGAACTCGTCCTTCAACTTCATCGAACCGGCTTTCCTTGGCCGCGACCTGAAGTTCAGGATCGGCGCGGGTTACTTCGAGTCCGACAACGAGAACGCGCGCTACGACACGCGGCGGATCTCGTTCAACACCGGCATCGAATTCCCGGTCAGCGAGAACGGGCGGCTGGAGCTGCGCTACACGCTGACGGAAAAGTCGCTGTTGAACGTAGAGGACGATGCTTCAGACATTCTGGAGGCGGAAGAAACGCGCGGCGCTCTGCTGACCTCGGCCCTCGGTTACACCTATTCCTACGACACGCGCCTGACCGGCCTGAACCCGAACGGCGGCTTCCTGCTGCGCTTCAGCCAGGATTACGGCGGGGTGGGGGGCGACGTGCAATCCATCACCTCCACGGCGCTGGCTCTGGCCGAAACCAAGGTGCTGAACGAGGAAGTCACGGTCCGCGCCGTGGTGGAAGGCGGCATGATCAACACGCTGAACGGCGACAGCAGTGTGACCGACCGTTTCTTCGGCAACGGCAAGATTCGCGGCTTCGAGCCGAACGGTCTTGGTCCGCGCGACATTTTCCCGACTGGCGATGATGCGCTGGGTGGCAACTACTTTGCGGCTGCCCGGCTCGAGGCCGACTTCCCGCTGGGATTGCCCGAGGAATACGGCATCACCGGCGGGGTGTTCTTCGACATCGGGTCGGTCTGGGGGCTGGACAATACGGCGGGGAGTGGTGTCGTCGACGACGAGATGTATCTGCGCTCGTCTGTCGGGTTCTCGGTCTACTGGACGACCGGCCTCGGCCCGCTGAAGTTCAACTTCGCCAAGCCGATCCTCAAGGAAGACTACGACGAGGAGCAACTGTTCGACCTGACGATCTCCACGCAGTTCTGATGCGCCGGGTGCTGCCCGCGCTGGGTCTGTTGCTGCTCTGGCCGGTGGCCGGGGCGGCGCAGCAGCTGGGGGTCGAGGTGCCGGTGCGCAGCCCGGTGCTGACCCTGACGCAGGAGCGCCTTTACACGGAATCGCTGTATGGCAAGGCGGTGCAGGCGCTTTCCGAACAGGCGAGCCGCGCCCTTCAGGCCGAGAACCGCAAGATCGAGGCCAGTCTGGAGGCGGAAGAGCGCGACTTGACCTTCCGCCGCGCGACGTTGCCCCCCGCCGAGTTCCGCGCCCTGGCCGAGGCATTCGACACCAGGGTCGAGGGCATCCGCGCCGCGCAGGAGGCCAAGGCGCGCAGCCTGACCCAAAGCCGCGATGCGGACCGCCAGCGGTTCTTTGAAACGGCGGTGCCGATCCTTGCCGATCTGATGCAGGATTACGGCGCTGTGGCGATCCTCGACAAGGGGGCGGTCGTGCTGTCCTTCGACCGGGTCGATGTCACCGAAGCGGCCATCGCCCGGATCGACGCGGTGCTGGGCGACGGCAGTTCCCCCCCCGGCGCCACGGCCCCTGCGACACCCGACCCTGCCGTCCCCTGACCCGCGCGGCTTGTCGGCGGCAGGGCAAGTTGCTAGGCAGGCCGCAGCCGAAAACCAACCCCCGGGGCCCCGCGCCGCAAGGAACACATGATGACAGACACTGCCGACCTCCAGTTGATCCAGCGCCTTATCCCGCACCGCTACCCCTTCCTGCTGATCGACAAGGTGCGCGATATCGTGGTCAACACCAGCGCGGTCGGCATCAAGAACGTGACCTTCAACGAGCCGCAGTTCCAGGGCCACTTTCCCGGCGCGCCGGTCTTTCCCGGCGTGATGATCATCGAGGCGCTGGCCCAGACGGCCGGCGTGCTGGTCGGCGTGTCGATGGATCTGGCCGACAAGAACCTGCTGGTGTATTTCATGGGCGTCGATGGCGCCAAGTTCCGCCGCAAGGTGGTGCCGGGCGACGTGATGGAACTGCACATCACCGTCAAGCGCGGCGGCGGCAAGGTGTGGAAGTTCGGCGGCCGCGCGACGGTTGACGGCGAACTGGCGGCCGAATGCGAATTCACCGCGATGATGGATCTGCCCAAGGCATGACGGAAACCCTTATCCACCCATCGGCCATCGTCGAACCCGGTGCCGTGATCGGTGCGGGCTGCCGGATCGGGCCTTTTGCCATCATCGGCCCCGAGGTCACGCTGGCCGAGGGCGTCGAAGTCAAGAGCCACGCGGTGGTGACGGGGTGGACCGAAATCGGGGCGGCCACGGTGATCTTTCCCTTCGCCTGTGTCGGCGAGGTGCCGCAGGATCTGAAGTATCGCGGCGAGCACACCCGCCTGATCGTCGGCGCGCGCTGCCGCATCCGCGAAGGCGCCACGCTGAACACCGGCACCGAGGGCGGCGGCGGGGTCACGCGGGTCGGGGATGACTGCCTGCTGATGACCGGCGCGCATGTCGGCCATGATGCCACGCTCGGCAGCCGGGTGATCCTGGCCAATCAGGCCGCCATCGCCGGGCATTGCGTGCTGGGTGACGATGTGATCGTCGGCGGGCTGTCGGGCATTCACCAGTGGGTGCGGGTCGGGCGCGGCGCGATCATCGGGGCGGTGACCATGGTGACCAACGACGTGCTGCCGCACGGGCTGGTGCAGGGTCCGCGCGGCGATCTCGACGGGCTGAACCTCGTGGGCCTGAAGCGGCGCGGCGTCAGCAGGGCCGAAATCACCGCGCTGCGCGCCGCCTACCAGATGCTGGCCCAGGGCGAGGGCAGCTTTCTCGACCGCGCCCGCCGTCTGGCCGAGGAAACCGAAAGCGTCCATGTCCGCGAGATGACCGATTTCATCCTTGCCGCCTCGGACCGCTCGTTCCTGACCCCGAAGTGACCCGGCCTGACACAGAAACGACCTCCGAAGGCCGCCTGGCGATCATCGCGGGGCGGGGGGCGCTTCCGGGGTTGCTGGTCGCGGCGCTGCCCGGCCCGGCACCGCTGGTGGCGGCGCTTGACGGGTTTGCCCCGGACGGGCTGACCCCCGACATCACCTTCCGCGTCGAGCGGCTGGCGCTGTTCCTGCGCCATCTGGAAGATTGCGGCGTGACCCGGGTGGTCTTCGCAGGCGCGGTGCAGCGGCCACGGCTCGACCCGGCGCTGTTCGACCCGGCCACCGCGCAGATGGTGCCTCAACTGCTGGCCGCGATGCAGGGCGGCGACGATGCCACCCTGCGCGGCGTCATCGCGATCTTCGAGGAGGCGGGGTTTGCCGTGCTGGGCCTGGCCGACCTTGCCCCCGGCCTGCTGGCCGATACGGGCGTGCTGGGCGCGCGCGCCCCTTCGGCCGCCGACCTGCGCGATGCCGCGCGCGGCCGCGCCATCCTCGACGCGCTCGCGCCGGTGGACGTGGGGCAGGGCTGCGTCGTGGCCGAGGGGCTCTGCCTCGGTATCGAGACGATCTACGGCACCGATGCGCTCTTGGCCTTCGTCGCAAGCCACCGCGCCGATCTGGCCCCCGCCCGCGGCGGCGTTTTCACCAAACGCGCCAAGCAGGGGCAGGACCTGCGCACCGATCTTCCGGCCATCGGCCCCGCCACCATCGCGTCGGCTGCGGCGGCGGGGCTGGGCGGACTCTGCCTTCAGGCCGGCCGGGTGATCGTGATCGACCGCGCCGAGGTGCTGGCGCGGGCCGATGCCGCGGGGCTGGCGCTCTGGGCCGAGCCGTGAGGTTCTTCCTGATCGCGGGCGAGCCGTCGGGCGACCGCCTCGGCGCGGCCCTGATGGCGGGGCTGAAAACCCTTTCCCCCGGCTGCACCTTCGATGGCATCGGCGGGCCGCTGATGCAGGCCGAAGGGCTGACGAGCCTGTTCCCGATGGAGGAGCTTTCGGTGATGGGCATCGCCGAGATCCTGCCGAAATACCGCGCCCTGAAGCGCCGCATTGCGCAGGCCGCCGCCGCCGCCCTCGCCGCCGCCCCCGCCGCCCTGATCACCATCGACAGCCCCGATTTCTGCCTGCGGGTCGCCGCGCGCGTCAAGGCGGCCCGGCCCGCCTTGCGCACCATCCACTACGTCGCGCCCTCGGTCTGGGCCTGGCGTCCGGGACGGGCCGCGAAGATGGCCCGGGTGATCGACCATGTGCTGGCGCTCCTGCCGTTCGAGCCTCCCTACATGACCGCCGCCGGGATGACCTGCGATTTCGTCGGCCATCCGGTGGTGGCCGAACCCCTCGCCACCCCGGCCGAGGCCGATGCCCTGCGCGGCGACGGTCCGCTGATCCTCGCCCTGCCCGGCTCTCGCCGGGGCGAGGTGGCGCGGCTGGCCCCGGTGATCGGCTCGGTTCTGGCGCAGGTCAAGGCCCGCCACCCGGCCGCGCGGGTCGCCCTGCCCACCCTGCGCGGCGTGGCCGGTCTGGTGCGCGACCTCAGTGCCGACTGGCCGATCCGGCCGCTGATCATCGAGGATGCCGCGACCAAGCGCGCCGCCTTCGCCGCGGCCAATGCGGCCATCGCAGCCTCGGGCACCGTGTCGCTGGAGCTTGCCGCCAACGGCGTGCCGATGGTCATCGCCTACGACATGCACCCGCTGACGCTGTGGCTGATGCGCCGCGCCGCACGGATCAACACGGTGACGCTGGTCAACCTGGTGTCGGAGACCCGCGTGGTGCCCGAATTCATCGGCAAACATTGCCGCGCCGACCGGATCGCCCCGGCCCTGCTGCACCTGCTGGAGGACGGCCCGGCCCGCGCCGCGCAGCAGGCCGCCATGTCGCTGACCATGCAGCGGCTGGGGCAGGGTGGCGAGCCGCCCGGCCTGCGCGCAGCGAGATCGGTGCTGGCGGCCCTCTGACCTGCGGTTTCTTCTTGGTTCAAATACCCAATCCGCCCTCTCGGCCAGAACATTCAGCGGGTATTTTTTCCAAGAAGAAGCCTCAGCGCCCGCCCCGGATCCAGCCACCGCCCAGCACGCGCGACCCTTCAGCGGCATAGAACACGCAGGCCTGCCCCGCCGACACGCCTTCTTCGGGTGACAGCAGTTCCACCTCCGCCTCGGTGGCCGACAGGGGGCGCAGGATCGCGGGGCGCGGGGCGCGGGTCGAGCGGACCTTGACCTCCACCTGCCATTCAGGCGCACTGGCGAAGGGCGCGTCGCCCAGCCAGTTGATCTCCTTGAGCGGGATGGTGCGGGTCGACAGTGCCGCCTTCGGCCCGACGATCACCTGTCGCGTCGCGGGGTCCAGACGCACCACATAGAGCGGATCGCCCAGCCCGCCGATCCCCAGCCCGCGGCGCTGGCCGATGGTGTAGTGGATCACGCCGCGATGCGCCCCCAGCACATTGCCCGCCAGATCGACAATCTCGCCCGGCGCCACCGCCTCGGGGCGCAGCTTCTCGATCACCGCCGCATAGTCGCCGTTCGGCACGAAGCAGATGTCCTGGCTGTCGGGCTTGTCGGCGACCGACAGGCCATAGCGCGCCGCCAGCGCCCGGGTTTCGGCCTTCGAGGCCAGATGGCCCAGCGGGAAGCGCAGGTAGTCCAGCTGCTCGGCCGTGGTCGAGAACAGGAAATAGCTCTGGTCGCGGGCGGCATCGGTGGCGCAGTGCAGTTCGGGCCCCAGGGCGCCGGTCTTGCGCTGGATGTAATGGCCGGTGGCCATGCAGTCGGCCTCAAGATCTTTCGCGGTGGCCAGCAGGTCCTTGAACTTCACCCGCTCGTTGCAGCGGATGCAGGGCACCGGCGTGGCGCCCGCCAGATAGGCATCGGCGAATTCGTCGATCACCGCCGCGCGGAAGGTGTTCTCGTAATCCAGCACGTAATGCGGAAAGCCCATGGTTTCGGCCACCCGGCGCGCGTCGTGGATGTCGCGGCCAGCGCAGCAGGCGCCCTTTTTCGCCAGCGCCGCACCATGGTCGTAAAGCTGCAGGGTGACGCCGACCACGTCATAGCCTTCTTCGGCAAGCTGTGCCGCCACCACGGAACTGTCGACGCCGCCCGACATGGCCACCACTACCCGCGTGTCCTGCGGGCGCTTGGGCAGGCCCAGCGAATTCAGCGGTTGATCGGGCATGGCACGTCTCCGGCAGGGTTCCTGCGAAGTCGAAGGGAATATAGGAAAATGCTACACACTCTCAACCCCCTCGTTTCACCGATGCTTAAGCCTGATGCGTCAGTCTTGCCGCAAGGAACGAGGGACCCTGTGATGTATCTCAAACGCGTTGATGGCCCGCGCCAGGTCACCTTGCCCGATGGCTCCGTGCTCTGCCGCGCCGACCTGCCGCCCCCTGATACCCGCCGCTGGGTCGCCAGCCGCAAGGCCGTGGTGGTCAAGGCCGTGGTCTATGGTCTGATCACCCAGGCCGAGGCATTGGACCGCTATGCCTTGTCCGAGGAGGAATTCGCCCTCTGGCGCGCGGCGGTGGAGCATCATGGCGAAAAAGCCCTGAAGGTCACAACCTTGCAGAAATATCGACAACTTTAAGTTGTTTCTCGCCGCAGTTCTGCCACAGTAACCGGTAGTTAACCATTGGACCGCAGTGTAGTTAACGAACAAGGGCCTGACGCGGAGATTGCAGCATGCGGATTCTACTGGTGGAGGATGATCCGACCACCTCGCGCAGCATCGAACTGATGCTGACCCACGCGAACCTGAACGTCTATTGTACCGATCTGGGCGAAGACGGCATCGATCTGGCGAAGCTTTACGACTATGACCTGATCCTGCTCGATCTGAACCTGCCCGACATGAGCGGGCATGAGGTTCTGCGCCAGTTGCGGCTGGCACGGGTCGAAACGCCGATCCTGATCCTGTCGGGCTCTGACGATACCGACAACAAGATCAAGGGCTTCGGCTTCGGTGCCGACGATTACATGACCAAGCCGTTTCATCGCGAGGAACTGGTTGCGCGGATTCATGCCATCATCCGCCGCTCCAAGGGCCATGCGCAATCGGTGATCCGCACCGGCAAGGTTTCGGTCAATCTTGATGCCAAGACGGTGGATGTCGAGGGCAAGACCGTGCATCTGACCGGCAAGGAATACCAGATGCTGGAATTGCTCAGCCTGCGCAAAGGCACCACGCTAACCAAGGAAATGTTCCTCAATCATCTTTATGGCGGGATGGACGAACCCGAATTGAAGATCATCGACGTATTCATCTGCAAGCTGCGCAAGAAACTTGCAGAAGCCACCGGCGGGTCGAACTACATCGAAACCGTCTGGGGCAGGGGCTATGTGCTGCGCGACCCCGGTCCCGCGGATGTCGAACGCCGCTTCGCCATCGGGGCCTGAGGGCTGGACCTGGGCCGGGCTGCCCCCTACACCTTGGGGGGCGAACCGGGGAGGCTAGGATGCAGGAAAAGTCGGTGGACGCCCTGACCGGGGCCGAGGCCCGGGCAGAGCTTGATCGTCTGGCGCAGGCGCTGGCCGACGCGAATCGGGCCTATCACACGCTCGACGCGCCCGAGATCAGCGATGCCGACTACGACGCGCTGAAACTGCGCAATGCCGCCATCGAGGCGCGGTTTCCGGCGCTGAAACGGTCAGACAGCGCGTCGGAACAGGTCGGCGCGCCGCTGGCCGAAGGCTTTGCCAAGGTGCGGCATGTGGTCCGGATGCTCAGCCTGGAAAACGGATTCGACGCGGCCGACATCGTCGATTTCGACGACCGGGTGCGCAAATACCTCGGGCACGGGGCGGCGCTGGCCTACGCCGCCGAACCCAAGATCGACGGGTTGTCGCTGTCGCTGCGCTACGAGGGCGGCATTCTGATGCAGGCCGCCACCCGCGGCGACGGCGAGACCGGCGAGAACGTCACCGAAAACGCCCGCACCATTGCCGACATTCCGCAGCGCCTGAACGATGCCCCCGCCGTGCTGGAAGTGCGCGGCGAGGTCTACATGAGCCACGCCGATTTCGCCGCCCTGAACGCCCGGCAGGCCGCATCGGGGGGCAAGACCTTCGCCAACCCGCGCAATGCTGCGGCGGGCAGCCTGCGGCAACTGGATGCCACGATCACCGCCGCCCGTCCGCTGCGCTTCTTCGCCTATGCCTGGGGGGAGGTGTCGCAGCCGCTGGCCGACACCCAGCTGGGCGCCATCGCCCGGCTCGACGCACTGGGGTTCCCGACCAACCCGCTGACCATCCTTTGCGACGGGCCGGAGGCGATGCAGGCGCATTACAAGGCCATCGAGGCGCAGCGTGCCAGCCTTGGCTACGACATCGACGGCGTGGTCTACAAGGTCGACGACCTGGCCCTGCAACGCCGCCTCGGCTTCCGCTCGGCCACGCCGCGCTGGGCGATCGCGCACAAGTTTCCCGCCGAACTGGCCTGGACGCGGCTTCTGGGCATCGACATCCAGGTGGGCCGCACCGGCGCGCTGTCACCGGTCGCGCGGCTGCAGCCGGTCACGGTCGGCGGGGTCGTCGTCTCCAACGCCACCCTGCACAACGAGGATTACATCGCGGGCCGCAACAGCAGCGGCGGGGCGATCCGGGGTGGCAAGGATATCCGCGTCGGCGACTGGGTGCAGGTCTACCGCGCGGGCGACGTGATCCCCAAGATCGCCGATGTCGATCTGACGCGCCGCCCCGCCGATGCAGTGCCCTACATCTTTCCCGACAAATGCCCGCAATGCCAATCCGACGCGATCCGCGAGGAGGGCGACGCGGTGCGCCGCTGTTCCGGCGGGCTGATCTGCCCGGCACAGGCGGTCGAGCGGCTGAAGCATTTCGTCTCGCGCGGGGCCTTCGACATCGAGGGGCTGGGCGCCAAGCAGGTCGAGGCGTTCTTCCGCGACGACCTGCTGCCGGTGAAGGAACCCGCCGACATCTTCACGCTGGAGGCGCGCGATACCGCCAACCCGCTGCAAAAGCTGAAGAACCGCGAAGGCTGGGGGGACCGGTCGGCGGCAAACCTCTTTGCCGCCATCGAAACCCGCCGCCGCATCGGCCTGCACCGGCTGATCTTCGCACTTGGCATCCGGCATGTGGGGGAAACCTCGGCGCAATTGCTGGCCAACCACTACGGTTCCTGGGCCCCGTTCGAGGCGGCGATGACGGCCGCGACCGTGGGCGAGGGACCGGACTGGGCGGAACTGACCGCGATCGACGGGGTGGGCGACGTGCTGGCAGCCTCGGTCGTCACCACCTTCCACCAGGAAGCGGAACGCGCCGCGATCGACGCGTTGGTGGCGCATCTGACGGTGGCAGACAGCACCCGCCGCGCCCCCGTCGACAGCCCGGTGGCCGGCAAGACGGTGGTCTTCACCGGCACACTGGAGAAGATGACCCGCGCCGAAGCAAAGGCAAGGGCCGAGGCGCTGGGGGCCAAGGTCGCAGGCTCGGTTTCGGCGAAAACCGACCTGCTGGTGGCGGGCCCCGGTGCCGGGTCCAAGGCCAAGGCCGCCGCCGCGCTTGGCGTTCCCACCATCGACGAGGACGCATGGATCGCCCTGATCGGCCGGGCATGAGTCGGCCAGAGTTGCTGTTCCCGCTGTTCGCCGAGCTTGAAACGCTGGAGGGCGTCGGGCCCAAGTCGGCCCGCGCCTTTGCGGCACTTGGGGTCGAACGCCCGAAGGACCTGCTGTTCCTGCTGCCCCATTCCGGGGTCGACCGCGCCCGCCGGGCCTCGGTCCGCGACATCGTCCCGCCCGGCACGGTGACGGTCGAGGTCACTGTGGGAAGCCATTTCCCGCCAAAGACCAAGGGCCGCCCCTACCGCGTCATGGTCCGCGACGCGGCGCTGGAGTTTCAGCTGGTGTTCTTCCACGCCCGCGGCGACTACCTGACCAAACTGCTGCCCACCGGGCAGAAGCGGCTGGTCTCGGGGCGGGTGGAGATTTTCGACGGCATCGCCCAGATGGTCCACCCCGACCATGTGCTGCGCCTTGATGAGGCGGGCGAATTGCCGAGCTACGAGCCGGTCTATCCGCTGTCGGCGGGCCTGACGCAAAAGCTGGTGGCGAAGGCCGCGCAATCGGCACTGGCGCGCGCGCCCGACCTGCCGGAATGGATCGACGGCCCGCTGAAGGCCCGCGAAGGCTGGCCGGGCTGGCGCGAGGCGGTGCGGGCCGCCCATGCCCCGGCCAGCGCCGCCGACATCGCCCATACCGCCCCCGCCCGCCAGCGGCTGGCCTATGACGAGTTGTTCGCGCATCAGCTGACCCTTTCGCTGGCCCGCGCCAGCCTGCGCCGCGGCAAGGGCGTCGCCAGCCATGCCACGGGGCGCCTGCAGGCCCTTGTCCTGGCCAGCCTGCCTTATGCCCCCACCGGCGCGCAAAGCCGCGCGCTGGCCGAGATTGCCGCCGACATGGCGCAGCCCCTGCGGATGAACCGGCTGCTGCAGGGCGATGTCGGCTCGGGCAAGACGCTGGTGGCGTTTCTGGCCCTGCTGGTCGGGGTCGAGGCGGGCGGGCAGGGGGTGATGATGGCCCCGACCGAAATCCTCGCCCGGCAGCACATGGAAAGCCTGACACCGCTGGCCGCCGCCGCCGGCATCCGGCTGGAACTGCTGACGGGCCGCGACAAGGGGGCCGACCGCGAGGCCAAGCTGGCCGCGCTGCGCGATGGCCGCACTGCCGTGCTGGTCGGCACCCATGCGGTGTTCCAGAAGGATGTGGCGTTCCACGACCTGCGGCTGGCGGTGGTTGACGAACAGCACCGCTTTGGCGTGGCGCAGCGGATGGAACTGGGCGCCAAGGGCACCGCCGCCGACGTGCTGGTGATGACCGCCACGCCGATTCCGCGCAGCCTGGCGCTGGCGAGCTATGGCGACATGGACGTGTCGGTGCTGGATGAAAAGCCGGCCGGGCGCAAGCCGGTCCGCACCGCCCTGATCTCCACCGCGCGGATCGACGAGGTGGTGGCGCATCTGGCGCAGGCTGTGGCCGAGGGGCGGCAGGCCTACTGGGTCTGCCCGCTGGTCGAGGACAGCGAGGTGCTCGACTATGCCTCGTCCGAGGCCCGCTTCCAGCACCTGCGCGCCGCCCTGGGCGAAGGCGTGGTCGGGCTGGTCCACGGCCAGATGCCGCCCGCCGAGAAGGACGCGGCGATGGCCCGGTTCGTGGCGGGTGTCACCAAGGTGCTGGTGGCCACCACGGTGATCGAGGTCGGGGTCAACGTGCCCAACGCCTCGATCATGGTGATCGAACGGGCCGAGATCTTCGGCCTGTCGCAACTGCACCAGCTGCGCGGGCGGGTCGGGCGCGGGGCGGCGCAATCGACCTGCCTGCTGATGTATCAGCCCCCCCTGGGCGACAGCGGCGAACGCCGCCTGACCATCCTGCGCGAAACCGAAGACGGTTTCCGCATCGCCGAGGAAGACCTTGCGATGCGCGGCGCGGGCGACCTGATCGGCACCGCGCAATCCGGCCTGCCGCGCTTTCGCGTCGCCGACCTTGAACGCCAGTCGGCGCTGATGGAGGTGGCCCAAAGCGACGCCCGCCGCCTGCTTGCCGAAGACCCCACGCTTGAATCGCCCCGGGGCCGCGCCGCCCGCCTGCTGTTGTGGCTGCTGGACCAGGACCGCGCGATCAGGCTGCTCTCGGTCGGCTGACAGGCTCTCCATCCCCTGCTTTCGCATTGGCCCATGGGGGTGATGAGCGCCCGGAAAACCTGCCGGTGGAAGGTTTCAGCGAAGAACGCCTGACCTGCGGTCAGGCTGGGCGGCTGGCCCCCGGTTTTCCCGATGGCCCCATATGTTCGCGATGTTCTTAAAAAGTTCTTTACACGACTCGCGGGAAATGAGAACAATACGGCAACACAAGCAAGGGAAAGTGCCATGATCCGCGAAATCAAGACTGTCCTGACCCGTTCCCGCGCCACGCTGATCGAGGATGCGCTGGGTGTGGCTTCGCTGTTTTCCCTTCTGATCGCCGGGCTCTACCTGCCCGCACTGGTCTGACCGTCACTGCCTGCGATCTGAATCCGGGCGCACCCCTGTCCCCTGGGGTCTGCGTTTCCTGCCTGTCCGACGCCGGGGCTGTCCCGCCCCGCTGCCCAGATCAGACGCCACTTGCCGCCGCCGCCCCATCGGGCTGGCGGCGGTTTTTTTGACGAGGCCGCGATTACGCCCGCCCGGCCGCCGCCATCGCCTCGGCGGTGGCCTCAATCGCCAGCAGGATCGAGGCATGGCGGTTCTTGAACTCGCGCGCGGGCAGCAGCACGGCAAAACCGTCAAACGGCGCGGCGGGAACCGGCCCGCCTTCCTTCAGCATGGCGCGCAGCGCATCGCGCCCGGCCGTGATCTCGTCCAGCGTCAACCCCAGCACCGCCCGCCCCAGCACCGAAGCCGCCGCCTGGCCCAGCGCGCAGGCCTTCACATCCTGCGCAAACTCCGCCACCCGCCCATCCTGCACCGCCAGATCCACCGTCACGGTCGAGCCGCAAAGGGGCGAGCGGCGCCGGATGCTGGCCTGCGGAGCCACCAGCCGCCCGAGATGCGGAATGTCGGCCGCCAGTTCCAGAATGCGCCCGGAATAGAGGTTGATCAGGTCGGTATCGCTCATGCGGCCCTCTGGCTTGCGTGCGGGCCTTTCCTCGGGCCGCCCGACCCCATAGATAGACCCGCAAACGCCCCTTGCAAAGGAGAACACCGTGGCTTTCGACCCCGCCTCGCTCAGCTACGACACCCGTGGCCTGATCCCCGCCATCGCTCAGGATCATGTGACGGGCGAGGTGCTGATGCTGGCCTGGATGAACGCCGAATCGGTGGTGCAGACACTTGCCACCGGGCGCGTCACCTACTGGTCGCGGTCGCGCGCGGCGTTCTGGGTCAAGGGCGAAACCTCGGGCCATGTGCAGCGACTGGTCGAGATGCGCATCGATTGCGACCGCGACTGCCTGCTGGTGCTGGTGGACCAGACCGGCCCGGCCTGCCACACAAACCGCCGGTCGTGCTTTTTCACCGCGGTGCGGGACGGCGCGGAAACGGTGATCCTGCCGCCGATGCGGTGAGCCAAAAGTTTTCCGAAAACTTTTGCAAAATCCTTCAAAGGATTTTGGACAGCACTAAAGACCGACCATTCGCCGCACATCCGCCACAGTGGCCCCTTCGGCACGGTACTTCGCCAGTGCCCGTGCGTCATCGCGCTTGGCCAGCCGCCTGCCTGCGGCATCGCGGATCAGGCGGTGGTGATGATAGTCGGGGGTTGGCAGGCCCAGCAGACGTTGCAGCAGCACATGGATAGGGGTCGCTTCGGCCAGATCCTCGCCCCGGACGACATCGCTGATGCCCTGCGCCGCATCATCGACCACCACCGCCAGATGGTAGGACGTGCCCAGATCGCGGCGGGCCAGCACCACATCCCCGACCCGGGTCTGCATGTCGCGGGACTCCGCCGTGCAGATTGCAGGCGCCGCACCTCCGGTCTCGCGGTAGCCGACGGGCCCGATCACCGCCATCGCCTTGCCCATGTCCAGCCGGATGGCATCTTCGGGCCGGGCCTCGCTCATCGGGCGGCTGCGGCAGGTGCCGGGATACACCGGCCCGTCCGGCCCCGTCGGCACGTCCCCTTCCTGTGGGGCCGAGAATGCGGCCCGGATGTCGGCGCGGCGGCAGCGGCAGGGGAAGGTCAGGCCCATGGCCGCCAGCCGGTCCAACGCCCGCGCATAGGACGCCATGTCGCCCGACTGGCGCAACACCGGCTCGGGCCATGTCAATCCCAGCCAGTGCAGGTCGTCAAAGATCCTCGTTTCCCATTCGGGGCGGCAGCGGGCAAGGTCGATATCCTCGATCCGCAGCAGGAAGGTGCCGCCCGCCGCCCGCGCCATGTCATGGGCCAGCAGCGCCGAAAAGGCATGGCCAAGATGCAGCGGCCCGGTGGGAGAGGGCGCGAAGCGCGTTCTCAATTCTGCCCTGCAACCCATGCGGCAAAGGCTTCTTTCGCCCGGTCGGTATAGGCCTTGTAGCGGTCCTTGCGACCCTTTCTCCCACCCTTCGCCTCGATGGGCGGGAAGAGGCCGAAGTTCACGTTCATCGGCTGGAAGGTCTTCGCCTCTGCCCCGCCGGTGATGTGGGTGACCAGCGCCCCCATTGCCGTTTCGGGCGGCGGCGGCGGCACCTCGCGGCCCTGCAATTCGGATGCCGCCATGCGCCCCGCCAACAGACCCATCGCGGCGGATTCGACATAGCCTTCTACGCCAGTCACCTGCCCGGCGAAGCGGATATTGGGCCGCGAGCGCAGGCGCATCTGTGCATCAAGCAGCGTCGGGGAGTTGAGGAAGGTGTTGCGGTGAATGCCGCCCAGCCGTGCGAACGACGCCTCCTGCAGCCCGGGAATCATTTTGAAAACAGCGGTTTGCGCGCCATATTTCATCTTGGTCTGAAAGCCCACGATATTGTAGAGCGTGCCCAGTTTGTTGTCGCGGCGCAGTTGCACCACGGCATAGGGCTTCATCGGGTTGTGCGGGTTGGTCAGCCCCACCGGCTTCATCGGGCCGAAGCGCAGGGTTTCGCGGCCGCGCTCGGCCATCACCTCGATCGGCAGGCAGCCGTCGAAGTAACCTGCGGTTTCGCCCTCGTGGAATTCGGTCTTTTCGGCTGCCAGCAGGGCATCGATGAACGCCTCATACTCGGCCTTGGTCATCGGGCAGTTCATGTAGGCGGTCTGTTCCTCGACTGTTTCGCCCTTGTCGTAGCGCGACTGCATCCAGGCCACCGACATGTCGACCGTTTCGGCATAGACGATCGGTGCTATGGCATCGAAGAAGGCCAGCGCCGCCGCCCCGGTTTCGGCGCGGATGCTCTCGGCCAGCGCGGTCGAGGTCAGCGGCCCGGTCGCGATGATCCAGTGACCGTCTGAAGGAAGCTCTGTAACTTCTTGTTCGGTAACGGAAATCAGCGGATGCGCCAGCAGCCGTTCGGTGACGGCGGCGGCGAAGGGGTCGCGGTCCACCGCCAGCGCGCCGCCCGCAGGCAAGCGATGCGCTTCTGCCATCGCCATGATCAACCCGCCCGCCGCGCGCATTTCCCAATGCAGCAAGCCCACGGCGTTGCGTTCGTCATCGTCCGAGCGGAACGAGTTGGAACAGACCATTTCGGCCAGATTCCCCGTGCGGTGCGCGAAGGTGCCGACCTTGGGGCGCATCTCGTGGATCACCACGCGCACGCCCTGCTCTGCCGCCTGCCAGGCGGCCTCCGATCCGGCCATGCCGCCGCCGACGATGTGCAATGTCTCTGTCATGGCTTTCGGTCTATCCCGCCCGTCAGGCATTGAAAAGGGCGGCGCGCTGTGCGGCTACGAAGGCCGACGGGTCCGGCCCCGGATCGCGGCCCAGACGCGCGGCGGCGGCGAAGAACCCCGGCGCGGGCAACCCGCCCGCCAGCCGTCCCGCGCAAAGCGCCGCCCGGAAGGGCCGCCCCGCCAAGGCATCCTCGGCCATCGTGGCCTCCAGCGCCGCCGTCAGCCGGGCAATGCTGCCCGGCCCGGGGATTGCCAGCGCGCGGGCCAGCGCGCCGTAGGTCATCGTCTGCCGCCGCGCCGCCAGATCGGCCAGCGCCGCGTCAAGCCCCGGCAGGCTCACGCCTCCTCGTCGCCCTGTTCGGCAACGCGGGCGACCGAGACCACCTCTTCATCCGCGCCGACGTTGAACACCTTCACGCCCCCGGCCGAACGTGACCGGAACGAGATCTGCGCCACCGGCACCCGGATCGACTGGCCGGTGGAGGTTGCCAGCATGATCTGGTCGCTCAACTCCACCGGGAACGAGGCGACCAGCGCCCCGCCGCGCATCGCGCCATCCATCGCCTTGACGCCCATGCCGCCGCGGCCGCGCACCGGATAATCGTGGCTGGACGACAGCTTGCCCGACCCGCCTGCCGTGATCGTCAGGATCAGGTCTTCCGCCGCCGACATCCCGGCATAGCGTTCGGGCGAAAGCTGACCCGCCTCGATGCCGTCTTCCTCGTCGTCCGAGTCGCCGGTCTCCTCCACCGCCCCGGCCACCAGCCGACGCTGCTTCAGATAGGCCGCCCGTTCCGCCGGATCGGCCTCGAAATGCCGGATGATCGCCATCGACACCACGCGGTCGCCGGCACCCAGCCGGATGCCGCGCACCCCCGTTGATCCGCGCGACTTGAACACCCGGATTTCCGTGGTGGGGAAGCGGATCGCCCGGCCGAGGGCGGTCACGAGCATCACGTCGTCATTCTCGTCGGCAATCGCCGCGTTCACGAGGCTGACGCCCTCGGGCAGGTTCATCGCGATCTTGCCGTTGCGCTTGACGTTGGTAAAATCGGACAGATCGTTCTGCCGCACGTCGCCATCGCTGGTGGCAAACACGATCTGCAACGTCTCCCACTCGGCCTCGGGCGCATCCACCGGCATCAGTGCGGCAATCGACACGCCGGATTCGATCGGCAGGATGTTGATCATCGCCTTGCCCTTGGCGGTGCGCCCCGCCAGCGGCAGCCGCCAGGTCTTGAGCTTGTAGACCATGCCGTCGGTGGTGAAGAACAGCAGCGGCGTATGGGTGTTTGCCACGAACAGCGTGGTCACCACGTCGTCTTCCTTGGTCTGCATCGACGACAGGCCCTTGCCGCCGCGCCGCTGGCTGCGGAATTCGGCCAGCGGCGTGCGCTTGATGTAGCCGCCCGAGGTGATGGTCACCACCATGTCCTCGCGCTCGATCAGGTCTTCGTCTTCCATGTCGCCGGCCCAGTCGACGATCTCGGTGCGGCGCGGCACCGCGAACAGCGCCTTCACCTCGCGCAACTCGTCGGAAATGATGGCCATGATCCGGTCGCGGCTGCCCAGAATCTCCAGGTAGTCGCGGATCTTGCCGGCCAGTTCCAGCAACTCGTCGGTGATTTCCTTGACGCCCATCGCGGTCAGGCGCTGCAGGCGCAGGTCCAGAATCGCGCGGGCCTGAAGCTCCGACAGGTTGTAGGTGCCGTCGTCGTTGACCTTGTGGGTCGGGTCGTCGATCAGCTTGATGAAGGGGATGATCTCGCCCGCGGGCCAGCGCCGCGTCATCAGCCGCACACGCGCCTCGGCCGGGTCGGCGGAAGACCGGATGGTCGCCACCACCTCGTCCACATTCGCCACCGCCACCGCCAGACCGCACAGGATATGGCTGCGCTCGCGCGCCCGGCGCAGCTCGTAGGCGGTGCGCCGTGCCACAACTTCCTCGCGGAAGGTGATGAAGTAGCTGAGGAAATCGCGCAACGTCAGCTGTTCCGGCCGCCCGCCGTTCAAGGCCAGCATGTTGCAGCCGAAACTGGTCTGCATCGGGGTAAAGCGCCAGAGCTGGTTCAGCACCACATCGGCCGTGGCATCGCGCTTCAGCTCGATCACCACCCGCACGCCGATCCGGTCGGATTCGTCCTGCACATGGGCGATGCCCTCGATCTTCTTCTCGCGCACCTGTTCCGCGATGATCTCGATCATCCGCGACTTGTTCACCTGATAGGGAATCTCGTCCAGGATGATCGCCCAGCGGTCCTTGCGGATCTCCTCGATCCGGGTCCGGGCCCGGATGATCACCGACCCGCGACCTTCAAGGTAGGCCTTGCGCGCGCCCGAGCGGCCGAGGATCAGCCCGCCGGTCGGAAAGTCCGGCGCGGGGATGATCTCCATCAAGGCCTCGGTCGACATGTCGGGGTTTTCGATCAGCGCCAGCGTGCCGTCGATCACCTCGCCAAGGTTGTGCGGCGGGATGTTGGTCGCCATGCCCACGGCGATGCCGCTGGCGCCGTTGACCAGCATGTTGGGAAAGCGCGCGGGCAGCACCGTGGGCTCGCGGTCCTTGCCATCGTAGTTGTCCTGAAAATCGACGGTTTCCTTGTCGATATCGGCCAGCAGGAACGCGGCGGGCTTGTCCATCCGCACTTCGGTGTAACGCATCGCGGCGGCGCTGTCGCCGTCCATCGAGCCGAAGTTTCCCTGCCCGTCCAACAGCTTGAGGCTCATCGAGAAGGGCTGCGCCATCCGCACCAGCGCGTCGTAGATCGAGGCGTCGCCGTGGGGGTGATATTTCCCCATGGTGTCGCCGACCGGGCGCGCCGACTTGCGGTAGGGCTTGTCATGGGTGTTGTTCGTCTCGTGCATGGCAAACAGCACGCGCCGATGCACCGGCTTCAGCCCGTCGCGCAGATCGGGGATGGCCCGGCTGACGATCACGCTCATCGCGTAGTCGAGATAGGCCGTCTTCATTTCCTCGGCGATGGAAACCTGCGTGCCGTGCGGCACCGGCCGCTCGGGCGTTTCACCATCGTTTTCAGTGTCTTCGGGACGATCGGTCACTTGCGCCGCTCTTTCCAGTCAGGGGTCGAGATATTGTTGACGCGACTATAGACCATCGCGGATATGGGGTGCAATGCCAGAGGGCATCGCCATTCGGCAGCCATCGGGGCGGAGTGACAACACTTTGTTTTTATTGAAAATAAAACCGGATGTGGCAGCATGGGGGAATCAGCATTCAGGAGGCGGACATATGCGGGGAAGCGAAACCGAAAAGATGCTCAAGGGCTACGGGTTGACCACGGCCGAATTCTTCTACCGGATGCCGGATTACCGCAATGTTCTCAACAGCTTCATCTGGCAGGACTACGATCTTGCCCCCGACTACCCCGAACTGTTCAGGTTCATCGAGTTCTGGCAGGGCCAGATCGAGGGGCCGCTGCATTCGGTGCGCTTCACCCACCGCAAGCTGATCGCCCCGGGCGAATGGCGCAACGTGGTGGGCGAGTTCCGCGTCCACTGATTTCATCTTGGCCCAAATATCCTGGGGGTCCGGGGGTGAAACCCCCGGCCTTGCCGCGGTCGCGCCCGCAGGTGGCGATACTTCATCCACTGCATGAACACCGTCGCCCAACAGTCTGATATAACAGCTAGACAAATCCCCGCGTCGGCCGGTCGAACACCTTGCGGCCCATCAGCGATGCCACCAGATCGACCATCAGCCGCGCCGTCCGCCCGCGGTCGTCGAGAAAGGGATTAAGCTCCACCAGGTCGAGCGAGGTCACCAGACCGCTTTCCTGCAGCAGTTCCATCACCAGATGCGCCTCGCGGAAGGTGGTGCCGCCCGGCACGGTGGTGCCGACCGCCGGGGCAATCGACGGGTCGAGGAAATCGACATCCAGCGAAACGTGCAGCATCCCTTCCGCGGCCCGCACCCGGTCGAGGAACGCGCGCAGCGGGGCCACGATGCCGTGTTCGTCCAGCACGCGCATGTCGTTGATCGCAATGTCATGGCGCAGCAGCGCGGCATGTTCGGCCGCATCGACCGAGCGGATGCCGAACAGGCAGATGTGCTGCGCCGGAACCGGGCGCGGGAAGGGCGGGAAGGCGTCGAACCCCGACCGGCCCGCGATATAGGCGACCGGGGTGCCGTGCAGGTTGCCGCTGGCGGTGGTCTCGGGCGTGTGGAAATCGGAATGCGCGTCAAGCCACAGCAGGAAAAGCGGCCGATCCACGCGCGCCGCCTGCGCGGCAGCCCCCGCCACCGAGCCCAACGCCAGCGAATGGTCGCCGCCGAGGATCACCGGAAAGCCCCCCGCCGACAGCGCGTCATCGGTCCGGTCGGCCAGGGCCACCGTCCAGGCCACGGTTTCGGCCAGCGCGTGCACCGCCGGGTTGGCGCAGGCGACCTCGGGCAGGGCGCCCGGCACCACGTCGCCCCAGTCTTCGACCGGATGCCCCAGATCGCGGATCGCCTGCGCGATGCCCGCCACCCGAAAGGCCGCGGGGCCCATCAGGCAGCCCGGGCGGCGCTGGCCGGAATCGATCGGCGCACCGATCAGGATGGTCTTGGGCATACGGGGTCTCCTCGGGTGCAGATCGGGTGCGGACGGGCATCGCCGCATCGCGCCTGCCCGAGGTCGCAGTTGTGCAGGGCTTCGTGCCTGACCGCAACCGCCTGCTCTGCCGTGCCACCTGTTCACGGCCGCGCGACCACGGCACGCAATACCATTGGCCGCGGCGGGCTTTGCGCTTAAGGTGACCGCAACGTGAAGTTTGCAGGATGCCCCCATGATCGTCGAGCTTGGACATTTCGCGCTGGTGCTGGCCTTTGCCGTGGCTCTGGTGCAGGCCACCGTGCCACTGATCGGGGCGCAGAAGCGGTGGGCGGGCTGGATCGCGGTGGCCGAACCGGCCGCGACGACGCAGTTCCTGCTGGTGTGCTTTTCCTTCGCCGCACTGACCTATGCCTTTGTCACATCGGACTTTTCGGTGCAGCTGGTGGTGCTGAATTCGCACACGCTGAAGCCCATGCTCTACAAGGTGTCGGGCGTCTGGGGCAACCATGAGGGCTCGCTGCTGCTCTGGGTGCTGATCCTGGCACTTTTCGGGGCCTGTGCCGCCTGGTTCGGCAACAACCTGCCGCCGACGCTGCGTGCGCGCGTGCTGGCGGTGCAGGGCATGATCGGGGTGGCGTTCATCGCCTTCACGCTGTTCACCTCGAACCCGTTCCTGCGCATCGCCCAGCCGCCGTTCGACGGCAATGACCTGAACCCGCTGCTGCAGGACCCCGGGCTCGCCTTCCACCCGCCGTTCCTCTACCTCGGCTACGTCGGCCTCAGCATGTCGTTCAGCTTCGCCGTTGCGGCGCTGATCGAGGGCCGGGTCGATGCCGCCTGGGGCCGCTGGGTGCGGCCCTGGACGCTGGCCGCCTGGATCTTTCTGACCATCGGCATCGCGATGGGGTCATGGTGGGCCTATTACGAGCTTGGCTGGGGCGGCTTCTGGTTCTGGGATCCGGTCGAGAACGCGTCCTTCATGCCCTGGCTGATCGCCGCCGCCCTGCTGCATTCCGCCATCGTGGTGGAAAAGCGCGAATCGATGAAAAGCTGGACGATCCTGCTGGCGATCCTCGCCTTCGGCTTTTCGCTGATCGGCACCTTCATCGTCCGCTCGGGCGTGATCACATCGGTCCATGCCTTTGCCAACGACCCGGAACGCGGCGTGTTCATCCTGCTGATCCTCGCGGTGTTCATGGGCGGCGCGCTGACACTGTTCGCTGCAAGGGCGGGGGCGATGGAGGCGAAGGGCGTGTTTTCGATGGTCAGCCGCGAATCGGCGCTGGTGGCCAACAACCTGCTGCTGGCTGTGTCGTGCTTCGTGGTGTTCATCGGCACGATCTGGCCGCTGATCGCGGAACTGCTGTGGGACCGCAAGCTGTCGGTCGGCGCGCCGTTCTTCGATGCGGCCTTCTCGCCCTTCATGGTGGCGCTGGCGATGCTGATGCCGCTGGGCGCGTTGCTGCCGTGGAAGCGCGCAAGCCTCTGGCGCGGGATGCAGCCGCTCTGGCCTGTGCTGGTGCTGTCGCTGGCGCTGGGGGCGCTGGTCTGGGCGATGCAGACCGGGCGTTCGGCGCTGGGGCCTGTGGGGGTGATCCTGGGCGTCTGGGTGGTGCTGGGGGCCATGACCGACCTCTGGCTGCGCACCGGGCGCGGGGCCTTCGCGGGCCGTCTGGCGCGCCTGACCCGTCTGCCGCGGGCCGACTGGGGCAAGGCCACCGCGCATTCCGGCATGGGCATCACCATCTTTGCCGTGGCCGCAATGAACGCCTGGGCGTCCGAGGATATCCGCGTGGTGCAGGTTGGCGAAACCTATGCGATGCAGGGCTACGACATCACGCTGGCCGAGGTGAACCAGATCGAGGGGCCGAACTTCGTCTCGACCACCGCCACGATGCAGGTGACGCGCAATGGCCGCGACGTGGCAACGCTGCATCCCGAAAAGCGCGTCTATCCGGTGCAGGGCATGCCCACCACCGAGGCCGCGATCGACTATGGCTTCCTGCGCGACATCTATCTGGTGATCGGCGATCCGCAGGACAATGGCGGCTGGGCGGTGCGCAGCTACATCAAGCCCTTCGCCAACTGGCTGTGGGCCGGGGCGCTGATCATGTCGCTTGGCGGCCTTCTCAGCCTGACGGACCGGCGCTACCGCATCGCGGCGGGTGCGCGCAAACCGGCCGCCAGTGCCGTCGCGGCGGAGTAGGGCGATGCGCAGACTTCCCGCGCTGATTCTGGCCCTGATGCTGTCGGCCAGCCCCGCGCTTGCGGTGCAGCCCGACGAAATTCTGGCCGACCCCGCGCTGGAGGCCCGCGCCCGCAGCCTGTCGCAGGGGCTGCGCTGCCTCGTGTGCCGCAACGAGAACATCGACGACAGCAACGCCGAACTGGCCCGCGACCTGCGTCTGCTGGTGCGCGAGCGGCTGGTCTCGGGCGACAGCGATGCCGAGGCGATGGACTTCATCGTTGCGCGCTACGGCGAATACGTGCTGCTGAACCCGACGACCACCGGCAGCAACCTGCTGCTGTGGGTCGCGGGGCCCGCGATGCTGCTGGGGGGCCTGGGCATCGCCGCCCTTTACCTGCGGCGGCGCGGCAAGGCGGGCGAGGCCGCTGCCCCGGCCCTGACCGCCGCCGAACAGGCCCGCCTCGCGGAAATCATGAAAGAGTGACGCGCCGTTCCGCTTTCGCGGCGCGCTGCCCCGGCTATGCTGGGGCAAATCCGCAGGGGCAGCCATGACCTATCAGACCATAACCCACGCCGAAACCGGCGGCATCGCCGTCATCACCCTGAACCGGCCCGAGGTGATGAACGCGCTGTCCTCGACGATGCGCCTTGAGCTTCGCGAAGCAATCGGCCGGGCCGCGCAATCGGCCCGCGTGCTGGTGCTGACCGGCATGGGCCGCGCCTTCTGCTCGGGGCAGGATCTCGGTGACCCGGCGGCGCTGGCCAGCCTCGATTTCGAGGCGACGCTGCGCGACGAATACGAACCGCTGCTCCATGCCCTTTACGACTGCCCGATCCCGACCATCGCCGCCGTCAACGGCACGGCGGCCGGGGCAGGGGCCAGCATCGCGCTGGCGGCCGATGTGGTGATCGCGGCGCAGTCGGCCAGCTTCATCCAGGCCTTCACCCGGATCGGCCTGATCCCCGATGCTGGCGGCACCTGGTGGCTGCCGCGCCAGATCGGGATGCCCCGCGCGATGGGCGCCGCGCTCTTTGCCGACAAGATAAGTGCCACGCAGGCCGCCGACTGGGGCATGATCTACGAGGCCGTCCCCGACGCGGCTTTCCCCGCCCACTGGCAGGTCCGCGCCGCGCATCTGGCGCAGGGGCCGACCGTGGCCTACCACGCCCTGAAACAGGCGCTGCGCCAGGGCCTTGCCAACGACCTGCCCACCCAGCTTGCGCTGGAGGCCCGCCTGCAAGGCACCTGCGGCGCAAGCCGCGACTTCAGCGAAGGCATCACCGCCTTCTTCGAAAAGCGCCCCCCGCGGTTCGAGGGGCGCTGACCGTCAGACCCCGCGTGACAGCGCCGCCACCCCGGTCCGCGCCATTTCGCGCAGGCCCAGCGGCCGCATCAGCTCGGCAAAGGCGTCGATCTTTTCCGGCGTGCCGGTCATCTCGAACACGAAGGATTCCAGCGTCGAATCCACCACCTTGGCGCGGAAGATCTCGCAAAGCCGCAGCGCCTCGATCCGCGCCTCGCCCTTGCCCGCCACCTTCAGCAGCGCCAGTTCGCGCAGCACGGCCGGCCCTTCCACCGTCAGGTCATGCACTTCATGCACCGGCACCATCCGCGCCAGCTGCGCCTTGATCTGCTCGATCACCTGCGGCGTGCCCGTCGTCACCACGGTGATGCGCGAGCGGTGGCCCAGATGGTCGACCTCGGCCACCGTCAGGCTGTCGATGTTGTAGCCCCGGCCGGAAAACAGCCCGATCACCCGCGCCAGCACTCCGCTTTCGTTGTCCACCAGCACCGCCAGCGTGTGGGTCTCGATCACCTCGGCATTCGGGTCACGCAGGTCATAGGCCGAATGGCTGGTCGACCCTTTCTTTATATTGAGCGGCGACATCGGCCTGCCCCTTTCTTCTTTTCATCTTCTGTTCACAAGTATCCCACGGGGGGGCGCAGCGATCAGAAATCGTCCGGTGGACGATTTCCGCGAAGAACGCCCGGCCCGTGGCCGGGCCGGACTTGGGGGTGTGAAACCCCCGGCGTTGGCAGCAAGACCCGGGTCCGGGGGTGTGAAACCCCCGGCGCCTGCGGCAAGACCAACCCTCAGACCAGCACCGCCCCGCGCGCCCCGATCGCCCCCGCCGTGTCGGCATCGCCCAGCAGCATCTCGTTGTGCGGCTTGCCCGAGGGGATCATCGGAAAGCAGTTCTCGTGCTTTTCCACCAGGCAGTCGAAGATCACCGGCCCGTCATAGGCGATCATCTCCCTGATCGCCTCGTCGAGATCGGCGGGGTCCGACACGCGCAGGCCCTTGCAGCCGAAGGCTTCCGCCAGTTTCACGAAATCGGGCAGGCTTTCCGACCAGCTTTGCGAATAGCGCTCGCCATGCAGCAATTGCTGCCACTGGCGCACCATGCCGAGGCGTTCGTTGTTCAGGATGAACTGCTTGACCGGGGCGCGGAACTGCATCGCGGTGCCCATTTCCTGCATGTTCATCAGCCACGACGCCTCGCCCGCGACGTTGATCACCAGCGCGTCCGGATGCGCAATCTGCACCCCGATCGAGGCGGGCAGGCCGTAGCCCATGGTGCCGAGCCCGCCGGAGGTCATCCAGCGGTTCGGCGCCTCGAAGTTCAGGAACTGCGCCGCCCACATCTGGTGCTGGCCGACCTCGGTGGTGATGTAGCGGTCCATCCCCTTGGTCAGCGCCTCCAGCCGCTGCAGCGCGTGCTGCGGCTTGATCACCTTGTCGGAGTTCTGGAAGTCGAGGCAGTTCACCGCCCGCCAGGCGTCGATCTGCGCCCACCACTTCGCCAGCGCCGCCTTGTTCACCTTGCGGCCGCGCGCCTTCCACAGGCGCAGCGCATCCTCCAGCACATGGCCCACGTCGCCGAGGATCGGCACATCGACCCGGATCACCTTGTTCAGCGACGAGGCGTCGATGTCGATGTGGACCTTGCGCGAGCCGGGGCTGAAATCCTTGATCCGCCCGGTGATCCGGTCGTCAAACCGCGCCCCGACGTTGATCATCAGGTCGCAACCGTGCATGGCGAGGTTGGCCTCGTAAAGCCCGTGCATCCCCAGCATCCCCAGCCACGCCTTGCCCGAGGCCGGGTAGGCGCCCAGCCCCATCAGGGTCGAGGTGATCGGAAAGCCGGTCGCCTCGACGAATTCGCGCAACAGCTGCGCCGCGGCGGGGCCCGAGTTGATGACGCCGCCGCCGGTGTAGAACACCGGGCGCTCGGCGGTTTCCATCATCTCGACCATGCGGGTGATCGCGTCGATGTCGCCCTTCACTCGCGGCTGGTAGTGGCTGACCTTGGCCTTCGGCATCGGGGTGTAGTCGGCGGTGGCGAACTGCACGTCCTTGGGGATGTCGACCAGCACCGGGCCGGGGCGGCCGTGCATCGCGACGTGGAACGCCTGATGAATCACCTCCGACAGCTTCGCCGTGTCCTTGACCAGCCAGTTGTGCTTGGTGCAGGGGCGGGTGATGCCGACGGTATCGGCCTCCTGAAAGCCGTCGGTGCCGATCATGAAGGTCGGCACCTGGCCGGTCAGCACCACCAGCGGAATCGAATCCATCAGCGCATCGACCAGGCCGGTCACGGCGTTGGTCGCCCCCGGACCCGAGGTCACCAGCACGACGCCGACCTTGCCGGTCGAGCGGGCATAGCCCTCGGCGGCATGAACCGCGCCCTGTTCGTGGCGCACCAGAATGTGGCGGATGTCGTTCTGCTGGAAGATCTCGTCATAGATCGGCAGCACGGCACCACCGGGGTAGCCGAAGACCACCTCCACGCCCTGATCCTTCAGGGCCTGAACCACCATCCTTGCGCCGGTCATCGACTGGGTCATCATTTTCTCCATCCGCTGCGCCCTCGCAGCCCTTCACGCAACAAAAAGCCCCCGGAGTTGCTTCGGGGGCGCAGGGAAACCGGTTGGTCAACCGTTACCGGCCCATGCGCCATGCCCCTGCGACGGTTCCTGCGAGGTTCATGACGCGGCCCATTTTTCACGGCTCCTGCTGCAATCGGCGCGACCTTATGGCGGGGGGCGGGGGGCGTCAACGGGAAAAACACGCATAAAGTGTCGCAGCGGGGCTGAAATGCGCAGTTTTCTTTCGCGCCCGCGATGTGCGCCGCAACTTTGCTAAATTCCGCATAGGCGCACAGACCCTGCGCGCGCCCGAGTCGCCCTTGCCCGCGCTTGGCGCTGGACGGGCGCGGAAAACCCCTTACGCTCTGGTCGGCAGGGCGGCGCGGAAAACCCGCGCCCGAACCACGGGACCAGTCATGAAACTCTATTACGCGCCGGGGGCCTGCTCGCTGGCCTCGCACATCATCCTGCACGAGGTCGGCCGCCCCTTCACCATCGAAAGGGTGAACGGCAAGACCAAGGAAACCGAAACCGGCGCCGACTTCCGCGCCATCAACCCGAAGGGTGCGGTGCCCGCGCTGGAAACCGACGGCGGCGAGGTGCTGACCGAAGGGGCCGCCATCCTGCAATTCATCGCTGACAATGGCGACGTGGCCGCGCTTTCGCCGCCGCCTGGCAGCATGGCGCGCGCCCGGCTGCAGGAAATGCTGAACTACATCTCCTCGGAACTGCACAAGTCCTTCTCGCCGCTGTTCCGCCCGGGCCTGACCGACGAAGGCCGTGCCGCGGCACTCGACACCATCGCGGCCAAGCTGGGCTGGCTGGAGCGGACCCTGTCGGACGGGCGGCCCTACCTGACGGGGGATGCCTTCGGCGTGGCGGATGCCTACGGCTTCGTGGTCACCGGCTGGTCGGGGATGCTGAAGGTCGATCTGTCGCCCTTCCCGCACATCCTTGCATGGCGCGCCCGTCTGGCAGATCGCGCCTCGGTGCAGGCGGCGATGCGCGCCGAAGGGCTGGCGGCCTGAAGAAAAGGGGGCGGTGCGCCGCCCCCTACACCATCATCAGCGCGACATAGCCCGCATAGCCCGCCAGCAGCGCCGCCCCCGCCAGCCGGGGCAGGCCGCCGAACACCGCCGCCAGCACCACCAGCCCGACCGATGTGGCAGCGACCCAAGGCATGTCCGCGGCAGCAAATCGCGCCTCGGCCGGGATCGGCGTCACCAGCGCGGTGATGCCCAGAATCCCCAGCAGGTTGAAGATGTTGGACCCGATGATGTTGCCCACCGCGATATCCATCTGCTTGCGCAGCGCTGCCAGCACCGAGGTTGCAAGCTCCGGCAGGCTGGTGCCGACCGCGACGATGGTCAGCCCGATCACCGCCTCGGATATGCCGTAGGTCCGCGCGATGATCGTGGCATTGGTCACCAGAAGGTCCGCCCCCAGCATCAGCACGCCCAGCCCGCCCAAGGTCATCAGCGCCGATTTCCAGATCGGCGCGGGGGGCAGGGCATCGACCTCGGCATCGACCTTGCCAAGCTTGAACGACAGCCAAAGGAAGGCCAGCAGCCCCAACAGCAGCACGCCGCCTTCCAGCCTGGTCACCACGCCCCCCAGCAGCATCACCCAGACCAGCGCGGTGGCGCCCAGCATGATCCCCAGGTCGCGCCAGGAGTCGCGCACCGACATGCGGATCGGCGCGATCACCGCCGCCACGCCGAGGATCAGCAGGATGTTGGCGATGTTCGAGCCCAGCACGTTTCCGATGGCGATCGCGGGCACCCCGTCCAGCGCCGCCCCCAGCGAAACCAGCAGTTCCGGCGTCGAGGTGCCGAAGCCGACGATGGTCAGCCCGATCACCATCGGGCTGATGTTGAAGGCCAGCGCCAGCCGCGACGCCCCCCGCACCAGAAATTCGCCGCCGAAGAAAAGGGCTGCAAGCCCGAGGGTGAACAGCAGATAGGTCAAGACGCACTCCGGATTTTCGGGGCAAGGGCGCAGCAGGCCGTTGCCGGATGTGTCATGAAAGGTCGGGTGCGGCGCCGGTTATGCAAGGGTGGCGCGATCCGAACTTCCTGCCGAATGACGCAAACCATCCGGGGTGTGGCAAAAACCCCACCGTCGCGGCCCGCGGGTCGGGTCAGTCGGGGCAGGTCACTCGATGCGGGGGGGCCGCGCTTCGGGCAGGTTGATCCTGGCGACCTGTTCGGCAATCGGATCGACCGAAAGGGGGTGCAGTTCGGCCCGGTGATCGGTGGAATCGCCAATGTCCTGCCAGCGCCCGCCCTTGTAGATCTCCAGCGCCGAGAAACCGGACTTGTAGCCCATCTTGCGGCTGCCGGGCACCCAGTAGCCCAGATAGACGTAGGGCAGACCGGCCTCGCGCGCGATCTCGATGTGGTCGAGGATCAGGTAGGTGCCAAGGCTCTGCGCCGCAAGGTCGGGGTCGTAGAACGAATAGACCATGCTCAGCCCGTCGTCGAACACGTCGGTCAGGCAGACCGCCGACAGCGGCCGCCCGCGTTCGCCGGGCGCCGCGGGGCGGGTGTATTCGATCACCCGGCTGCGGATCGGGGTTTCCTCGATCATCGCGGCGAATTCGAAGATGTCCATGTCGGCCATGCCGCCGTCGGCGTGGCGGTCATCCAGATAGCGGCGGAACAGCGCATACTGGTCCTCGGTCGCCCAGGGGCTGGTCGCGTTGCGCCGCAGATGGGCATTGCGCCGCAGCACCCGCTTCTGCGTGCGCGTCGTCTCGAAATCCGCCACCCGGATGCGCGCCGAAAGGCAGGCCGAACATTCGGCGCAGGACGGGCGGTAAAGCACGTTCTGCGACCGTCGGAAGCCCTGCTTGGACAGCGTGTCGTTCAGCTTCTGCGCATGTTCGCCCTGCAGCGCGGTAAACAGCTTTCGTTCCAGCCGCCCCTCCAGGTAGGGGCAGGTCTGCGGGGCAGTCACATAGAATTGCGGCGCAATGGGAAGGGTGTGGCGCATGACCAGTCGGGCGGGAAAGGGGATCGGGATCGGACAGAACGGCAGAGTATCAAGCCGCGCGGCATCCGCCAAGAACTGTCTTGCGCCGGGTTGACGCAACCTTGACGCGATCTTTCTGCGTCAGACACGCGCCGCCCGATTGATCGCCACCGTCCCCAGCACAAGATCTGTCAGCCCCTGCGCCCGCGCCCCGGTCAGCATCAGCACCACCGAGACCAGTTGCGGCAGCACCATCGACACCGACACGGTATAGCCCAGCGTATGCAGTATGGCGGTCGGCACGTCGAAACGCGCGCCGCGATTGTCGCGGAACTCGATCGCCATCAGCCGCATCCCCGGCGTGGCCGAAGACCGCGCGATGCTGACGCAGCGATAGACGAAGGACAGGAACAGGTACAGCACCGGCAGGAAGAACAGCCCGGCAAACGCGGTGAATGGCAACACCAGCACGGTCAGCAGCACGATCAGCACGCAGTCGATCACCCAGGCGATGCCGCGCTTCAGCGCCACGTCGGCGTAGAAGTCGGCTTGCAGGTCGGGGTCGGGCAGGTGGGTGGATGGCGACACCATCAAGGCCTCCGGTCAGGAAAGGAGCGGCCCCCGCAATCGGGGGCACGGGTCAGGAAAGGAGCGGCCCCCGCAATCGGGGGCCCGGGTCAGGCAAGGCAGCGGCCCCCGCAATCGGGGGCCGCCCTGGACAGGGTCAGTAGTTCCCGGCGCGCGGCGCGTCCGTGATCGGCGCGGGGGTCGGCGCAGAGCCCGACGCCGGGGCAGCGGCCCGGGCACGGTCTTCCATGAAGCTGTCGAATTCCGACTTGTCCTTGGCATCGCGCAGGCGCTGCAGGAAGGATTCGAACGCGGTCTGTTCTTCTTCAAGACGGCGCAAGGTGTCGGCCTTGTAGGCATCGAAGGCGGCGTTTCCGCTGGAGGTCATGCCATGGCGGAACGTGCCATGTTGGCGGCGGTTGGCACAGGACGAACGGTTGAACATGCGTTTGCTCCAGATCATGTAGGCAAGAAGGGCAAGGCCCAGCGGCCAGAAGGCGATGAAGCCCAGAACCATGGCGGCGATCCAGGCGCCCCTGCCACGGTCATCGAGCCAGGCTTCCGCCCGGCGAAGCCAAGCGACGATACCGCCGGTCGCGGCGGGGGAGGAGAGTGTGGGCATTGCGGCGGTCTCCGGGTTGCAGGATGATGTGAACGTGTTTCACATTTCCAAGATCGGGTCGCCGCGTCCTTTCGTCAAGAGGGATGTTAAAGAAATTCACATGCAGGCGCGCGGAGGTGAAACGTGATGGCAAACCATTGTGAAAGGTGAACTTTCGTAGAAAGTTCGTTCGCCACCGCGCAAACCGTCCGCGATCTTTCTACGAAAGATCCCGCGCTCGACCGGCGATGGTCGGGCATCCAGCCCATGTGGTGCCGGGGCGTGGCACTGCTTAGGCTCAAGTTGCAAGTGCAACACCGCCGCCCTTTTGGGCATAGGATGTTGCGATGGACAGACGAAGCAAGCACCTCAGCAGCGAGGAACGTGGCGTGATACTCGCCGAACATAACCGGGGCAGCAGCCAGCAGGCGATCGGGATGCTTCTTGACCGGTCGGCGAGCACGATTTGCCGGGAACTGGTGCGGGGTCGTCAGGACGATGGCACCTATTGCCCTCAATTGGCGCGGCTGGTTTACGACGTTCGCCGGACGCGATGTCGGCGCGCTCGCAAGCTGATCGAAGGCGACGCGACCCATCGCTTCGTGCACAGCCATCTTGTTCATCGGCGCTGGTCTCCCGAGCAGATTGCGCACAGACTGCGGCTCATGCATCCCGATGACCCTGCTGCCCGCGTCAGCCACGAGACCATCTACGCCGCGATCTATGCCCAGCCGCGTGGCGGCCTGAAGGCGGCAATGATCGAGGCGCTGCGCCAGGCAAAACCTGTGCGCGGGCGGCGGCGCACGACGCTGGCGGGAAGCGCCATGGTCCCGGAAACATTGCGGATTATCAACCGACCTGAGGAAATCGAGGCGCGGCTGGTACCCGGCCACTGGGAAGGTGACTTGATCAAGGGCGCCTTCAATCGTTCCTCGGTGGGCACTTTGGTTGAGCGCAAGACCCGCTTCGTCGTTCTATGCAAAATGAATGGAAATGGGGCCGAGGCGGTTCTCGACAGCTTCACCCGGCAGATGAAGCGGCTGCCAGCAGCGCTTCGCAAAAGCATGACTTATGATCGTGGGTCGGAAATGGCCTGCCACCCGGAACTTGCCCGCCGACTGAAGATCGATATCTGGTTCTGCGATCCGCATGCCCCCTGGCAGCGCGGCAGCAACGAGAACACCAACGGCCTCTTGCGCCAGTTCATGCCCAAAGGCACCGATCTCAGCGATGCCAGCCAAACCTGGCTCAACGACGTCGCAGCCCTGATGAACAACCGCCCCAGAAAAACCCTCGGTTGGAAAACACCCGCCGAAGCCATGGCCGAAGAAATGGCCGCCTTCAATGAAGCCGTTGCACTTGCAATTTGAATCCGCCCTGTGCGCGCCTGCTTGCAGCCGGTCGGCCGCTGTGGTGTTATCGGCGGATGCAGAGCCTGCCTTGCCAGTCCCGCGACCGCGCCGCGCCGCACCAGTGGCATCCGGCGGTGCGCCGGGGCCGGGCGTCGGGGCAGGTCGCATGACCCCCCGGCGGCAGATCGACCTCAATGCCGATCTTGGCGAAGGCTTCGGCCCGTGGCGCATGGGGGATGATGCCGCCCTGCTGGGCATCGTGACCAGTGCCAGCGTCGCGTGCGGCGGCCATGCGGGCGATCCCGACACCATGGTCGAAACCCTGGCGCTGGCCCGCGAGCGCGGGGTCAGCGTCGGCGCCCATCCGGGCTATGCCGACCGGGCGGGCTTCGGCCGCCGGGTGATCCCGATGACCGCCACCGGGATCGAGCGCATGGTCGCGACCCAGATCGGCGCCCTGATGGGGGCGGCGGCGCTGGCCGGGGTGCGGGTGGCCTATGTCAAGGCGCACGGGGCGCTGGCCAATCTGGCCGCCGATGACCGCATGGTTGCCGATGCCATCGCCCGGGCGGTGGCGGCGGTGTCGCGCGATCTGGCGGTGCTGGCCATCTCGGGCACCGCGCAGGAGGCGGCGGCCGGTGCCTGCGGTCTGGCGGTCTATTCCGAGATCTTTGCCGACCGGGCCTATCTGCCCGATGGTCGCCTCGTGCCGCGCGGCGTGCCCGGCGCGGTGATCGGCGGCGAGGCGGCGGTTGACCGGCTGCTGGGCTTTCTCGACAGCGGCCTGATGCCGGTGCTGGCGGGGCCCGCCATTCCGCTGGCCGCCCATTCGGTCTGCCTGCATGGCGACGGCCCCGGTGCCGTAGCCCTTGCGCGGCAGCTGCGGGCCGCCCTGGCCGGGGCGGGCATCGCCGTGGCGCCCTTCGTGGCGGCAGGCTGATGGGGCAGGCGGCGTTTCCCCGTTTCCGGGCCGTGGCGGACCATGCGGTGCTGGCCGAGTTCGGCGACACCATATCCGATGCCGCGCACCGGCAGGTGCTGGACCTCGACGCCGTGCTGGCGGTGACCGGGTTCGACGGCTTTGTCGAATCGGTGCCCGCCTATGCCAGTCTGCTGGTCGATTTCGACCCGCTGCGCACCGATCCGGTCCGGGTCACGCAGGCCTTGCAGGCGATGCTGACCTGCGCCCCTCCGGCCCGGCCCGCGCCCGTCATCCGCGAGGTTGACCTGTGCTACGATGCAGACCTCGGCCCCGATCTGGCAGCGGTCGCGCAGGCCGCGGGCCTGTCGGTCGAAGCCGCCATCGCGGCCCATCTGGCGGGCGACTACCAGGTGTTCATGTATGGCTTCGCGCCGGGCTACGCCTATCTTGCCGGAGTGCCTGCGGCGCTGCGGCTGCCGCGCAAGCCGGTGGCGCGGCGCGGCGTGGCGGCGGGCAGCGTGATCATTGCCGCTGCGCAATGTCTGGTCACCACCCTGACGATGCCGACGGGCTGGTGGATCATCGCCGCCTCGCCGACGCAGGTGCTGCGCGACGACCCGGCGCGGCCTTTCCTGTTCGATGTCGGCGACCGGGTCCGTTTCCGCCGGATCGGCCGGGCGGCGTTCGACGCCGCGCGGCGGGGCTGAGCGGTGGTGCGCCTTGCGATCCTGAAGGCGGGGCCGCTGGTCTCGGTGCAGGACGGCGGGCGACCGGGGATGATGCGCTTCGGTGTGCCCGCCTCGGGGCCGATGGACCGCATGTCGTTCCGCATCGCCAACGCCGCGGTCGGCAATCCCGACACCGCGCCGGCCATCGAGATCTCGCTGGGCGGGCTGACGCTGGAATGCACCGAGGGCTGCGTCACCTTCGCGCTGGCGGGCGGCGGTTTCCGGCTGGGGCTCGGGGCAGACCGGCTGGGGTCGTGGAGCGTCGCCACCCTGCACGCGGGCACCCGGCTGAGCGTCGCGCCCGGCCCCTGGGGCAGCTGGACCTATCTCGCCCTTGCCGGAACGCTGCGCGCGGGGGCGTGGCTGGGAAGTGCGGCGACCCACGCCTTGTCGGGCCTTGGCGGCGGACTGCTGCGGGCGGGCGGCACGGTCGAGATCGACGGGGCCGAACGGCGCGAGGCGCGCTGCGGCCCGATACCCTGCCCGGTCTGGGCCCGGCCGCGCCACAGCGTCGGCGTCGTGCCGGGGCCGCAGGACCGATTCTTTCCGGCCGGGGTGATGGAAACCTTCCTCTCGTCCCGCTTCACCCTGACCGACGCGTCCGACCGGATGGGGGTGCGCCTGTCCGGCCCGAAGCTGCACCCCGGGGCGGCGCTCGACATGCCGTCCGAGGCGATCCTGCGCGGCTCGGTGCAGGTGGCGGGCGACGGCGTGGCGACGGTGCTGCTGGCCGACCATCAGACCACCGGCGGCTACCCCAGGATCGCCACGCTGGTCTCGGGCGACATCGACGGCTTTGCCCAGTTGCGCAGCCGGGATGCCGTGCGGTTTTGCCAGACCGACCCGCAGGCGGCCATCGCTGCCCTGCGGGCCCGCCAGCCTGCGCAAGAGCGGTATCTGGCCGCCCTGCGCCACCCCGGCCGGACGCGGCCATGAGCCGTGACGCCCGGGCCGTGACGATCAGGCCGAGATGAACTGGCGCACGAAGGCGGTCGCGGGCCGGGCGCGGATGTCGGCGGGTTTGCCGACCTGTTCGATCCGGCCCATCGACATCACCACTACCCGGTCGGCAAGCTCCATCGCCTCGTCCTGGTCATGGGTGACGAACACCGTGGTCAGCCCGGTGCTGTCGTGGATCTCGCGCAGGCCCTGCCGCAGTTCCTTGCGAACCCGGGCATCCAGCGCGCCGAAGGGTTCATCCAGCAGCAGCATCCGCGGCTCGATCGCCAGCGCCCGGGCCAGCGCCACGCGCTGGCGCTGGCCGCCCGACAGCTGGCTGGGGTAGCGCGCGGCGATCTGCGGCAACTGGATCAGGTCAAGCAGGCGGGTGACGCGGCGGGTGATCTCCGCCGCCGCCGGGCGGGTCTGGCGCGGGCGGGCGCGCAGGCCGTAGGCGATGTTCTCGAAAACCGTCATGTGGCGGAACAACGCGTAGGACTGGAACACGAAGCCCGCGCGGCGGTCCTGCACCGTCATGCCGGTGGCATCGGCCCCGTCGAACAGCACGCGCCCGGCGCTGGGATATTCGAGCCCGCCGAGAATCCGCAGCAGGGTGGTCTTGCCCGACCCCGAAGGCCCCAGCAGCGCCACCAGCGCCCCCGACGGGATCGACAGGCTGACCGGGTGCAGCGCGGCGGTGCTGCCGAATTCCTTGGAAATCTCGTCGATCTCGATCTGCATGTGGCGTCTCCTTTGCGCGCGCCGGAGCCTCCGGCGGGGATATCTGAGAAAAGAAGAAAGGTCAGCGGCGGTGGTTTGCCGCCAGCTGATCGGCATAGCGCCATTCGAGCAGGGATTTCGCCAGCAGGGTCACCAGCGCCAGCAGCGCCAGCAGTGCGGCCATCGCGAAGGCCGCGACAGAGAGGTATTCGTTGTAGAGCATCTCGATGGTGATCGGCATCGTGGCGGTCTGGCCGCGGATCTTGCCCGACACCACCGCCACAGCGCCGAACTCGCCCATGGCGCGGGCGTTGCACAAGAGAACGCCGTAAAGCAGCGCCCAGCGGATGTTGGGCAGCGTGACCGTCAGGAACATGCGCAACCCGCCCGCCCCGAGGGTCAGCGCCGCCTCTTCCTCGGCCCGGCCCTGTTCGATCATCACCGGGATCAGCTCGCGCGCCACGAAGGGGAACGTCACGAACATCGTGGCAAGGACGATCCCGGGCAGGGCGAAGATGATCGGGAAGCCGTTGGCCACCAGCGCGCCGCCGATCAGGCTGTTGGCCCCGAACAGCAGCACGAGACACAGCCCCGCCACCACCGGCGAGACCGAGAACGGCAGGTCGATCAGGGTGATCAGGAACGCCTTGCCACGGAAGTCGAACTTGGTGATCGCCCAGGCGGCGCAGATGCCGAACAGGGCGTTCAGCGGCAGGGCGATGGCGGTGACCGTCAGGGTCAGCCAGATCGCGGAACGCGCGTCGGCATTGCCAAGCGAGGCCACCGCCTCGACGATGCCGCGCTTCAGCGCCTCTGCGAACACCGCGATCAGTGGCGCGAACAGCAGCAGCGCCAGCACGGCAACCACGGAGGCGATCAGCAGCACCCGGACCAGCGCCGATTCCTGCGTGACCGGCCGCCAGGCCCGGGGTGCGGTCCGGGTTGCGTCAGACATATCCGATTCTCCGGCGGCTCCAGATCTGGACCGCATTGATGGCAAGCAGCATGGTGAAGGAAATGCCCAGCATGGCGATGCCGATGCTGGCCGCGCCGTTGTAGTCGAACTCCTCCAGCCGGATCACGATCAGCAGCGGCGCAATCTCGGTGACCAGCGGAATGTTGCCCGCGATGAAGATCACCGAACCGTATTCGCCGACCGACCGGGCCAGCGCCAGCGCAAAGCCGGTCAGCGCGGCGGGGGCCAGCATCGGGGCCACCACGCGGCGCAGGGTGTAGGCGCGGCTGGCGCCCAGCGTGGCCGAGACTTCCTCGACCTCGCGCTCGATCTCCTCGATCACCGGCTGCACGGTGCGGGTGACGAAGGGCAACCCGACGAAGATCAGCGCGATCAGGATGCCCCATTCGGTGTAGGCGATCTTCAGCCCGGCCTCGCGGGCTATCGAACCCAGCGCCCCGTTCGGCGCGTAAAGCGCCGTCAGCGCGATGCCCGCCACCGCAGTGGGCAGCGCAAAGGGCAGGTCCACCGCCGCATCCAGAATCCGGCGCCCGGGAAAGCGGTAGCGCACCATCACCCAGGCCAGCAGCACCCCGAACACCAGGTTGAACAGCGCCGCCAGCAGCGACACCCTGAACGACAGGAACAGCGCCGCCCCGACGCGCTCGGTGCTGATCACGCGCCAGACCTCGGCAGGGCCGAAGACGGCGCCCTTCATCAGAAGGGCGCCGATCGGAGCAAGCACGATCAGGCTCAGCATGGTCATGGTGACCCCCATGCTGAGCCCGAGACCCGGCATGGGGGAGCGGTTGACGAGCGACCGCATCATTTCGAAACGTAGATCTGGTCGAAGATGCCGCCGTCACCGAAGTGTTCGGGCTGCACCTTGCCCCAGCCGCCGAAACTGTCGATCGTGACCAGATCCAGCGACGGGAAGCGCGCCACATCGGCCGGGTCTGCCGCCGAGGCATCCCAGGCGCGGTAGAAGTGCTTGTAGGCGATGGCCTGACCTTCGGGGGAATACAGGTATTCAAGGTAGGCCGTCGCCAGCGCCCGGTCGTCATCGGTCTTCAGGTTGCCGTCCACCAGCGCCACCGGGGGTTCGGCCAGCACCGAAACCGTCGGCACCACGATGTCGAACTGGTCATCGCCCAGTTCCTTCAGCGCGAGATACGCCTCGTTTTCCCAGGCCAGCAGCACGTCGCCGATGCCGCGCTGCGCGAAGGTGGTGGTCGAGCCGCGCGCCCCCGAATCCAGCACCGGCACGTTCCTGAACAGCTTGCCGACGAATTCCTGCGGGTTCTGGCCGTTCCGTTCGGCCCAGGCCCAGGCCGCGAGGTAGTTCCAGCGCGCCCCTCCGGAGGTTTTCGGGTTCGGCGTGATCACCTCGATCCCGTCGGCCACCAGGTCGTCCCAGTCGGTCAGCCCCTTGGGGTTGCCCTCGCGCACCAGGAACACGATGGTCGAGGTGTAGGGAGAGGAGTTGTGCGGCAGGCGCCCCTGCCAGTCGGCCGGGATCTTGCCCGACTTTTCCGCGATCGCGTTGATGTCCGAGGCCAGCGCCAGCGTCACCACATGGGCATCCAGCCCGTCGATCACCGCCCGGGCCTGCGAGCCAGAGCCGCCGTGCGACACCTGGATGGCGGGGGCGGCATTGCCGAGGCCCGTCCAGTGCTTCGTGAAAGCCTCGTTGAATTCGCGGTAGAGTTCGCGCGTCGGGTCGTAGCTGACATTCAGCAGGGTCTGCGCCTGCACGCCCTGCGGCGCGCCAATGCCCAGCAGCCCCAGCGCAACCGCCGTCACCGCCGCACGCCAGCCCCTGGCCGCCCCGGCCACCGGGTAGCCCACAACGTCCTGCGCGCCGGTCGGGATCACGATGCGCCCGTCGGGCAGGTCGCGCAGATGCAGACCTTGCGCCGTGACCCGGCCTGCGACTGTGATGGTAGCGAACATGGCATTCTCCCTGGAAAGGTGGTGTCCGGCCCGGTGTCCAACACCGGAAGCACGAAGCGAATGGGCGGGTGCGCCGCCCGGAACGGGGTGCGGCAGGGGGTGGGGCTGCGGCGTCATGGCCGCGCCACGCCGGTGGCAGGCTGCATGACGCGCAGCCCGGCGTTGCCTCGGCCGACCCGTGGCACCGCACCGGCCCGGCCCATCGGGCACCCCATCCGCCCTGCGCGGCACATCGGGCCGATCCAGCCGGATGATTGCATTCCGAAGGCGCTGGCCGTGATCATGGTCGGGTCTCCTCCTGTCGCGCCGGACCGGCCGTGGTGGCCATCCGATGCGTCAATAACGACAGCGGAAGTCGAGTATTACAAGAGAATAAACACGTCAAACTTGCTCGTGAATAGAGAATGTTTTTCTGCTGCCCCGCCGCGGATTTCCCGGCGAGGGTTGGTGTATTTCTTATGTTAATAAAATGGTTAGCCCTGCACCGGCGCCGACAGCACCTGATCCGCCACCGGCCCGGACCGCAACAGGTCGGCCAGCGTCAGCGAGTCGATCAGCAGAAGGTAGGACCAGAATACCTCGGCAAAGACCTTGCGGATGCGGCAGCTGTCCTCGTCGGTGCAGTCGTCGCAGCGCTGGTAGGCACGGCGCGACAGGCAGGGCAGGGGGGCGATCGGCCCGTCGATCATCCGCAGCAGTTCCGAAACCGACACCTGCTCGGGCGGCTTGATCAGTTGGTAGCCGCCAGACCGCCCGCGCGTCGAGGCGATGATGCCCGCATTGCGGATCTCCAGCAGAATATGCTCCAGAAACCGCTTCGGCGCGCCCGAGCGTTTGGCGATCTGTTCGATCGTCAGGGCCTCGGGCTGCGCCTTGGCCGCTTCATCGGCAAGCGTCAGCAGAGCCTTCAGCGCGTATTTCATTTTCTGCGTGATCATTGCGCACTGGTAAACCGCAGAACGCCGGGAATCAATGTCGAGATTGCCGGAAATGCCGCGAATCGCCGTGTCGCCGGGGGCGCGACGATATAAACGATCAGTCTTATCGACTTTTGGTATTTTTGTGCCATGCTGCTCGGGCAAGACGGAGGATGCCGCGATGCAGGATCTCGACCTGATCGACCGCAAGATCATCGCAGAACTGATGCGCGATGCCACGCTGCCGGTGGCGCGGATCGCCGACAAGGTCGGGCTGTCGCAGACGCCGTGCTGGAACCGCATCCAGAAACTCGAAGCCCGTGGCGTGATCACGGGCCGCGTCGCGCTGGTCGATCCGGCGCGCATCGGGCTTGGCCTGACGGTCTATGTCGGCATCGAGGCGCCCGATCATTCGGCCGAATGGCGCACCACCTTTGCGGGCATCGTCAATGCCCTGCCGGAAGTGCTCGACGTGCACCGGCTGGCGGGCGGGATGGACTATCTGCTGCGGATCGCGGTGCGCGACATGGATGCCTTCGACGAGTTCTACCGCCACCTGACCGATGCCATCGCCATCCGGAACGTCACCTCGCATTTCGCGATGGAACGCATCAAGGGCACCACCGCCTATCCCGTCGACACCCGGACGCGGTAGGGCCGACCCGACCGGATTCCAGGGCCGCACCTCGCGCCCGGCCCGGGCGATGGCCGCAAGCACCCGAAACGGCGTTTCGGGCACACCCGGAGCGGGCATCGCGTCGCGGCGGTGGCGGCAGGGTCGCGCTCAGCCGAACAGGAAGTCGCCGGCCCCCAGTTGCGCCGCATCCACCAGACCCGTCAGGATCAGCGTGACATCCGCCGCGCCGTCGCCGTCGATGTCCACCAGCACCTGGCTCCCCGACACCCGCGCCTCGCTGTTGTCGGACCCGCCGCTGAAGGCCGCCGTGCCAAGGTAGGTGAACGTGCCGACCGCCGCAGTGGCGAACACCAGACGGTCGCCCTGTTCGGCCGCGCCGCCCACGTCGTTGAAATCGCTGATGGTATCGGTGCCGTCCCGCGAGCCCGCGAAGACGAAGCGGTCCGCCCCCAGCCCGCCGTCCAGCGTGTCGTTGCCCGCGCCGCCCGTCAGCGTGTCGTTCCCCGCGAGGCCGCTCAGCCGGTTGCTGCCGCTGTTGCCGACCAGCGCGTTGGCGAGGTCGTTGCCGGTGCCGGTGATCCCCGACGAGCCCGCGAGTTCCAGCCGCTCGACATTGGCCGACAGCGTGAAGCTGACCGAGGCGCGCACCGTGTCGGTTCCTTCGGCGGCGGCTTCGGTGACCACGTCGGTCGCCACGTCGACGATGTAGAGGTCGCCGCCCGCCCCGCCCGCCATGCTGTCGCTGCCGCTGCCGCCGTCCAGCGTGTCGGCACCGCCGCCGCCCAGCAGGGTGTCGTTGCCGCTGCTGCCCGCCAGCAGGTTCGCCGCCGCGTTGCCGGTCAGCAGGTTGGCCAGAGTATTGCCGGTGCCGTTGATCGCCGCCGCCCCGGTCAGCGTCAGGTTCTCCAGGTTGCTGCCCAGCGTGAAGCTGCACGCGCTGTGCACGCTGTCGGTCCCGCCGTCGGCAAGTTCGGTCGCGGTATCCCCGAGATCGTCGACGATGTAGAGATCGTTGCCTGCACCGCCGGTCATCGCATCGGCGCCGCTGCCGCCGTCCAGCGTGTCGTTGCCCGCGCCGCCCAGCAGGGTGTCGTTGCCCGCCAGCCCCGACAGCAGGTTGGCCGCCTCGTTGCCGGTCAGCAGGTTGGTGAAGACGTTGCCGGTGCCGTCTATCGCCGCCGCGCCGAGCAGCGCCAGATTCTCGAAATAGGTGCCCAGCGTCCTGGTCACCGCGGCCATCACGGTATCCAGCCCCTCGCCGCTGGCCTCGACCACCACATCCAGCGCGGAATCGACGATATAGGTGTCGGACCCGATGCCGCCCACCATGCTGTCGGTGCCGGTGCCGCCATCCAGCGTGTCGTTGCCCGCGAGGCCCGCCAGCAGGTTGTGGCCGCGGTTGGCGATGAACGACCCGCTGCCGCTGTTGCCGGTGATGACGTTGTCCGACGCGTTGCCAGTGCCGCTGCGGTTCCATTCGCCGGTTAGGGTCAGGTTTTCCAGGTTGTCGCCCAGCGTCCAGTCCACCGAGCTGTTGACCAGATCGGTGCCCTGGGCCGCGGCTTCGGTCACCACGTCGGTTTCGATGTCCACCACATAGGTGTCGTCGCCCAGCCCGCCCACCAGCATGTCCGATCCGGTCAGGCCCGACAGCGTGTCGTTGCCCGCCCCGCCGGTCAGCAGGTTGTTGGCACCGTCGCCGGTCAGGGTGTCGGCCAGCGCGCTGCCGATCAGGTTCTCGATCCCGGTCAGGATGTCGCCCTCGGCATCGCCGTCGAACCCGAAGGCCGACACCAGGCTGACCCGGACCCCGACGGCCGAGGCGGCATAGCTCGCGGTGTCGATGCCCGCGCCGCCGGTCAGCGTGTCGCGCCCGGCCCCCCCCGTCAGCAGGTCGTCGCCGTCGCCGCCGATCAGGCGGTTGTCGCCCGTGCTGCCGGTCAGCGTGTCGGCCAGGGCCGAGCCGGTCAGATGCTCGATCCCCGACAGCACGTCGCCCTGCGCATCGCCGCCGGTGCCGGTGGCCAGGCTGACCGCGACGCCCAGCACCGAGTCGCTGTAATCCGCCGTGTCGTTGCCCCCGTTGCCGGTCAGCGTGTCGGCCCCCGCACCGCCGATCAGCACGTTGTCGAAATCGTCGCCGGTCAGCCGGTCGGCCTTGGTCGAGCCGCGCAGGTTCTCGATCAGGATCAGCACGTCGCCCGCCGCATCGCCGGCCGTGCCGGTGCCGGTGGCAAGGCTGACGGTCACCGCCAGCGCCGAGCCCGAATAGTCCGCCATGTCGGTGCCGCTGCCGCCGTCGAGCACATCGCTGCCCGCGCCGCCGACCAGCGTGTCGATGCCGCCTTCGCCGGTCAGCGTGTCGTTGCCCGCCGCTCCGTTCAGCAGGTTGGCATTCTCGTCGCCGGTCAGCTCGTCGGCCAGGGCGGTGCCGGTCAGGTTCTCGATCCCGATCAGCACGTCGCCCGCCGCATCGCCGCCGCTGGCGATGCCAAGCCCCAGATCGACCACCACGGCCGCGGTCGAGCCGGTATAGTCCGCCAGATCGACGCCGTCGCCGCCATCCAGCGTGTCGGCCCCGGCGCCGCCCAGCAGGGTGTCGTCGCCAAGATCGCCTTCCAGCAGGTCGTTGCCCGCCGCGCCGACCAGCCTGTCGTTGCCGCCCATACCCGACAGCGTGTCGTTGCCGGTGCCCCCGGTCATGGTGTCGGCGCCCTCGGTGCCCGCCACCATGCCTGCCGCGATTGCGCCGCCTGACACGGGTGTGGCCGCCGTCAGGCCGCCCGGCACCGTGGCCTGCGTGCCTTCCGTGGGAACCCGGGCCGGTTCGCCCGAAACCGCGCGGCGCGGTTCGGCAAGCGCAACGCCCGTCAGGTCCGGCGGCGGCGACAGCAGACCCGCGGGCCCGGCGCTGGAAAACAGCATGTCGTTGCCGCCCGGCCCGGTTTCAGTGCCGGAAAAGGGGTTGCCGGTCAGACTGCCCGTGTCCAGCGTGCCTTCGATGCGTGCCATTCGTCATCCGCCTTGTGTCGCACCCGGTCCGCGACGGACGGGTCGGTGAAATATCTGCTCCGGTCGCAGCCAGACTTTCTGGCGGGAATGCGGCGCCGATCTTGCCGGGATGTGAAGAATTGCAGACAGATCGAGGGCATTCCCCGCGACCCCGCCGACCGGAAACGCCACGCCCGCCGCAGGGCCCGCGGAAACCGCTTGCAAGCCGCGCCGTCCGCCTGAACCATGGCGCGCGGGCAAGAAGGGGGGGCGTCATGGCAGGCTGGGGCATGTTCGGGCTGGCCTTTGCCGTCTTCCTGCTGTCGCACGCCATCCCGACCCGCCCCGCCGTCAAGGCCCGGCTGAAGGCCGTGGCAGGCCCGCGGGGCTATCTGTTCCTTTACAGCGCGGTGTCGCTGGCGGTGCTGGCCTGGCTGATCGTCGCCGCCGCCCGTGCGCCGTTCGTGCCACTGTGGGATCCGGCGACGTGGCACCGCTGGGCGGCCAATCTGGCGATGCCGCTGGCGATTGCGCTGGCAACGCTTTCGGTCGGGGTGCCGAACCCGCTGTCGTTCGGCGGGCCGGCGGCGGGGTTCCGGCCCGACCGTCCCGGCATCATCGGCCTGACGCGGCATCCGCTTCTCTGGGCGCTGGCGCTCTGGGCCGGGGCGCATCTGCTGGCCAACGGCGATCTGGCCCATGTTCTGCTGTTCGGGTCGTTCACCGGGTTTGCCCTGCTGGGCATGGCGATCATCGACCGGCGCAACCGGCGGCTCATGGGGGCGGCGGAATGGGCGCGGCTGGCGCAGGCGACGGCGGTGCTGCCGCTGGCCGCGCTGCTGTCGGGGCGCTGGCGGCCGGTGCGCGGCCCCTCGGCGCCGCGCCTCCTGCTGGCGGTGGCGATCTGGGCGGCGCTGATCCTGGCGCATCCTTGGGTGATCGGCCTGTCGCCGCTGCCCTGATCCGGCACTCAAGGCTTGACGCCGCCGCCCGCCCGTGGGCTCTGGCGGGCGACCCCGGGCAAGGAGGGCCGCCATGGCCGACGGCAAGACCCTGAACGCGAAGAACCTGCAACGGCTGGGGGCCGAACGGCTGGCCACGCTGCTGCTGGCCGTCGCCACCACGGCGGCGGCGAAGCGCCAGCTTCGCGTGGCCCTTTCCGCCAGCTTCGGCCCGCCCGAGGCCGCGCGCGAGATCCGCAAGCGGCTGGCCGCGATCCGGCAGGGGTCGGGCAAGCTGACCGCCCGGCGCACCGCCGCGCTGGTGGCGGAACTGGGCGCGCACTGGACGGCCTGCCATGACCTGATCGCCCCCGATGCCCCGGCGCTGGCCTTCGATCTGGCATTCGAGATGATGGCGCTGGCCGCCCCGGTCGCCCGCCGCGCCGCAGGCGACGATGCGATGCAGGCGCTGTTCGCCCGCATCCTGCCCGCGCTCCCCGATTTGACGCAGCGCGCGGGCACGTCGCCCGACACACTGGCCGACGCGGTGGCGGGCCTGCTGGAACAGGGCGCCGGCGCGCTCCACGCCGGGCTGATCGACGCGGCGGCCCCGGCGCTGGGGCCGGAAGGGCTGGCCCTGCTGCAACGCCGCCTGCGCGACCTGCGTGCCGCAGCCGGGCAGGCCCATGCCCGGCATCTGGACGCAGGCCTGCGCGCGATTTCCGACCTGACCGACGACCCCGACGCCTATGCCGCGACCCTGACCCCCGCCGACCGGCTGCACCCGGATCTGGGCCTTGCGCTGGCCCGGCGGCTGCACGCGGCCGGCCGGCTTCCCGAAGCGCATGCGGCCCTTGCGGCGGTGGAAGCCACCCGCCCGCGCGGCCTGCCCGTGGCCTTCGTGCTGCTGAAGGCCGACATTCTGGCGGGGCAGGGCGATCTGGCGGCCGCTCAGGCGCTGCGCTGGGCCTCTGCCACCCGCGCCCTGTCGGCCGAAGCCCTGCGCGCCTACCTCAAACCCCTGCCGGATTTCGACGACATGGAGGCCGAGGACAAGGCGCTCGACCTTGTGGCGGCCCACCCCGACCTGACGGCGGCGCTGGCATTCCTGCTGGCCTGGCCCGCCCCCGGCCGGGCGGCGGCGCTGGTGCTGGCCCGCCACGCCGCGCTGGACGGCGACCGCTATGCCGAGCTTTCCCCCGCCGCCGAGGCGCTGGCCGACCGGCACCCGCTGGCCGCGACCCTGATACTGCGCGCGATGATCGGCTTTGCCCTGACCCACGCCCGCAGCGGCCGCTACAAGCACGCCGCCCGGCATCTCGCGACCTGCGACCGGCTGGCGGCGATGATCGGCCCGGGCGACCTGAGCCCCGACCATGCGGCCTATGTGGCGCACCTCCGGGCGCAGCATGGCCGCAAGCACGCCTTCTGGGCGGCGGTGACCGGCTGAACGCGGCGCTGTCTGTCGCAGGCCCCACGCCTTGCCGGAAACCCCCCGCCCGGCGCCGCAGGCGCTGAGGTCAGTCCTTGGCCCGTTCGACGTAGGTGTTGTCCTCGGTCGAGATCACGATGCGGGTGCCCGCGCCGATATGGGGCGGCACCATCACCCGCAGCCCGTTGGAACAGATCGCGGGCTTGTAGGACGACTGCGCCGTCTGCCCCTTCATCACCGGCTCGGTCTCGGTGATCTCGACCGTGACCTTCATCGGCAGCTCGATGGAAATCGCGATGTCCTGATAGGTCTTCAGCCCGACCCGCAGCCCTTCGGTCAGGAACACCTTGCCGTCGCCCACCACATCGGCGGCGACGGTGATCTGCTCGAAGCTGTTCGGCTCCATGAAGTGAAAGCCCTCGCCGTCCTCATAGAGGAAATCATAGCCGCGCTCGTCGACATGGGCGCGCTCGACCTGTTCGGTGGTGCGCCAGCGTTCCGACACCTTCACCCCGTCCGAGATGCGCCGCATGTCGATCTGGGTGGTCGGCGTGCCCTTGCCGGGGTGGAAGTTCTCGGCGGTCAGAACGACATAAAGCCGGCCGTCAAGCTCGACGACGTTCCCCTTGCGCAGGCTGGAGGCGATGACTTTCACGAAAGGCTCCTTGTGATGGGCGGACCCGCGGCGTAGGACATGCGGGTTTTGCTGCCGCACCTAGCGCATCCGATGTCAAATCTCCAGTCGAAAGCAGACCCACCGTGACGCACCCCTCCGATACCGCTTCTCCATGGTGGACACCCCGGATCCACGCCGACCGACGCCCGCTGCTGCTGGCGCGCAACCGCATCCAGGCGGCACTGCGGGGGTGGCTGGCGGATCAGGGCTTCACCGAGGTCGATCCGGCAGCCCTTCAGGTCTCGCCGGGGAACGAGGCGCATCTGCACGGCTTTGCCACCGAAGCCATCGGCAACGACGGCGCGGCGCGGCAGATGTATCTGCACACCTCACCCGAATTTGCGATGAAGAAGCTTCTGGCGGCGGGCGAAACCCGCATCGCGGCCTTCGCCCATGTCTGGCGCAACCGCGAGCGCGGCCCGCTGCACAGCCCCGAATTCACCATGCTGGAATGGTATCGCGCAGGGCAGGGGTATGACGTGTTGATGCGCGACTGCGCCGCGATGCTGGCGGTGGCGGCCGATGCCGCGGGCAGCCGCTCCTTGCGCTGGCGCGACCGGGTCTGCGACCCCTTCGCCACCCCCGAACGGCTGAGCGTGGCCGATGCCTTCACCCGCCATGCCGGGATCGACCTGCTGTCCACTGTCGATGCCGCAGGCTCGCCCGACGCCCCAGCCCTCGCCGCGGCGCTGACCGCAACCGGCGTCCGCGTGGCCCCCGACGACACCTGGTCCGACATGCTGAGCCGCGTGCTGGTGCAGAAGGTCGAGCCCAACCTCGGGCTGGGGCGCATGACCATCCTCGACCGCTATCCGGTGGCCGAGGCGGCACTGGCACGTCCTGCCGCCGACGACCCGCGCGTGGCCGAACGGTTCGAGCTTTACGCCTGCGGGGTGGAACTGGCGAACGGCTTTGGCGAGCTTACCGACCCGGCCGAGCAGCGCCGCCGCTTCGGGCTGGAGATGGACGAGAAGCAGCGGGTCTACGGCCACCGCTACCCGCTGGACGAGGATTTTCTGGCTGCCCTCGGGCAGGTGCCCGCATCCAGCGGCATCGCGTTGGGCTTTGACCGGCTGGTGATGCTGGCCACCGGCGCCCCGCGGATCGACGACGTGATCTGGGCACCGGTGGCGGGTGCCTGACTCGGGCCCGGGTCGTCGGCCGGAAAGCCCCTAGCGGATGCCGAAGAACGCCAGAACCACGAGGACGACGACCACAAGTCCGACGATGTAGATGATGTTGTTCATGGTGCTGGCCCTTCAGATGGTGCTGCACGGGTGTCGCGGCGCCACGCCGCCCCCGCGACCATGCCAACGCTTCAGGCCGCCGCCGGTTCCCTGCGCCCGCGCAGCGCCGCTCAGCGTGCGGCCCCCTGCACCCATGGCACCGCAACCGACAACAGCCGCACCATGGCGGCATCGAACGCCTGCACCAGCGCCATGCTTTCGTCATCGGCGGCCTGCGCCGTCTGCTCGAACCGGCGGGTGGCGATCACGCTGCGGTCGGCGTCGCGCACCATGGTCAGCGTGACCCCGATCCGCACCATCGCGGGCGGCCCGCCCGGCACCGTCGCCTCGGCCTGGAAATCATGCAGGTCCGACAGCAGCAGGTAGTCGGGCACCAGCCCCGCCGTATCGCGCCCCACCAGCCTGAAACCGCCCGCCGATTGCAGCGAGGCCACCAGCAGCGATTGCAGCAGCACCGGCGCCGGGTCCACCCAGCGGCCCTTGGGCAGGTATTGCGCCTGCAGCCGGTTCGGCTTCACCAGAATCCGGTCGGTGGCCAGCGCGCCCCCTGCCTCGGGCACGTCGATCACCAGATGGCGCGAACCGCGCGCCGCCCCGCTGCCCGGCAAGGGCGCCAGCGTATAGGCGTCCAGCGGCGCCGAGGCATCCGACACGGCCGACAGCGCGCCGCAGCCGGACAGCGCCGCCACACAGGCCAGAAGGATCAGGGGGCGGGGAAAGGGGGTCATGACGGCCTCATCTGGTATATTCGGGGGCACGGTTGCCCAGAAGGAAGCGTGCGGGGTCGCGTTCGATCCGCGCGGTCAGGCTGGCAAGCGCCGCCACCAGACGCCCGGCCTCGGTGCTCAGCGCTGTGATCCGGGGCAGGCCCTCGCGGGTAAAGCTGTCAAGCCCCTGCAGCGTGCGGTTGGCGGTCACCAATGCTGTGTCGGCCTTTGCGGCCACGCCGTCAAGCCGCGTGGCAAAGGACGAGATCTGGTCCACCCCCGTCACGAAACTGTCCGAGGTGGTGGCCAGATCGGTCAGCGCCTCGTCCAGCCGTCCGGTCGCCACTTCGACGTTGGTCAGGATGTTGGCGACCTTCTCGCGGTTTTCCGGCCCGGTGAACTGACCCAGATCGCGCAGCAGCGAGATCGCCTCGCGCAGAAGGTCGGGGGCATCCTCGATCAGCCCCTGCACCACCGTGGTCTTCGACGGTATCAGGGCCACGCCGGTCTCGGGGTCGATGTCATAGCGCGGCGCATCGGCCGCGCCGCCCTCCAGCCCGATGAAGGCAACACCCGTCACCCCCTGCGAGGCCAGCGTGGCCTGCGTGCCCTGCCGGACCGGCGTCGCCGCCGCCACCTCGATGCGCACCCGCACCCGCCCGGAATTGCTGGAATCGAGCGCGATGCCGCGCACCTCGCCCACATCGACCCCGTTCAGCCGCACCGGCGCCGCCACCGCCAGCCCCGCCACGCTGTCGAACAGGATGTCGTACTGGGTGTAGGTCCGGTCCACCTGCACCTTGGCCAGCCAGAGAAAGAACCCCAGGCCCGCCAGCATGGCAAAGACGGTAAAGGCCCCGATCAGGACGTAATTTGCGCGTGTTTCCATGGTTCTATCCTGCGTTCTTCATGTTGGCCCCGGCAGCGGTGCCCGCTGCGTGGGCGCGGGGGCCGTGGAAATAGGCATGAACCCAGGGGTCATCGACCTCCAGCATCTCGGCCATGGTGCCGGTGACCAGCACCTTCTTCTGCGCCAGCACCGCGATCCGGTTGCAGGTGGCGTGCAGTGTATCAAGATCATGCGTCACCAGAAACACCGAAAGCCCCAGCGCCTGCTGCAACGACCCGATCAGCGCGTCGAACTCCGACGCGCCGATCGGGTCCAGCCCGGCGGTCGGCTCGTCCAGCAGCAGGATTTCGGGGTCGAGCGCCAGCGCCCGCGCCAGACCCGCGCGCTTGCGCATCCCCCCCGAAAGCTCGGCCGGGTAAAGCGCACCCGCCTTGGCGGGCAGCCCGACCATCGCCAGCTTCAGGTCGGCCAGGCTGCGGCGCACGCCCGCGTCAAGCTCCAGCCGCTCGCGCATCGGGGCCTCGACATTCTCGCGCACCGTCAGGGCGGAAAACAGCGCGCCGTCCTGGAACATCACGCCCCAGCGCCGTTCGGTGGCGCGCAGGTCGGCGTCGGCCGCGTGCAGCACATCGACGCCCAGCACGCGGATGCTGCCCGCCTGCGGCCTTTGCAGGCCGACGATCGACCGCAGCAGCACCGACTTGCCGGTGCCCGACCCGCCCACCACGCCCAGCACCTCGCCCCGGTAAAGGTCGAGGTCCAGCCCGTCATGGATCACCGACCGCCCGAACCGGTTGACCAGCCCGCGCACCTCGATCACCGCCTCGCCCGTGCCGCCGCTGCCCGTGCCGCCATTGCCCGTGCCGCCGTTGCCCATTTCGCCGCTGCCCGCGCCGGTCATATGCCCAGCGCCGCAAAGAAGATCGAGAAGGTGGCATCCGCCAGGATCACCATGAAGATCGCCTGCACCACCGACCGCGAGGTCAGCCGCCCCAGCGAATCGGCGTTGCCCTCGACCTGCATCCCCTGGTAGCAGCCGATCACCCCGATGATCAGCGCAAAGAACGGGGCCTTCACGATGCCCACCAGAAAATGCGACACGTCGGTGTCCAGCAGCCGGGTGCGGAACATCCCCGGCGAGATGCCCAGTTCATACCAGGTCATCATCGCGCCCCCCAGCAGGCCCGCGATATCGGCCAGAAACCCAAGCACCGGCAGCATGATCAACAGCGCCAGCACCCGCGGCAGCACCAGCACCTCGATCGGGTCCAGCCCCAGCGTCCGCATCGCGTCGATCTCCTCGCGCATCTTCATCGACCCGATGGCGGCGGTGAAGGCCGAGGCCGACCGCCCCGCCACGATGATCGCCGTCAGCAGGATGCCCAACTCGCGCAGCACCGAAATCGCGATCAGGTCCACGGCGAACACCTCGGCCCCGAACTGGCGCAACTGGTCCGCACCCTGAAAGGCCAGCACGATCCCGATCAGGAACGCCATCAGCGCCACGATCGGCACCGCGTTCAGCCCGGCCTGCTGCATGTGGAACACCAGCGCCGTCACCCGCAAGCGTGACGGGTGCAGCAGCGTGTGGACCAGCCGCGCGATCACCAGCCCGAAAAAGCCTGTCACCCGCAGCAGCCCCTGCACGAAGGCATGGCTGGCACGGCCCACCCGCTCCAGCGCGTCGGCAACCGGGGCAAAGCGTTTCGGCCTGCCGGGCGGGGCATCGTCGGGCAGGGCATCGCGCACGGTCTCCAGCAGCAGGAGCTGCGCCTCGGTGCCGCCCTGCAACCGCATTCCGCCGCGCCGCTCTGCCGTGACGATCACCCAGGCCCCGGCGGTATCCAGTGCGGTGATGCCCGCCAGATCCAGCGCCGTCACGCCGTCGGCCTCGAGCGCGCGCATCATCGGGTCCAGCGTGCCGATCCGCGCCAGCACGAAATCGCCCTCCAGCCGGGCGGTGCCCGACGCCGCGGTTTCCCCGACATCCTGTCCCGTCGCCGTAGCGGCCGACATGCCTCAGGCGATCCGGCGCAGGCGGGCGCGCGGCCGGGTGCCCCGGCAAACGCCGGAACCGCGGCGGCCGGGCAGGCCGACGGGCAAGGAAAGCTTCGGGCAATTTCGGGACATGTTTCACCTTAAGGCATTCGTGGTCCTGCATCAATGCCCGGCAGCCGCCGAGGTTCCCTCCCGCCGGAATTTGCCCGCGCGCCATGCCAAATTGTCACGCCGAAAGCCGCACCGCATCGGGAACCATGGCCGCCCCGGCCGCGTTTGCTCCGTACACGACCTCGCAACGAAGGAGAAAGCGATGAACTGGGATCAGATCGAAGGCAAGTGGAAGCAGCTCAAGGGCAAGGCCCAGACGCAGTGGGGCAACATCACCAATGACGACTGGGACCGCATCGAAGGCCGCCGTGAAGAGATCGTCGGCCTCGTGCAGGAAAAATACGGCAAGGCCAAGGACGAGGCCGAGCGCGAAGTCGACGACTGGATGAAGACCCAGTAATCCTTCGTCGGCCCGCAGTCACCGCTGCGGGCCGAAACGCTCGTACGTGCCCGTCGGCCCGCAGTCACCGCTGCGGGCCGAGGCGTTTGAAGTTCCGCAGTCACCGCTGCGCGCCGCCGCGCCGGACCCCGCCGGAAGCCCCCGCCAGTGCGGCGCCCGGTTCGGCAGGGGCATATCTTCCCCTGATGCCACGCGGCCCGCAATCTGGTAGCATCCCCCCGCCGCATCCAGCGGACCAAGAGCCCTTCCGATGCCCGCCGCCCCTCCCGAAACCCCTCCTGACGATCCTGTCGGCGCATCCGGCAAATCCGTGTGGCCCGGCCAGACGGCGGAACAGGCGCTCCGCCACATCACGCTGGCCTGCGCAGAGGATTTCGCGCGGCACCTCGCCGCCCTCACCGAAAGCGACGCGCCCGAAGGGCCGCACCGGGCGCGCATCGCGCTCCGGCAACTGCGCACGGCGCTGGCAGGGATGGCCCGGCTGATCAACCGTCCGGCCCGCGCCGCGGTCGAGGCCGAGGCAAGGCGGCTTTTCCGGCTGCTGGGGCACTGGCGCGATGCCGACATCCTGATGCAGCACGACACCACGGCAGCCCTCGCGGCCGACCGTGCGGCCGACCGCGCAGCACGGGCGGCAGCCATCCGCACCGAGGTGCGCGCGGCGCTGGTGCAGGCCGGGGCAGACCGCTTTGCCCCCGCGCTCCGCGCCCGCTTTGCGGGCGACGGCTGGCACCGCCGCGGGCACAAGGCCGCAAGGCGCCGCCGCGCGCCGGTGACCGGCATCGCGCGGCGGGCGCTGCGCCGCGCCTGGAAGCGATGCACCGCCCATCGCGGCGGCATCCGCGCCATGTCGGACGCCGAACGCCATGCCTTCCGCAAGGACGCCAAGGCGCTGCGCTACCTGAGCGATTTCTTCCGGCGGCTCTGGCCGGGCAGGCGGGCAGACCGGTTTCGCGACCGGCTGGAAACCTTGCAGGACGCGCTTGGCATGCTGAACGACCTCGCCACCATCCGCGCCCGCACCACGCCCGGCCACCCCTTGGCGCGCACCGCCCCGGACAAGCGCGCCCGCAAGGCGCTGCGCCGGTCCGAACGCGACTGGCGCAGGCTGCGCAAGGCGGGCGTGCCGGGCGTCTGACGCCCCCCCTGGTCCCCCGCCTTTGCCCACGCGGCCGTTGGCCGCAGCACAATCGCCAATAATCACGAACGATTGATCTGGATCAAGGCCGCAAAGTCCGACAGCGGCAAGAAGAGCACCTCGAAGCCGGTCCCTCCGGCAGCAGGTTTTCCGCCGATTCCACGCCCCCCATGCCCCCGCTTCTTCTGCCCAGGACCACACCCCCGGACCCAGGAAAGGACATCGCGATGAGTGCAGGCCGTCATCCCCAGCCCTGCCGTGCCACCGCTCTGCCTCCGTCCGGAACCGATGCCGCGGATCCGTCCGCCCCCCGGTCCGGGGGCGACCGGCCAATGCCTGGACGGTTCGCCAGCCACCCTTCTTTCCAAGGTGCCCAGACCATGAATACCGTCCGCCTCCATCCCGCGCGTGATGACAGAGCCGATTGCTATGCATTTCTGGGGGCGCAGTTCAGCGATTGCCCCGAACCGGCGCACCTTGCCTGTATGCGCAGCCTGGCCGACGGGGCAGGGGCGGCGGAACCGGGAACCTGCGACGCCGTCCTGACCGCCCTGCTGCCCGAGACCGACATGGCGCTGTTGTCCGCCCGGCTGCAGGCGGAACAGGCCCGTCTGTTCTGCGGTGCGGGCGAAGGCTATACCCCGCCCTTGCCCTGCGAATCCGCCTGGCGCAACGACCGCACGAAATGCACGACCATCCATGCCGTGGCGCAGGCCTATGCCGAGGCGGGTTACTGGCCCGCCCATCTTGCAGGCCCGCTCGATCATCTGGCCGAGCAGCTTCGCTTCATGGCGGCGCTCTGCCAGGCCGAAACCGAGGCGCTGCGGCTTGGCAACGCCCGCGACGCCCGGGTGGCGCGGTCGCGGCAGCGCGATTTCCTCGACAATCATCTGCTGGTCTGGGTGCCGGGCTATTGCCGGCGGCTGGGGATCCAGACGGCAGAGCCGTTCTTTCGCGCCGTTCTGTCCGCCACCGCGCAACTGATCGAGGCCGAGATGCTCTATCACATGCCCGTCGCCCGCCGCGTCGGCGCACGCTGACCCCGCCGCCCCCCGACCAGGCCTGCCCCCGCAAGGCGGCGCCCGCCTGACACCACCCCCACGCCCCCGTGCCGGCCCCCGTGCCGGCCCCCGTGCCGGCCCCCGTGCCGGCCCCCGTGCCGGCCCCCGTGCCGGCCCCCGTGCCGGCCCCCCGTGCCGGCCCCCCGTGCCGGCCCCCGTGCCGGCCCCCGTCCGGCCCCCGTGCCGGCCCCCGTCCGGCCCCCCATGCCGACCCCACCCGAACCACCCCACCCGAACACCCCCCACAACGCCCTGCAGTGACCGCTCTCCGGGCGGCCCCGCCCGCCGCTCTTGCCGGTCCCGGCTGCGGCGCGGCACCGGGTTGCGGGCGGCATCGCCGCGGGTCTCGCGCCAGCGCCGACGGTCTTTCTTCTGCACCGCGGCGCGGGGCTGACGCACGTTAGTGCAGCCAATCCCGGATCGGCATTGATGGAAACAGCGGTTCCCGTGCCGAAGCATGGGAATCGGAAGCCGTCAACACGGCATTCGCGGCCCGTTCGCCTTGTCGCCAAGGACGGTTCCAGCTTCCGCGTCCGGCGTTTTCTGCGCCGGGCTGAATGGCACTTTTCAGACCCCCCGGCCGATCGCTGCCGGGCAAGACCAGACAGACCGTTTCCCGGTCCTGACGACAGTGCCACCACGCCCCGTTTCGGGGCGGCCGGCGGTGGCCGCGGATCATGCCCGGCGTCCGCTCCGCAAAAGCGGATGCAGCGAACGCCCACTTCAAGGAGGCCACACATGCCGGATAGCCATTCTTTCCACCGCCTGCTTGCCACCGAAATGAGGGCGCTGCGCCACTTCGCGATGAGCCTGACGCGCAATGACGCCTCGGCACAGGATCTGGTGCAGGATACCCTGCTGAAGGCCTGGGCCAACCGCGACCGCTTCGAGGACGGCACCCGCCTGCGCGCCTGGCTGTTCACCATCCTGCGCAACACCTTTCTGTCGGACCGCCGCAAGGCCGTGCGCGAGGTCGAGGACATCGACGGCCAGTTCGCCGCCCGCCTGTCGGTCGAACCCTCGCAGGACCATGCTGTTGCCCTGTCCGAACTGTTCGCGGCGATGCAGACCCTGCCTGCCTCGCAGCGCCACGTTCTGATGCTGGTCGGCGGCGAAGGCTATTCGCATGACGAGGCGGCCCTGGCCGCGGGCTGCGCCGTAGGCACGGTGAAAAGCCGCATCAACCGCGCCCGCATCCGCCTTGCCGCGCTGCTGCTCAGCGAAGACGAGGCCGGCCTGCTTGCCGCGGACGCCGCCCCGGTCACCGTGCCCGAAAGCCATGCCGGACGCCGCCTTGCCCTGCGCAGCCCGATGGCGGCGCGCCTGCCGCTTGCCGCCCTCGCGGCGCGTCCCCCGGTCGGGCTGACGGTGCTGGCCGGCGCCACCCGGCCCTGGCCACGGGCGACCCGGCCCGCCGCGGTCGTCGCCTGACGGAACTCCCCGGCACGCCGGGATTATTTCGCAACCGGCGGGAACTGCCCCGACCCGGCGACGTTCTTTTGCCGTGGCCCCCGCCGCTATGGCGCGGGGTGCATCGGTCATTTTCCAGGAGGCTATCATGATCCGTTCCGTTCTCGTCCCCGCCCTTGTCGGGCTGTCGCTGTCCACCGCAGCCTTCGCCGCGCCCGATACCAAGGTGCGCGAGATCAACGTGGACATCGACATTACCGCGCTGACCAATGCGCAGGCCGCGACCCGTTTCGCCAACATGGAAGCCGATCTGGAAAATGCGCTGACCGCGCGCCTGGTCGATCGCATCGCCGAAACCGGCGTGCGGATCAACGTCGACATCTCTGAGGTCGAGCTGAGCAACTCCTACACCGAGAACATGGGCCTCGCCCAGACCCGGCTGGTCGGCAACGTCAACGTTTCCGACGAGACCAACAATTCCAACTACGAATCCTACGAGCTGACCATCAACGTCGAAACCTCGCGGCCGTTCATCCCGGCCGGCGTCGACGTGACCGTTCTGCCGGTGAACAGCGATGTCTATTACTCCGCGATGATCGCCGCCTTTGCCGACGGCGTGGTCAAGAACCTCGACGACTGATCCGCGCCGCGCGCCGCGCCAGTTTCGGCACCCGCCCCGTCCTGCCCCGGCTCCGGCAGGGCGGGGCGGCCTGTTCCGGGCCGCCGGAACCCGGCCAGCGAACGCGACGCACGCCCGGCATCCGCCGCAGGCAGCGACAATCCGCCGATTGCGGCGTGATCGTGGCATTTTGATGCAAAATCAACGATAAATTATGCGAATCACTTTTCCCGCTGTATTCATTGCCGAAATCAGGCGGAGGCAATGCCGTCACCCGGGGCCGGGCAGTGTATTTTAGCGTTTGATAGGAGCATACATGCCTACCCCCTTGCCCCCCGACCCCACCGGACCCTTCGTCCAGACCCTGACCGGAACCGACCTTGCCGATACCCTGACCGGCGGCAGCGGCGCCGACCTGATCCTCGGCGGCAGCGGCGATGATTTCATCCTCGGCAATGCCGGAAACGACCACATCGACGGCGGCCCAGGCAACGACACCCTTCGCGGTGGCCAGAACAACGACACGCTGATCGGCGGCGAGGGCGACGACAGCCTGGTCGGCAACGCGGGCGGCGACCTGCTGTTCGGCGGCACCGGCAACGACTACCTCGAAACCGGCATCATGGCCTCGGTCGCCTATGGCGGCGACGGCAACGACACGATCATCGCGCGCCTGTCGGGCGGGGCCGACCATACGCTGTCGGGCGGGGCAGGGGCCGACCGCTTCGTGCTGATCGACGCCGCCGATCCCAGCGTGTCCGACCTGAGGATCACCGATTTCGAGGCCGGGACCGACCTTCTCACGGTGGACGGCACGGCGCTGGCCACGCTGGTCAACGCGGGCGTCGCGCTGGCGGTCGGGGCGGGCACGCTGCGGCTGGCCCTGCACGGCGGCGATTCCATCACCTTCGACGGCCTGACCACCGAGGCCCTGCTGCGCGAATATGGCCTTTCCGGCAACGACAGCCTGACCGGCAGCAGCGGCGACGACCGCCTGTTCGCGGGCGACGGCAACAACCGGGCCGACGGCGGTGACGGCAACGACCTCGTGAACGGCGGCGACGGCAACGACACCCTGATCGGCGGCGCGGGCGATGACCGCATCGGCACCTTCCGCGGCATCGACCATGCCTGGGGCGGCGACGGCAACGACACGATCTACGGCCATGTCGACGAAGACTTCTTCTACGGCGGCGCGGGCAACGACCTGCTGATCTCGGGCCGCGATTCCACGCTGATGGATGGCGGCGAGGGCGACGACGTGCTCCAGGCCCGGATGGACCGCGCTGCAAGCCACACCCTGACGGGCGGCAGCGGGGCCGACACCTTCGCCTTCCTGCTGCCGACCGTCAGGCGCCTGTCCGACAGCGTGATCACCGATTTCGAGATCGGCACCGATACCGTCACCATCGCCGGGCAGGATGCCTTTGCCTATGCCGCCAGCGTCGGGTTCAGCTTCACCGACACTGACGACGGCGCCCTGCTGGTGCTGGCAAACCGCAGCTCGATCCTGTTTCAGGATATCAGCGTCGCAGACTTCCTGACATGACGGCAGCGCGGGGCGCCGGATAGCCGGGGCCCCGCCGAAACCCGCCTAGCGGGGCTTGCAGAACAGCTCGTAAACCATGCCGATGGCATGAACCACCTTGGGGTCCTGGATCGAGTAGAAGATCGTCTTGCCGTCACGCCGGCAACTGACCAGACCCTCCAGCCGCAGCCGCGCCAGCTGCTGGCTGACGGCCGCCTGCCGCGACGACAGCAGCAGCTCCAGTTCCGTCACCGATTTCTCGCCCGACTGCAGATGGCACAGGATCATCAGCCGCCCCTCGTGCGCCAGCGCCTTGAGAAAGGCCGCCGCCGCCGTGGCCTGCTGCATCATCTCTTCCGCCGTCAGCGTCGTGCATTGTGCAGCGTCGTCTTCCGTCGGATGCTGGTCGAACGTGTCAAGGGACATTGCCCGCCTCCTGCCTCTGGCCGATGAATATCACGGTTCCGCGGCAGATGCGAGCGGCACGCCCCGCCCCGCCCCGCAAGCGGCGATCCTGGCGGGCCGCAGCGGGCGCAGTGCCGCAGAAAGCGGCAGCCCGCAGACCCGCCCCGTTCAGTCCGCCACGAAACCGCCGAAGGCGCCCTGGCTGAACACCAGCGGGCTGCCCGCGCTGCAGGTGGCACGCAGCACCCGCCCGACCACGATCAGATGGTCGCCGCCCTCATGCGTGGCATGTTGCACGCAGTCGAACCGCGCCAGCGCCCCGGCCAGCACCGGCACCCCCTCGGGCGTCACGGCGTGGTCGAGCCCGTCGAACCCGGCCCCGCCGCGCACGAACCGGTTGCACAGCCCGGTCTGCCCGGCCGCGATGACGTGAATGGTGAAATGCCGCGCCTCGGCAAAGACCGCAAAGCGGCCGGAGGCTCGCGCAGGCGACCAAAGCACCAGCGGCGGGTCGAGCGAGACCGAGGCAAAGCTGTTGGCGGTGAAGCCCACCGGCCCCCCGGGCCCGGCGGCGGTGATCACCGTCACGCCGGTGGCAAAGCGGCCCAGCGCATCGCGAAAGGCCCGCGGGTCGTCATGGGGCAGAAAGGGTGTCTCGGTCATCGCGCCTCCATCCGGCATCAGCGCCCCGCGCGGCCCTCTCAGATCACGTCTCGCGCCCCGGCGCCACCCCGCGCCGTGCCGCAGGACCGCAGCACCCCCCCGCCGCGCTTCGACCCGCCACACACGATTTTTCTACGAAAAATCAGGCGCCCGGGCTCTCGGGTTCCGATTTTTCGTAGAAAAATCGCGCGCCCCGGCCGGTCGCGCTGTCACGAAAGTTTCAGATTTCCGTGACCTCCGCGTCGCAGCGGCCTCCTATCACCGCCCCGAACACGAAGGGGTCGCCGATGTTGCTGCAAGTGGAAAACGTGACCCGGATGTTCGGTGCGAAAGCCGCCGTGGACCGGATCGGCTTCACGGTCGATCAGCCCGCATTCGTGGGCATCATCGGCCGTTCGGGGGCGGGGAAATCGACCTTCCTGCGCCTGATGAACCGCCTGACCGACGCGACCTCGGGCCGCATCCTGGTCGATGGCACCGACGTGCTGGCGTTGAAGGGGGCGGAAATGCGCGCCTGGCAGGGCCGCTGCGCGATGATCTTCCAGCAGTTCAATCTGGTGCCGCGGATGGACGTGGCCTCGAACGTCATGCACGGCGTGCTGAACCGCCGGTCCACCCTTGCCACCCTGTTCAACCTCTGGCCGCGCTCCGACATCCTGCGCGCGCTCGACATCCTCGACCGTCTGGGCATCGCCGAGCAGGCCCCCAAGCGGGCCGAGGCGCTGTCGGGCGGCCAGCAGCAGCGCGTCGCCATCGCCCGCGCCCTCATGCAGGACCCCCGCATCATCCTGGCCGATGAACCCATCGCCAGCCTCGACCCGATGAACGCCCAGATCGTGATGGATGCCCTCAAGCGCATCAACGTCGAGGACGGCCGCATGGTGATCGCCAACCTGCACACGCTCGACACCGCGCGGCGCTACTGCGACCGGGTGATCGGGATGCGCGACGGCCGCATCGTGTTCGACGGCACGCCCGCGCAGCTGACCACCGGGGCGGCCCGCGACATCTACGGCGCCGACGCCAGCTTCTCGGAAGCCGCCACCTCCACTTCCATCGACACGCTCGACGACGCCTACGCCGAGACGCTGCTCGCCTGACGTTCCCCGGCCCCCTTGCGGGCCATCCAACACGGAGACCACGATGAAAACGCTGCTTGCCGCCCTTGTTGCCACCACCGCCCTGTCCGGCGCCGCCGTCGCGCAGGAGATCACCCAGTTCAACATCGGCCTCCTGGGCGGCGAGAACGCCCAGGACCGGATGACCTCGAACGAATGCCTGCGCAAATATGCCGAGGAAGCCCTTGGCGTGCCGGTCAAGCTGTTCACCCCCGCCGACTATGACGGCGTGATCCAGGGCCTGCTGGGCGGGACGATCGACATGGCCTGGCTTGGCGCCTCGGCCTATGCCAAGGCCTACCTCACCGACCCGGAATCGGTCGAGCCGGCGCTGGTCAAGACCAACCTCGACGGGTCCTTCACCTATTACTCGATCGGTTTTGCCCGCAAGGACAAGGGCATCGCCAGCCTGGCCGACATGAAGGGCAAGGTCTTCGCCTTCGGCGACCCCAACTCCACCTCGGGCTACCTGATCCCCGCAGTCGAGATTCCGGCCGAGATCGGCGCCACGATGGAGTCGGGCGACTACTTCGGTGAAGTCCGCTTCGTCGGCGGCCATGAACAGACCATCGTTGCCGTCGCCAACGGCGATGTCGATGCCGGCGTCACCTGGGCCGACGGTCAGGGCAACTGGGAAGACGGCTACAACTCGGGCGCGCTGCGCAAGGCGGTCGATTCCGGTCTGGTCGACATGAACGACATCGTCGAGATCTGGAAATCCAAGCCGATCCCGGAAGGCCCGGTCACGCTGCGCAAGTCGCTGCCCGCCGATGTTAAGGCCAAGATGATCGACCTGGTGCAGGGCCTGCACGCCCGCGACAAGGATTGCGCCTATGGCGTGGCCGCGGGCGAGACCGCCGGCTTCTTCCCCGTCACCCATGACGCCTACGAGACGATGATCGCGCTGCGCAAGTCGCAGTCGAACTGATTTCACCAGCATCCGGGCGGGGGGGGCCGCGCGCACCCCCGCCCGTTTCATTGCCCGGAATTCCCCCGCATGACCGACCTGCCTGCCCCCGCCGCCCGCACGGGCCTGCGTGACAGCTATCTGGCCCAGATCCGGCGCAAGCGGATGTATGGCGGCATCCTGATCGTGCTGTTCGTCGCGATCCTGGCCTCGGGGTTCAGGCTGGCCGACGACCGCAACGCGGGCGGCTTCTTCGACGGCCTGCACCAGGTGTTCGACTTCCCGGCCGAGGTGGTCTCGGAGGCCTTCGCCAAGCGCGCCAACCTGCCCGCGCTGGCCTGGGAGTTTCTGCCCTCGCTGATCGAGACGGTGAACATCGCCGCCGTGTCCACCCTGATCGGCGCGATGGCCGGGGCGGTGCTGGCGCTTCTTTCCACCCGCGGCCTTGCCCGCTTCCCCCGCCTGATCCCGCTGTTCCGCCGCAGCATGGACGCGATGCGCGCCATTCCCGAAATCGTCATCGCGCTGGTGCTGATCTACATCCTTGGCGGCGGCCCGGTGCCCGCGATGATCGCCATCGCGATCCACACCACCGGCGCCCTTGGCAAGCTGTTTTCCGAAGTGGCCGAGAATGCCGACCTCAAGCCGGTCGAGGGCCTGACCTCGGTCGGCGCAGGCTGGACACAGCGGATGTGGCTCGGCGTCCTGCCGCAGGTCGCGCCGAACTGGCTCAGCTATGCCCTGCTGCGCTTCGAGATCAACATCCGCGCCTCGTCGATCCTCGGCTTCGTCGGGTCGGGCGGCATCGGCTACGACCTCAAGACCGCGATGCAATGGGGGCAGGGCAGATACGATCAGGTCATCGCGATCTTCCTCTTGCTGTTCTTCACCATCGTGCTCGTCGACCAGATTTCCGGGCACTTCCGCAACCGTCTGGTGAAGGGGCACTGACCATGGCGCTGACCGACAGCACGACCCTGCAGGCCGAGATGACGGCGCGCTTTGCCCGCAAGCGGCTGGTGGCCTTCGCGGTGCCCGGGGTGATCCTGCTTTACCTCGCCTACATCTTCTTCGCCTTCGACCTGCCCGGCCTTGCCGACCGCGCCCGGCTCGACAATGCCCGCATCCTTCTGTCGGATTTCTGGTCCTACAAGACCCACGTCACCCGCGACAACCGCAGCGGCGAGGTGACCGTGGCGATCGAGGGCGAATCCAAGGGCACCTATCCGCCCGGCCGCCTGCCCGACTGGGTGACGCAGACGCCGGAAACCACGGTGATCGACCTCGGCGCCGGGCACCTCGTGGTGTTCGACGCGGCCGGGGCGCATTACACCTTGCCCGGTTACGGCCTGATCGACATCCGCCCGCAGACCGGCGGGCTGGCGCTTTCCCTGCCGCCCGGCCCGGTGCCCGGTTTCATCAACGCCTCCGACACCCGCGTTTCGGTCACGACCGGCCGGGGCCGCTTCAGCATGACCCGCAACCGGACCGAGGTGTTCCGCTACCAGACGGGGTGGGAGCTGTTCTTCTTCACCCTCGACAGCCCGTTCTCGGGCCGGGCCCCGGGCGAGCTTGCCGCCCTTGCCCTCTCGGGTGACCGGCTCGACCCGGCGCGCAGCAACCTCGCGGGCATGGTGCATGATGTCTGGACCAACGCGATGTGGCGGCACGGTGACGTGGTCTGGGCGCTGTTCGAAACCGTGCTGATGGCCTTTCTCGGCACCATGGGCGCGGCGATCATTGCCCTGCCGCTGGCATTCATGGCGGCGCGCAACGTCGGGCGCAGCCTTGCGCTGCGCTTCGGCCTGCGCCGCCTGTTCGACTTCCTGCGCGGGGTTGACGGGCTGATCTGGACCATCATCCTCAGCCGCGCCTTCGGGCCGGGGCCGATGACCGGCGCGCTGGCGATCCTGCTCACCGACACCGGGTCTTTCGGCAAGATGTTCTCCGAGGCGGTGGAAAACATCGACACCGGCCAGGTCGAGGGCATCCAGTCCACCGGCGCCAACGCCCTGCAACGCGCCCGCTTCGGCATCATCCCCCAGATCACCCCGGTCCTGCTCAGCCAGGTGCTCTACTACCTCGAATCCAACACCCGCTCCGCCACGGTGATCGGCGCCATCGTCGGCGGCGGCATCGGCCTCCTGCTGACCCAGGCCATCGCCACCCAGAAGGACTGGGAGGAGGTCAGCTACTACATGATCCTGATCGTGCTGATGGTCATGGCGATGGACACCCTGTCGGGCTGGCTGCGCGCCCGGCTGATCAAGGGCGATGGCGGCGGGCACTAGCGCGGTGCCGGGCAAAAGGTTGACGAAACCTTGACGAAATCCTGAAAGTGACGTTAAATCATAGGCATAGCCTGCCTTTCACGCGTGAAAACCCCGTTGCAGGAAGACCCGATGCCCAGACTTTCCGCCGAAACCCCGTTCTTCCATCCCGATTGCGAGATCACCGGCTCCGACTTCGGCGCCTTCGTGGAAATCGGCCGCGGCGCCCGCGTCGCCCATTCGAGCTTCGAGGACTATTCCTACTGCGACCGCTACGCCGACATCGCCAACACGACGGTCGGCAAGTTCGCCAACATCGCCGCCTTCACCCGGATCGGCCCGACCGACCACCCGATGGGCAACGCCAGCCTCCACCATTTCCTCTACCGCTCCGAGATGTATTGGGACGACGCCGACCCCGACGCCGCCTTCTTCCGCCACCGCCAGTCCCGCCGCGTCACCCTCGGCCCCGACTGCTGGATCGGCCACGGCGCCATCATCCGCCCCGAGGTCACCGTCGGCGCGGGCGCCGTGGTGGGGGCAGGCGCCGTCGTCACCCGCGATGTCGCCCCCTACCAGATCGTGACCGGCATTCCCGCCACCCCGCTCCGCGACCGCTTCCCCCCGCCATCGCCGAACGCCTGCTGGCGATGTCCTGGTGGGACTGGCCGCACGACCGGCTGCGCGCCGCCTTGCCCGCCTTCCGCAGCCTGCCCGCCGAGGCGTTCCTCGACGCATTTGGCGGCTGATCCCGCGCTTTCATCTTTGCCCAAATATCCCCGCCGGAGGCTCCGCCGCCCGACCCCCGCACCGGCTTCCGGCGTTATTCCGCCGCCATCCGCATCGGCTGCGGCTGGCTCAGGAACCGCCGTCCGGCCTCGCCTGCCAGATAGGAAAGCCGCCCGCCGCAGATCGTGGCCTCGACCTCGCGCGTGTCGGCGCGCATCACCACCAGATCGGCGCGCAGGCCGGGGGTCAGGCGGCCGCGGTCGGGCAGGCGCAGGATCTCGGCCGGGTTGGCCGACAGCATCGCCCATGCCTCGGGCAGCGTCGCCAGCCCGCGATCCACCAGCGCCAGCGCGGCCCGCACCAGCGCGGGCACCTGACCGTCCGAGACCAGCGCGTCGCACAGGCCCTCGGCAATCAGGTCGCAGGCCGCCACCGAACCCGCCGGGCCGCGCGCCCCCAGCACGGCCGGCGCGCCGAGGATCACCGGGCTCATCATCGCGTGGGCGGCGGCGGCGGCGCGGCGGGTGGCGGGGAAGGCCGCGATCCGGGCGCCGATCATCGAATAGCGTTCGCGGGTCTCGCCGTCGGGGTCGCCCTTGCTGCCGTAAAGCACGCCCAGCGCATCGAAGGCCTCGGCCAGCGTGCACAGGTGTCGCGGCACGTCGCGGCCGCGGGCGCGGGCGGCGTCGAGCGCGGCCGACAGATCGGACACGTCTTGCCCGAGGCCGGCCGCAAGGGCTGCGAACAGGGCCGGCCGGGCGTGGCGGGTTTCGGCGGCCGCTTCCAGCCGGTCTGCGAACAGCACATAGCCGACCCGGTGCCGCTGCACCGCCGCGATCAGCCGCGCCCCGGACCCGACCAGATGGGTTTCCGCCCGGATCATCACCCGCAGATCGGTCAGCGCCTGCAGGCGGTGGCGGTCAAGCGCCACCAGCAGCGCCTCGGCGGCGTCGGGGCTGCGCAGGCCGCCCTCCCAGCTCCAGCCCTGGGCAAGAAAGGCGGTGGTCAGCCCATGCGCCGCCGCCTCGCGATCCGCCGCCGCAAGCGCCGCGTTCAGCGGCACCGCAGCCCCGGCGCGCGGCGCGATGTGGTGTTCCATCCCGTCGCCGTGCAGGTCGATGATGCCGGGAAGGATCAGGAAGCCGGTCAGATCGACCTCGGGCAGCGGCCCGCGGGTGATCCGGCCATCTGCGATGGCAATCGAGCGGCGCTGCAATTCGCCGTCGCGCAGGATCTCTGCGCCGGTCAGACGCAGCGGGGGCAAGATCGGGGTCATGGGATGTCCCGGTTGTTGGCTGACCCATGGATTACAGGGCATCTGTATCGGCGGTGTGACATCATGACCGGCGGTGGGGTCAATCAGGGCAGACCGTCAGCGTCACGCGGTCGCCCGCGAACCAGGTCAGCCCGTATTCCACCGCCACCCCCGCGGCATCGACATTGACCGCCTCGCTGCGCAGCAGGGCGGCGCCGTCGGGCAGGCGCAGCAGGGCGGCGCGGGTGCCGTGCGCCAGTTCGGCCGTGAGCCGGGTCGAGGCGCGGGTGTAGTCGGCCACCCCGGCCGCCGCCAGCGCCGCCGTGACCGACGGGTTGTCGCGCAGCGCCAGCGGCAAGTCTGGGAAGCGTGCGGCGGGAAACACCGAGCGGAAGGCGGCGATCGGCAGCCCGTCGGCCAGCGAGATCCCTTCGCAGACATGCACGGCCGCCGCCTCGGGCAACCCCAGCGCCTGCGACTCGCGTGCGTCGGCGTGCCGGGTTTCGAGCGCCAGCAACTGCCGCGACGGGCTGCGCCCCGAGGCCAGCAGGTTCTGGTGAAACCGCACCCGTCGCCCGATGGGATAGTCGGTCGGGCGGGCGGCGACAAACACCCCCGCGCCGCGCCGCGCGTGGACCAGCCCCGCCGCCGCGAGATCGGCCAGCGCGGCGCGCACCGTGTGGCGGTTGACGCCGAAGCGGGCGGCCAGCAGCGCCTCGGTCGGCAGGCGGTCGCCCGGGCGGTAGTGACCGGCGGCGATCTCGGCCGTCAGGGTTTCGGCGATGGAGCGCCAGAGGGTCGGGCGGGGCAGGGCGGCCTCCTGTCACGAAAGTTTCACGGGTTCGGGGTTGCGTTGCGGGGGCTGGGGCGCTATGGATTTGTCTAGTTGTATAGATAAATCGACAACCCCGCAAGGTGTCCAGATGACCGCGCCCCCCGATGATGCCGACCGCAAGCACTGGATGGGCCTGCTGGCCCGCGCCCGGCCGGACCGGCTCGCCGCGCTGATGCCCGCCGATCTGCCGCGCCATGCCTTCCTGCGCGCGCCTGAGGTGGGGGCGGTGATGGTGCAGGGCCGCACCGGCGCGGTGGGCGCGCCGTTCAATCTGGGCGAGATGACGGTGACGCGCTGCGCCCTGCGGCTGGAGGATGGCACGGTGGGCCATGCCCATGTCCAGGGCCGCGACCGTGACCACGCCACCCGCGCGGCGCTGATCGACGCGCTGATGCAGGGGCCGCGGGCTTTGGCGCTGCGCCGCGACGTGCTGGAGGTGCTGGCCGCCGAGGAAACTGCCCGCCGCGCCGACCGTGCAGCCAGGGCCGCGGCGACCAGGGTCGAGTTCTTCACGCTGGTCAGGGGAGAGGACGCATGAGGGCGGATGTGCTGGAGGGCGGGTTTGCGCAAGCCCCGCTGGACTCGGCCCGGTCGTTCCGCGTGGCGATGAACGCGCTGGCCCGGCCGGGGCGGATCGGGGTGCTGACCGGCGCGCGGCCGCCCGCGCCGCTGTCGGTGGCGGCGGGGGTGCTGCTGCTGACGCTGGTCGATGGCTCCACGCCGGTCTGGCTGGCGCCCTCGCACGATCTGCCGGATGTGCGCGACTGGCTGGTGTTTCACACCGGTGCGGCCCTGGTAGCCCCGGAGGCTGCGATGTTCGCGCTGGGGCGGTGGGAGGCGCTGCTGCCCCTGGACCGCTTCCCGCTCGGCACGCCGGATTATCCCGACCGGTCCGCCACGCTAATCATCGAATGCGATGCGCTGCGGGCCGAAGGTTGCCGCCTGACCGGGCCGGGGATCAAGGGCGAGGCGCGGCTTTCGCTGCCCGATCCGGCCGCCTTTGCCGCCAACCACGCGCGCTACCCGCTGGGGTTCGATGCTTTCCTGACGGCGGGCGCCCTTGTGGCCGGGCTGCCGCGATCGACCAGAGTGGAGGCGATCTGATGTATGTGGCCGTCAAGGGCGGGGCGCGGGCGATCGAGAACGCGCATGACTTTCTGGCCGAGGAGCGGCGGGGCGACCCTTCTGTGGCCGAACTGACCATCGGCCAGATCCGCGAGCAGTTGCGGCTGGCGGTGAACCGGGTGATGGCGGAAGGGTCGCTGTTCGACCCGGACCTTGCGGCGCTGGCGATCAAGCAGTCGCGCGGCGACCTGATCGAGGCGGTGTTCCTGATCCGGGCCTATCGCACCACGCTGCCGCGTCTGGGGTCGTCGCGCCCGGTCGAGACGGCGGCGATGGCCTGCGTGCGCCGCATCTCGGCCACCTTCAAGGATGCGCCGGGCGGGCAGGTGCTGGGGCCGACCTTCGATTACACCCACCGCCTGCTGGATTTCAAGCTGATGGCCGAGGGCGGTCTGCCAGAGGCGCCGCGCGCGGAACCGCTGGCGGCAAGGGTGCCCCATATCGCGGGCTTCCTGAACCGCGACGGGCTGATCGAGGATCAGCCGCAGTCCGATGCGGTGCCGACAGACCTGACCCGCACCCCGCTGGAACTGCCCGCCGACCGCGCCTTGCGGCTGCAGGCGCTGACGCGGGGGGACGAGGGCTTCATCCTCGGCCTCGCCTATTCCACCCAGCGCGGCTACGGGCGCACCCACGCCTTTGTCGGAGAGTTGCGCATCGGCATGGTGGCGGTGGAGATGGAGATTCCGGAACTGGGCTTCGCGGTCGAGATCGGCGAGGTGGAGCTGACCGAGTGCGAGACGGTGAACCAGTTCAAGGGTTCGAAAACCGAGCCTGCGCAGTTCACAAGGGGCTACGGGCTGGTGTTCGGCCAGTCGGAACGCAAGGCGATTGCCATGGCGCTGGTGGACCGGGCGCTGCGCTGGCAGGAACTGGGCGAGGATTTCGTCGGTGCCCCGGCGCAGGACGAGGAATTCGTGCTGTCCCATTGTGACAACATCCAGGCGACCGGGTTTCTGGAACACATCAAGCTGCCGCATTACGTCGATTTCCAGGCGGAACTGGAACTGGTGCGGCGGCTGCGCGCCGATGCGGCTGCAATGCGGGAGGCTGCGGAATGACGCGTGCCGCCAGTTTCTCACACCATTTCAGGCACTTCCACCACGGGACCGAGGCGACAGGATGACCGAACCGGCCTACAACTTTGCCTATCTCGACGATCAGACCAAGCGGATGATCCGGCGCGCCATCCTCAAGGGGCTGGCGGTGCCGGGCTATCAGGTGCCTTTTGCCAGCCGCGAGATGCCGATGCCCTATGGCTGGGGCACCGGCGGGGTGCAGGTGACGGCTGCGTGCCTCGTGCCGGAAGACGTGCTGAAGGTGATCGACCAGGGCGCCGACGACACCACCAACGCGGTGTCGATCCGCAAGTTCTTCGAAAAGACGGCGGGCGTCGCGGTCACCGAGGCTACGGCTGATGCGACCGTCATCCAGACCCGCCACCGCATCCCCGAAACCCCGCTGACCGAAGACCAGATCCTGGTGTTCCAGGTGCCGATCCCGGAACCCTTGCGCTTTCTGGAACCGCGCGAGACCGAAACCCGGCGGATGCACGCGCTGGAGGATTACGGGCTGATGCATGTCAAGCTTTACGAGGATATCGCGCGACACGGCGAGATTGCGACCTCCTACGCCTATCCGGTGAAGGTCGAGGGGCGCTATGTGATGGACCCCTCACCGATCCCGCGCTTCGACAACCCCAAGCTGGGGGATTGCGCGGCGATCCAGCTGTTCGGCGCGGGGCGCGAAAGCCGGATCCATGCGCTGCCGCCTTACACCCGGGTGGTGAGCCTCGACTTCGAGGACCATCCGTTCACCGCCTCGAAGGCCGACCATGCCTGCGATCTCTGCGCGGCCGAGGACAGCTATCTCGACGAGGTGATCGTGGACGACGACGGCGGGCGGATGTTCGTGTGTTCGGATACCGACTATTGCCGCGGGCGCGTTGCTGCCGGGCATGTCGGGCGGCTGGGTGTTCCGTTCGCCGGCGACGGCGCGTGAGGGAGGGGGCGGAATTGGGTATTTGTGCCAAAGAGAAACCACAGACCGCACCCTTGTTGCAGGTCCGGGGTCTGACGAAACGCTACGGCGCGCGGATCGGCTGTGCGGATGTCTCGTTCGAGCTGTGGCCGGGCGAGGTGATGGGGATCGTCGGCGAAAGCGGGTCGGGGAAATCGACGCTGCTGTCCTGCATGGCGGGGCATCTGGTGCCCGATGCCGGGCAGGTGGTGTTCGACACGTCCGCGGGCCCGCGCGACACGGTGACCATGGCCGAGCCCGAACGGCGGATGCTGGCGCGCACCGACTGGGCCTTCGTGCACCAGAACCCGCGCGACGGGTTGCGCATGGGGGTCTCGGCCGGGGGCAATGTCGGCGAGCGGCTGATGGCGCTGGGGGCGCGGCACTATGGTTCCATCCGGGGGCAGGCGCTGGACTGGCTGGGCCGGGTCGAGATCGACGCCGGGCGGATCGATGACCGGCCGCAGGCGTTTTCGGGCGGGATGCAGCAGCGGCTGCAGATCGCGCGCAATCTGGTGACCGGGCCGCGTCTGGTGTTCATGGATGAACCGACCGGGGGGCTGGACGTGTCGGTGCAGGCGCGTCTGCTGGACCTCTTGCGCGGTCTGGTGCGCGAGATGGGGCTTTCGGCGATCATCGTCACGCATGACCTGGCGGTGGTGCGGCTCTTGGCCGACCGGCTGATGGTGATGAAGGACGGGCGGGTGGTCGAGCAGGGGCTGACCGATCAGGTCTTGGATGATCCGCAGCATGGCTATACCCAGCTTCTGGCCTCCTCTGTCCTGCAGGTGTAGCCATGCTGTTCGCCTATCGCCCCGACGCCGCCGGAAAGCTGGAACGCCTCGGCCCGCAGGACGGGATTGCCGATGCGCTGTGGGTCGATCTTTACCGGCCGTTGCCGGGGCAGGTGGCGCAGGTGGCGGCCTTCGGTGTCGAGGTGCCGACGCTGGCCGAAATGGAGGAAATCGAGATTTCCAACCGGCTCTACCGCGAAAACGGGGTGGACTACATGACCGTTGTGCTGCCCGGCCTGTCGGAAACCAAGGCGGCGATGGCGGGGCCGGTGACCTTCATCCGCAGCCAGACACGGCTGATCACGGTGCGCCACCACGTGCCGCGTCCGTTCGAGACCTACCCCGACCGGGCCGACAAGGTGGGTCCGGGCTGTGCCACGCCCGATCAGGTGTTCCTTGGGCTGATCGAGGAAGTCGTGGGGCGGCTGGCCGATCTGCTGGAGGGCAGCGGCAAGACGCTGGACGAGGTGTCGCGGTCGATCTTCACCGCCTCGCCCGGCCCGCGCCGGCCCGAGCAGTTGCAGGCGACGCTGGAACGCGTCGGGCGCGAGGGCGACCTGCTGGGCCGGGTGAGGCTGGCGCTGCTGACCATCGAGCGGGCGGTGAGCTTTTTCGGGCAGACCATCGCGGAACGTCCGGGCAGCGAGGCGTTGCGTCCAGTGATCAAGGGTCTGATGCGCGACGTGCAGGCGCTGGCGGTGCATGGCGACTTCATCTCAAGCCGGGTTGCGCTGGTGACCGATGCGACGCTGGGCATGATCAACCTCAGTCAGAACCAGACGATCAAGATCGTCTCGGTCGTGGCGGTGGTGTTCCTGCCCCCGACGGTGATCGCCTCGGCCTATGGCATGAACTTCAAGCTGATGCCGGAACTGGAATGGGTTCACGGCTATCCGATGGCAATCGGCCTGATGCTCGCCTCGGCGGTGGGCACCTATCTGTTCTTCAAGTGGCGGAACTGGCTGTGACGGTGGCAAGGGGGCGGCGATGATACGGATCGAGGGGCTGGGGAAAAGCTTCACCCTGCACAATCAGGGTGGCATCGTGCTGCCGGTGATGGCGGGCGCGCATCTTTCGGTGGCGCGCGGCGAATGCGTGGCGCTGGTGGGTGCCTCGGGCGCGGGGAAGTCGACGCTGATGCGGATGGTCTGGGGCAACTATCTGGCAGAGGCCGGGTCGATCATGGTGGGGGATGTCGATGTCGCCCGCGCCGCCCCGCGCGAGATCATCGCGCTCAGGCGCGGGGTGCTGGGCTATGTCAGCCAGTTCCTGCGGGTGGTGCCCCGGGTGCCGACGCGCGATGTGGTGGCCGAACCCCTGCGCGTGCTGGGGATGCCTGCGGATGCGGCGCGGGCGCGGGCGGAAAGCCTGCTGGCGCGGCTGAACATCCCCGAGCGGCTGTGGGGCCTGTCGCCCACCACGTTTTCGGGCGGCGAGCAGCAGCGCGTCAACATCGCGCGCGGCTTTGCCCACCCGTACCCGGCGCTGCTGCTGGACGAGCCGACCGCCAGCCTCGATGCGGTCAACCGCGAGGTGGTGCTGGGGCTGATTGCCGAGGCCAAGGCGCGGGGGGCGGCGATCCTGGGCATCTTCCACGACGCCGAGGCGCGGGCGCGGGTCTGCGACCGCGAGGTAAACGTGACCGGCTTCACGCCCACGCCCGCGCCTTCGCCCACGACCATGGCCGTGGCCTGATGCCGGGGGCGATCCTTGCCGTGGTCGGCCCGTCGGGGGCGGGCAAGGATACGCTGATCGACGCGGCGCGGCGGGTGCGGCCCGATCTGGTGATCGTGCGCCGGGTCATCACCCGGCCGGAGACGGCGGGGGGCGAGCCGTTCGAGGGGGTGACGGCGGAAGAATTCGCCCGGCGCCGCACGGCGGGGGGCTTCGTGCTGGACTGGCAGGCGCATGGGCTGCGCTACGGCATCCCTGTAGGCGTGCTTGCCGATCTTGCGGCGGGGCGGACGGTGATCTTCAACGGCAGCCGGGCGATGCTGGCGCAGGCGGGGGCGGCGTTTCCGGGGCTGGTGGTGATCCATGTCACCGCACCCGTGCCGGTGCTGGCCGCAAGGCTGGCCGCGCGGGGGCGCGAAAGCGCGGAGGACATCGCACGCCGCCTGAGCCGCGCGCCCGAGCCGTTCCCGCCCGGCCTGCCGGTGCGCGAGGTGCAGAACGCGGGCGCGCTGGAAACGGCGGTGGCGGCGTTTCTGGATGCCCTTCAACCGGTCAGGGTGTAGCGGTGCAACAGGTGGAACAGACCGTCTTCGGCCTGCCCGAACAGACACAGGCTGGACACCCGGAAGGGCGCGGGCAGCAGGGGGGCCAGCACGGGGGCGAGCACTTCCACCACCTGATCGGCCTCGGCTTCCGGCAGGTTGCCGGTCAGCGTCAGGTGAAAGCGGAACTCGTCCATCACATAGGGGTAGCCCCAGCGGTCGAGATGCTCGCGCTGGCGCGGGCTAAGCCTTTCGGGGCGGCGGCGGGCAAGCTCGGCATGGGTCGGGACGGCGCGAAAGCCGTCCAGCGCCGCGACCACCCGGGCGGCAAGGTCTGCCAGCGGCGCCGGGTCGCCCAGCGGGGTCAGCGCCACGAAACCGCCCAGCCGGTGCAGCGCCAGTGCAGGGGTGGACACCGGGGCCAGATGCCCGCACAGCGCCAGCATTGCAGCATGAAGGTCGGTCACGTCAGAGCCCCGCGCCAGCCGGAAGGGCGGCTTGACGGTGCCGTGAAAGCCATACTTGCGCGGGGTGGCGGTGATCTCCTCCACAGGGCGGGGCAGGCCGGGAATGTCGGGCTGCACCACCCTCACCCCGGCCTGTGCATCCCAGCCCAGCCAGGCGGCGGTGAAATCGGCCAAGGGCCCCGGATCGGGCGCAAAGTAGATTGCGTAGCGTTCAAATCCCTGCATCTGTGCCTGCCTGTTGTTTTCGCCTGTCTGGGGTGCGTATGTCACATGCCTGTGACAAGACCCTGCCAGACCGCCTGCCTCGATCCGATACGCGCCGAAAGGAATATGCCATGACCGAAATCGTCCTCGCCAACGCAACCCTGATCCTGCCCGGTGAAGTGGTGCATGGCAGCCTGCGTCTTGTCGAGGGGCGGATTGCCGAGATCGGGCAGGGCCGGGCCATTCCGATTGGCGGGGTGGACTGCGAGGGCGATCTGGTGCTGCCCGGTCTGGTGGAACTGCACACCGACAATCTGGAACGCCACATCGAGCCGCGCCCCAAGGTCGACTGGCCGCACGCCTCGGCGATCATCGCGCATGACACCGAGCTTGCGGGCGTCGGCATCACCACGGTGTTCGATGCGCTGCGGGTCGGGTCGGTGATCAGCAAGGCCAAGGGCAACTATGGCGAATATGCCCGCGCGCTGGCCGACGAGATCCTTGATTTGCGGGCACATGGCGCGCTGCGCATCAGCCATTTCCTGCATCTGCGGGCGGAAATCTGTTCCGAGACGCTGGTCGAGGAGATGGCGAAGTTCGGCCCGGTGGACCGGGTCGGGATCGTCTCGCTGATGGATCACACCCCCGGCCAGCGCCAGTTCCGCGACGTGACGCAGCTGAAGAACTACGTATGCGGCAAGCACGGCTATTCCGAGGCCGAGTTTGCCGAGCATGTCTCCGGCCAGCAGGCGCTGTCGGCGCGGATGGGGGCGCTGCACGAGGCGACGGCGGTGGCCGAGGCGCGGCGCTATGGCGCGGTGCTGGCGAGCCACGACGACACCGAGGCCGCGCATGTGGTGCGCTCGGCCGCGCATGGCGCGCATTTCGCCGAGTTTCCGACGACGCAGGAGGCCGCGCAGGCCTGCCGCGACAACGGCATCGCGGTGATGATGGGCGCGCCGAACCTGATCCGGGGCGGCTCGCATTCCGGCAACGTGGCGGCCAAGGCGCTGGCCGAGGCGGGGCTGCTGGACATCGTGTCGTCGGATTACGTGCCCTCGGCGCTGCTGTCGGCGGGGCTGATGCTGGGGGATCTGTGGGGTGACATGCCGCGAGGGGTGGCGACGGTGACGCGCGCGCCGGCCGCCGCGGCGGGGTTGCGCGACCGTGGTTATCTGCACCCCGGCGCGCGGGCCGACGTGATTCGCGTCGCGCGGCTCGGCCCGGCGGCCGTGGTGCGCGGCACCTGGGTGCAGGGCCGCCGCGTCGCCTGACCCTCAAACCGCAAAGGAGCCCGCCATGACCCGCCTCTCCGCCTTCACCGCCCCCGGCCGCTTCTGGCGCGGCAACCTGCACACCCATTCCACCCGGTCGGACGGCGTGTTGTCCCCGGCCGAGGTCTGCCGCCGCTACCGCGCCGAGGGCTACGACTTCCTTGCCTTGACCGACCATTTCATCGGCTGCTACGGCTATCCGCTGGTCGATACCGTGCCGTTCCGGGGCGAGGGTTTCACCACCATCCTTGGCGCCGAACTGCATTCGGGGCCGATGGCGAACGGCGAACTCTGGCACATTCTGGCGGTGGGCCTGCCGCCCGATTTCGCGCCCGGCCATGCGCCCGATTTCTCGGTGGTGGAAGGGATGGAGACCGGCCCCGAGATCGCCGCCCGCGCGGTGGCGGCGGGGGCCTTCGTCGCGGTGGCGCATCCGCAATGGTCGGGGCTGACGCTGGCCGATGCGCGGAGCATCGAGGCGGCCCACGCGGTCGAGATCTACAACCACGGCTGCGCCAACGGTTGCGACCGGCCAGACGGCTTTTCCATTGCCGACCTGTTGCTGACCGAGGGCCGCCGGCTGAGCCTGATCGCCACCGACGACGCGCATTTCTACGAGCCCGACCATTTCGGCGGCTGGGTGATGGTGAAGGCGCCCGAAAATACCCCCGAGGCGCTGCTGGCGGCGCTGAAGGCGGGCGAGTTCTACTCCTCGCAGGGGCCCGAGTTGCGCGACGTGCGGATCGAGGGCGACCGGGTGGTGGTGGAAAGCTCGGCCGTGATGTCGGTGATCATCCAGGGGGCGGGCACGGCGGCGACGGGGTTGCACGGCCATTCGATGACGCGCACCGAGGTGCCGCTGGCCCGGCTGACGCGGTCGGGCTCGCCCTTCCTTCGGGTGTCGGTGATCGATGCGGCGGGCAGGCGGGCCTGGTCGAACCCGGTGTTCTTCTGACAGGGTGGGGTGCGCGCCCCTTGCCCCCTGCCGCCCCGCCTGCTATCCGCGAAATCCTATCGAATTGCTCGGAATAGCGGATTGACCCAACCTGTCCCCCGTCTGATGGTGCAACGCCTGACCCGCGGTTTCGGCGGCGCGCCGGTGGTGGCGGATGTTTCGCTCGACATCGCGCCGGGGCAGGTGATGTGCCTGCTGGGCCCCTCGGGCTGCGGCAAGTCCACCACACTGCGGATGATCGCCGGGGTCGAACGCCCCGAGAACGGCTGCATCGCGATCGACGGCCGGGTGGTCTGCGACGGGGTGACCCATCTGCCGCCCGAGGCGCGCTCGGTCGGGCTGATGTTTCAGGATTTCGCGCTGTTCCCGCATCTGACGGTGGCGCACAATGTGGCCTTCGGGCTGAAGACCGACCGTGCGGCGAAAGCGCGCCGGGTTGATGAACTGCTGGAGCGGGTGAACCTGACCGGCTTCGGTGCCAAGCATCCGCACCAGTTGTCGGGGGGCGAGCAGCAGCGGGTGGCGCTGGCGCGCGCCCTCGCCCCGCGCCCGCGCGTCATGCTGATGGACGAGCCGTTTTCGGGCCTCGACAACCGGCTGCGCGACGGCATCCGCGACACCACGCTGGAGGTGCTGAAGGAGGAAGGCGCCGCCGTGCTGCTGGTGACGCACGAACCCGACGAGGCGATGCGGATGGCCGACCAGATCGCGCTGATGCGCGCCGGGCGGATCGTGCAGCGCGGATCGCCCTACAACGTCTACAACGCGCCGATGGACAAGGCGGCGGCGGCGTTCTTTTCCGACATCAACGTGATCCCCGGCGTTTCGCGCGGGGCGCTGACCGAAACCCCGTTCGGCGCCTTCCTGACCCCGGGCCACCCCGATGGCGGGCGGGTGGAGATCGTGATCCGCCCGCAGCATCTGAAGATCGACTTCGACCGGGGCGGGCGCGGGCCGAACCCCACGCCGCAGGATGGCACGCCCGCGCGTGGCACGGTGATCCGTGCCCGCTATCTGGGCCGGGAAAGCCTGGTGGACTTCGCGATGGACCATGGCGACCTGCGGCTGACAGCCTCGGTGCCCGGCGTGTTTCTGCCCAAGACCGGCACGGTGCTGTGGCTGATGTTCCGCCGCGACCGCTGTTTCGTGTTTCCGGTCGGGCGTTAGGGCGGCTGGTTTCAGCCATGTTCCGCCCGCCCGGGCCCGCTTTGGCGAAAAAACATGTCCTGCGGCGGAATGGGGCTTTGAACTGGCCCTGCGACACAATAAATGACAGACTAGGCAATCGTCAGAGGCTGCACGGGTGCGGCCATTAGGGAGCAACCCATGTTCAACAATATCGGCCCGATGGGCCTGATCCTGATCGCAATCGTCGTGCTGGTGCTGTTCGGGCGCGGCAAGGTAAGCTCGCTGATGGGTGAAGTCGGCAAGGGCATCACCGCCTTCAAGAAGGGTGTCAGCGAAGAGTCGACCACCATCGAAAAGACCGCAGACGTGACGCGCGATGTCACCCCGGTTGCGGACAAAGACAAGGTCTGATGGTCTTGTGCGGATTTGGGCAGGTGACGCATGTTTGACATCGGCTGGTCCGAACTGCTGGTGATCGGGGTCGTGGCACTGATCGTGATCGGGCCGAAGGATCTGCCCGACATGTTCCGCACCATGGGCCGCTTCACCGCCAAGGCACGCGGCATGGCGCGCGAGTTCTCGCGCGCGATGGAGTCGGCGGCCAAGGAGTCGGGCGTCAAGGACGTGGCCGACGATCTGCGCAGCGCCACCTCCTCGAAGAACCTCGGGCTGGATGCGGTCAAGCAGGCCGCGACCAAGTTCGAAGCCTGGGACCCGCTGAAAAAACCCGTCGTGAAGCCCGCAGGCCCGGTTCCGGCGGCTGCCGTTGCGGCAGCGGCCGCGCCCGCGGCCATGGGGCCTGCGACGCAGGCACTGGCCGATGCACAGGCCGCAAGGCGCGCCGAACTGGCCGCGGCGGCCACCCGCGCCGAAATTGCCGCCGACGAAGAGTTTGACGATTTCGACGACGCGCCCGCGAAACCCGCCCCCGGCACGCCGACAACCGGGAAATACGACGCATGAGCAGCGACCACATCGAGGACAGCAGCGCGCCGCTGATCGAGCATCTGACAGAATTGCGCAACCGGATCATGTATTCGATCGGGGCCTTTCTTGTCGGGATGATCCTGTGCTTCACGGTGTGGAACCCGATATTCAACTTTCTGACCCAACCGATCTGCGACGCGCTGGCCCTGCGCGGGCAGGATTGCGGGCTGGTGCTGATCAAGCTGCAGGAAGGTTTCTTCGTCGCGGTGAAGATCTCGTTCATGGGCGGCTTCATGCTGGCCTTTCCGATGATTGCCTACCAGATGTGGCGGTTCGTGGCCCCCGGCCTCTACAAGTCGGAAAAGGGCGCGTTTCTGCCCTTCCTGCTGGCCTCGCCGATCATGTTCGCCATGGGGTCGCTGTTCGCGTTTTATGTCGTTCTGCCGATTGCCTTCGATTTCTTCCTCGGCTTCCAGCAGATGATGGTCACCGACCCCGGGATGATCGACGGCGAGGTGACGCCCGCGCCGGGCACGGCTGGCGTGGTGTTCCAGGGGTCGATGGAGCAGTATCTGGCGCTGACCACCAATTTCATCCTGGCCTTCGGGCTGTGCTTCCAGTTGCCGGTGCTGCTGACGCTGATGGGCAAGGCGGGGCTGGTGTCGTCGCGAGGGCTCAAGGGGATGCGCAAATATGCCATCGTGATGATCCTGATCGTGGCGGCCCTGGTGACGCCGCCCGACGTCATGTCGCAGATGATCCTGTTCCTCGCGATCTACCCGCTGTACGAAGTTTCGATCTTCCTGATCTCGCGCATCGAGAAGAAGCGCGAGGCGCGGCTGCGGGCCGAGGGCCTGTGGGTTGATGACGAGGACGAGGATACCGGCAAGGCATGACTGCGGGCGCCGACCTTGCCCGCATCGCGGCGGCACTGGAACGGCTGAGCCCGGCGCCGATGGCTGCCCCCGATTTCGTGACCGCAGATGCCTTCATCTGGCACACCGCCCCCGACCGGCTGGAGCCGGTGGCAAAGGTGTCGCGGGTCGACCTTGGCCTGCTGGTCGGGGTGAACCGCGCCCGCGACATCCTTCTGGAAAACACGCAGCATTTCGCCCGCGGCCTGCCGGCCAACAACGCCCTGCTCTGGGGCGCGCGCGGGATGGGCAAGTCGAGCCTCGTCAAGGCGGTTCATGCGGCGGTGTGCGGGCAGGGGCTGGCGCTGAAGATCGTGGAACTGAGCCGCGAGGATCTGCCGTCGGTCGGGCGGCTGCTCAAGCACCTGCGCGCATCGGACCAGCGGTTCATCCTGTTCTGCGACGACCTGTCGTTCAGCCATGACGACCAGCACTACAAGTCGCTGAAGGCGGTGCTGGATGGCGGGATCGAGGGGCGGCCGGCCAACGTGATCCTCTATGCCACCTCGAACCGCCGCCATCTGATGCCGCGCGACATGATCGAGAACGAACGCTCGACTGCCATCAGCCCGTCGGAGGCGGTGGAGGAAAAGGTGTCGCTGTCGGACCGCTTCGGGCTGTGGCTGGGCTTCCACCCCTGCACGCAGGACGAGTATCTGGCAATGATCGACGGCTACTGCGCGGCGCATGGCGTGGCGGTGGAGGTAGACGACCTGCGCGCCGCAGCCATCGAATGGCAGGCAACGCGCGGCGCGCGTTCGGGCCGGGTGGCGTGGCAGTTCTTCACCGACCTTGCCGCGCGCCATGGGGTCCGGCTTCAGGACGACGATTTTTCTACGAAAAATCCGCCCCGTGACCCGGCGCAGGTCGGCGGGAAGGGTGATTTTTCGTAGAAAAATCGCGGCCCTCCCTGCTGCGCCTCATTGCAGATAGGGCATCGGGTCGACGGAATCGAAGCCCTTGCGCACCTCGAAATGGAGGAAGGCCGGGTTGGCGGCGCGGATCACCGCCAGGGTCTGGCCGCGCTGGATGGTGGCGCCCTTGGCCACCTTGATGCCGTCGATCCCGGCATAGACCGTCAGCAGGTTGTCGGCATGGCGCAGCACCAGGATCGGCACCTGATCGGTGTCCTTGGTGATGGCGGCCACCGTGCCGTCGGCCGCCGCCTTTACCGGCGTGCCCGGTGCCGCGGCGATGTCGATGCCGTCGTTCTTCTTCTGCACGTAGCCGCGGATGATCTTGCCTTCGACCGGCATGGCGAAGCGCGCTGCCGAAGCGGCCGTTCGGGAGGCGCCAAGGTCGGGCGAGGCGGGGGTGCCGGGGGTCGGGGCGGCGGCGGCCGCGGTCTTTTCGGCGGGCAGCGGCTTGGCGGCCGAGGGCGGCTCGGGCGTGGGCGAGCCGGCGCCGGGCGGGGTGACCGATGCGGTGGGCCGTGCCTCGCCGGGCAGCGCGGTCGGGATCATCAGGAACTGGCCCTCGCGCACCGCGAGATCGGGCCCAAGCCCGTTCCAGTCGGCGAGGGACCGGGCCGAGACGTTGTAGGTCCGGGCGATGGAATAGGCGGTCTCGCCGCGCGCGACCTTGTGGCGGGCGGGTTCGGCCCTGGCGGCCGCGACGGGTTGCGGGCCGGTCTGCCAGCCTGCGGGGGCACTGCTGCTGCTGCTGCTGCCTGACGCGCGGTCGATGGCGCCAGAGGCAATGCTGGTCACGTCGATCCGGTCGGTTGTGATCGGCGAGCCGTAAATGGCCCCGGCGGTGCCTCTGGGCGGTTCGGCCACCCGGCGTGGCAGGGCCAGCACTTCGCCCCCGCGCAGCGGATCACCGACACCCAGCGCGTTGTGCCGTGCCACCTCGGCCGCATCGAGCCCGACCCGGGCCGACAGGCTTGCCACCGTATCACCTTGCCGCGCCAGCGCCACCTGGTAGCCGGGGTAGGACAGCACGCCCCGGTCGTCGGCCCTCGGGCGTTCGGCGGTGGCCTGGCGCGCCGCGTCGGCGGTGTTCAGCGACCCGGCGCGGGACCGCAGGTCCCAATCCATCTCGGATGTCGTGCAGGCCCCGAGCGCGGCCAGTGCCGTGCCGAGCCAGAGGGCGCGCATCCGCGAAACAGTCATTGTCATTGCTCGGCCTCACGTTTCGCCCGGTTCAGTCCGGGGCTGGTCTATTCGGTTCCGATGCCTTCCACGAGAGGCACGAACCGCACGGGTCTAAGCTCTTCGTAGTCGAAGCCACCCTCATTCCGGGTGACCTTGATCAGGCGTTGCACCGTGTCGGACTGGCCGACCGGCAGCACCATGATACCCCCGATCCGCAACTGCGCCAAGAGCGGGCCGGGCGGGTCTTCGGCGGCGGCGGTCACCAGGATGCGGTCGAACGGCGCCTGTTCGGGCAGACCGAAGCTGCCGTCGGCGGCAAAGGCTGTGATGTTGGTCAGGGCGAGGTCGCGAAACACCTCCTGCGCCTCGCGCACCAGACGGCGGTGGCGGTCCACCGTGTAGATGCGGCGGGCAAGCTGGCTGAGGATCGCCGCCTGGTAGCCAGAGCCGGTGCCGACTTCCAGCACCTTGTCGCGCGGGCTGACCTCCAGCGCCTGGGTCATCAGCCCGACCACCGAGGGCTGGCTGATGGTCTGGCCGCAGGCAATCGGCAGCGGCATGTCCTCATAGGCGCGGTCTGCGAACAGGCCGCGCACGAAGCGGCCGCGGTCGATCCGCTCCATCGCGGTCAGCACCCGGCCATCGGTGACCCCGCGCGAGCGCAGGGCGAACAGGAAGCGCATCTTGCGCATGGCGATGTCGTCTGCGTCCGGCGGGTCGCCATCCGTCATCCGAGGCTCGCCTCCAGTTCGGCGAGGCGGTCATGCGCCGTGAGGTCGGCCCGCAGCGGGGTGATCGAGATGTAGCCGTCGAGATTCACCGCCACGTCGGTGCCGGGCAGGGTGGGGGAATGTTGTGGCCCGCCCTTGATCCACAGGAAGCGGCGGCCCGAGGGCGAAATGTGCGGCTCGACCCCGAAAGAGGTGTCGCGGCGGAAGCCCTGGGCCGCGACGCGGTGGCCGCGCACGGCCGCGGCGGGAAGCGGCGGAAAATTCACGTTGTAGAACAGCCGGTAATCGCCACCATCCCACAACCCCTTGTCCAGAAGCGCCCGCACGACTGCCGCCCCATGACTGCGCGACGCCTCGAACGGATCGGCCAGCCCCTCGGTTTCGGGGCCAAGGAACTGCGACAGCGCAATGGCGGGCAGGCCCTGCAAGGCCGCCTCCATCGCGCCGCCGATCGTGCCGGAGTAAAGCACATTCTCTGCCGCGTTGTTCCCCCGGTTCACGCCCGACAGCACCAGATCGGGCCGCGCGCCCTGCAGCACGTCGTAAAGTGCGGCCAGCACGCAGTCGGCCGGGCTGCCCTCGGCGGCAAAGCGGCGCGGCGCCAGTTTCAGGATCATCATCGGGTGGGTGTAGCTGATGCAGTGCCCGACGCCCGACTGCTCGAAGGCCGGCGCCACCGTCCAGACCTCGCCCCCGGGGCCTGCGATCTCGGTCGCGATCTGGGTCAGAACCTCCAGCCCCGGTGCGTTGATGCCGTCGTCATTGGTGATCAGAATGCGCATGGGGACTGCCTTTCGTGCTGACCCCTGATTAGACGAGGCCGGGGCGGGCGTAAAGCGCCGCCCCCCGGCAGGTCGCGCTATTCGGGTGCACTGTCGCCTCAGCGCCGGTCGGGTCGGCGTTCCAGCCTGCGAAACAGCAGCGACAGGCTGAAACACAGCAGGAAATAGAGGCCGGCCGCGGTGATCCAGGCCTCGAAGATCATCCGGGTCGAGGCGACCAGCTCGCCGGTCTTGTAGGTCAGATCCTGCACCGAGATCAGCGAGATGATCGAGCTGTCCTTGACCAGCGAGATGAACTGGTTTGCCAGCGGCGGCGTCACCGACTTCATCGCCTGCGGCAGCACCACGAAGCGCATGGTATCCATCCGCGTCAGGCCCAGCGAAGCGCCGGCCTCGCGCTGGCCGCGCCCGACCGATTCAATCCCCGCCCGGACGATCTCTCCGACAAAGGCGCTTTCGAACAGCGCCAGCACGATCACCCCCGACATCAGTTCGGGAAAGCGCCGCATGTCACCGAAAAACAGCCCCCAGAGGCCCGCCCCTTCCGGGCGGCGGGCGATGCCGCGGGCCCAGCCTTCAAGGCCGGTGGCGGCAATGATCTGTTCCGACAGGAAGAAGTAGAAGATGAACACCACCACCACCGGGGGGATGTTGCGCAGAAGCTCCAGATACGTGCGCGCCAGCATCCGCAGCACGGCATTGCGCGACACCCGCGCGAGGCCGAGGCCGACCCCCAGCACCAGCGCCAGCAGGCCCGCATAAAGGCTGATGCGGATCGTGGTGATCAGCCCTTGCAACAGCAGATTGGGCAGCCAGCGGCCCGTCGTTTCATCCCAGCGCAGGATGTAGTTCGGTATCCGCTCCCACGCCCAGGTGTAGTTCAGCGTGCCCGCGATCCGCAGCCAGACGAAAACCCCCAGCGCCGCAAGGCAGGCCAGGATCAGATAGTCGGCCCAGATCAGCCGTTTGAGGGTGGCGCGCATCGCGGACTCCGGTCGTGCGGGGGCCGGACGGCGCCGGCCCCCCTTGCGTCACTCTGCGACCTGATCCTGCCATTCGACGGTCTTGAACCAGTAGTTGTGCCGGTCTTCCAAGAAGCCGTCACGCCATTTCGCGGCGATCCAGTTGTCGAAGAAGTTCAGCGCGTCGGGGTCGCCCTTGCGCAGCACGAAGGCCTCGGCGGCGCTGTCGTAGTTGGTGTCGAACGGCACATGCAGCACGTCGGGGTGCTTGGCCGCCTCCAGCGCCGGGGTCGGCAGCGAGGCCATGGTGGCATGCGCCTTGCCGTTCAGCACCTCCTGCGTCGCGGCGCCATCCTCGTCGAACAGCAAAAGCTGCGCCTGCGGAAACCGCTGCGCGATCAGCGTGGCCGGCGTGCCGCCGCGCCGTGCGGCAAAGATCACCTCGGGCTTGTTGTAGTCGTCCTCGCTGAACCCTTCGGTCATGGTCTTGTTGGCCATCAGCGTGGTGGCCGAATAGGCATAGGGGTCGGAAAAGTTGACCGTTAGGTTGCGGGCGGGCGTCACCGACATGCCCGAGATGATCACGTCGAACTTGCCCGCGACCAGTGCCGGGATGATGCCGTCCCAGGCGGTGGGCACGAATTCGACATCGACGCCCATATCCTCGGCCAGCTTGCGGCCGACATCAAGCTCGAACCCGATCAATTCGCCCGTCTTGTCGCGCATCGACCACGGCACGAACAGCGACAGCCCGATCTTGATTGCGCCGCGCTGCTGGATGTCGGCAATCGCGCTTTGCTGCGCAAGTGCGGCCTGCGGCAGCGCCAGCAGGGCCGCCATGGCAACGGCAAGCCCCGCTGCAAAAACCCGTCTTTTCAATGTCATGCGTGAACTCCTTGTTGCAGGTTCGAATTGCGGTCAGTCGGCAACCGCGTAGGCGCGTTCCAGCCGGTGGGCCAGAACCGAAAGGGCCAGCGTCACCACCAGATACATCGCGGCGATGGTGAACCAGATCTCGAAGCTCATGTAGGTGTCCGAGATGATGTTTCGACCCATCGTCGTCAGTTCCGCCACCGCGATGACGCTGACGATGGCAGAGCTTTTTACCAGATGGATCGCCTCGCCCGTCATCGGCGGCAAGAGGAACCGCACCGTCTGCGGCAGCACCACATAGGCATGGACCTGAAACGGCGTCAGCCCGATGCTGCGCGCGGCCTCCCATTGCCCGGCGGGCACGGCGTTGATGCCCGCGCGAAAGATCTCGGACATCAGCGCGCCGTGAAAGACGCCAAGGCAGACCACGGCGGCGGTGGTGCGGTCCATGTCGAAGATCGGGCCGAGCACGTAGTAAAAGAGGTAGATCAGCACCAGCAGCGGCGTGTTGCGCACCAGTTCCAGAAACACCACGGCCAGCGCCCGCCCCGTCACCAGCCCCGACAGGCGCAAGAGCGCCACCACCAGCCCCAGCGCCAGCGCCAGCACGAAGGCGAGGCCGGACAGGATCAGCGTCGCCACCAGCCCGACCGGCAGTTCGCCCCATTCGAAACCGGCATCCGTCCGGCGCCAGAAATATTGCGGCACGCGGTGCCATTGCCAATCGTAGTCCATCGCCTGCGCGCCCTGCCAGATCAGGTAGCCGAGGCCCCCCATCACCAGCAGATATTGCAGCAGGCTGCTGGTGCCCGAGGCAAGGCCCCGCCGGTATGCCGCGCCGACAGCCATCAGTGCTCCAGAATCTGGCTGAGGAACAGCGCGAGGCGCGGGCTGGCCGGGGCGGTGAAGAACCGTTCGGGCGCGGCGGTCTCGACAATGCGCCCGCCCTCCATGAACACCATGGTATCGGCCACCTTGCGGGCAAAGCCCATCTCGTGCGTGACGCAGACCATGGTCATGCCGCCCTGCGCAAGATCCACCATCACGTCGAGCACTTCCTTGATCATCTCGGGGTCAAGCGCCGAGGTCGGCTCGTCGAACAGCAGCACCCGGCATTCCATGCACAGTGACCGCGCGATGGCGACGCGCTGCTGCTGGCCGCCCGACAGTTGCGCGGGGTATTTGCCCGCCTGTTCGGGGATGCGCACCAGGTCCAGATAGCGGTGCGCCTGCGCCTCGGCTTGCGTGCGCGACAGCTTGCGCACCCGCATCGGGCCAAGGGTCAGGTTCTGCAATACCGTCAGGTGAGGAAACAGGTTGAACTGCTGGAACACCATTCCGACATGCTGACGCAGGGTGCGCAGGTCGGTGCCCGGCGCGCCGAGTTCCTGCCCCTCGACCATCACCTGACCGGCGTCGTGGCTTTCAAGCCCGTTGATGCAGCGGATCAGGGTCGATTTTCCCGAACCCGAAGGCCCGCACACCACCACGCGCTCGCCCTGCGCCACGTCCAGCGACACGTCGCTCAGCGCCGCAAAGTCGCCGAAGCGTTTGGAGACGTGGCGCAAGGATATGATCGGGCTGTCGGGCATCGGCATCCTGTGGTGGCACGCCCCGGTGCCGATCTCGGGCCCGGGTGCGATGTGATATCTAGCGCGACTGATGCCAAGGCATAAGCTTTTTCAGCAGGATGCAGAGAAAAGCGCGCCGACCGGGAAACGGCGCGGCGCGCGTTGGTCAGGCCGCGACCCAGTTCGCCCCGGCCTGGCCGCGCAGATAGCCGTTCGCCAGCTGCCCGTCGGGGGCTGCCGCGCGGGCCGCAGCCTCCAGCACCGCCGGGTCGCCGTTGCCTTGCAGCGCATCGGCAAAGGCCCGGGTCAGCGCCACCATGTCGCCGGTCTGCGGCGAGAGGCGCAGCGCGGTGATGCCCGCGCCCGCCAGCCGGGCGATGTCGTCCTGCCCGGCAAAGGCGGTGGCGGCCGACAGGGTCTGCACCCCGTTCACCGCAAGGAACTGCTGGCCATCCATGGTATCCACCCGGCGGCCGTCGAGATCGACGTTGCAGACGAACTGGCAGGAATCCTTGGCGCGGTCATGCAGGCGGGCGTGGTAGCAGCGCCCCGAGATCGCCAGCGGCAGGCGGCCAAAGCCCCAGACCTCGACCGAGACACCCAGCCGCGCGCCTTCGGCCGCGAGCCGCGCCACGGCCTCGGGCTGCAATTCGGGCGGCAGGCAGACGCGTTTCGCGCCGCGCGACGCCAGCCAGCCCAGTGTGCCCTCGTTATAGACGTTGATCAGCGGGCTGACGCTGAAGGGCGTGCCGGGGGGCAGATGCGCCAGCGCGGTCAGGTCGGCAATTTCGACCATTGCGCCGGCCTCGGCCAACTCGTCGGTCATCTGGCGCTCGCGCTTCAGCGTGATCAGCGCCAGCGAGGTCAGGATCACCTCTTTCCCCGCCGCGCGCAGCCGTTCCACCGCCAGCGGAATCTCGTGCTGCCAGAAGGGCAGGCGCTTGGAACAGACCAGCTCGCCCAGCACGACGCGGGCGACCGGGGTTTCATCGGCGATGCGGGCGTAGAAGTCGCGGATGCGCGCGGCATCCCAGTAGAACTGGATCGGGCCAAGGGTCAGGTCCATCATGTCACCGCCATTTCTTTGCATAGGCGCCGGTGGTCATCGCCTGACCTTCCGACAGAGCGGCCAGCGCGCCGACCGGCATCGGTTTCCCCGCCTCCAGCGCGTCGATCGCGGCGCGGAAGCTGCGCACCACCTGTGCCACATAGGCCCGGCTGCGCTGCCGCCCCTCGATCTTCAGCGCGCAGACCCCGGCTTTGGCCAGTTGCGGCAGAAGCTCGGTCGCGTTCAGGCTGGCGGGGTCGTCGAACACGTGGCCCGTCTCGCCGTCCGAGGTGAAGCAGCCCTTGCAGAGCGTGGGGTAGGGGGCCGGATCGCCCGCACCGACGCGGTGGATGGTGAAACCCCCCAGCCGCGCCACCAGATCCTGCCCTTCGGTGTCATAGACCACATGGCTCGCGGGCGAGCAGACGCCGTTCATGTTCGGCGACTTGCCGGTGGCATAGGACGACAGCGAACAGCGCCCCTCGGCCATCACGCACAGGCCGCCGAACACGAAGACCTCGGTTTCCACCTCGGTTTCGCGGTTGATCGCGGCAATCTCGGCCACGGTCAGCACGCGCGGCAGGACCACCCGCTTGATGCCAAATTCGGCGGCGTAGAAGTTGATCACGTCGGCATTGGCCGCCGCCGCCTGCACCGACAGGTGGCGGCGCAGGTTGGGGTGATGCGTCGCGGCATGGGCCAGCAGGCCGACATCGGCCAGAATCACCGCATCCGCGCCCGCGCGTTCGGCATCGGCCACCGCGCGGTGCCAGAGTTGTTCGCCCCCGGCGCGCGGGAAGGTGTTGATCGCCACCAGCACCTTGGCGCCGTGGCGGTGGGCATGGGCCACGCCCTCGGCCAGTTCGGCGCGCGAGAAGTTCAGGCCGGGAAAGTTGCGGGCGTTGGTTTCATCGGCAAAGCCGCAATAGATCGCATGTGCCCCCGCCTCGACGGCGGCGCGCATGGCGGCGGGGGTGCCGGCCGGGCAGACGAGTTCCATCAGATCACCTCCGTTGCGCGGGTCAGGGCGACGCCGCTGCGCCGTTCGGCCTGCGCGATCAGCCGTTTCAGCAGCGGGGCCAGCGGGGGCGCCAGCCGCTCGATTTCGCAGGCCAGGTCGATCTCGGCATCATCGACCGCGTTGCGCAGGGCAAGCGCCGCCTCGGTGTCGCCCTCGATCACCACATCGCGCGAGAAGAACAGCGCGTCGCCATCCACCGCGCCATGCACCAGACCCAGCAGCGCCGACAGCTTGCCCGCGATGCGGCAATCCGCGCCGCTGGCATCGCGCTGCACCGAAATGCGCGCCCGCCCGTCGGGCAGGCTCAGCACAAGCACCAGCGGCAGGTCGGTCGGGTCGAGCGCGAAGCGTTTGCCCGCCTGGTCGCCCAGCCGGGTGACAAGGCCGGGATGGCCCTGCAGGATCTTGCGCGTCAGCACGGTCAGCGCCACCGACAGCGGCGGCGTCGGCAAAAGCCGCATCGCCCCGGCGAGGGGTCTGGGGAAGGATGGGAAGTCGGGCATGGGGTCCTTGCCTGTTTTTCGGGGCTGGCCGGTCGCCAAGCATGGCCCCTGCTAGCACCCGTGGCGCGGGGGGGATTTGACATGGGTCAACTCGGGGCAGGCGCGGGGCTGTTAGGGCAGGCGGCAACCAACGAGGTGACGATGCGCAGCCTGCCCCCCTTTCCCGAACTCCGGACCTTTCTCGACTGGTGCGCAGGGCGCGACGATCTGACGACGATTCGCGATCCGGTGTCGCTGCGGCACGAGACCACGGCCGTCGCCAGCCGCGTGCTGCGTGCGGGCGGGCCGGTGCTGCGCTTTGACCATGTGACCGGGCCGCAGGGCCGGGTGGCGATGCCGCTGGTGGCCAACCTGTTCGGCACGCGGGCGCGGGTTGCGGCGGGGCTGGGGCTGGAACCGGCGCAGATCGGGGAATTCGGGGCGTTTCTGGCCGCTTTGCGGGTTCCCGCGCCGGTTGCGGGGATGCGCGACGCCCTGTCGCGCTGGCCGCATCTGCAGGCCGCGCTGAACACCCGCCCCCGCGTGCTGCGCCGCGCCCCGGTGCAGGCCGAGGTGCAGACGGGTGCGGATGTCGATCTGGGGCAGATTCCGGTGCCGGTGTGCTGGCCGGGCGATGCCGGGCCGCTGATCACCTGGCCGGTGGTTCTGACCCGGCCGCGCGGGTCGCTGACCGCCGATGTTTCCACCTACAACGCCGGGGTCTACCGCGCGCAGGTGCTGGACCGCGACCGCCTGATCCTGCGCTGGCTGGCGCATCGCGGGGGTGCGGCGCATCATCGCAGCTGGGCGCAGGCGGGCGAGCCGATGCCGGTGGCGATCGCGCTGGGGGCAGACCCGGCGCTGCTGCTGTCGGCGGCGCTGCCACTGCCCGAGGGCGTGTCGGAGCTGACCTTCTCGGGCGTGCTGCGGGCGTCGCGCACCACGCTGACGCCTGCGCATTCGGTGCCGCTGATGGTGCCCGCCGAGGCCGAGATCATCCTGGAAGGCTGGGTCCACCCCGGCGAGACCGCGCCCGAGGGGCCGTTCGGCGACCATACCGGGTATTACAACTCGGTCGATGTCTTTCCGGTGATGCGGGTCACCGCGATCACCCACCGCCGCGACCCGCTGTATCTTACCACCCACACCGGCCGGCCGCCCGACGAGCCCTCGGTGATCGGCGAGGTGTTCAACGAACTGGCGCTGCCGGTGATCCGCCAGTCGATTCCGGAAGTGCGCGACCTGTGGCTGCCGCCCGCCGCCTGTTCCTACCGCATCGCGGTGGTGCAGATCGACAAGCGCTATCCGGGGCAGGGGCGGCGGGTGATGCTGGCGCTGTGGGGGATGCTGGCGCAGTTTTCCTACACCAAGATGGTGATCGTGGTCGATGAGGACATCGACCCGCGCAACTGGGACGATATCGCCTGGGCGCTTTCGACCCGGATGGACCCGTCGCGCGACGTGGTGCTGCTCGACCGCACGCCGATGGACTACCTCGATTTCGCCTCGCCCGAACCGGGTCTGGCGGGCAAGATCGGGTTCGATGCCACCAACAAGATCGGCGCCGAGACCCACCGCGAATGGGGGCAGGTGATGGCGCAAAGCCCCGAGGCCGAAGCCTTTGCCACGGCGCTGCTGGCCCGCGCGGGGCTGAAGGGATGAGGGTGGTTCTGGGCGTTTCCGGCGCATCGGGGGCGGCGCTGGCCCCGGCGGTGGCGCGGCATCTGGCGCAGGCGGGGGTGCTGGTCGATCTGGTGGTCAGCCGCGCCGCCGCCCGCACCCTGGCCGAGGAGGTCGGGCCGGAGGCGCTGGACGATCTGCGCGGTCTGGTGGACCGGGTGCATGATCTGGCCGATGTCGGCGCGGCCATCGCCTCGGGGTCATACCCGGTGGCCGGGATGATCGTGGCGCCCTGTTCGATGCGCAGCCTTGCCGCGGTGGCGCTGGGGCTGGACGACAACCTGCTGACCCGCGCGGCCTCGGTGCAGCTGAAGGAACGCCGCCCGCTGGTGCTCTTGGCGCGCGAGGCGCCGCTGACGCTGGCACATCTGCGCAACATGGCGCAGGCCACGGAAATGGGCGCGATCATCCTGCCGCCGGTGCCCGCCTTCTACCTGCGCCCGGCCTCGCTGGCCGAGGTGGTGGACCAGATCGCCGCCCGCGCGGTGGACCTGCTGCGGCTGGGACCGCCGCAGGCCCGGGCGTGGATGCCGGACTGACGCGCGGAGCCGATCAATACTTAATATAAAACATCATGTTGAGGCGCGACGTTGAAGTGAAGTCTCAAGAACCCGACGGGCAGTCAGGCCCGGCGCGGAAACGCGTCGCAGCCAGTTCTCGGTGAAGCGCCGCGTCAGGTCGTCTGCGCAATCACATCCGGCACGATGCCCGACCGCGCAATGTAGTCCGCGACATCGCGCCCTGCGAACAGCCCGTGTGCGGTGATCAGGATGGTGCCCATCCCCGCTGCCGCCCCGCCCAGAATGTCGGTGTGCAGCGTGTCGCCGACCATGGCGATGCGGTGGGCCGGAAGGTCGCCCAGCCGGGCGCGGGCATCGGCGAAGCCGTCAGCGAAGGGCTTGCCGAACCAGTGCGGCTGCACCCCCGTCCTGTCGGCCAGATCATGGGCGTAAAGCCCCGGCTCCAGCGACAGCCCGTCCTCGCGCGGGGCGACCAGATCGGGGTTGGCCACCACCAGCGGCCGGGGGCTGCGCGCCAGCGCCTGCGCCAGCCGATCCTGAAGCGCAGGCGTCCAGCGCACAGAGGACAGGAACAGGAACCCCTCGGCCAGATCGAACCCGCGGGCCGTGTCGATCACGTCGAACACCCGGCCCGGAATGTCCGCAAAACCGTCGCCCGCCGCCGCAATTGCCCCCCAGCGCGTGCCCGGCGCAATGGCCGCCAGCCGCGCCGCTGCGACATCGCGCGACGACACCACCTCGTCGGCGGTGAAGTCGAACCCCAGTCGGCGGTATTTCACCAGCGCCTCGGCACGGGTGTAGGAGGCTGCGTTGGTCAGCACCACCAGCCGCTTTCCCATGGCGCGCAGGTCCGCCATCCGTGCCACCGCCCCGGGGATCGGCGTGTCGCCCACGTTCAGCACCCCGAAGGCGTCGAGCACGAAGGCGTCGTAGCGTCCGGCCACCTCTCCCAGATCGCGCGCCTGCACCGAAACAGCGGGGAACGTCGTGGCGGGCAGGCGGGCGCGCACCGCCTCATACCGGGCGAAGGCCCGGTCGGCATCCCAGGTTTCAGACACTGGAGTAGCCCCCTTCGATCATCATCAGCGCGCCATTCACCAGATCGGACGCGGGCGAAGCGAGGTAAAGCGCCATGTCGGCCACCTCGACCGGCTGGCCGAAACGCCGTGCCGGGGTTGCGTTGATCAAGGGTGCGCCTTTTGCCGGGTCGCCCCAGACCTCGGCGCCCATCGGTGTCAGGATCACGGTCGGGCAGATCGCGTTGACCTGCAGGTTGAACCGCGCCCATTCGGCGCAGAGCGACTTTGTCAGGGCGTTCAGACCGCCCTTCGAGGCCGCATAGGCCGCGTGGTCGTCGAGCGCGATCACCCCGGTCTGGCTGGAGATGTTGATGATCTTGCCCCGGCGCTGCGCGATCATCGCCGGGGCCAGCGCCTGCGCCAGCAGGAAGGGCGCGCGCAGGTTGACGGCCATGGTGTCTTGCCAGTCGTCAAGGCTCAGGTCCAGCGCCGGGGCGACGCGGGCGATGCCCGCGGCATTGACCAGAATGTCGATGGTGCCCCATTCGGCCAGTGCCGTGCGCGCGGCGGTCACAGGCCCGTCGCGGCTGGCCAGATCGGCGCTGATCGTCAGGCAGCGCCGCCCGGTGTCCCGCACCGCTTCGGCCGTGGCGGCCAGCCCCGCCGCGTCGCGCGCCACTGCCACGATATCGGCCCCGGCATCGGCAAACACCGCGCAGATCTCGGCCCCGATGCCTTTCGAGGCCCCGGTGACAAGGGCGCGCCGCCCGGTCAGCGCGAAACGGTCCACCCACTGCGGCATGGCTTACTCCAGATTGGTGTGCCGGGCGCGCATCGCGGCGGGGTCGACGTTCAGGTGATCCCGCAAATGCAGGATGAGGATCTCGAACACCAGATACTGCGCGCCTTCATAGAGCGACCCCATCGGCAGGACCGAGGCCTGCGCCGCATCATCCGCCATGGTCTGCGCCGGGATCACCAGCACCAGATCGCAGGCCAGCGGCACCGCCCCCTGCGGCTGCGCGGTGACGCAGACGGTGCGCGCCGCCGCCACGCGCGCCACCCCCACCAAGGCGGCCACGGTCGAGAACGCCCCCGGCCCGGCGCTGACCAGCAGCAGGTCGCCGGGGCCGACTGGCGGGGCGGACATGTCGCCCACCACATGCGCGTCCAGCCCGAGGTGGTAAAGCCGCATCGCCAGCGCGCGCATCATCAGCCCCTCGCGCCCGACGCCATGAGCGACAATTCGGCGGGCCTGCGCCAGTTCGGCAACCAGACCGGCCAGCGCGCCCGGGTCCACCCCGGTGGCGGCGTCAGCCATCTCGCGCGCGGCGCGGGCGACCAGATCGGAGTAGGGGGTCATGCGTCGCCCCCGGTATCGGGCACGGTTTCGGCAATCGCCTGCGCCAGCAGCCCGGTCTGGTCGAACAGATCGAGCACGGTGTAGCGGCTGCGCAGGAAGCGGGCATGGGCGATAGTGGCGCGCAGATGGGGCGGGGTCACGCCGATGTCGGCGGCACGCGCCGGGGCGCCGGCCGCGCGCAATTGTGCGGCCATCGTGGCGGCGGGCAGCAGCTTGCCGCGCAGCCGGACGGCCATGCTGGGCCAGGCGGCGGCGATGCACTCCAGCCGGGCGCGGTGGGCGGCCGGGTCGAGATGCTTGGCGCGGGTTTCCTCGATGGCGCGGTCGGCAATCTCGCCCGGCCCGAAGGCGGCACGGATCTCTGCCGCCTTGGCCGCCATGTCGGGGGCACGCGCCACGATTGCCCCGGCATCAAGCCCGCCCGGCCCTCGCGCCAGCAGCCATTCGTAAAGCCCCAGCGCCGCAACGCAGCCCACCGCAACGCAGGCGCCATGGCTGACTCGCTCGCCGTCCTGCATCAGATCCTCCATTTCCCACAGGTGCGCGATCTGGTGATCGGCGCCCGAGGCGGGGCGGGAGGAGCCGTGCAGTTCCATCGCCAGCCCGACCAGCGTCAGCCCGGTGAACAGGCCCGCGATGGCGGCCGGATCGCCCGCCGCGATGCGGGAAGGCTCTGCCAGCCAGCCCGCCAGCCCGTCCTGCACCATGGGCCAGGCGACGGTATCGACCGGCTCGATTCCCAAGGCGTCGGCCACTATCCAGTCGGCGCCGGCCGGCACCTTGCCCGCCAGATCGCCGTAGCCCCAGCCGGTCATCGCCAGCGGGGCGGCGGCGATCACGTCCAGATCGCCCAGCACCACCTTGGCCGGTCGGCACTGGATGGTCTTCTTGAACCCCCGGTCGGACAGCGGCGCGCCGGCCGAGGTGTAGCCATCCATCGACGCCGCCGTGGCGACGCAGAGGTAGGGGCGGTCCAACCCGAAGGCCGCGTATTTCACCACATCGTTGATCACGCCAGACCCGACGGCAACCGGCGTCGCGTCAGACGCCGCCAGCAGGTCGCGCAGCACATCCCCCAGCGCCACGGTCGGCTTGGGGCGCGGGACGGCGGGCAGGATGTGGCGGGTGGTGGCGATGCCTGCGGCCCGGAGCGCGGCCTCGACCGCCGCCCCGGCTGCGGCCCAGGTATTTTCATCCGCGATCAGCACGGCAGGCCCCGGGCCGAAATGGCGTCGCAGCAGCGCGCCCGCCTGCGCGATCACGCCGCGGCCCACCACGACCTCGGCCACCGTCGATGAGAGCGCCACCGCATCGGTGATGATCCGTGGCGCTGTCATGCCGCGACCCCGCCAGAGGTCAGCCTGCGCCCGTCCGCCCCGAACAGATGCACCCTGGCGGGCGGCAGGCCAAGGCCGATTGCCGCGCCATTTGTCAGGGGCGTGTCGCCCTCGGCGCGCACCACCAGTTTCTGCCCGCCGCGGGTCGTCACATAAAGGTAGGCATCGCCGCCAAGGGTTTCGCGCAGGTTGACCACCGCCGCAAGGTCGCCCCCACCTTCCGGCAGGATCACCAGATGCTCGGGCCGGATGCCCAGACGCACCGCCGACGCGGGCGCGTCAAGGGGCAGGGCGGTCCCGTCGCATGTCAACCGCCCGCCGGCCACCGTCACGTCGAGGAAATTCATGCTCGGCGCCCCGATGAAGCCCGCGACAAATTCGCTGTCGGGGTGGTGGTAAAGGTCAAGCGGGCTGCCGACCTGCTCGATCCGGCCGCGGTTCAGCACCACGATCTTGTCGGCCATGGTCATCGCCTCGACTTGGTCGTGGGTGACGTAGATCATCGTCGCCGCCAGTTCGGTGTGCAGCGCCTCAAGCTCGACGCGCATCTGCACCCGCAGCTTGGCGTCAAGGTTCGACAGCGGCTCGTCGAACAGGAACACGGCGGGTTTCTTGACGATGGCCCGCCCGATCGCCACGCGCTGGCGCTGCCCGCCGGAAAGATGCGCTGGCTTGCGGTCGAGGTAATCGCCCAGTTGCAGCACGCGCGCGGCCTCGGCTATCCGGGCCTTGCGCTCCTCTGCGGGGAAATTGTTGATCTTCATGCCGAAATCCATGTTTTCGCGCACCGTCATGTGCGGGTAAAGCGCGTAGGACTGGAACACCATCGCCACGTCGCGCTCGGATGGTGCCAGATCGCTGACATCGCGCCCGCCGATGCCGATCCCCCCGCCGCTGATCGGCTCAAGCCCGGCGATGCAGCGCAGAAGCGTGGACTTGCCGCAGCCCGAGGGGCCGACGAACACCACGAATTCGCCGTTCGCCACCTCAAGGTCGATGTCGAACAGCGCCTGCTGCGCCCCGTAGAACTTGTTCACGCCGCTGAGCCGGACTTCGGCCATCGTGCTTGCCCCCCGCCGCCCCACGGCAACTTTAGCGTTGACTCGAACCCCGCTTGATACATTTATATGTCAGGCGTTACAAATGGAAGTCAACCGCGAAACGCCGTCATACCTGGGAGGGAAACATGACACTCAAGATGCATGCGAGCACGCTTGCGCTCGCCGCTGCGGCTGCGCTGGCGGCAGGCAGTCCGGCCAGCGCCTGGACGCTGGAGGAAGCCGCCAAACCCTATGCCGGAACCACGGTCGACGTGCTGTTCCTCGACCGGCCGGGCTATGCCGCGGCCAAGGCCATGCTGCCCGAATTCGAGGCCGCGACCGGGATCAAGGTCAACCACACCACGGTTCCCTACGAGAATGCGCTGGGCGAACAGGTCCGCGACTTCGTGGCGGGTGGCGACATCGACGTGGCGCTGATCGACCTGGTGTGGCTGGGCAACTTTGCCGAAAACGGCTGGGTCGTGCCGGTGGACACCTTTACCTCCAACCCCGACCTGGCCGACCCCGAACTGGACATGGCCGATTTCTTCCCGCTGCCGCTGAAGGCGTTCGGGGAATGGAACGGCACGCTTTACGGCCTGCCGTTCGACAACTATTCCGGCCTGCTGTTCTACAATTCGTGCATGTTGAAGGACGCGGGCTTTGACGGCCCGCCCGAAACCTGGGCCGATCTGAAGGACGTTTACGGCCCGGCGCTGACCAAGGACGGCAAATACGCCTTCGCGCTGCAATCCAAGCGCAACGAGACGCAGTCGGCCGACAGCTTTGCCCGGGTGCTGTGGCCGTTCGGCGGGTCTTTCCTGAATGCCGAGTTCAGGTCGAACCTCAATTCGCCGGAAAGCCAGACCGGCCTGCAGTTCCGGCAGGACCTGATGCAATACATGCCCGACGGCATCGTGGCCTATGACCATTCCGAGGCGGTGAACGGGCTTGCGCAGGGTGACGTGGCGATGATCACGGAATGGTCGGCGTTTTATTCCACCCTTGCCAGCCCCGACACCTCGACGCTCGGCGATTGTCTGGCCGTGGCGCCGGAACCCAAGGGCCCGGCCGGGCGCAAGCCCGCACTCGGTGGCTTCAGCCTTGCCGTGGCGGCACAGGCCGATGACGCGGAAAAGGCGGCGGGCTGGCTGTTCATCCAGTGGGTGACATCGAAGGCCAACGCCGGGAAGTATCTGGAGCTTGGTGGCGTGCCCGCGCGGCAGTCGGCCTATGCCGACCCCGCACTGGCCGAGACCTACAAGTTCATCCCCGCGCTGGTCGAAAGCTGGCAGGACGGCGTGCCGGAGTTCCGCCCGCGCTTTGCCGAATGGCCCGCGATCACCGAGATCGTGCAGGAATGGGGCACCAAGATGATGCTGGGCGAGGTCAGCGTCGAAGAGGGCGCAAAGACCATCGGCGAGAAGATGGAGGCTGTGCTGGCCGAGGCCGGTTACTACGACGGCAAGAAGCCGCTGGCACAGTGATCGCGGCCTGATCCAACGCCCCGGCCCGAGCTTTCGGGCCGGGGCGTCCCTTCCTGACCCGGAGCCGCCATGACCCCCAAAGTCAGCCGCCGCACGCTGTTCGCCTTTCTGGGGCCGGCGGTTTTCGCGCTCGCCATCGTCGGCATCGTGCCGCTGGGCTTTGCGCTGTGGAAAAGCCTGCATTTCTTCAACCTGACCAAGATGGCGCAAAGCCGCTTCGTCGGGCTGGACAACTACGCCTTCGTGCTGACCGACCCGGTGTTCTGGCAGGCGATGGGGCGCACCGCCGTGCTGTTTCTGGTGTCGGTGCCGGTGCAGATCGCGGTCGGGCTGACCATCGCGCTGGCGCTGCACCGCCCCGGCCTGACGCTGTTCAAGACCCTGACGCGGCTCGCGCTGGTGCTGCCGATGGCGACCACCTATGCCGTGGTCGGCCTGCTGGCGCAGGTGATGCTGAACCAGAAATACGGGGTGATCAACCAGATGTTCGGCTGGATCGGCATCGACCCGGTGAACTTCATTGGCGACCCGACCAATGCCTTCATCGCGGTGATCTGCTGGGACATCTGGCAGTGGACGCCCTTCGTGGCGCTGGTGCTGCTGGCGGGCCTTGCCACCGTGCCGCCCGAGATCGAGGAGGCGGCGCTGCTGGAAACGAAAAGCCACTGGGTGCTCTTGCGCCATGTGCAGCTGCCCTACCTGATTCCCAGCCTTGTCGCCGTGCTGATCCTGCGCACCGCCGACACGCTGAAGCTGTTCGACATGCCCTTCACCATGACGCGCGGCGGGCCGGGGGCCGCGACCGAGTTCATCGCCATCCTGATCGAGCGGGTCGGCAACCGGCAGTTCGACATCGGCATGGCCTCGGCGCAGTCGATGATCATGCTGGCGGTCACCATCGTTCTGGCGCGGCTTTACATCCGCATCTTCTACCGCGAGGTCTGACCGATGGCCCTTGGCTCTGCCCGCACCCGCAACCTTGCCGCCGAGGCGCTGCTGCTGACGGTGATCTGCCTGTTCTGCATCTTTCCGTTCTACTGGATGGTGACGACGAGCCTCAAGACGCAGGTGGTGGCGCTGCAATCGCCGCCCGCCTGGCTGTTCACGCCGACATTGGCCAATTACTGGGAAGTGCTGTTCGAGGACAAGGTCGGCGTGTCGCTGATCAACTCGATCATCGTGGCGGTCTGCACCACGGCGCTGGCGGTCTGCCTTGGCACGCCCGCCGCCTATGCGCTGGCCCGGTTCGAGTTTCGCGGCAAGACCGATCTGTGGTTCTGGTTCATCACCAACCGCTTCGTCAGCCCGGTGGTGCTGGCCTTTCCGGTGTTCCTGATCAGCCGCGAGTTGGGCCTGCGCGACACCCACCTTGCGCTGATCCTGATGTATCTGACCTTCACGCTGCCGATCGTGATCTGGATCTGCACCGACCAGTTCCGGTCGATCCCCAGGGAGCTGGACGAGGCGGCGATGCTGGAAGGGGCGTCGCAATGGCGGATCTTCCGCTCGATCTGCCTGCCGCTGGCAATGCCGGGGGTGGCGGTATCTTCCATCCTGTCCTTCATTTTCTCGTGGAACGAGCTTCTGTTCGCCTATATCCTCGCCCCCAAGAACGCCAAGACGGCCCCCGCCATGGTGGTGACCTTCATGGAAGGCTATTCGGTGCCCTACGGCAAGATCATGGCCACCTCGACCCTGATCGTTATCCCGGTTCTGGTCTTTGCCCTGATCGCCTCGAAGCATCTGGTGCGGGGGCTGACCATGGGTGCGGTGAAGTAACCCCAGACCGAACGGACCCCGATGCCCCGAGCCCCGAAACTGCCGCAGGTCGATGCCGAGGAACGCTTTCTGGCGCGGGTGGCCTGGGCCTATTACGTCGAGGGGCTGACGCAGGAAAAGGTGGCCGAAAAGCTGGGCGCGACGCGGCTGCGCGTGAACAAGTCGCTGTCCGAGGCGCGGCGCACCGGCCTGGTGCGGATCACCTTCAACACCGCCTTCGCAGCCTGTGCCGAACTGGAACAGGCGCTGGTGGCGCGCTACGGGCTGCGGCAGGCCTATGTCGCCCCGTCGCCGGCCGACCCGAAAGACGTGCAGATGATCGTCGGCGCGGCGCTGGGCAACGTGCTGTCCGAGGTGCTGGCCGACCCGGCGGTGCGGCTGTTCGGCATGTCCTGGGGCAACACGCTGAACATGGCGACCCGCTTTGTCGCAGCACTCGAACGCCCGGATCTGGAGATCATCTCGGTGATGGGCGGCCTGACCCGCGGGTCCGACCTGAACAGTTTCGAGATCACCACAAGGCTTGCCGACCTCTTGGGCGCGCAGCACAGCTATTTCACCGCGCCGCTTTACGCCGGTTCCGCCGCCTCGCGCGACATCATCATGCAGCTCGACGTGTTCCGCGAGGTGCTGGAAAAGCTGCGCACCGTCGATGCCATGGCGATGGCGGCCGGGGACCTCTCGCGCCGCTCGCTCTTGATGCGCGACGGCCTGCCGTCAGACACCACGCTGGAGGAGTTGCGCGAGATGGGCGGCGTGGGCGACATTCTGGGCACGGTGATCGACGCGCAGGGGCGGCCGCTGCCACACCCGATCAACGAACGGGTGATCGGCATCGGGCTGGCCGATCTGGGCCGGATCGGCAACGTCATCCTCGCGGCGGGGGGGGCGCACAAGGTGCCGGTGATCCGCGCCGTGCTGGGCCTTGGGCATATCGACACATTCGTGACCGACGAGGCCACCGCCCGCGCCGTGCTGGCCGGGGATGCGGCATGAGCCTGCACATCGGCATCGACCTTGGCACATCTGGCGTGAAGGCTGTGCTGTTTCAGGATCTGGACCGCGTGCTTGCCGAGGCGGCGCTGCCCATCGCCGTGTCGATCCCGCAGGTGGGGTGGAGCGAGCAGCCCGCCGACCTGTGGGTCGAGGCGGTGTTCGCCTGCCTCGACCGGCTGGCGGCCGACGCCCCGGCTGCCATGGCATCCGTGGCGGGCATCGGGCTGTCTGGGCAGATGCTGGCGGCGCTGCTGCTGGGGGCAGACCTGCGCCCGCTGCGCCCGGCGATCCTGTGGAACGACCAGCGCGCCCTGGCCGAATGCGCCGACCTGCTGGCGCGCTGCCCCGACATCGGGCTGCGCACCAACGGCACGCCCGACCCCGGCATCACCGCGCCGAAACTGCTGTGGCTGCACCGGCACGAGCCGCAGGTGATGGCCGACGCGCGGATGCTGCTCCTGACCAAGGATTATGTCCGCCTCGCGCTGACCGGCGATCTGGCGACCGAACCGACCGACGCCGGCGGCACGCAACTTCTTGATTGCGCAAACGGAAATTGGGATGCCGACCTCTGCGCGCTGGTCGGCTGGAACCCCGACCACCTGCCGCCGCTGGTGCCCTCGTGGCAGGCGGCGGGCACGCTGCGCCCGGCGCTGGCGCAACGCTGGGGCATGGCGCGCGGCGTGCCGGTGGCGGCGGGGGCGGGCGACAACATGGGCTCCACCCTTGGCGCCGGGGCGGCACGGCCGGGCGATGCGGTGCTGACCATCGGCACCTCGGGCGTGGCCTGCATCGTCGATGGCGCGTTCCACCCCGGCCCGCAGCACGCCATCCTGACCAGCGCCCACGCCGCCCCCGACACCTTCCTGTCGATGGGCGTGGTGATGAGCGCCACCGCCTCGCTCGACTGGGCGGCGCGGCTGGGCGGCACCGACGCCGCGACGCTCGCCGCCGAGGCCGGGGCCTTCGCCGCCTCCGGTCGTCTGGCCGATGCGCCGCTGTTCCTGCCCAGCCTGACCGGCATCCGCACGCCGCTGAACCGCCCCGGCGCGCTGGGGCGGATGTCGGGCCTGCATCCGGGTGTCGACCGCGCCATGCTGGGCTATGCCACCATGGAAGGCGTGGCCTTCCAGTTCGCCGACTGCGTCGCGGCGCAGCGCGCGGTCGGGGTCGCGCCCGCGCGGTTCATCGCGGTCGGGGGCGGAACGCGCAGCGCGCTCTGGCTGCGGCTGCTGGCCACGGCGCTGGGGCAGCCGCTGCACCTGCTGCCCCGGTCCGACATCGCGGGGCCGCTGGGGGCGGCACGGCTGGCATCCGTCGCTGCGGGGGCATCCCCCGATTCCCTGCGCGCCCCCCTGCCGGTGCTGGGCCGGATCGAGCCCGACGCGGGGCTTGCCCCTGCCCTTGGCGCCCGCCGCGCCCGCTTTGCCGACCTGCTGCGCGCGGCCGCTCTGGCCGGCAACGGGTCGGGAGCCGGCGGCTGAAGCGCCCTTCGGCGGGTCGGGTCGATGAGCCTCGCTCCCCGCCGAGGCCCGCCCCCCGCCGAGGCCCGCCCCCCGCCGAGGCCCGCCCCCCGCCGAGGCCCGACCCACGCCGAGGCCCGACCCCTGTCGGCACTGCCTTTGCCAACCGTGCCGACCGGGCTCGGGTCGCCGCTGGTCCGGCCATGGCTGCCCGGCCCGACCGTCGCACCCGCGCGCCCTTTGCGCCGAAGCGGAAGTCGCGCGCGGCCCCTGTCCGCCAGCCCCGGCCGGAACGCCGGCATCAGCGAAGGTTCGATGTCGCCGCGAATCCCGAACGCCGGTTCCCGCGCCCCATGCATTCCCCCGGCACGCAAGACGCACGCATTCCAGCCCGCACTGGCCTCGGGCGTGCGCGGGATGCTGATGGGTTGACCGGCCTTGAGGTAGCCCCGTTCGGCAGCGTTTCCCGCCCGCCGGGGCGTCGGCAGGCGGCTTTCAGGGGGTCACCCTGTGATGGGCAAACGGTGGGGCAGGGGTTTCGCGCCTTGCGCATGATCCTGCAAGAACATGGCTTGCAGGAAGCGATTGGCAGCCCGTAGGGGAGTCGAACCCCTCTTACCAGGTTGAAAACCTGGTGTCCTAACCGATAGACGAACGGGCCACGTTCGGCGTGACGCGGTGTCTAGGACAGTGCCAGCCGTTGTGCAAGAGGGAAACGCGCAGTGCGGGGCGGACTGTGGCTGGACCGTTGCAGCGCGGTCAGTCGTCGATCCCGGCACCCATGATGGCGATGGCCTGCTGATAGACGGTCGCGGCATTCCATTGCCGGATCACCTCGAAGTTCGGCTCGCCCTGCTGATAGCCCTGGCCCGGGCGCCAGCCCTTCTGCGCGAGGAAGTTCGCGGTCGATGCCAGCGCGTCGATCTGGTTGTTCAGGTCGATCCGGCCGTCGCCATTGCCGTCGACCCCGTAGGCCAGCACGTTGCCGGGAAGGAACTGGGTGTGGCCGATCTCGCCGTGCTTGGCCCCGACCGAGGCGGCGGTGATCGTGCCGCGGTCCACCAGTTTCAGTGCGGCGATCAGGTGGCCGGTAAAGAACTCGGTCCGGCGGCAGTCGTAGGCCAGGGTTGCGATGGCCGACACCACGTTGCTGTCGCCCATGAACCCGCCAAAGGCGGTTTCCATGCCGTGGATCGCCAGCACCACGCCCGGGGGCACGCCATAGGTCCGCTCCAGCGACCGGTAGAACTCGGGGTTCTTGGCCAGACGCTTGCGGCCCTGCGCGATGATCGTGCTGGAGCCGCGCACTTCCATGAACCTGGCCAGCGTATACTTGAAACTTTTCTGGTTGCGGTCGGCGCCGATGGTCCGGGTGGCGTAGCTTGTTCCCATCAGCGCATCGACGCCGCGTGCGCCAACCCCCGCGGCTGCGGCTTCGCGTGCCATCACGGGTTTCCACGCCTCGTAGCCGCTGCCAGTGTTGCCGCAGGGGGCAGCGAGGGCGGCGATCGGGGCAACCAAAGCCCAGCCCAGCAGGGCGGAATACAGTGTTTTTCTCAGCAACATGAAACCTCTGATCTGAATGCAGTGCCAGTCTAAGCACTTCGCCCAGCCGCACAAGGCGTAAACCCCCCGGAGGCGGGCCCGAACACGGGGTGTTCATCAGGCACCGGCCACGACCACCGCCACCCCGGCATCGGCCAGCGCAACAGCAAGGCTGCCAGATGGCGGCTGGTCGGTGATCAGGGTCATGGCCCGCGACCACGCGCCATAGACCGTCAGCGACGGATTGTCGAACTTGGTGTGATCGGCCAGGATGAAGGTCTGCGCCGTGCGCCGCATCATCGCGCCATAGACCAGCCCGGGGCCGAGGCCCGCATCGTTCGGCCCCTCGGCGGTCAGGCCGCTGGCACCGAGGAACGCCTTGCTGACATGGAACCGGTGCAGGGTCTCGACGGTGTCGGGGCCATGGATCAGCCCCTCGCGCCCGTCGAACTGCCCCGGCAGCATCAGCACCTTGTGGGTGACATTGGCCGCCAGCGCCGCCGCGACCGAGAATGCATGGGTGATCACGGTCAGATGGTCGCGCGAACTGGCCAGCCGCCGGGCGAAATGCAGGGTGGTGGCGCCGCCGCCGATCGCCAGGATGTCGCCCGGGTCCACCCGCTGCACCGCCGCGTCCGCGATGCGGGCGCGTTCGGCCGGCATCAGCCCTTCGCGCACCGCAAGGCCGGGTTCGGGCCGAACCGCCCGCATCGCCCCGCCATAGGTGCGGTTGATCTTGCCGGCCTCGTCAAGGTCTGCCAGGTCGCGCCGGACCGTTTCGGTCGAGACCGACAGCCGCGCCGACAGGTCGTTCACCCGCAAGGTGGGGGTGGCGCGAAGCTCTTCCATGATGCGCGACTGGCGCGCGGATTTGCCAAGGCGGGAATCGGCTCTGGTCATGCTGGTCGGTCCGGAGTTCGTGGCAGGGGTTGTGGCCGGGATGCGGGCGCGGTCGTTCCGTTGGCCAACATGCCACAAACACGGCAGGTTCACAGCCCCGATTCAGCCCGATTGACAGGGGCCGCCTGCCATGCTTCCATCATCGGGTGTTTGAAGTCGGGCAAACCGGCCTGCGGGAGGATGCGATGTTCGACTACGGCCACTTCAGGTTCGAGAACAAGCAGGCGCTTTTCGACACGTCGATCCGCTACTGGAACCCCGACAAGACGAAGTTCTGGCAGAACGCCGGGATCGACCTGGTGATCGGCCGCCGCGAGGGCTACTGCCTTTACGACATGGACGGGCGCCGCCTGATCGACCTGCATCTGAACGGCGGCACCTACAACCTCGGCCATCGCCACCCCGAACTGGTGGAAACGCTGAAGGGCGCGCTGGACTATTTCGACATCGGCAACCACTGGTTTCCCTCGGTCGCCCGCGCGGCGCTTTCCGAGGCGCTGATCCGGGTCACGCCGGGGATGAAATATGTCGTCTATGGCGCGGGTGGCGCGGAAGCGGTTGATATTGCGATAAAATCGGCACGCTATGCCACCAAGCGGCGCAAGATCGTGTCGATCATCAAGGGCTATCATGGCCATGGCGGGCTGTCGGTGGCGACCGGTGACGAACGGTTCAGCAAGATCTTCCTGTCGGATCAGCCCGACACCTTCATCCAGGTGCCGTTCAACGACATCGGCGCGATGGAGCAGGCGCTGAAGGCGGGTGACATCGCGGCGCTGATCATGGAAACGATTCCCGCGACCTATGGCTTTCCCATGCCGAAGGAGGGCTATCTGGCCGCCTGCAAGGCGCTGTGCGAAAGATACGGCGCGCTCTACATCGCCGACGAGGTGCAGACCGGCATGTTGCGGTGCGGTCAGTTGTGGGGATGGCAGACTTACAACATCCAGCCCGACATCATGGTGGCCGCCAAGGGGCTTTCGGGCGGGCTTTACCCGATTTCGGCCTGCCTCGTGAACGAACGGGCCGGCGAGTGGCTGAACGAGGATGGCGCGGCCCACATCTCGACGGCGGGCGGGGCGGAACTGGGCTGCATCGTCGCGCACAAGGTGCTGGAGATGCTGCAGCGCCCGGAAATCATCGCCTCTATGGAGGCGGTGACCGAATTCTTCCGCGACGGCATGGCCGAGATGATGCAGCGCCATTCCGACATCTTCACCGGCGTGCGCCAGCGCGGCGTCGTGCTGGGGCTGGAGTTCAACCATCCGCAGGGCGCGGTCTACGTCAGCCGGGCGCTTTACGAACACGGGGTCTGGGCCATCTTTTCCTCGCTCGACAAGCGGGTGTTGCAGTGGAAGCCGGGCGTGCTGCTGAGCCATGCGATGTGCCAGGAAATCATGGACCGCTTCGACGCCGCGATGCCGCGGGCGCGCGACCTGATCCGCGCCGCAGGCCAGAAGGGAGCCTGAGCGATGACCGATGTGCTGCTGACAGTCCCCGATGCGGTCTACGAACAGGCCAGGCTGAAGATCGAACGCTCGCGCTGGGCATCGGTGCGGTTCCAGAAGCTGGACCGTGCCGCCACGCAGCGCATCGTGCAGGCCGTGGCCGAGGCGGCCCATGGCAAGGCGCAGTTCTACGCCGAATGGGCGGTGCGCGAAACCGGCATGGGCGTGGTGGCGCACAAGCGGCAGAAGAACGAGGCCTGCTCGCGCGGGCTGGCGGAACTGTATGGGGCCGAGGATTTCGTGACGCCGCGGGTCGATGCCGCGCGGAAGATCGTCGAACTGCCGCGCCCGGCCGGGGTGATCTTTGCGCTGATCCCGGTGACCAATCCGGTCGCCACGGTGTATTTCAAGACCATGCTCGCGCTGATGACGCGCAATGCCATCATCCTGAGCCCGCATCCGGGCGCGCGCGAGGTCTGCGCCGACGCGGCCCGGGTGCTGTCTGACGCGGCGCGGGCGGTGGGTGCGCCGGACGGGGTGATCCAGGTGATCGAAGACCCGACGATTCCGCTGATCGAAAGGCTGATCGCGGATGAGCGGGTCGATCTGGTGATCGCGACGGGCGGCCCCGCGGTGGTGAAGGCGGCGTATCGGTCGGGCAACCCGGCCTTCGGGGTCGGGCCGGGCAACGCGCCGGTGCTGGTCGATGACAGTGCCGACCTGAAGCTGGCGGCACGGCGGATCGTGGCGTCGAAATCCTTCGACAACTCGATCCTTTGCACCAGCGAATCCACGCTGCTGGCCTTTGCTTCGGTGGCTGATGCCCTGCTTGCGGCGCTGAAGGCCGAGGGCGCGCATGTCTGCACACCCGCCGAAACCGGCAAGCTGCGCACGCTGCTGTTCAACGGGCAGGGTTTCAACCCCGCGATGATCGGCAAGGATGCCGCGATCATCGCCCGCGAGGCCGGTTTCGCCGCGCCGGGGGCCAGGATCCTGATCACGCCGGTCGATCTGGTGCAGCCCGAGGAAAAGCTGGTGCGCGAAAAGCTGTGCCCGGTGCTGGCCTTCGCCCGGGTGGGCGGCATGGATCAGGCGATCTCCTGCGCACGCTCGATGATGCGGACCGCGGGGCGCGGCCATTCGGCGGCGATCCATTCGCATACCGAGGCGCATGTGATGGCCTTCGCCGCCGCATTGCCCGCGCTGCGCGTCGCGGTGAATGCCGGCTGTTCGCTGGGGTCATCGGGGTTCGAGACCAATCTGGGGCCGTCGATGACCATCGGCACCGGGTTCGCAGGCGGGTCTTCGCTTTCCGACAACCTGACGCCGCATCACCTGCTGCAATTCGCCCGCATCGCCTACAACAAGGACGCCTCTGAAAGCTTCGGAAATTTCAGCGGGATGGACCCGCTGCACCTGCCGCTGGCCGAACCGCGGGCGTTGCCCGCCCTGCGCGACACCGATCTGGAAGACCTGCGCCGCGAATTGCGCAAGATCATCCTCGAGGAGTTGAGCGCGGTTCGCGCGGCATGATCATGGCAACGCTCCGCTCCTTCATCTTTCTGGACCAGTTGCAGCCGCAGACGCTGTGTTCGCTGGGTTCGTGGATCCGGGGGTCGCTGCCGCGCCGCAACATGGCCGCACAGATCATCGAGGTGGCTCCCGGCATCGACATCGAGGCGCTGACCGATGTCGCCCTGAAGGCGGCCAACGTGCAGGGCGGCATTCTGGTGGTCGAACGCCAGTTCGGGTATCTTGAGATCCACGCGCGCGATGTCTCGGCGGTGAAGGCGGCGGCGGCGGCGGTGCTGGCCGTTCTGGGCAAGCGCCCCGACGAGGCGATGCCGCCGAAGATCCTGTCGTCGAAGATCATCAGCCGGATCGACCCGGGCCATGCCTTCCTGATCAACCGCAACAAGGGCGGTTCGATGCTGCTGGCGGGCGAAAGCCTGTTCGTGCTGGAAACCGAACCGGCGGCCTATGCCATCCTCGCCTGCAACGAGGCGGAAAAGGCGGCCAACATCAAGATCGTGGACTATCGGATGATCGGCGCGACCGGGCGGCTGTATTTGTCGGGCACCGAAGCCGAGGTCAGGGCGGCGGCCGGGGCCGCGCATCAGGCATTGGGGGCATAGCATGGCATTGGATGCATCGGTCGATCTGCGGGCACTGGTGCGCGAGGTGCTGCGCGAAACGATGGCGGCACGGGCGGCCCCCGCAGGCGGGGTGCAGGCGGTCAGCATTGCCTGCGACGCCGACCTGCAGGCGTTCCTTGTGCGTCTGGCTGCCCCCGGCACCATCGAGGCGGTGCGGTCGGGGGCGCTGAGATTCACCCTTGCGGCGGGGCAGGCGGGCCATGGCCTTGCCGTTCCCGCCGCCCCGGCCACGGGCGCGATGGAGGGCGTGATTTCCGAACGCCGCCTGCAGGGCATCGCCGCGGGCAGCACGCTGACCCTTGCCGCAGGTGCCGTGCTGACCCCGATGGCCCGGGATGTCGCCCGCCGCCTCGGGCTCAGGATCGAAAGGATGCGATGATGATCAAGGCCACCGTCACCGGGCGGATCTGGTCCACCAAGAAGGTCGCAGAAGTGCCTGCCGGGTCCATCCTGGAAGTGCAGCTCGATGGCACCAGCAGCACGATGCTGGCCTTCGACCCGCTGGGCTGCGGCATCGGCGAAAAGGTCATCGTCGCCACCGGATCGGTCGCGGCCTCGTGGTTCGCGGACAAGTCGCCGCCGATCGACGCGCTGATCATCGGGTCGATCGACGACCCGGCCTGACAAGACCGCCGCAGTTCACCCAACCCCACGTCACCAAGGAGGATACCATGTCTGGCAATGCACTCGGAATGATCGAAACCAGGGGCTATGTCGCGGCGCTGGCTGCGGCGGATGCGATGGTCAAGGCGGCCAACGTCACCATCATCGGGCGCGAGGAGGTCGGTGACGGGCTGGTTGCCGTGGTGATCTCGGGCGATGTCGGCGCGGTGAAGGCGGCTACCGAGGCCGGGGCCGAAGTGGCGGGTCAGGTCGGCACCGTGGTGTCGGTGCATGTGATCCCGCGGCCCCATGCCGACGTGTCGAAGTTCTTCACCTCGGGCAGCGGCAAGTAACGGGCCGGGTGGCAGGGGGCTGATGCCGTGGCAAGCACCGGGACGCAGGCAAGGGGCGACCTGCGGGTCTATCTGACGCTGGAGGACCTGCAACCGCAGTTCGCGGCCTATCTGGGCACGCCGACCCGTGCGCGGGGCTACCCGCCCTTTGCGGGCCAGCACGCGCTGATCATCGAGGTTGCGCCCGGCCTGATGATCGAACGGGTGATCGACCTCGCGCTGAAGGCCGACCCCGATCTGGAACCGGGCATCCTGTTCGTCGAACGCCAGTTCGGCATTCTGGAGATTCACGGCAGCGACAAGGGCCGTCTGCTGCAGGCCGGGCAGGCGATGCTGGCCGGGCTGGGCCTCGATGCCGAAGCGGCGCTGGCGGCGACGATCCTTTACACCGACGTGATCGAGGACATTGCCGATCAGCACGCGGTGATCATCAACCGCAACCGCCAGGCCTCGATGGTGCTGCCGGGCGAGACCCTGCTGATCGCAGAGATGGTTCCGGCGCTTTATGCGGCACTTGCGGCCAATGCGGCGGAAAAAGTTGCGCCGGGTCTGACATTGGTCGATGTGCAGATGATCGGCGCGGCGGGCCGGCTGTACATGTCGGGCAGCACTGCCGATGTGGAAAGGGGCCTGGCCGAAATCGGGCGGGTTCTGGGCGCGATCAGGGGGCGGGCAGGCTGAGGCGGCGGTGGCCGAAAAGGCCGGACGATGGGGAAGCGGAACGTGACGGATTTTGACCATCCTGGCCATGATGCGCAACTGGCGGCCCTGCTGGAGCTTGCCATCGCCGCGACGGGGCATTTCGCCCTGCCGCCCGGACTGGATGTCCGGCTGATCAACCTGTCGGAAAACGCCACCTATGCGGTGCGGGCCACCGACGGGCAACGCTGGGCGCTGCGCATCCACCGCGACGGCTATCACTCGCGCCGGGCCATCGCGTCGGAATTGGCGTGGCTGCAGCATCTGCGCACCAGCGGGGTGGTGGTGACGCCCGCGCCGGTGCCGGGAAAGGATGGCGAGATCATCCAGACCGTCGGACATCCGCGCATGAAGAACCCGCGCCATGTCGTTCTTTCGCAATGGGAAACCGGCACAGAGCCCGGAATCGGCGAAGACCTGTCGCGCCCCTTTGAACATCTGGGCGAGGTGACGGCGCGGATGCACCGCCACACCCGCGACTGGCAGCGCCCCACATGGTTCACCCGGCCGACCTGGAACTTCGAGACCGCGCTGGGCGAGGCCGCGCCCCATTGGGGGCGCTGGCGCGACGGGATCGGGGTCGATGCCGAAAAGGCCGCCCTGTTCGCCCGAACGGTCGATCTGATCGGGCGGCGGCTGGCGGCCTACGGGCAGGACCAGAGCCGCTTCGGGCTGATCCACTGCGACCTGCGGCTGGCCAACCTGCTGATCGACGGCGAAGAGGTCAAGGTGATCGACTTCGACGACTGCGGCTTCAGTTGGTACATGTATGACGCGGCCACGCCGGTGTCGTTCTACGAACACGAACCGCAGGTGCCCGACCTGATCGAAAGCTGGAAGACCGGCTACCGCAAGGTGCTTGATCTGCCCGCCGCCGACGAGGCCGAGATTCCGACCTTTGTCATGCTGCGGCGCCTGCTGCTGGTGGCCTGGATCGGGTCTCATGCCGAAACCGATCTGGCCCGGTCGATGGGCCTGCCCTACACCGAGGGGGCTGCCGGGCTGTGCGACGCCTATCTTTCGGCCATGGGGAGGGGACATGCCTGAACCGGCCAGACCCGCCATCGGCCTGCCACGGCAGCGGGCGGCGCGGGATCTGCGCGACGCCCGCCCTGCGCTGACGGTTGTGGCGCCCGGCCGCCGCGATTTCGGGGCGGTGCGCGACCTTGGCTATGCGCCCAACCCCCATGCGCTGGAAGGGCGGCATCTGGAGGTCGCGCAACTGGTGGCGCTGGGGCTGGCCGACAAGGAAATCGCGCATGTGCTGGCCATCAGCCAGGGCACGGTCAAGGGCCATGTGTCGACGATCCTGCGGCTGCTGGGCCTTTACCGCCGCACCCAGATCTGCCGCTATGTCCACGAGGCCGGGCTGTTCCCGGCGACGTAGGCCCGCCCCCCCCGCCGGGCCACCCCGCCCGGGCCCGCGTCAGGCCTGCGCCAGCGCCTCGAGGCTTTCCGGCAGGATCTGGCCGCCGTCGACGATGATGGTCTGCCCGGTGACATAGCCCGCCTCGCGCGAGGCGAAGTAGAGCGCGGCATGGCCGATGTCGGCCACCGTGCCCAACCGCTTGAGCGGCACAGAGGCCGCCATTGACGCCTGATATTCCGCCCCCATGCCCTCCAGCCCCTCGGTGATGATGTTGCCCGGCATCACGGCGTTGACGGTGATGCCGTATTTCGCCAGCTCGATGCAGGCGGTGCGCATGAAGCCAAGCTGCCCCGCCTTCGAGGCGCCGTAATGCGTCCAGCCGGGGTAGCCGGTCACCGGGCCGGTGATCGACGAGGTGATCACGATCCGCCCCTGATCCGAGGCGCGCAGATGCGGAATGGCCGCCCTCACGCTGTGGAAGGTGCCCTTGAGGTTGGTGTCGATCACCTCGTCCCATTGGTCAGAGGTCATCTCCTCGAGCCGGGCGGGGGGGAAGATGCCCGCATTGGCGCAGAGCACGTCAAGCCCGCCATGCTGTGCCACCACCGCCGCCATCGCCGCCTCCATGCTTTCCAGCGAGGTGACATCGCCCGCAAGGCCGATGGTGCCATGGCCGATCTCGGCGGCAGCGGCCTCGGCCTGATCGCGGTTCCTGGACAGGATGGCGACCCGCGCCCCGGCCTCGGCAAAGACCTGCGCGATGCCCTTGCCGATGCCCTTGCTGCCGCCTGTGACCAGCACGGAACGGCCCTTGAGTGATGCAGACATGAAATCCTCCCCTATTCGTCTGAAACCGCCCGCCGCGCCCGGCGGGTTGCCAGGATCAGGGCATAGCCGCCGACCAGCACCAGCACCGCGACCAGTGTCGAAACCGTGCCCAGCACCGGAACCCCGGGCGTGTAGCCCGCCACCATCTTGGCATAGAGATATTCGGGCACCGTCGTGTCGGCCCCCGTGGTGTAAAGCGACAGCGGAAAGTTGCCCCAGGACAGCAGGAACGCGAACAGCGCGCCCGAGAACAGGCCGGGGAACAGCACCGGCAGCGTCACCTCGCGCAGCACCTGCCAGCGCGTCGCGCCCAGATCATAGGCGGCCTCCTCCAGCGCCGGATCGAAACTGTAGACCTGAATCGAGATCACCAGCGTGACCACCGGCACGATCCACACCAGATGGGCAAAGACCGCCGTCTGCCACGACATCTGCAACCCCAGCGCGTTGAACCACAGCAGAAGCGCAAGCCCCAGCACCGATTGCGGAAAGAAGATCGGCAGCAGGATCAGCTTCTGGTAGGCAGACCGCCCGCGCCAGTCATACCGCGCGAAGGCCAGCGCGCCAAAGAACGCCAGCGTGACCGCCACCACCGTCACGCACAGCGCGATGGTGACGGAAGTGGTCAGCAACTGCCGGATCTCGAACGAGGCAAAGGTCTTGCGCCACCAGTCCAGCCCGTATTTCGCGATCGGGAACTGGAAATAGCGGCTGGCGGTGAAGGACGCCAGCATGATGCAGACCGTCGGAATGTAAAGGAACACCAGCACCGCGAGGGTCCAGGCGGTGATCAGGGCGTGGCGCAGGCGCTGGCCTTTGTCGGACATGGTCTATTTCCGCCCCAGGAACCGGTCGAGATCGAACCGCCACAGCGCCGCCAGCACCAGCCCGCCCACCACCAGCATCAGCAGCACCGACAGGGCCGCCCCCAGCGGCCAGTTCTGCGCGTAGGTGAAGGCAATCTCGATATCCTGCGCCACCGGGATGATGCGCTGCCCGCCCATCACCTTGGCCTCGGTGATCGCACCCACCGCCAGCACGAAGGTCAGCAGGAACCCGATGGTGAAGCCGGGCATCGACAGCGGCAGTTCGATCTCGCGAAACACCTGCCAGCGGGTCGCGCCAAGGTCGCGGGCGGCGTCGCGGGTTTCATTCGGGACCATGCTGATGCCAAGCGTCAGCGGAAACAGCATGAACGGCAGGTAGACATACACCATCCCCAGCAGGATCGCGGTGCGCGTGAACAGGATGCTTTCCAACTCGACGCCGAACATCGACTTCAGCGAACCCAGCAGCACGCCGTTCTTGATCAGGAACAGCACCCAGCCATAAATCCGGATGTTCTCCGACACGAACAGCGGAATGGTGAACAGCAGCGTCAGCAGCGTCGCCCATTTGCCGAACACCCTGACCAGACCGTAGGCCACCGGGTAGCACAGCACCGCCAGCACCAGCACCGTCACCGACGCCAGCGCCAGCGACCACAGGAACGAGACATAGCTCGTGCTCTGGAAGATCGTCACATAGTTGTCGAGGCTTGGCGCGGCCGCGAGCGAGAAGGTGCGGGCCGGCATGAAGCTGAACCAGACCACCGCGACCAGCGGCGCCAGAAAGCCGCAGAGCAGGAACAGCAGCACCGGAAGCGCCGACCGTCCGCCCTGGCTCAGATGCAGGAACTTGCGCATCAGTCCTCCACCAGGATGCTGTCGGCGGCGTCCCAGCCGATGCGTACCTCGTCGTCCAGCGCGCCGGTGAACATCTGCTGGCGCAGTTTCTCGACGACAAACACGCCTTCACCGACCCGGACCTGATACTGGATGCGCGAGCCCAGGGCGTATTCGTTGTAAAGGCGGCCGGTCACAGAGTTGTCGGCCTCGGACCCGGCGGCGATGAAGCGCAGGAACTCCGGGCGGATCACCAGATGGCCGCTGGTGAACCCCGGCGGCATCTTCGGCGGCTTCAGCGCCCCCGGCACGGCGGGCGAGCGCAACAGGCCGCCCGGCCCAAGCTCGACCGCCAGCACGTTCACATCCCCGATGAATTCCGACACGAAGCGCGTGTTCGGCGCGCTGTAGATTTCATGCGGCGAGCCGACCTGCACCAGCTTGCCCGACCGCATCACGCCGATGCGGTCGCTCATCACCATGGCTTCTTCCAGCGAATGGGTGATGTAGACGAAGGTCTTGCCGGTTTCGTGGTGGATGTCTTTCAGCTCCTTTTCCAGCGTCTTGCGCAGCTTGTAATCCAGCGCCGAAAGCGGCTCGTCAAAGAACAGGATCTGCGGGTCGTAGGCCAGGGCGCGGGCCAGCGCCACGCGCTGCCGCTCGCCGCCCGAGCATTTCATCACGTTCTTGCCGTAGTAGGATTGCGGCAGCCGCAGCAGATCCATCAGATCCAGCGCGCGGGCCTTGCGCTTGTCTTTGGCGTCGCCCCGGATCTTCAGCGAGAACTCGATGTTCTCGCCCACCGTGCGATGCGGAAACAGCGCCAGCGACTGGAACACCATGCAGGTCGGGCGCAGGTTGGCGGGCAGGTCGTTGATGCGCTGGCCGCGCAGCAGGATGTCGCCGCTGGTGGCCTGTTCCATCCCGGCCAGCATCCGCAAAAGCGTGGTCTTGCCCGACCCCGAGGGGCCGACAATGGTGAAGAACTCGCCCTCGGCAATTTCAAGGTCGATGTGATCGACGGCTGCGAAGGTGCCGAACCGCTTGGTGACCGATTTCAGCGACAGGATGGAATTGGGTTCGGCCATGGTCGGGAATTGCTTTCGATGCAGTCGGAAAACTGCCCCTGCGACGCGTGCCGCAGGGGCTGCCGGAAAACGCGCCTCCGCCGCGCTAGGCGTCGCGCTTGGCGGCGGTCATGATGTCCAGAAGCTTGTCGTAATCGGGCACGATGTCATATTCGACCGAGCGCGCCATCTCCTCGCCCAGGCTGTCCCACTGGATGGTGTCAAGCTCCTCGGGGGTGAACAGCTTGAAGCACTCGGGGTTGCCCATCTGCGACACCGGGTTGAAGGTGCCTTCGGCAAAGGCCACGGTATGCGCCATCTCCGGCGACTGGACGTATTCGAGGAACTGCTCGGCCAGCGGCGAAAGCTGGGGGTTGTTGACCTGCGAGGTGATCTCGATCCAGGCGATGCCGCCCTTGCCCCCCGCCATCGGCCCGGAATTGGGCGTGATGCCGCGGATTTCGGGATGCCCGTCGGCCCGGGCGGGCGAGGCGGAATAGGTGCCGCCCGTCAGGTGGAAGTCGATCTCGCCCGAGATAATCGCCTGGTTCATCGTGGCGATGTCGCCTACCAGTTTCGCCCCGCCGAACACGCGTTTCGCGGCTTCGGTGAACTTCGCGACCTCGGCGTCGTCATGCATCTTGAACGGGTCGAACCCGGCGATGCAGCAGATGCCGAACACGTTCCAGTCGTCGGATTCCAGGATGCCGTATTTGCCGGCGTTGGCCGGGTCGTTCCACAGGTTCCAGCCCTGATCCTCGGCTGTGGCACGGCTGATCTTGTCGGTGTTGACCACGAAGCTGTAGGGGCCGAACCGCTGCGCCATGCCCAGAAGCTCGGTGCCGCTGTCATCCATCGCCCATTGGTAGGGCGGCTTGAAGTCCGGCATCATCGTTTCGAAATAGGGTTCGAAACGGGCACGGTCCAAGGGCTTGATCAGCCCTTCGGGGTGCATGACCTTGCGCGCCCAGGGGTTGTTGACGTTGATCAGATCCCAGATGTTGGTTTCGCCTGCCCGCAGGCGGTTGATCATCGTGGGGTCGTTGGTCAGCGATTCCGCCTTGACCGTGGCCCCGGTGGAGGACCGGAACGGGTCGAGCACCTGCGCGGAATTGTAGCCTTCCCAGCACAGGATGTTCAGTTCCGTCTCGCGCGCCGCCCATGCCCGTCGCGGGGCAAGGGTGCCACCCGCCGAAAAGGCCGCGGCCATGATCGCCGATTGCTGCATGAAATTGCGGCGTGAAATCTTGCTGCCGTTCACCATGTCTCACTCCATGTCCAGTGTTACATCCACCCGGCTGCCCTTGTTGACAGGGCTTGAGCCGGGCGGTCCCTGTAGAAAGTAAAGGGCATAGGGTGCAGGTTGACAAGCAGGTCGTTCGACTATTTCCCCGCCTCAGGTCCACCGCATGATCGCCGCCAGTTCGGCGCTTTGCATGACGTGGCAGTAGATCATGTTGATCACCTCAAGCTCCTTGTGGTGCAGGTCTTCCGACCCGGCGGCGCAGAGGTCTTCCAGCACGATCACCGCAAAGCTTTCGTCGGCAAGGCTGCGCACCGTCGAGGACACGCACTGGTCGGTGAAGATGCCGGTGCAGATCACCGTCCTGATGCCCAGATTGTGCAGGATCAGCCGCAGGTTGGTGCCGGTCAACGCGGAGTCGGTGGTCTTGGTGATCTCTATCTCGTCTCCCACCGGTTGCAGGTCGGGCACGATCTGCGAGGGATGGCCGCGCCTGGGCAGCAGCAGGTTGTTCCACCCCGGCAGTTTTTGCGACAGCGACCGGTCGCGCCCGTCGTCGGTGTGGCAGGCGATGCGGGCGAAGATGCATTCGATCCCGGCGGCCCGCGCTTGTGCCAGCAGGGCGGCGGTGCGGGGAATGACCTGGGTGTGCATCCGGGTATGGAACGGGGTCCACAGGTCGTATTGTGCCTGTTCCACAGGCGAAAGGGTGGCGCGGTCGGGGCGGGCGAGGTAGGTGTTCTGCACGTCGATCACCAGCAGCGCCGTTTCGGCGGGCCGCAGCACCGGTGTTTCGGGTTCGGGAGCGGTGGCGTAATAGATCGAACGGTAGGCGGTTTTCCAGCTCATGCGCGGCCCCTAGTAGCGGGTGGTGAACAGGCCGCGCTTTTCGTAGATCTCGGCGGCCTCCTCGATGAATGCGGCAATCGCCGGGGCGGCGTGGGTGTCGCGCAGCAGGGCGGCACGGTCGAGCAGATCCTGCTTGCCGCGTGCCCGGCCGGGGCGCAGCAGCTCGTAGGTGCTCATGATCAGATCCTGCGGCACGGCCACCAGTTCCGCCGCGCGGGCGAAGTTGAGCGCCAGTGTCGCGCGGCCCGCATCGGCGGCGATCTCGGCCTGATCGTGCAGGGCCTGCGGCGTGATGCGCAGATCCTCCATCGTCACCTCGCCCGCCAGCACCGCCGCCAGCGTTATCTCGTCCAGCGTCTTGCCGCGTTGGCCCTGCACCCGGTCGGGCCGGGTTTCGGCCAGCGGATAGTCGGCGGTCGTCAGTTTCTTCATGGCCGCTGCCCCGTTTTGGCATCCAGAAACCGAAGGTCGATCTCCTGAGGTTCGGCCCCGTCGGCCGTCAGGCCGGTTTCGATCGCATGGATCAGCGCCACCCGCGCGTGATAGCGCGACCCCATCGCCTCGCCCCGCGTCGGCACCACCACCGGCTCGGGCGCCTCGCCCAGCGCATAGGCGGCGGCGTTGCGGCCAAAGCCCGCGTAATGGTCGAGCGTGGTGATCGGCGCGTTGGAAAACAGCTCCAGATTGTTGTGCGGCAGACGGTCGGCGGCGTGGATCACCGCCGTGCCCTTGGCCTGGATGCCGATGCCGATGCCCGACCCCGACAGCCGCGCCGCCGTCAGCCCCAGAAACGAGGTGTCGGCGGTGTGCCGCATCCGCACCACGCGGGCGCGGAGGCCCCGCGCGGCAATGGCGTCGGTCATCACCCGCAGCACGTCAGACAGCCGGTGCCCCGCCGTGGTCTGATAAAGCTTCACCCCGAAGGCCGGGCTGATGCCGATCACCACCTCGTCCGGCGCGCGGCCGACCTGCGCCACCCCCGTCGCGGGATAGGCAACCCGCCCGGCCTCGGCCTTCTCGAACTGCGCCTCGGCGCGCAGCACCTCGGGCTGGTCGAGCACGTCGCGGATGTCGTTGATTTCCTGCCTGCGGTCCTCGGTCATCCGGTAGCCGCTGCCCGGCCCACAATAATCGTTCGGGTCGTTGATGGCGGATATCACCCGCCCGCCCCGCACCATGGCCGAGGTTTGCAGGTAATCGCCCGACACCCGCAGCTTGACCACCGACAGCAGGTTTTCCGCCTCGTCGATGAACCCGCGCCGCGCCAGCGCCCGGATCACGTCGATCACCGTGATGCCGCGCGCCTTGATCGCCTCGGACATCGGCGCCACCTCGCCGGGGCTGAAGCTGCGGGTTTCGGCCGAGCCAGAGGCCACCACCACCGAGGCCTGCATCGCCGCCGTCGGTTCTGCCAGCCCCAATTCGTCCAGCACCGCCGAAATCGCTGCCACCGCTCGCGTCCGCAGGTCGAGCGCGCGGTGTTCGGCCAGCGGGGTCAGCCCGCCGTCGGCCTCGAAATCGCGCTGCAGCACCAGGTAATCCTCCATCTCCTCGGCGTTGAACAGCGAGGGGTTGAAGGAGTTGTCGTAGGCCGGGATCGAGCCGAAGCCCGAACAGATCAGGTCGGACCCGGCAATCAGATAGGGCAGGATCTTCGCCCCCACCCGGATCTCGGATTCCGACGAGCGCGCGTCGTTGCCGCTGGCACATTCCAGATCGAGCCACACCGCCAGCAGGTTTTCCGCCATCAGCTCGCGCACCCCGCCGGGCACGGTCGCGGTCAGCGGCGCGCCGTCGATGCCGCCGTTCTGGGTGCCCTGCACCCCCATGCCGCGCTGCAGGCACAGGCAGCGCGCCTCGAGATAGAGCAGCGTCTTGGCCTCGTGAAACCCCATCAGCAGTTCCGACCCGGCGCCCGAGGTGCAGCGCATCTTGATCCCGCGCGAGGCATAGGCGGCGGCCAGAAAGCCCTTGGACCACGGCGTGTCGTCGCCGTCGGTGAAGCTTTTCTCGGTGCCATAGACCGAAACCGTCTCGGCATAGGAGGTGAAGCCCGCCATGCCGATCCGCAGTTCTTCCGCCTCTTCGGACGAGCACTGGAACAGCACGCCCCAGCGCCCCACCGCCGCCCCCACGGCACAGGCCACCGCATTCGACCACGCATTGCGCGACACCCGCATGGTGGTCTCGATCTCGTCAAAGCCGTAGGCCACGGCGGTGGCGGCATCGGCGGCCAGTTGCAGCGGGTCGTCCTTGGCGTTGGTGACATGCGCCTGATTGCCCGGCGTCTTGCGGGCACGCATCCTGGAATAGGCGAAGGCGATTTCCAGCGCGTTCAGGCGCGACACCACGTCGGCCAGCTTGGCCGGGGTCAGCCCGCGCGCCAGCCGCACGAGGTCCGCCCGAGGCACGTTCATGTCGACCAGCATCCGCGCGAGCTGCCCCGACTCCATGGCCATCGCCTCGGGCACGATGGCCGGGTCTAGGTGGTGGCGCGCGATGAAGGCGTCGATCATGTCGAAGTCATGCGCCAGCACGCCGTCCATGCTGACGATCCGGCCCGCCTCGATGCCGACGCCCGGTTTGGGGTCGGCCGGGCTGCGGAAGGCGGAAAAGCCGTTGGCCGGGTCTTCGCGGGCAAACTTGTCCAGCCGCAAGGGGCGCGCGTCCCATTCGGCAAAGCGCCGCCAGCGGTTCGGAAGGGCCGGTTCGGTCATCGGGGGTCACTCCTCGGGCGCAGAGTGCGGTCGCCCCGCCGACCCTGTCAATCTGGTCTTTCGGCTGGCGGGTCTCCGGCCCGGCGGCGGTCAGTCCAGGGGGGTCGCGGGCAGGGTCGGCTGCGGCTGGCCCCGCCTGCCCGCGACGATCCGCAGCGCGGCCAGGATCTCGGCACCCAGCGGATGCCGGGTCAGCCGCAGGGCCACAAGCCACCCGACCGCCCCGCCCAGCACGGCCAGCCCGGCATGAAGCCAGTCCATGTCGAACCCCGTGGGCGACACCGCCAGCACGATCACCGGAACGATGGCGGTGCCCAGCGTCAGCAACGCACTTGCCCGGGCGGTATGTGCCATTTCGACCAGGCTCAGCCCGATGGCGCGCCGGATGAACAGCAGCGCGACCAGCATCTGGAACGGGGCGATCACCAGCAGGCTGGCCGCGACCCCGGCAAGCCCGAACATGTTGGCCGCGACGATCATCGCCACGATCGAGGGCGGAATCGAGATCAGGCTGGCGTAAAGCGTATCCTGCACCCGCCCCGCCGCCACGAGCACCGGGTAGGTGAGGAAGGCCGGCGCCAGCGCCATGGTGCCGATGGCGATCAGGCGGACAAGCGGTGCAACCTCGCCCCACTGGCTGCCCAGCAGGATCGCCACCACCGGGTCGGCAAGGATGGCAAGCATGATCAGCATCGGCCACTGGATGGCCGACATCAGCTCGAACCCGCGCAGGTAGCTGGTCTTCAGCGCACCCCCGGCCCGCACCCGCACCGCCATGGCCGGCAGCACAACCGGCTGCAGGGCCGAAACGACGGTCTTGTCCGGCAACTGGCAGACGGTCACCGCACGCGCATACAGGCCGACCGCGTCGAAACCGAGGATCTTGCCGAAGGCGAGCCTTGGCAGCATCTCGTAGGCCATGTTGAGCAGCGTCACCGAACAGGATGCCGCCCCGAACGACAGAAGGCGGCGGATCTGGAACAGCGAGGGGCCATACATCCATAGCCCGGGCCGGAAGCCGAAGGCGACGACAGCGATGATCGCGTTCGAGGCGACATAGCCCCACATGTAGCTCATCGGGCCGAAACCGGCGAACCCCAGCACGATCGTCACGCCGGCATTGGCGACGGCGGCAGTAATGTTGATCACCGCAAGCGCCCGGAACGCCAGATCGCGCCGGAGCAGCGACAGGGCCGGCGTGGCAAAGGGGATCACCAGGATCGAGATCGTCGCGACCTCGATCAGCCGTTGCAGGTCCGGCTCGCCGTAGAACCCGGCGATGCCGGCCGCGCCGAGGTAGAAGGCCAGCCCCATCAGCATCGACAGCACCAGCGTCACGGTAAAGGCGCTGCGCACCACGGCGCGGCTGATCGTGCGTTCCTGCACGATGAAACTGCTGACTCCGAATTCGCGGAAGTTCTCGGCCAGCAGCACGACGGCATTCGCGACGAAGAACAGCCCGGTTTCCGCCGGGGTCAGGATGCGGGCCATCACCATGGTGGTGCCGATCATCAACACCTGCGTCACATAGCGGTCGACGGCCGAGAACAGGACGGATCGCCGGACGCTGCTCATGGCCGGGGCACGCCCGGGCGGCCAAGGCCGACAGCGCCCGCCAGTTTCACCGGCACCCGACGCAGGGTCCAGAGCACCTGGAGATAGTCGATCCCGATCAGCGACAGCGCCCGGTCCAGGGCGAATTCGGCGCGCTGGGCCGGCGTAAGGGCTCGTGCGGTTTCGTCCGGCGGCCAGGCGGTCTTGCGCCGGTAGCGGATGTAGTCGCCCTTGCGCGGGATGCGCGAGCGGAACAGCCAGGGCTTTTCCGACCCGGTGTAGTGCAGGATCGCCGGCCGCCTGCGGGCGGCCACCGTCTCGGACACCTCGCGGGGGAACTGGCGGCGACCGCACAGATACATCCGCGCCTGCAGGTTCCAGCGGCAGTCGAGCAGATGGATCCGGCCCTGAAGCACCGCGTTGATCGCGTCCTGATCGTGGAACACCAGCCTGGCCCCCTGCTGCTCGATGAAGCGGACCAGCCGTTCGGTCGTGCGGTCCGCGCGCCAGCGCGACAGGTCCATCACCAGCACGCCGGAGTTGACGTAAGGATGCCCGGCCGGAAGCCCGATCTCCCGCAGGCGGTCGGGCGAGACCATGGCGGGCAGCAACGGATAGTCCGGCGCCGCGGCAACCAGATCGTCGCCAAGGTCGAGCGACCAGAGCGGGCCGAGGTCATCGACCACCACGGTATCGGAATCGAGGTAGATCAGACGGTCGATGCTTTCGGGCAGGATCTGGGGCGCGAACAGGCGCAGGTAGCATTCCTTCGACAGAAAGCCGTCCACGAAGAAGTCGCTGACCGTGGCCGCCTCGACCCGGTGCAGGGTCAGGCCCAGATTGGCGGCGGCGGCGAAGCTCTGGCGCAGCAGCGTTTCCGCGGCGTCGTCGCGGTCACAGGTGATCAGGTGAACATCCAGAAACGCCCCGCGATTGCTGTCCGCGGCCGACAGGGCCGAAACGGCGACATGGGGAAAATAGCGGGCATTGGCGCAGTACAGGATGCTGAATGTCTGGTCGGGAAGGGGGGGGTGCGTATTCAATGGCTCCTCCGGATGCGGACAGTCCCGCGCGCCCTGCTGCTGACCCATTCGGGCACAAGATATTTCCAGGCATCGACCGACGACCGGAAGGCAAAGCCGCCCTGCAGGGCCAGCGCCGCCCACGTCCGCAGGCGCAGGCCCGGCGGCAGGACCTTCAGCGCCGTCTCGCGGGCTATGGCAAGCTTGCGCGCCGCGGACGGGTCGGTCTGGATGTTCCCGTAGACGAAGGGCGAGAAGCAATCGACATCGTCGGTGGCGGCGGTATCCTCGGGCATCGTGGCGGGGGTGGCCCTGGGGCAGCGCATCGCCCTGGCGTAGACCTCGTGCAGCGCCTCGGTCCACGCAGCGCCGGTGTTGGTCGCCAGGATGTCCTGCCGGGTGCGCTCGCCGATCGCGGCGCGGGCCGCAGGGTCGGAAATCAGCCGGGCAATCCCGGTCTGAAGGCCCGCGGTCGATTGCGTGCGGATCAGCCCGTCGTCCAGGCCCGGCGAGTCCGCCCCCATGATCTCGCAGCCGGGCCCGAAGGGATTGCGGGTGATCAGCGGCAGGCCGTGCAGACCGGCCTCGAACATCGAGGTGATCGACGAGAACGGAAAGGAATCCAGATAGATGTCGGCCGCGTCCAGAAACTGCGCGGTGTCGGGCCGCTCGTCGAAGGTCATGATCCGGCGTGCTATGTCGGGGTCGTCGGCCCCCCAGCCGACCGTGCGCCCCGGCCCGACCGCAACCAGCCAGACCCGCGGATCATGGCGCAGGATCGGCAGCAGGGCATCCGCGTAGCTTTGCCCGCCGACCGGGCGGAACTTCACCGAACGGGCGATGGTCAGGATCACGATGCTGTCTGATGGCAGGCCGAGGCTCTTTCTGGCCAGATCGCGCGACCCCCGCGGCGCCACCGGCTCAAGGCACAGCGGCAGCAGCGCATTGCGGCGTTCGTCGATGCCGCGCCGGGTTTCCGACAGCCGGAAGCCCGAGACGCGGGTGTTCACCACCAGGTCCGAAAACCCGGCGCCAAGCCAGAACAGGTGGTCGGAGTGATTGAGAAAGATCACCGGCGGTCGCCGGCGCATCCCCGCCAGCGCGATGAAGGGTATCACGTCCATGTTGTGGACATGCAGCACGACAAGGTCTGCCTCTGCGATCATGCCCTGAAGCCGCCGCGCCCAGACCAGCAGGCCGCCGACCGCCCGGTTCAGGTGCGCGACGCGGCCCCCGCTGGCGGTCACCGCCTGCGAAAGGGACCCGGGCACCTCGCCCGCCTGTCGGGTCAGGGCCAGCGAATGGCTGTTCGCGGCATCGTGGTCGATCCATCTTGCCATCATCCGCGCGTGGCCGGCCACGACGGCCACCTGTGTGGCGACATGCAGGACCTTCATCGCCCTGCGCGGGTCGGCAGTCTGCGGGGCGCGGCCCTCGCAGGGGGCGGCACGTTCCCCGATTGCCTGAAGCGCCCGTTCGAGCGAGGCCGAGGCGAACAGTCCGGCGTGCCAGAAGGTCGCGTAATTCGCGGCCACCTGTGCGGCTGCGGCGGCCTGCGTGTCGCGCCCGGACGCGACCAGCGCATCCACCCGTTCCAGCAGCCGGTTGAATTCGGCGCGGTGTTCCGTCACAAGCGCGCTGCCCCGGCGGCGCCAGGGCATCAGCACATCGGCGTCGAAAGCCTGATCCGCGGGTCTTCCGGTTGCCTCGATCACTTCCGTTCTTTCCACCTGTGTCGGGCGCTGCCGCGGGACTTTTGCGCCGACCGCATTTTCGGAAGACCGCGACCCCGCGCGCTACGCAATCGGGTGCCATGACCCGCCACAATGGCATAACACGGCCTTCCCGCGGCAGGAAACGCACCTGTTCGGATGATGAATCGCGCGGCATTCCGGCCGGGCGGTGCAGGATCGGCTGGGCGGGGGCGGCCGAGGTCGCATAAGAGGTAGACGCCCTGACCGGCTTCATCCAATCGGAGATCCCTTTTCAAAGCCGATTGACAGACTCGCTTGCGGGCAGTTGACGTGGAACGTGCATTTCCGGACAGGATGAACCGGAACGAAGACCGCATTTTCCTTGACGCATCGCCGGGTTGCAATCTTCAGGCTCGGCATTTCAATCGAGCAGGACAGCCGATGGATACCGGTGAACCCCACGATCCGCATCTTGCCTTGCCCCGCCCGGCGCTTGATGCGCTGGCGGCCTTTGACGGCCCGGTGCTCGTGGATCTTGACGAAACGCTTTATCTGCGGAACTCGACCGAGGATTTCATCGATTCCGCCCGGCCGGGCATTCTGGTGATGCTGGTGCTGAAACTGCTGGAGATCGTGGCCCCGTGGCGCTGGACGGGCGGCCACGAGACGCGCGACGTGTGGCGCGTGCGGCTGGTGGGGGCGCTGTTCCCGTGGGTGTGGCCGGCCTGGCGCGCCCGGTGCCGGCCCCTTGCGGCCGAGCACGGCAATGCGGCGCTGTTATCGGCGCTGGCAACGCGCCAGCCCTTGCCCATCGTCGTGACCGTGGGGTTCCTGCCGGTGGTCACGCCGCTGATCGCGGCCCTCGGGCTTGCCGGGGCGCGGGTCGTGGCAGCCCGCCCTGACCGCTTCAGCGACCGTTCGGAAGGCAAGCTTGCGCTTGCCGCCGGGGCGCTTGGACAAGACCTCGTGCGGCAGAGCATGGTCATCACCGACTCGGTCGCGGACCGCCCGCTGCTGGATGCCTGCGCGCAGCCGCTGCGCGTGATCTGGCCGGAGGCCCGCTACCGCCCGGCCTTCGCCGGGATCTACTACCCCGGGCGATACATCCTGAAGGTCAAGCGCCCGGACGACCGGCTTTACATCGCGCGCAGCATCCTTTGGGAGGATTTCACGCTCTGGGTGCTGTGTTCGGTCTGGGTCGCGGCGCTGCCCGTGGCACATCTGGCGGGGCTGCTGCTGCTGCTGGTGTCTTTCTGGGCGATCTATGAGCGGGGATACGTCGACAACGATCTGGTGGCCGAGCGGTTCGAGGCCAGCCCGACGCTCAGCCGGACCTTCGGCAAGACCGAGGTCGCCACGCCGAGCGTCGAGCCGTGGCTCTGGGCGGCAGGCTGCGGCACTGCGGCCATCGTGGCGCTGCGCTGGCCGCAGGTGCCGGCATGGTCTGATCCGGTGGCATGGGCCGGGGTTCTGCTTGCGACATGGCTCTGGTTCCGGCTTTACAACCGCTTCGACAAGGCAACCCGAGTCTGGCTTTACCTCGGGTTGCAACTGGCACGCAGTGCGGCCTTTCTGGTGCTGGTGCCGGTCGTGGTCCTGGCGCCGGTCGCCATCGCGGCACATGCCTTCGCGAAGTGGCTGCCCTACATCCTGTATCGCGCAGGGCGCGAGACCCGGGACTGGCCCGGCATCCCGACCCACCTGGTCCGGGTACTGTGCTTTGCCGCGCTGGCCCTGGTGCTGGTTGCTGCCGAAGGGCCGCAGGCCGTGTTCCAGGCGTCATCGGTGGCGCTGCTGCTTTTCTTCGCCTTCAAGGCGCGCAGGGAGTTCATGGCTGTCGTGCGGTCTGCACGCCGCATCGACAGATGAGCCATCAGGGCCAGGGGCACGAAGGCTGGCCCGGCTGGCCCGGAAGGGCGGTTCGCGGACGCCGGGCCGCAACCCTGCGGAAGGCGCCCGCGCGCCGCAGGGTCAATGGGGCACCTCTATTAATGCACAATTCCAGAAGGCGCATCGCATTAAATCAATGGGTTACGCCATAGGAAAGCCGAGAATGTCGTATTAATAGAGGTGCCCAATGGTGATCGGGCGCGCCGAAATACAGCCGGTTCAATTTGAATGCGGCCTCGGTCCGGTTTGTCGCCTTCAGCTTCTTCATGATGTTGCGGATGTGAACCTTCACCGTGCTTTCGCACAGGTTCAGATCATAGGCGATCACCTTGTTCGACTTCCCGCAGCGAAGGGCGTCGCAGATGTCGATCTGACGGTTGGTGAAATTCTCTTCCGACAGGGACTTGCGGTGTTGATCGGGCCGTTCGCCGAAAAGATCGCGCAGCGCGATGATGCTGGCCTTGGGAAGAAAGATCCCGCCGGTTGCCGTCAGTCGTGCCGCCTCGACGATATCGTCGATTCCAACCGACGTGGGCATGTACCCCTGAGCCCCGCAATCGAATGCGGCGATCATCTCGCGAATGTCCTCGGACGCGCCGAGGATGACGACGGGCGTCGGCTTTGCCCTTTCCACGGCGGCCCTGATGCTCGCGGCGCAGGCCGGATTGGTCGGTTCCTGCGTTCCGATGTTCAGCAGGATCGTTGCGCGTTCCCGGTCCGAAGACCCGCCCAATGAAAACCACTCTTCGACAGAGCTGCGCCCGACGATCTCGATCCCCCGTTCCTTGTGGGTCATCGAGACATAACGGACGAAGGCTTCCCTCTCCAGGTTCCGGGAATCGACGACCACCATCGTCAATGTTGCAGATTTCGTCGCATTCTGCACCACCGCATGCACTTTGACGGTGTTGTCTCCGCGATCTCTAGGCCCCAACGGGCTGATATTCCTGTGTTCCAAAGGTATCCTCCACTCTCAAATAAAGTTGCTAAGCACGTCGTTACATTAACGGACTCTTAACGGAATTTGAGTTGGACTTCGACTCTAAAATTCCCGGACAAACAATCGGCTTTTAGTTGAAGTATCAAATTGAATGCACGTAATGCGTGTAAGTTCCGAGCTAAAATATCAAAATGACAGTCATATTCTTGCTTTGGATCAGTTTTGAATTGAGGGACTGCGGGGTTCTACAGCTTTAAATGGAAACTGCGTTTCATGCGGCCGTCTTCCCAGGTATAGGGCACCTCTATAAATTGCCCCATCCCCCGCACTTCGGTATGGTGAGACAGTGAACTGGCATTGGGGATGCAACGATGGCGCAGATGGGTTTTTTCGATCTTTCGGACCGTTACGCGAGCCTCGATGCCAAAAGGGATCCGCTGGTCGAAATTGATGCCGTCGTGCCGTGGGAGGAGTTTCGTCCGGCTCTTGAGCGGGTCTGGCGCAAGCCTGTTGCGGATCGCAAGTCCCGCGCGGGGCGCAAGCCGATAGATGCGGTGCTGATGTTCAAGACGCTGGTTCTGAGCGCGCTTTACAACCTGTCGGATGATCAGATCGAATATCAGGTCCGCGACCGGCTTTCCTTTATGCGCTTCCTGGGGTTGGGCCTTGGTGACCGGGTGCCCGACGCCAAGACGGTGTGGCTGTATCGCGATGCGCTGGCGCAGGCCGGCAAGGTGGAGGAGTTGTTCGGGTTGTTTGACGGTCATTTGGCGCGGCGGGGCTACATTGCGCGCGGCGGTCAGATCCTGGACGCCTCCATCGTGCCGGTGCCGCGCAATCACAACACGCGCGATGAAAACGCAACGATCAAGAAGGGCGAGGTCCCCGAGGATTGGGCTGATAAGCCAGCGAAACGGGTGCAAAAGGATGTGGACGCACGTTGGACGAAAAAGCACGGCAAGAGCCACTACGGCTACAAGAACCATGTGAATGTGGACCGCACGCATAAGCTGGTCCGGCGCTACCACGTCACCGACGCCGCTGTGCATGACAGCCAGGCAGTGGATCATCTGCTGATGCAGGGCAACACCGGGTCTGGCGTGTGGGCGGATGCTGCTTATCGGTCCGAGGAGATGGAGGCCAAACTCCGCGCCTTAAAACTGAAAAGCCACATCCACCGCAAGGGCAATCGGGGCAAGCCGCTGACCGACCAGGCCAAGGGCAGCAACCGCACCAAATCCACCGTGCGGGTCCGGGTTGAGCACATCTTCGGCGCGCAGGCCAACGACATGGGCGGCACCCTGGTGCGCACCATCGGCTTGGTGCGGGCGAAGGCCAAAGTCGGCATGAAGAATCTCGCCTACAACATGCGCCGCCTCGGCCAACTGGGTCGCATCAACCCGCACCCAGCCTGAAAACGGTCGGCCAAGGACGCAGATCGCCCCGCGCATCGCTAAAAACGGCCCTGAACCGAAGGTCCGCGAGGCGAAATGGGCGGCAGATCATAAAAACCAAGGCAACAATCGGTCAGCTGAAGGTCGCTGCCGCGCTTCGGGCAGAACCTGCTATGCCGTTGCCGCGAAAACAGTCAAAAATCGAGGTGCCCTATAGGTGATCGCCTTCCTCTGCGCGGGAATGGCCTTTCTGTTGCGAAGGCGGCCACCCCGGCACCGACATGTTGATGCGATCAGCCTCAAAATCACCAATGTCAGGATCAGGAAAAGGTGTTTTCGGCAAGTCTGATCAACTCGGGTTGCTGCTTCGCGCGGGCGGCGCTCTACCTGTGGATGATCTGATTCCGGAAATGCAGGCCGTGGTGGAAAGTTTCGTCCGGAGCCTGCGATATTTGTATGTGATCAAATGGTTGACGAGAAAGCCGGGCACGACTGATTCGGAATGGATCGGCCGACAGGTGCCCCGCCACAGAAAGGTGCAGCGGTGAAACCGGAGCCCCGCGGGGCCTGACACTTCCAGGCTGCCGACCGCAGACAGGGAACGGGGGCGGGCGCGGCCGTTCGGTGGCGGTGCCGGGGAAAGGGGCCCCGGCACGCCGATGTGGCCCTACACGTAGGGACTGCTGGCCAGAACAGGCGCGGCACCGGGATAGACCCGTTCCGGTTCAGCCTCTGCAGCGCGGTTCGTGCCGGAAAGCCGCGCATCAAGGGCGAGGATCGTCCGCTCGAGACCGACCCGCAGCGGCACCAGCGGCTGCCACCCAAGCTCTTTCTGGGCCCGGGTGATATCGGGGCGCCGCTGCCTGGGATCATCCTGCGGCAGGGGCTTGAAGATGATCTCGGAGCGCGAGCCGACAAGCTCGATCACCATCTCGGCCAGCTCGCGCATCGTGAACTCCACGGGGTTGCCGAGGTTGATCGGGCCGGTCACCTCGTCCGCCGTGCCCATCAGGCGCACGAAGCCCCGGATCAGATCGTCAACATAGCAGAACGACCGGGTCTGCGTGCCGTCGCCATACAGGGTGACGGGTTCGTTGCGCAGGGCCTGGACGATGAAGTTCGACACCACGCGCCCGTCCGACGGGTTCATCCGCGGCCCGTAGGTGTTGAAGATCCGCGCGACGCGGATGCTGACGCCGTATTGGCGGTGATAGTCGAAGAACAGTGTCTCGGCGCAGCGCTTGCCCTCGTCATAGCAGGCGCGCGGCCCGATCGGGTTGACGTTGCCCCAATAGGATTCCGGCTGAGGATGCACCGCCGGGTCACCGTAGACTTCGCTGGTGGACGCCTGGAACACCTTGGCCTTGACCCGTTTCGCCAGACCCAGCATGTTTATCGCGCCATGCACCGAGGTCTTGATCGTCTGCACCGGATCGTACTGGTAGTGAACCGGCGAGGCCGGGCAGGCGAGGTTGTAGATCTCGTCCACCTCGACATGGATCGGGATGGTCACGTCGTGCCGGATCAGCTCGAACCGCTTGTTGTCGAGCAGATGCAGGATGTTGTCGCGCGAACCCGTGAAGTAGTTGTCCATGCACAGGACATCATGCCCTTCTGCAAGCAGTTTTTCGCAGAGGAACGACCCGAGAAAGCCTGCCCCCCCCGTGACCAGTATGCGTTTGCGGTCATGCATTTTATGTCCGTCCTTGTGAATGCCGTTTGTTGTCGGGAATGAATCTTCTGTCAGTGGGCGCCGTTCCTGCTCACGACGGCGGAAAAGGTCTTCAAGACGAGGTGGAGGTCGAACCAGACCGAGCGGTTGTCGATGTAGAACCCGTCAAGCTGCTGTTGCAGGTCGATGTCGGCATTGCTGCGTTCCGAGACCTGCCACAGCCCGGTGATCCCCGGCGTGACCGAGCAGCGTTTCCGGCGAAAGACCTTGTCCATCGCATCGAGGTGGTAGAACGGGAACGGCCGCGGGCCGACGATGCCCATGTCGCCAACGATCACGTTCCACAGCTGGGGCAGTTCATCGCAGCTTGAGGAACGCAGGATCGACCCGACACCGGGAAGGATTCTGGGGTCCGACTTCAGCTTGAAATGGGTCTGCCATTCGGCCTGGGCCTCGTGGTCGCGGGCCAGCAGATCCTTCAGCCGCTGTTCGGCATCGCGATACATGGTGCGCAGCTTCAGCACCTGGATGGTCGATCCGTCGCGGCCTTCGCGGGCCTGCCGGTAGAAGACAGGGCCGGGGTCGGCAAGCCGGATCGCCAGACCAGCCAGAAGGATGACCGGCGACAGCAGCACCACGGCCGGCACCGCGATCAGCAGGTCGAGCGCCCGGCGCACGGCCCGGCCGGTGCGGCCCGGGTTCGGGCTGCGCAGGGTCAGGCCGATCCGGCCGTTCAGGCCCGCCGGTTGCAGGCCCGACACCCGCAGGCCGGGAAGGTCGGCCAGCAGGATCACGTCGTCATACTGGCGTTGCAGGGTCGCGAGCCGATCGGGGTCGCCGAGGATTTCCGCGCCTGCCAGCACCGCCGCGTTCTTCTGCCGGGGCTGCGCGATTCCTTCGGGCGCACTGTCGGCAAGGCGCGGATTGATGCCGTAGTGCCAGTTCTTGCGGAAATGGGTTGCCAGGTCCGGCCGGCCCGGCACGTCGACATCCTCGCCCCACAGCCCGGCGCGGCGCAACTGGCGCAGAACAAGCGACCGCAACGGCAGTTGCAGCAGCAGCGCGACCAGCAGGCAGAGCCCGATCTGCACCGCGATACCCCCATCGGCCAGAAAGGCAACGGCCCCCAGCCCGGAAACGGCAAGGGTCGCGGTTGACTGCGTGTTTCGCTTGATGGTGGGCATCGATTTCACGGGATCATGGGCAGTCATTTCGCGTGAAGCTGGGCACTGATTTCGCGGGATCGCGGGCAGGTCTGGTCGGCAAATTGAGGATAGTTGCGCCTTCAGGAATGAAGGGGTGGCTTGATGCCGACAGGACGATTGAACATGCGCCGGATACGAGATGTTTTGCGATTGAAGCTTGGGCAAGGCCTGAGCGAGCGGTCCATTGCCGCTTCCCTCGGTCTGAGCAAGGGGAGCGTCGGAAGCTACACCCAACGGGCGCGTCATGCCGGGCTCACGTGGCCCTTGCCGGAGGGGATCGATGACGACAGCCTTGAACTTCTTTTGTTTCCAGCCCCGCCCACGGTGCCGGACGCGGAGCGGCTTGTGCCCGACTGGGCGGAGATTGACCGCGAGTTGCGCCGCCCTGGGGTGACGCGGATGCTGCTCTGGGAAGAATACCGTGCCGCGCACCCCGGGGGTTTTGCCTATACTTGGTTTTGCACGCATTACGAGGCTTGGAAGGGTCGGGTGCGCCCGACGATGCGCCAGACACATGTGGGCGGCGAGAAGGTGTTCGTCGACTTTGCCGGCGACACCATCGACGTGATCGACCCCACGACCGGCGAAGCGCGGGCCATGAAGCTGTTCGTGGCGGCAATGGGGGCATCGAATCACACCTATGCCGAGGCGGTGGCATCGGAGGGGTTGGAAGATTGGATCCTCGCGCATATCCGGATGTTCGCCTTTCTGGGCGGCGTGCCAAAGGCGGTGGTTCCGGACAATCTGAAGTCCGCCGTGATCAAGGCAGACCGGTTTGATCCGGGGCTGAACCGGACCTATGCCGAGATGGCGGCGCATTATGGCACCGCCGTTCTGCCCGCCCGGCCGCGCAAACCCCGGGACAAGGCGAAGGTGGAAGTGGCTGTCCAAGTGGCACAACGCTGGATTCTGGCGCGGCTGCGGAACCACCGGTTCTTCTCATTGGCCGAGTTGAACGTGGCGATCCGGCGGCTGCTGGACGAGTTGAACATGCGCGTGATGCGCGGCTATGGCGCCAGCCGCGCCGATCTGTTTGCCACTTTGGATCGGCCCAATCTTCAGCCCCTACCGCCCGAACCTTATGTCTTCGCCCGCTGGAAGCGCGCCCGCGTGGCACCCGACTATCACGTTGAGGTCGACAGCTCATGGTATTCCGTGCCCTTCGCGCTGATCAAACAAGAGGTCGATGTTCGCACAAGCGGCCAGACGGTCGAGATATTCCATCGTGGTCAGAGGGTTGCGAGCCACGTGCGCACCCCGGGGCGGCGCAGCCATGTCACCGTGGCCGACCATATGCCATCGGCCCATCGTCGCTTTGCCGAATGGACCCCGGCCAGAATGCTGGCGCAGGCAACCAAGACCGGCCCCGCCGTCGCCGCCTTTTGCGAGATGGTGATGGCTGACCGCCCCCATCCTGAACAGGGGTTCCGCACCTGCCTGGGTGTGCTGGCCTTGGTCAAAACCTATGGGCCGGAGCGCGTTGATGCGGCCTGCCAGCGGGGTGTGACCATCCGGGCCCGCACCGTCACCTCCATTCGTTCGATCCTCAAGACCGGCCTCGATCGCGCCTTCCTGGAAGGCTCCGAAGAGGTCGCCCCCCTCCAGCACGCCAACATTCGTGGCGGCAGCTATTACCATTGAGAAAGGACTAAAATGCTGACCCATCCCACCCACGACCGACTGTTGGCGCTCGGCCTGACCGGCATTGCATCGGCGCTCGAAGAACAACGCAGGTCAACCGCCTTCGACGCCCTCTCGTTCGAAGAGCGTCTCGGCCTGCTGGTCGACCGCGAGGCTGCAGAGCGCGACACCAAGAAACTGGCCTCCCGGCTCAAGTTTGCGGCTCTGCGCCAAGATGCCAGCGTCGAGGATCTGGACCTGCGCAGCCCACGTGGTCTTGACCGCAGTGTCATGGCGCATCTTGCCGATGGCGGCTGGATCGCCCGGCACGAGAACCTGCTGATAACCGGGCCGACCGGTTTGGGCAAAAGCTGGATCGCCTGCGCCCTTGGCCACAAGGCGTGCCGGGATGGGCGGCCCGTCCTCTATCAACGTGCGCCGCGCATGTTCGAGGCCCTTGCTCTGGCCCGTGGCGATGGCCGCCATGAACGCATCCTCAAAACCATCGCCCGCATGGATGTGCTGATCATTGACGATTGGGGCCTCGCCGTCCTCACCGCCCCGGAGCGCCGTGACCTGCTGGAAATCCTCGAAGACCGCCACGGCCGCGCTTCCACCATCGTCACAAGCCAACTCCCCGTTGACCAGTGGCACGAAGCCATCGGCGACCCAACGCTCGCAGATGCCATCCTCGACCGCCTCGTTCACAACGCACACCGCCTCACCCTCTCAGGTGAAAGCCTGCGCAGGCGCTCCGCCGTCACAAAAAAGCTTGACCAAATCGTTCAAGCCTGACTCCATGAAAGCGTCGGCCAGCCTGCCCACGATCCCGTGAAATGACTGCCCAGAATGGCGCGAAACGCGTGCCCACGATCGCGCGAAATCAGCGCCCATTCTCCGCGAAATCCGCACGGTTGACGCCAGAACCCGGCGGCGGAGAAGTTCGTGCTGGTGCAGCCTGTAGCCCGGGTAAAGCGAAACCGCGGCGTAAAGGGCAATCGTCGTCAGCGACGCGAACACCAGGCCCCGCAGGAAGGCCGGGGCAGAGCCGTCCACCGCACCAAGGCCCGCCAGAAGCCCGAAGGCAGCGACCAGGCTTGCCGCGTCGGCTGCGACCAGCGCCGCCCGGCAAAGCTGGCGCCGCAGGGCCGGACGGGTGCGGGATTGCGACGTGTCGGCGTGCTGGGCCGGGAAATGCGCGGGATGCAGCAGATCGCCGATGTTTTCATCAAGATCCTTCAATTGATCCTCCAAGGTCTTGCAGATTTCACCCCGCCGGTGAAGCACCTGTCCGGATTGCGGACCGGGAGTGCGGACGGGGAACCATCGTGCAGCATCGTCATTCGTGAAAAGCGGGTCGGACGTTCAAAGCGGATCATGAAATCTCCAGTCGTTTGTCCCGGCAAACCGGGTGCGGCACCCCCTACTCGGGGTGGGGCGCGGGATCGGGCGCAGGCAGCCCGCCAATCCGGGCGGTCTCGATCGGGAACGCCCGCAGCCCGGTCTTCTGGGCGATCACCAGCCCGATGAAGCTTGGCACCGTGACCATGTAGCGCCGCCACAGCCGCCGGGGTTCGCAGGCAAGGCGGAACAGCCATTCAAAGCCGCTGCGCTGGATGAAACGGGGCGCCTGCGCCTTCATACCCGCGTGAAAGTCGAAGGCGGCGCCGACGCCGATCAGCAGGGCAGGGCGCAGACGGTCGCGCATCCGCGCCATCCACAGCTCTTGCTTCGGCGTGCTGAGCCCGACCCAGACGATATCCGCACCCGAGGCATTGATGCGCCGGGCGACCTCGTCCTGCTCGGCCGGTGTCAGTTCCCGGAAGGGCGGCGACCATGTGCCCACGATCTGCGCGCCGGGAAACTGCCGGGTCAGGGAGTCCGACAGCTTTTCAAGGATGTCGTGGGTCGTGCCATACAGGAAATGCCGGACCCCGGCGGCCCGGCCCTGATCGAAGACCTGCAGCATCAGGTCGGGCCCGTAGACCCGGTCCGCGGTCTTGTGGCCCGCCTGGCGCAGCGACCAGACCAGCGGCATTCCGTCCGGCGTCACCATGAAGGCCTCGTTGTGGATGCGGCGCAGTTCGGCATCCTGCTGGCAGCGGATCACGCCATGGGCATCGCGGATGCAGATGTAGCCCTTTTCGTCGCGCGCAATCGCCCGCAGGATACGGCTGGTCGCCGTTTCAAGGTTTACGGCCGAGATGCGGACCCCGAGCAGGTTCATCCACCCCTGCAACGGCGTCCCGCGGTGCGGGCCCGGCGCACCCGACCAGACATCCGCCCCATCGCCGGTTCGATTCTGCTGCGCCGACATGGATGCTCCTGAAATCACTGTTCGATGTCCTGACTGTAAGGCAGATGAAATCTTCTTTACTATTAACTGTTTGGCGCATCCCGCCCTCGTCGGGCTATCCGGAGGGAGCAGCCGCCCCCGCCCTTAACCCTTTGGGATGGGGGCGGGGGGGGACCATGCCACTTTCGCGCAGAACAGGTCGAAATCCGGTCGGGCGTGTCGGTTTCGGGATGCAGCATTGGCCGGGTCGGCACCGGCTTTGGAAAGCGCAGGCCGATGCATCGCCGGGCAGGAGTGCCGAAAGTTTGGGCAGGCGGGTGCGCCCCAGCCGTCAGGGCCGGGCAGGCCCGTCCGATGCCCGCCGCATTGCGAAAAGGGCCGGCCGCACCTTGGCGGCGGCAAGCCGAGGATCGGGGGCAGGATGGCCGCGAGGGTGCAAGCCCGTGCCCGCAAAGCGGCCGCGCCGGGGCGGACGGGCGCCGCATTCCAGGGGGGGATCAGGGCGAGCCACAGGGTCGTCGCGCCGATCTGCACCGATCTGCACCGATCTGCACGGGGGGCGGCGGGCGGTCAGCGGCAGGTGCCGCGCACAAGAAAGGCACGGCCCCGCCCGGGTCTTGCCCGGACGGGGCCGATGTCTGGCCGGGGAGTCACGCGGTTCTCGCGCCGCGATCCCAGTTGCGCGGTCGCCCGCCGCCAAGCCGACCGCCACTTTTCACCAGCGACTCCAGCAAGGCCGAAACCACTGTCATCTGCATGGCATCGGTCATTTGCGGGAAAAGCGGCAACAGGAGCGAATGGTCGCGCGCCCGTTCGGAATGGCGCAGGTCGTGGCGCTGCGGCAGGTCGCTGTGGGCATTTTCCATGTGGATGCACATCACCCCGCGTCGCGTGGCGATACCGCAGTGCAGCATGTGCTGCATCAGATCAAGCTGGATGATGGTCGGGTCGAGCCTGACACAGTAGCTTTGCCAGTTCGACCTGGCCCACTCGGGTTCCTCGGGTGCCTGCACGCCTTCGACATCGCGCAACAGCCGGGCGTAGGACGCGGCCAGCACGCGGCGACGCGCCAGGATTTCCGGCAGGCGCTTGAGCTGCTCGCGCCCGATCGCCGCCTGCATGTCGGTCATGCGGTAGTTGTAGCCCTGGACCGGATAATCCTCGAAGATCACCAGGTTGCTGCGATGGCGCTGCGCATCCGACACCGACATGCCGTGCTGGCGCCACAGCCGCAGCTTGGCGTCCCAGTCGGGGTTCTGCGTCGTCAGCATTCCGCCTTCGCCGGTGGTGATCACCTTGCGCGGGTGGAACGAGAAGCACACGATGTCGCCATGCGGCCGCCCGATGCTGGTCCACTCGCCGTCGATGCGAATGCTCGCGCCGATCGCGCAGGCCGCATCCTCGATCACGGCAAGGCCGTGCGCGCGGGCAACGGCAAGGATGGCCGGCAGGTCGCAGGGCATCCCGATCTGATGCACGCAGAGGATTGCCCTGGTCTTTGGCGTGATCGCCCGGGCAAGCGCGGCCGGATCCATGTTGAAGCTGTCGGCCTCGATGTCGACGAATACGGGAATGCCGCCGCACTGGCGTATCGCATTGGCCGAGGCGATGAAGGAATGGCTGACCGTCACGACCTCGTCCCCGTCGCCGACCCCCACCGCCAGCAGCGCCAGATGCAGCGCGGTGGTGCAGTTCGACACGGCGCAGGCATGGGCCGCGCCGACCATGTCGGCAAACTCGCGCTCGAAAGCGGCCACCTGCGGGCCTTGCGACAGCCAGCCCGACAACACGGCGGCGCTGGCGGCCTCGGCCTCCTCCCGGCCGACCATGGGCTTGGCGATCGGGATCATTGCGCGGCTCCCGCGAACTGGGCCCGCTCGTTCTGCCACCATGCGATTAGTTCCCTCAACCCCTCGCTTGGGGTGATGCGCGCCTCGAAGCCCAGTTGTTCGCGGGCGGCCGAGGCCGAGGCGAGCCTGCGCGGCACCGGGTTGACCGACCGTTCGGGCAGATGTTCCGGCACGAGGTCGGGCCGCCCCATTTCCGCGCTCATCAGCCGGGCGAGGTCGAGCAGCGAGGTTTCGGTCTGGCTGCCGACGTTGAACACCGCATCGGTGGCCCCGGCCTTGGCCGCAAGGATGTTGGCCCGGGCCACGTCGCGGACATGGATCATGTCCATCGTCTGAAGCCCGTCACCGAAGATCAGCGGCGCCTCGCCGCGCGAGATCCGCTCCATCCAGCGCACCATGACCTCGGTATAGCGGCCGTGGATGTCCATCCGGGGGCCATAGACGTTGAAGTAGCGCAGGGCGACGTAGTTCAGCCCGTACATGTCGTTGAACGACCGAAGCAACCCTTCGCCAAAGGTCTTGGCCGCGCCGTAAAGCGTGCGGTTGCCGTAGGGGTGGTGCGTCTCTTCGGTCGGAAAGCTGGTCGCCATACCGTAGATCGAGGCCGAGGATGCCATCACCACCTTGCGCGTGCCCGATTCCACGCACAGCTGCATCAGGTCGTAGGTCGCATCGACCATCACCGCCATCGCATCGTCGGGGGCGTCGACGCAATGGGTGATGCGCAGCGCCGCCTGGTGGAACACGGTATCGCAGCCCGTCACCAGCTTGCGCATCAGCGCCTTGTCGCGGATGTCGCCGTGGGTCAGCGTCACCCGCCCGCTGGCCAGCGCATCGGCCAGGTTGTCCACCCTTCCGCGCACCATGTTGTCGACGATGACCACCTCGCGGCAGTCCTCGTCCAGCAGCAGATCGACGATGTGCGAGCCGACAAAGCCGGCACCGCCCGTCACCAGCACGCGCTTCCCGCTCAGGACGTTGTTCTTTCCGGTCACGATGTCATCCTTTCAGGCAACCGCCGCGGCGGGTTCCGCGGCATGAAGGTTCACCGCACCGATCACGCGCTGAACGTCGCCGGGGGTGAGTTCGGGGTAGATCGGCAACGACAGCGTCTGCCGCGCGAAGGCTTCCGACACCGGGAAGTCGCCGGGGCCGTAGCCAAGGTCGGAATAGGCCGGTTGCAGATGAACCGGGCGCGGGTAGTGCATGTTGGTTGCAACCCCGGCGTCCTGCAGCCTGGCCTTCAGCGTCTCGCGGTCATCGACCTCGATCACATAGACATGGCAGACATGGTCCTGCCCGAAGGGTCCGGCCGCACGGCGTATCGTTGGCGACAGCCCGCTGTCATAGGCATTGGCCACCCGCCTGCGCCCTTCGTTCCACGACTCGAGCCGCGTCAGCTTCACGTCCAGCGCCGCGGCCTGCAACGCATCCATGCGGAAGTTGAAGCCCTGCATCACATGGTTGTACCTGCCCTTCTGTCCCCAGTCGCGCAGCGACCGGATCTTTTCGGCATGTTCGGAACTGTCGGTCGTGATGGCACCGCCCTCGCCGCAGGCCCCGAGGTTCTTGCCCGGATAGAAGCTGAAGCAGCCGATGTCGCCGAAGGCGCCGGCCTTCTTGCCGCGCCGGGCGCCATGGGCCTGCGCCGCATCCTCGATCACCACCAGCCCGTAATGCCGCGCGATGACGCCGATCGCCTCCATGTCGGCAAGACGGCCGTGGAAATGCACCGGCAGCACGGCCTTGGTGCGCGGCGTGATCGCGGCCTCGATCAGCGAGGGGTCCATCGTCCAGGTCACCGGATCGACATCGACGAAGACCGGCGTGGCCCCGGCGTAAAGGATGGCCGCGACCGTGGCCACGAAGGTGGCCGGAACCGTGATCACCTCGTCCCCCGGTCCGACGCCTGCCGCCAGCAGCGCCAGATGCAGCGCCGAGGTGCCCGAGTTCAGGGCGACGGCGTGTTTCGTGCCGCAATAGCGCGCGAAGTTCTGCTCGAACGAGTCGACCGTTTCGCCCAGAATGTAGTTGCAGCTGCGCAGGGTGGCCAGAACGGCGGTCTCCAGTTCCGGCTGAAGGGTCTGGTATTGCGCACGAAGGTCGAGAAAGGGAATCATGATGCCTCCTTCAAGGCTGCAAGTTCGATCGGTTGGCCACGCATCTGGGTCGAGCGCGAAGCCGCGGCGAGGAGTTCCACCACGCGCAGCCCGCTTGCCCCGTCGGTCAGGGATTTCGCGCCGGTTTCGAGGCAGCGTTTGAATTCCTTCATTTCGGTCTGGAGCGCCTCGGTGGTTGACAGGGCCGGCGCCCACATGTCGCCCAGCCGGTAGGACACCATCTGCTGGTAGGGCGTGTCGCCCACCGTGGCGCCGCGGTCGTAGATCTTGACCTTCTCGCTGGTCTGCATGTCGTCGTAGATCACCATGCGGCGGCTGCCGCCGATCAGCGTCTGGCGCAGCTTGACCGGCGACAGCCAGTTGACGTTCAGATGCGCCATCGACCCGTTGTCGTAATAGATCGACAGGTGCGCCATGTTCTCGGGCCGGTCCTTGAGGAAGCCCGCCGCACTGGCCGAGATCGCGACCGGCGAGGCGTCCAGCAGATAGTCCATGATGGCGAAATCATGCACCGCCAGATCCCAGATCACGTTCACGTCGCGCTGAAACAGGCCGAGGTTGACCCGCGTCGAGTCATAATAATACACGTCGCCGATCTCGCCCGCGTCGATCAGGGCGCGGATCTTCTGCACCGCGCCGGTATAGACGAAGGTGTGATCGACCATCAGCACCAGGTTGCGCCGTTCGGCCTCGCGCACCAGCATGGCGGCCTTGGCGGGCGTTTCGGCCATCGGCTTTTCCACCAGCACGTGCTTGCCGGCCCTGAGCGCCGCCAGCGCCATGTCGAAATGCGTGCTGACCGGCGTTGCGATCATCACCACATCCACCTGCGGGTCTGTGACAAGGTCGTGCCAGTCCGCGGCCAGCCGTGCCGCCGGGTGGCGGCGGCTGGCGCGTTCCCGCGCCGGGGCGAGGGCATCGGCGATCATCTCGACCTGCATCCCGTCGGTTTCCGACGCTGCGCGGGCCAGGTTCGGGCCCCAGTATCCATATCCGATTACACCGACGCGGATCATGACATGCTCGCTGATTTGGGGGCCAGGGCACCATTGCCGATCACGGACAGACCGCCGTCGCGCGACCGCACGTCGCCGATCACCCGCGCGGGCACGCCCGCGACGATGGCATGGTCGGGAACATCGCAGGTCACCACCGCGCCGGCGCCGACCACGGCGCCTTCGCCGATGGTCAGCCCGCACAGGATGGTTGCGTTCGAGCCGATCGAGGCGCCGCGCTTGACCAGGGTATCTTCGGATGTCCAGTCGCCGTCGCGCTGGACAGAGCCATCTTCATTTGTGCTGCGCGGCAGGCGGTCGTTGGTGAACATCACGCCATGGCCGACGAAAACGCCGTCTTCCAGCGTGACGCCGCTGCACAGGAACGAATGCGACGACACCTTGCAACGCGCGCCCACCACGCAACCACGCTGGATCTCCACGAACGGCCCCACACGGCTGCCCTCGCCGATCCGGCACTGGTAGAGGTTCACGAGGTCGGGGTGGGTGATCGTGGCACTTTCTGCAATCTTGCAATTTCTTATCGGCATGGTACCTCCTGAAACGAATTGGCGCGGGGATTCCCAAAAAATCTGTCTGGTGCGAACGGGGTGCGGGACTGAATCGCGTTTCAACTCCACGCCAGAGGCTAGAGCCAAACCGTCGCGCGGGAACCGCATCTTTCTGACAAATGGCCGGCCGCGGGCTTACCCCAAAAGGATGATGCCCGGGTATGCCCTACCGATTCCGGGCCGACACCCGCGCAATTCCTGCATCAAAGAGGCATTCGCAGACCGATGCGGCGGGACGCATACGCCGGAATGGCAATGCGCTGCGGCCGGGCGCCTTTCAGGGTGGCGTTTGCGGTCAAATGGCCGGTCCCTTGCGATTGCGCAACCCGCCCCGGGTTCCTTGCTGCCCGTTGCCAAAGCAGAGGGGCCCGAACCCGGCAATCAGACCCGGCGCAGCAGCCGCGCCGGATTGCCCGCGACGACCGATCCGGGCGCTACGTCGCGCAGCACGTTGGCAGCCATGCCGACCAGACTGCCATCGCCGATCGCAAGCCCGTTCCGGATCGTGCTGCCGCTGCCGATATAGCACGCCCTGCCGACCTTCACGCTGCCGGCAACCACAACCCCCGATCCCAAAAGGGAATAATCGCCGACCACGGCATCGTGATGCACGACCGTCTGCGGCAGGAGCATCACGTGGTTGCCGATCACGGCGTTGGACGTGATGACGACGCCCGGAAAGACCACGGCGCCGTGCCCCAGCAGGCAAAGCCGGGAAACGCGGGCCGCCGGATCGACGATCGTCGCGAAACGGGTGTCGGGCAGCCCGAGGCGTGCGACGATGTCATGCCGGTGCGGGTAACTGCGCTCGGATCCGATCATGCAGACCACCTGCGCATCTGGAAATGCCGCGATGTCGGACATCGGCAGGATCGGCGCATTCTCGACCCTGCGACCATGCAGAGCCGGATTGTCGTCAAGCCATGCCACGATTTCAAAGGACGATTGCAGCGTTTCCAGCGCATCGAGCGCGTTTCCGTTGAAACCGATGACGACCAGCGGCGCTTTCTGCATTTCCGGCATCCCCGAATGTCGCATCTTCAAAAGTTCACGATACTGCATGTCGATTGGGCCATCCAATGAAAACTTTCCCAGAATGGCGATCGGGGTTTAAAATGCGCGACGGTGTATCAGGCATGTCGGGATGCAATCCGGAATGGCCCGCCGATGTTGCAGCGCCTGGCGGTTCTGCGGCGGGGCATCGGGCGGCGATCCGGCGGTTGATCCGGGCCGGACCCACGCCGGCCCTTCCGGCACCGGCCATCCTCGCGATCAAGGATTGCAGGGGCGAAGGCAGTCGAATCTGCCGGTCGGGGCGATGGCGCTGTACGTCCCGAGAATGTGGTTATCTAATTGAATTTTATTAGGGCGTGTTGACGTTCACCGGAGCCGGATGACGGTTGATGCGAGGGAGATAAATGCGCTGAAACTGGTGTCGGTCTTGCAGCATCTTGTTGCTATACCCCTATATTCCTTAAGTTTTCCAAAGAAGTTCTCGATCAGGTGACGCCATTTATAGGTGTCGCAATCGAACTCGGCAGGGAAACGGCGGTTGGATTTGGGCGGGATAACCGCCTCAATCTTGGCCTCCGCCAGCATCTCGCGCAGCCAGTTCGCGTCGAAAGCACGGTCCGCGAGGAGCTTTCCGCAGGATAGCCCTTCGATGAGCGCCGCCGTGCCCCGCAGGTCGTGAGCCTGTCCCGGCAGCAACCGGAAGTCGATCAGGTTTCCGAGTGCGTCTGTCAACGCCATGATCTTGGTAGTTATACCGCCGCGAGAACGCCCAATGGCTTGACTTTGAGTCCCCCTTTTGCGCCCTGACCGTGACGGTGGACTTTGACAATGGTTCCATCAATCATGGTGTATTCGAAGTCGCTATCTTCGGCCAACGCCCTGAACATACAGTAGAAAGCGTCTGCTTTCACCCATCTGCGGAACCGCTTGAATACTGAATTCCACTTGCCGAAGTCTTCTGGCAGGTCGCGCCAGGGGCTGCCCGTGCGGGCAATCCACAGCACCGCCTCAACGAAAAGACGAGGGTCGGGTCCGGTGCGGCCGGGGTCGCATGCGCGGCCAAGACAGTGCGGAGCGATGGTTGCCCACTGGGCATCAGTCAGAGTAGTGCGGATCAAGGTTGCCTCCCATGTTGGCAACCTTGAATCAGTCAGCGGGTGATTTGGGAATCCTCAAACGTCAACAGGCCCTAGTCTTGCACTGATTCTCGGGTTTGAGCCTCAGAACGCGCGTCGGCAGTGCAAATCGCGGGCGCAGGCGCCTTTTGACAGGATTCCCGGCGGATCAAAGCCGCCGCCGCCGATCTTCTTGCGCCCCGTGATGCTGTCCGGCGGCAGTCTTCCAAAAATATTTGGAATCCGCATCTTACCGCCTTCTTCCCGCGGAGATGAAAACGCGTGACAGCGCCTTTCTGGCAGTTTCTTGCCGAGAATATTCAATGCGCGCAGACCGACTCTTGAGTCCGTCATGCAATGCCAATAGGTTCGGGATCAGAAGAAACGAGCAGATAATCCAGCCCTTTGCATCATGTATATGCCAGTCGTTCCTTGGGGCGACAGGTGATCAAACCGGGTCAGGAACCCAAGGATCCGAGAGAATCGACTGCGGTCGCGAGATGCGCGCATGTCGAATTCATGACGGTCGCGATATCATTACGGTTCGTTCTGTCCGTCGGATTTGCGCTGCAAGTCCGTGTCGGCTTCAGGACATTTTTACGAGTGAAGCGCAGAAATGTCTAGAAAACCGAGGAGTCAAACAGTGAACCTGCATGTCCCAACATACCCGCAAGACGATCCCGTCATGATCCTTCCTGCTGCCCGCGCCCGCCTTTCCGACCTTGCCGCGCTCGGCTGGTTGCAGGGGGATCTGGCAGGCCCTGAACTGGCAGCGCAACTGGAGGCGATTCAAGGCGAAACCGAAGCCGACCTCCTGTCCGAAGCGGTTGAGCCCGGCACCAGCCTCGACAACGGGTTTGGCCTGACCGACGGCGCTTCCCCGGGCGGCGAGCCGGAACCGGACGCCGTTTCCGTCCTCGACGACGGCTTCGAGCCGCCGCAATCGGACGGGTGGGCGGACTCGTGGCTTTCGGAGCAGGCGAATGCCGATACCTGGGCCGAGGCGTTCGCCGGATACGGTGACGGCGCCGCTGCGTCCGGCGGCACCATCCGGGGCGCGCAGGTCGCGCCCCCTGCGCAGACCGCGGTTGACGACGGGCAGCCGGCGCTCCGGTCCGCGTTCCTCGACATGCCTGCCACGGCCGATGCCGGCGGCATCACGTTCCTGGCCGCAGACGGCATCGAACTGGCGCAGGCCGATGCCTCGGCCGGGATCAGTGCGGCTGCGGCCGCCGGGCGGACGTTCTACGTCTCGACCAATGGCAGCGACAACGGCGACGGCAGCGCGGGCAACCCGTTCCGCACCATCACCCGCGCGATCGAGAATCTCGGCGCCGGCGACGAGGTGATCGTCAAGGCCGGCACCTACAACGAGTCGCTCAACATCAACCGGGGCGGATCGGCGGACGGCTACGTGACCATCACCTCCGAAACGCCCGGCGGTGCCCTGATCCGGCCGCCCTCGGGGGCGTGGAACGCCATCAGCGTCAACGCCAACTACGTGATTGTCGACGGCTTCGACATCGAAGGCCGGAGCGGCGACGGGATCGAGGCGAACCACGTTCACCACGTCAAGATCCTTAACAACACCATCCACGGCGCGGGCGAATCCGGCATCCAGTTCAACTGGTCCGAGTTCATCACCATCGACGGCAACGAGACCTACGACAACGGGTCAAGCGGCTGGTTTTCGGGTATTTCGATCTACCAGAACCGCAACATCACCGGAGACACCACGACGCCCGGCTTCCGGACCATCGTGAGCAACAACATCTCGCATGACAACGTGACGAAAGCGGGCCAGCACACCGATGGCAACGGGATCATCATCGACGATTTCCAGAGCACCCAGACCGGCGGTTACCCGAGCTACACCTTCCCCACGCTGGTCGAGAACAATCTGGTCTACCAGAATGGCGGCAAGGGCGTGCAGGTCACCTGGAGCGACTATGTCACCGTGCGAAACAACACGGCCTGGCACAACAACCAGGACCCGCTGAACACCGGCACCTGGCGGGGCGAACTGAGCAACTCGCAGTCCAGCAACAACACCTGGGTCAACAACATCGCGGTGGCGGACCGCAGCATCAACAGCAACAACACCGCGATCGACAACACCTCTTACGGCGGTTACGTCAACAACGTCATCTGGGCCAACAACCTGACCTTCAACGGCACGGCCGGCCAGTCGTCGGTCAGGACCGATGGCGGGAACGCCATGCCGAGCGCGGCAAATGGCAACATCCTGGGCGTCGATCCGGGGTTCATGGGGGCGCCGGGCGATTTCCGGCTTGGCATCGGGTCGGCGTCGATCGACCGGGGCACGGCGAACTACGGCCTTTCGGCCTACGATCTGGACGGTTTCCAGCGTGCGGTCGGCAACGTGGACCTTGGCGCCTTTGAAAAGAACTCGGTGAGCGTCGTTCCCCCGCTTCTCGGGACCGCCGGAGATGACAACCTTGTGGGTGGCAGCGGCAACGACACCATTTCGGGGCTGGCAGGCAATGACACGCTGGAAGGCCGCACAGGCGACGACACACTTCTGGGCGGCGACGGCGACGACCGCCTGCAGGGCGATGCGGGCAACGACCTGCTGAGCGGGGGCAACGGCACCGACACGGCAGTCTTTGTCGGCCCGACCGCGACGACGGTCAACCTTGCCGTGACCACCGGGCAGGTCACCGGCCACGGGACCGACACGCTGACCGGCATCGAGAACATCGTGACGGGTTCGGGCAACGACGTGCTGACCGGCGACGCCCAGAACAACCACCTGTCCTCGTTCGGCGGGGATGACAGGCTTTCGGGCGCGGCGGGCGATGACACCCTGCTTGGCGGCAGCGGCAATGACAGCCTCTACGGCGGCGACGGGAACGACCGTCTGGTGGGCGATGTCGGCAACGACCTGCTTGATGGCGGGGCCGGAATCGACATTGCGGTCTTCACGGGCACGGCTGCGGCAACCGTCAACCTGTCCCTCACGACGGCACAGGTCACGGGGCACGGCACCGATACGCTGATCAACGTCGAGAATGTCCGGTCCGGGTCCGGCAACGACCGGCTGACCGGCAGTTCGCTTGCCAACAAGCTTGTCTCGGCAAACGGGAATGACGTGTTGAACGGGGCAGGGGGCGACGACACGCTGCTGGCGGGCGACGGCAACGACGTGCTGAACGGCGGGTCCGGCAACGACCGCCTGTGGGGTGGTGCGGGCGCAGACAGTTTCCAGTTCTGGGCCGGCGGCGGGGCTGACGTGGTCAAGGATTTCGAGGACAACGTCGACACCGTCTGGTTCGATGCGGCGCTTTGGGGCGGCGGAGCCGGCACTCCGGCCAGCATCATCGCCTCGCATGGCGCGATCGTCGGGGGCAATGCGGTGTTCACCTTCGGGGCCCATGTGCTGACCATCGAGGGGGTCACCAACCTGAACGTCCTGCTGGACGACATCTCGATACTCTGACGACCCCGAAAGACCGCCCGGGGCCGACGGTCCGACCTGCGCCGGCCGCCCGGGCGATGCACAACCCTTCAGGGACGACCCGATGCCGGGCCGTCCCTGATGCATTTCGGGCGGGCACATTCCCATCCGGCCTACCCGACGTGGTATTTCCTGAGATCCGCCGAGAACACGCCGGAATCCTTGTAACCGTAAAGCACCTGCCGCCGGGGATTGACCTGGTTGATGGCGACCATCACGTCGTCCTGACAGCAGGCGCGCAGCTTCTCGATGGCAAGTTCTGCGATCTTGCGCGGGGTCTTGCCCCAGCGCACGACCATCAGCGTCCGGTCAAGCATCGCGGCAAGACGCAGGGTTTCCGAGGTGGCCAGCGCGGGCGCGCTGTCGAAGACGACGGTCATGTTGTTTGCCCGGGCATACTCCAGAATGCCTGCAACCTTGCGCAGGTCCGGATAGACATGCGACCCTTGGCGGCCGCGGGCGATGAAGTCGATTCCGGTCTTCTGATCACGGAGGATCACGTCTTCAAGGTTCATCTGCCCGGAAATGAAGTTCGCCAGCCCCGGTTCCTCGCGCGCCCGGAAATTGGTGTGCACACTGCCATGCCGCAGGTCCGCGTCCACCAGCAGCACGCGCGAGCCCATGGCGGCCAGATGCATGGCCAGCGCCAGCGCGATGATGGATTTTCCCTCGTCCGGCACGGCCGAGGTCACCAGGATGCTGGAGGGCGGGCCTGCGGTGCCGTACCGCTCCAGCTGCATCGACACGCCGCGAATGGCATCCTGAAACGTCCCGTCCCGCTGATCGCGGATCCGGTCCGGCAGTCGGCGCCCGACCCGCCTGCGCAACAGCGGAATCAACCCGACCGGCACAACACCCGGAATGCCGCGCAGCTGCTGCTGGCTGCGGATGCTCTGGTCAAGCATCTCGCGCAGGATGGCCAGCGTGATGGCGGCAACCACCGCCGCGACGGCTCCGGCGATCAGGTAGAAGGTCTTGCTGCGGCCGTTTGCCCAGCGGCTCGGCGTGGCGGGCGACAGGATTTCGACCTGCTGAACCGGCATGGTGGCTTCCGCCCGCAGCGCGCGCTGCTGTTCCTCCAGCGCGGTCAGGGCCGCGCCTTCCTGGTCCACCCGGACCTTCATCGCGGCGAAATCGGATTCCGCGACCGTCATGCGCGCCAGGGCATCGCGGGCCGCCGCGATCCCGGCCTGAACCGAGGCTTCTTCCTTCCGCAGGGCCGCAATCCGGGTTGTCTGGGACTGGATGTGCCGGTCAACCTCGGCCGTCATGGATTCTTCGGTTCCGGCGATCGCCTCGCGCTTGTTGACCACGAAGCCGAACTTGTCGCCGTAGGTTTGCAGCATCTTTGCCAGCTCGCGCCTTTGGACCTGCAGTTCGCGCTCAAGCTCGTTGAGCCGGTCCGACCCGATCAGGGCCGCCTTGTCGCTCAGCGTGGCGGCGGCGGTGATGGCGGTCAGGCTGGTTTCGATGTCTGTGCGTTCGCGCTGGATCGCGGTCTGGCGTTCGGTAAGCGAGGTTATCTGGAAGGCCGATTCCGCTTGCGAGGTTGCGTTGTTCTGTCCATTCGCTGCGCGGAAGGCGTCGGCCTCGGCCTCCATCAGGGCAACGCGTCGGCGCTGGTCCTCGATCCGCCCCGATAGCCAATCCTTCGTGGTGCCAAGCTGGGCGCGAAGCTGGGCGTCGCGGGCATCCAGATAGGCCTGGATCATCGCGTTCGGTATCTGCGCCGCCAGTTGCGGGTCGCGCGAGGTGAACGCGATCTCGATCACGTTCGACACGCCGCTGCGCTGCACCGAAACCGCTTCAAGGAAGTGCTGGATCACGATGCTTTCGGGGTCGGTCACCGGTTCCGTGGCCGGGGGGGCGGCCGAAATCCACTGGCGCACGGTCTGCGTGATCTGCGACAGGACGCCCGCGCCTTCTGGCGGGGGGTTGAATTCTTCAAGGCCGGCCAGCTGGAAATCCGCGATCAGCCTTTCCGCAATCGGATACGACCGCAGGCGTTCCACCTCGGTCGCGGGATCGAACCTTCCCTGCTCCGCGCCCGAGACGCCGAGGTTGACCGCCAGCGGCGGCTGGATGAGAAGCCGCGCCTGCGACGTGTATGTGCGCTCGATCTGCAGGATGAAAGGCAGCAGCAAGGCCACCAGCAGGGCTGCCAGGATCGAGATGAACCCGATGCGGCGCCGGATCAGCCGGAACACCGCCAGAACGTCCAGCTCGTCTTCATGCATCTGCGTCGGGGGCGGCGGCGCCTTGCTGATCCGCGAGCGGCCGGACTTGTTGCCGTGATCAAGGGCCGCGGTCATTCTGCACCCACCAGCGATCGGCCGCGCAGGCTGATCTCGTCAAGAACCCGGTCAAGCTGTCCGAAATAGGCGTCGATGCTGTATCGCGACAGGAACAGCGCCCGCCCCTGCGACCCAAGGCGCCGGCGGCCCGCCGGATCGGTGACCAGCCGTTCAAGCGCCCCTGCCAGGGCTTTGGCATCGCCGACCGGCACGAAGCTGCAGGTCACACCGTCGGTCAATGCCTCCTCATGCGCGCCGACGCGTGTCGTCACGACCGCAAGCCCATGCGCCAGCCCCTCGATCACCGCCATGGCCAGCCCCTCTGCATGTGACGGCAGAACCAGGATGTCGGCGCTTGCGCACAGGGCGCGGACATCGGGTTCGGCCAGCCAGCCGGGCATTTCGACCCGGTCGCCAAGATCGAGTGCCGCCGCCATCGCCCGGTATTCCGCAACAGGACCGTCACCGGCCAGAACCGCGCGCCAGTCGCGCCCTGCCAGTTCGGGACTGGCCAGCGCCGTCAGAAGCTCCGGCACGCCCTTGCGCTGGCTGAGCTGCCCCAGAAACAGGATCAGCGGAACATCCCGCCCCTGCGCGGGTTTCGGGCCGGGGTCCGGCACGGCATTGTGCATCACGACCACCTTGTCCCGCGCCACGCCCAGACGCTCGACCACGGTATCCCGGTCGCGCAGCCCCAGCACGATCACCCGGTCGGCGCCGCGGAACATGCGGGCAACCCAGCGTTGCCTGCGGGGCGAACGCCGCGACAGGTCGGCGCCATAGTCGTAATCGTGCAGGTGCAGGATGTGACGGCAGCCCAGCGAGCGTGCCACGAAGGTCAGGATCAGCTTGCGCGCCGTGCTGCCGCGCCCGGCGACATGAATGTGGTGGATGCGTTCGGGTGCCAGCAGCCGGTCGGAGGCCAGGATCGCCATGGCGCCCAGCAGCCGCAGGATGGAACCGGGGATCTGCCAGCGCCGCCCGCGGGTGTCGCAGACCAGATGCCGTTCGCCCCTGCGCGCGGCCTCGTCCACGACATAGCCGACCAGCCGCCCGATGCCGCCGCCGCTTTCGCGCCCGCCCGGGCAGTAGTGGCGCAGGCGGGCGCCCGACCCGTTGTTGCTGGTGTCAGATTTCACTGCGGCCTCCCGGTGCGGTTGACGGATCGCCCGCGGCCCGCTGAAGGCCCGCCGACAGTTTTCCCAAGAGATCTCGCGCCGGTTCTGGCTTCCGCAACAGGCCCCGCAACAGGCCCCGTTTCCGTCCCGGAAACCGGCCCGAGCCTTTCCGGCCCGGCCGAAAAGCAGCCCGGCGGCGCGCGAAGGCAGGACCCTGCGCCGTTTCCCGCTGCCTGTGCCATTTCCATCCTCAAATCCGAAAAACGACATTCATGAATTTCAACATCTTCAGGGCAAAGTCCGGTCCCCGGATGAAGCAACATCCCGATAATGGTGTCCCGCGCCATCCGGGGCAATTGACCTGGCCGCCGCGCTTTCCATCATATCGGATAAGCCCCCCGCCTTCCTTTGGAGGATGCCGCGATACATCCTTTCGGCTTGTGCCCCCACCGTGGCCGGGGCGTTCGGCCCGTTGGCCCAGGCCTCGGCATTGGCGCCCAGCCCTGCCCGCAGGTCGGGGCGGGTCGCCAGCCGCGCAATGGCCTCGGCCAGACGTTCGGGGTCGTTCGGCGGGACGACGAGGCCCATGCCGTTGCCCTCTACCGAGGCCCGCAGTTCACCCACGTCGGTCACCAGCAGCGGCTTGCCGAACGGGGCCGCGACGTTCATCACGCCGCTTTGCGACGCCTCGGTATAGGGCAGCACGACCAGATCGGCGTCGAGAAACAGCTGCGCCACCTCCCGGTCCTCGATGAACCGGTTGCGGATGTCATAGCGGGCCGGGTCGCCCATCAGCGACCGGAACATCCACGGATCGTCGCCGCGCCCGGCGATCACGAACCTGACGCCCGGCACCCGGCGGCCCAGCAGGGCTTCGGCCCGGATCAGGACTTCCAGCCCCTTGTAGGCGAAGATGCGGCCGAACAGCAGGACGGTGAACGTGCCCTCCCGGGTCTGGCGCTTCAGCCCTTCGGTCCGGGCCACCGCGGCGTAGCGGTCGATCACAGGATGGGACAGCACGTGGATGCGCCCGGGCGCCTTGCCGAAGCGGTCGGCGGCAAGCTGCTTCAGGCCCTCGCCATGCACGACGATATCGCCGGACTGGCGCACGATCATGTCGGTGGCCCGGCGCGGTATCATGCCGGTTTCGCGGTCGCCGGGGTGCACCACCACGTCATGCACCGTCGTGACCAGCGGCACCGGCCGCCAGAACGGGGCCGCCAGGTTGAGCCACAGCGTGTTGTTGCTGAGCAGGTGGATCACGCTTGGCCTTTCCGCCCGGATCAGGCGGGTCAGCGCCCCGAGGAACGTCAGATTGGCCAGGCTGCGATGGCGCGGCCAGTCCATCAGCCGGACAGTGACCGCGGGGTCGAACCAGCGGGTCAGCCCGGCATAGCGGCGCCTCGGCACGGCCAGCGTCACCGGAACATGGGCAGCCACCCCGTTCGCGTAGGCGATGGTGTAATCTTCCAGTTCCGTCACGAGCATGAAAACCTTCATCGCCGTCCTTTGGCCTTTCCTTCCGGCATGGGGCAAGACACCGGGTCGGCCCGCACGCGATGCCCGACGCCGCTGGGGTGCGACGCCGGATGCCCGCCACCGGATCGCGCAGCCTGCTTCGCCCGTCCGGCTTTCGGCGGCCCTGCGCATTGGCCGCGCCGCCCCGGGTCAGGTCGGCTGGCTCCGGAAAAAACGGACCGCCGTTGCGACCCGGCGGTCCTTGCTTGATCTGGAAACTTCAACCTGCAATTCGCATTGGGAGCGCGGCCACGGTGAACCGCAATTCGGTACGGGGTCATGTCGGCATCATATCCCGGCCGCCGGTCGGGCAAAGCCTGCCAATGGTGGAAGGTCGGCGCCGCCCCCCGCCCGGAACCGGGGCCGCTTCATCCGAAAGCGGTAATGCCCCCCCATCCGATCAGACGAGGGGCGACGCCGCATTGGCGGGTTTCGCAGAACGCCCTTCGCAGACCAAGGTAGGTGAGGACGAAGGGCGACAAGGTGTGCATTGAAAGCGATGAGGTGATGTATCCGGTCTGTATGCCCCCGACCCCAGGCATGGCCGCCCGTTCTGCCGTCAGGGCCGCGCGGCCGGGCGGCGCGGCTGCGATGCCGTGCCCGCCCCGGAAGGCGCAGCTCACATGACGGTCATCGGACATGCAACGGGCGGCAGGGCTGCGCTGACCTGGCGGACGCTGGAATGGTGGGCGGCCGGAATGATCGTGTTCGTGCAGTCGGGGGCGGTCCTGCCGCTGCTGATGGCGGGGCCGGACGGCGGGCTTGACGACGCGGCGCGGGCAAAGCTCCGGCTGGTGGCGCTGCCGGTCTATCTGGTGGCATTCGCCCTGCTGGCACGGCACCCGCAGCAACTGCTGGTCGCGCTGCGCCGCAACGTGCCGTTTCTGCTGCTGATCGGCCTCGCGTTCCTGTCGGTCATGTGGTCGATCAGCCCGTCGTTCACGCTCAAGAAGGCGGTCGGTCTGGTCCTGACGCTGCAGGTATCCTTCCTGATCGCCATCAGGTTCACGCCGAAACAGTTCCTGCTGCTGGTTGCGACGGTCCTGGGTGTCTGCATGGTGCTCAGCCTTCTTCTGGTCGGCATCGCGCCAAGGCTTGCCTTCATGCCGATGGACGGCGAGCTTCGCGGGGTGTTCATCCACAAGAACGTGCTGGGCTGGGCCACCAGCCTGTCCGTGCTGGTGGCCGTCGTTCTGGTGGTCGACAGTTCCCTCGGCCTGCGCAGGGTGGGGGTGCCGCTGCTGGTGGTCAGTTGCGCCTGCCTGGCTCTGTCGGGCTCGATGACCTCGGTTCTGGCGGTCGCCGCCGCGCTGGTGCTGACGTGGTACTTCCGGCTGTTGACGCGCAGCCACGGGTTCACGCGGATATTGCTGTTCATTGCCTTCCCCCAGATCGCGATCGTGCTGATGTTCCTTCTGGGTGAATATCTTGTCCCGTTTCTGGAGGCGATCGGCAAGGATGCCACCCTGACCGGCAGGGTGCCGCTGTGGCATCTGGCCGATGCCCAGATCGCGCAGCGGCCGATGCTTGGCCACGGGTTCTCGGCGTTCTGGAGCCCGGCAAGCGGCGAGGCGTGGCTGATCCGGGAAAGGATCGGCTGGATGGCGCCCCATGCCCACAGCGGGTATCGCGACACCTTGCTCAGCCTCGGGTTCGTGGGGGCGGGCCTGACGGCATACGTGATCGTCCGCGCCCTGTGTCAGGGGGTGGCGCTGCACCTGTGCGAACCGCGGAACGGCTGGATCTGGCTGAACGTGCTGATCGGGATGTTCCTGATCATGAACCTGTCGGAAACCCTGCTGCTGTCGGCCAACGATTTTCCATGGATCATCTTTGCCGCCGGGCTCATCATGATTTCGCTGCGCTTTCCGGACAGGCCGGGGGGCGGGCGACATGGCCGATGATCCCGGGTCGGGACAGACCGCGGGGCGCAGGGGTCGGGTGGGACAACGCGGGGATGCGATGCTGGTTCTGGTGGTCGGTGCGGGGGTTCTGGGTCTGGCCTGTGCCAGGGCACTGGCGCTGGCCGGGCATGACGTGGTGGTGGCCGAGGCCGCGCGGGCCATCGGTCAGGGCATCTCGTCGCGCAACAGCGAGGTCGTCCATGGCGGGATGTATTACCCCGCCGGTTCGGCCCGTCATCGCCACTGCATTGCGGGGCGGCGCCTGCTTTATGCCTTTTGCGCAAGCCACGCGGTGCCGCACCGGCGCTGCGGCAAGCTCGTGGTGGCGACCACCCCCGAGGAGGAGGCCAAGGTCGCCCGGATCCATGCCACCGGCATCGAAAACGGGGTCGAGGGTCTGCGGCTGATCGACCGGGCGGAAGCGCAGGCGATGGAACCGGCGCTGTCGTGCCGCTCTGCCCTCTGGTCGCCCGAGACAGGCATCGTCGACAGCCATGCCTTCATGCTTGCCCTGTCCGCCGACCTGACCGACGCCGGGGGCGTGATCGCGCTCGACACGCCGGTGCTTGCGGTGGACCGGGATGCGGCAGGCTATTCCGTGACCTTCGGCGGCGCCGAGCCCGGCCGGTTGACGGTTGACGCCCTGGTGAATGCCGCCGGGCTTGGCGCGCAGGCCCTTGCGCGGCGGATGCCATTCTACCCGGAAAACCGCATTCCGCCGCTGGTTCTGGCCAAGGGAAACTACTTTGGCTACAGCCGCCGCCCGCCGTTCTCGCGGCTGGTCTATCCCGCGCCGGTTGATGGCGGGCTGGGGATCCATGCCACGCTCGACATGGCGGGGCGGATGCGCTTCGGCCCGGATGTGGAATGGGTCGACACCGAGGATTACCGCGTCGATCCGCTGCGCGCCGAGGCGTTCTATGCCCGGATCAGAACATATTTTCCCGGCCTGCCCGACGGGTCGCTGGCGCCCGACTATGCCGGGCTGCGCCCCAAGCTGACCGGACCGGGCGTCCCCGCCGCCGATTTCCGGATTGACGGCCCGGAGGCCCACGGGATGCCCGGCCTTGTGCAGCTTTTCGGCATCGAGAGCCCCGGCCTCACAGCCTCGCTGTCGATCGCGGCAGAGGTTGCGTCGGCCTGCTGCCGAAGCCCCGCACCCCGGAACCCGCCGTCAGACGGGCCAGGGATCGGCTGAAAGTCTCGAAAAACCTGGAGGCGGGTACCGGAATCGAACCGGTCTACTCGGATTTGCAATCCGGTGCATAGCCTGCCTGCCCACCCGCCTCATTACCGGAAAATGCCTATACCACGCGCTTTTGCCGTGCAAGATGCTATCGACATTTCCTGGCGGCGGCGGCTGACAAAGGGCGGTCGCTGCGGTAGAACTTCTGCCAGCGTTCCCGTCAGACTGCCTTGTTCCTCCGGGGATTGTCGGCTGATCGACGCGGCGGGGCGGCATCGCGGCTTGTCGGGTTTCGGGGATCCTTCTGACCGGCCGGACCCCGCGGGCTCGCGGCGCGCAGCGGAACCGGCGGACCGTCCGGCCTCGCTCGGCGCAGGCGGGGCGGTGCTGTGCCTGATTCCCGAATTCTGCCAGAACAGGCAGATTGCCTGCCGGCTCGACATCGCGACGCGCGAGACAAGGCCGCGCCGCCCGCGCATCCTGTCGCCGCAAGGTGCTGGATCTGGCGGCGCAACGGGCGGCGGCGCGGCTTACGCTGGGGTAGGCTTTTCAGTAATTGCTTTGTCGGGCCTGCATTGGTAACCAAATATGACCACCCGCGCGGGGAATCGATCCTGCCGCGTCCGGGTCAACAATCGTCCGACCCGGCTGCCGCATCGCCGCAGACCCCGTGCCTGCGGATTGACGCAGGTCCGGTGCCCCGCCATACCGATGGGGAAACCGGTGCTGCTTGCCGGAAAGAGACATACACGGGAGGTCAAACATGAACGGGCTGCTTGCCCTGACGCGCGCCATCGACAAGATGACCGAGATCATCGGCAAGTCCGTCGCCTGGCTCATTCTTGTCGCGGTGCTGGTCAGCGCGACCAACGCGGTGATCCGCAAGGTCTTCAACGTCTCGTCGAATTCCTGGCTGGAATTGCAGTGGTATCTGTTCGGCGCGGCCTTCCTGCTGGCTGCGGCCTATACGCTGCGGCAGAACGAACACATAAGGATCGACATCGTCTACGGCCTGTTCCCGCGCCGCGTGCAGCACTGGATCGACCTTTTCGGGCATGTGTTCTTCCTGATGCCCTTCGTGCTGCTGATGATCTGGTATTTCGTGCCCTACGTTTCGCGGTCGGTGCTTAGCGGCGAGGTGTCGAACAACTCTGGCGGGCTGATCATCTGGCCTGCGAAATCGTTGCTGCTGATCGGTTTCCTGCTGCTGGCGCTGCAGGGCATTTCGGAAATCATCAAGAAGATTGCGGTGATGCGCGGTGTCATTCCCGACCCGACGCCCTTCATCTCGGTTCACGAGGCGGCCGAGCTTGAAGCCAAGGCGCTGGTCGAGGAGATCCGCAAATGATGGAATTCATCGCGCTGAACATGGCGCCGATCATGTTCGCAAGCCTCGTGGCCTTCCTGCTGCTGGGCTATCCGGTGGCTTTCGCGCTGGCGGCCAACGGGCTGTTCTTCTTCTTCATCGGGGTCGAACTGGCGCCGCTGTCGGAAGGCACCATCAACCTTGACTGGCCGTTGCTGACCGCAATGCCGGAACGCTTCTGGGGGGTGATGTCGAACGAGACGCTCCTGGCGATTCCCTTCTTCACCTTCATGGGGATCGTGCTGGAACGATCGGGGATGGCCGAGGACCTGCTTGATACAATCGGGCAGCTGTTCGGCCCGATTCGCGGCGGGCTGGCCTATGCGGTGATCATCGTGGGGGCGCTGCTGGCGGCGACAACCGGGGTGGTTGCGGCCTCGGTCATCGCCATGGGCCTGATTTCGCTGCCGATCATGCTGCGCTACGGCTATGACCGGCGGGTGGCCAGCGGCGTCATCGCGGCCAGCGGCACCCTTGCGCAGATCATCCCGCCGAGCCTGGTGCTGATCGTGCTGGCCGACCAGCTTGGCCGGTCGGTGGGCGACATGTACAAGGCGGCGCTGATCCCCGGCATGATCCTGACCGGGCTTTACATGGCCTATGTGCTGGTGGTCTCGATCATCAGCCCGAAGTCGATGCCCGCTTTGCCGATGGAGGCGCGCACGCTCGGGCACGGCGTGACCTCGCTCGGGGTGGCGCTGCTGGCGGCGATCGGCTTCTCCTATGGCGCGCATCTGTGGCTGTATGAATCGCAAGGCGCCAATGCCGACATCCTGGGTGCAGTTGTCGGCATCGTCGTGATCTACATCGCGGCGATTTCCGACCGGGCGCTGAAGACCAACATCATGTCGCGGCTGGCGCAGCAGGTCATCATCGTGCTGATCCCGCCGCTGGCGCTGATCTTCCTCGTGCTGGGCACCATCTTCCTCGGCATCGCGACGCCGACCGAAGGCGGGGCGATGGGGGCGGTGGGCGCGTTGCTGCTGGCCCTGATGAAGGGGCGGCTGAACTACGGCGTGGTCAGCCAGGCGCTGACCTCGACGACGCGGCTGTCGGCCTTCGTCATGTTCATCCTGCTGGGCGCGCGGGTGTTCTCGCTGACCTTCTACGGGGTCAACGGGCATATATGGGTCGAGCACCTGCTGACTTCGCTGCCCGGCGGCGAGACCGGCTTCCTGATCGCGGTGTCGGTGCTGGTGTTCCTGCTGGCCTTCTTCCTCGATTTCTTCGAGCTGGCCTTCATCATCGTGCCGCTGCTGGCCCCCGCGGCCGAGGCGCTGGGGATCGACCTGATCTGGTTCGGGATCATCCTTGGGGTGAACATGCAGACCTCGTTCATGCACCCGCCATTCGGCTTTGCGCTGTTCTACCTGCGCTCGGTCGCGCCGAAGTCAGCCTTTATCGACAAGGTGACCGGCATCCGCACCGACCCGGTGACCACGGGGCAGATCTACTGGGGGGCTGTGCCCTTCGTGGTGATCCAGATCGTGATGGTGGGGCTGGTGATCGGCTTCCCGCAGATGGTCATGCACTACAAGGGACCGCCGATCGACACCAGCAACGTCACCATCACCCTGCCGCAGATGCCGGGCCTCGGGGGTGGGCTTGGTGGCGGGCTGGGCGGCGGGTTGGGTGGTGGATTGGGCGGCGGGCTTGCCCCGGCACCCGCCCCCTTGCCCGCGCCGGTGCCCGCGCCGGTCAACTAGACCCGCCTGCGCCGGGCAACCAGGCCCGGAGGCCCGACAATCTTCCCGGCGGCGCAGCGATGCGCCGCCGGTTTTCATTTCCCGCCTCCGAAAACGGAAAAGCCCCGGAGCGTCACCGCTCCGGGGCCTTCTGGTCAGGCAACGAATCCCGTCGGGATCAGAGCTTGGCCGCGTTCTGTTGCACCATCATGAAGGTGTCGTAGTTGTATTCCGCGATCTGCGACCAGGTGTAGTGCTCGGACCGGAACGCCTTGATCGAGCCCCACATCTTGGCGAAAGCCGGGTTGTTGGCCTCCATCTCGGCATAGACCTCGTTGGCGGCGTTGAAGCAGGCTTCAAGGATTTCCGGGCTGAACGGGCGCAGCTGGGTGCCCTGGGCCACCAGCGACTTGATGGCGGTCGGGTTCTTGTAGTCGTATTTCTGCAGCATGTCGGCGTCGGCGGCGCGCGACGCGGTCCGCAGCAGCGCCTGATAGGCCGGGGGCAGACCCTCGTAGGCGGCCTTGTTGAACATGAAGTGGACGGTCGGGCCGCCTTCCCACCAGCCGGGGTAGTAGTAGTAGGGCGCGACCTTGAAGAAGCCGAGCTTCTCGTCGTCATAGGGGCCGACCCATTCGGAGGCGTCGATCGTGCCCTTTTCCAGCGCCGGATAGATGTCGCCGCCGGCGATCTGCTGCGGCACGACGCCCAGCTTTTCCATGACCTTGCCGGCAAAGCCGCCGATCCGCATCTTCAGGCCCGTCAGGTCGGCCACGGTGTTGATTTCCTTGCGGAACCAGCCACCCATCTGCACGCCGGTGTTGCCGCCCGGGAAGGCGACGATGTTGTGCTGCGCCAGGAACTCGTTGTACATGTCGATACCGCCGCCGTGGTAGTGCCAGGCATTGATGCCCCGCGCCGACAGCGAGAACGGAATGGCGGCCGCCACGGCCCAGGCCGGGTCCTTGCCCCAGTAGTAGTAGCCGACCGTGTGGCACGCCTCGACGGTGGCGGCGGTCACGGCATCAGCCGCTTGCAGGCCGGGCACCAGTTCGCCCGCGGCGAATACCTGGATGGTGAAATTGCCGTCGGAAGCCTCGGAAACGAATTTCGAGAGGGCTTCCGCACCGCCATAGATCGTGTCGAGCGATTTGGGAAAAGACGAGGTCAGTCGCCAGGTGACCTTGGGGGCCGTCTGGGCAAGGGCCGGAGCGGCCAGGGTTGCGGCAGAGGCCGCCCCGACGCCGGCGACACCGGCTTTTGTCAGGAATGAACGACGATCCATGGAATCCTCCCGTTGATTTTGGATACAGCCCGATTGGTGAATTTTTCTTACCGCGCAGGTGTGCCGATAACCTTGCACGGCTATGCGCGCCTGTCCAGCAGGCAAGGCGAAACATTCTGTCGCGCGTCGCGTGACCCTGCGGCCGCTTCCGGGCCACAGGTGGCGAAGGGACGGCCCATGCCGTGTCTGCGGGTGATTGCCTGCGGAAAAGGCAATGATTCCGTGCCGCTTGCAGGTGCGGCGCGGTGCGGGAATGGCCGGTCCGGACGCCCGACGGGGAACGGGAAATCCCTGTTCTGATCTGGATCAAGGCATGGCAGGATGCACAGGCTAGCGTGGCCGCATACGGCAAGGGATACCCATGGATATCGTTCCCCTCATCGACCGGATCGGCGAGGCCCCGACGGCTGCGCTGTTCGGACTGGCCACCGGCATGGTGTTCGGCATCGCGGCGCAACGCTCGGCCTTCTGCCTGCGCGCGGCGACGGTCGAGTTTGCCCGGGGCATCATGGGCGCGCGCGTCGCGGTGTGGCTGCTGACGTTCTCCACCGCGCTGGTCTGGGTCCAGGGTGCGCAGATGCTGGGCCTGTTCCGTGCCGAAGAGGCGCGGATGATGGCTGTCACCGGGTCGTGGTCGGGGGCGATGATCGGCGGTCTGGTGTTCGGCTCGGGGATGGTGCTGGCGCGCGGCTGCTCGGGGCGCCTGCTGGTGCTGGCGGCCACGGGCAACCTGCGCTCGGTGGTCTCGGGGCTGATCTTCGCGGTGGTGGCGCAGATGAGCCTGCACGGCTGGCTGGCGCCCTTGCGCGACCGCATCGCGCGGCTCTGGGTCACGCCGGGCGGGCGCAATGTCGACCTGCGCGAGGCGCTGGGCCTGCCTGCGCAAAGCGGCATGGTGCTGGGGCTCATGATCGCGGTGCTGGCGCTGTATCTGGCACGCCGCAACCGGATCGGGGCGGGCACGCTGGTCTTCGGGGCCGGGGTCGGCTTTGCCGTGGCGCTGGGATGGGTGCTGACCTTCACGCTGGCACAGGCGAGTTTCGACCCGATGAGCGTGACCTCGGTCACCTTCACCGGGCCTTCGGCCAACACGCTGATGTATTTCCTGACCCCCGACCGGGTGTTCGAATTCGACATCGGTCTGGTGCCCGGGGTATTTCTGGGTGCGTTCCTCGCAGCGGCGTGGAAGGGCGAGTTGAAGTTTCAGGGCTTCGACGGCGAAGGCAGCATGCGCCGGGCGATGGTCGGCGCGGTGATGATGGGCTTTGGCGGGATGCTGGCCGGGGGCTGCTCGATCGGGGCAGGGGTATCGGGCGGGTCGATCTTTGTCGCCACCGCCTGGCTTGCGCTGCTGTGCATGTGGATCGGGGCGGTTCTGACCGATCTGGCGGGGCAGGGTGGCCGCCCCGGCGCGATGCTTGGCCGTGTCTCGGGGAGCGCCTCAAACCTCGTTCACGAACCTGTAGGCGCCATCCGCGCGTTCGGCATGGCCGATGCCGCCGCCGGGCAGGTGAAAGCCGATCAGGCGCATTCCGTGCGACGCGATCTGATCCAGCAGGCCGACCCGCGTTGCGGCGGCCAGCGCGCTGTCCTGATCCGAACCCGAGGCCCAGTCTGGCCGTGAACCGCCCCGGGTTTACCGGAGGGTGGTTTGTTCAATGACTACGCGACCATATCGAGTGAGTTCAGGTTTGCATAGAACGCCTCCTCTGCTTCTGCGGGTGGGATGTATCCGATTGGGCCAAGCAGGCGGCGGTTGTTATACCAATCGATCCATTTCAGCGTTTCCCATTCGACCTCGCGCATTGATTTCCAGGGGCCGATCTGGTTGATGACCTCTGTCTTGAACAGGCCGATGACGCATTCAGCCAAGGCGTTGTCATAGGCATCGCCAACTGTTCCAACGGAAAGGTCGATCTCGGCCTTGGCCAGGCGTTCGGTGTATTTGATCGACAGGTATTGTGATCCGCGGTCCGAATGGTGGACCAAGCTCTTGTTATCCGGCGTCTTTCTTTGCCAGATCGCTTGCTCCAGCGCGTCGAGCACAAACTGGGTCTTCATCGATGTCGAGACGCGCCAACCGACAATACGACGTGCAAAGACGTCGATGACGAAGGCCACGTAGACGGTGCCGGACCATGTGGGCACATAGGTGAAATCTGAAACCCACAGCTTGTTCGGCCGATCCGCCATGAACAGCCGGTTCACCTTGTCGTCCGGGCAAGGCAGAGACGTGTCAGGATTGGTCGTGATGACCTTCTTGCCACGGACCACGCCCCTGATGCCCAGATGGCGCATCAATCGTTCCACGGTGCAGCGGGCGGCGTCTTCACCCTGCCGTCGCAAAACATGCCAGATCTTCCGCGCGCCATAGAGCTTGCGGTTGGCATCCCAGGCCGCGTCGATCTTGAGGCTCAGGGCGGCATCCGATTTGGCCCGGGCCGAGGCCCGGTCAGGATCACGCATGATCGCCCGCCGGTCATAAAAGGTGGAAGGGGCAAACTGCAGTGCCCTGCAGATCGGCTCGACCCCGAATGCCTCTCGGCTTTCCTCAATGAAAGCAGTCATTTGCGAAACGGGCGGTCGAGCTCCGCCTGGGCAAAATACGCTGAAGCTTTGCGCAGAATCTCGTTCGCTTGCCGCAGTTCCCGGTTCTCGCGCTCAAGCTCTTTGATCCGCGCGATCTCAGCGCTGGTAGGTCCCGGCCGTTCGCCACCATCGCGCTGGACCTGTCGCATCCAGACGCGAAGGCTGTCCGTCGAACAGCCCAATTTACCTGCAATCGCCGTCAGCGCCGCAGCCTCGCTCTGATAATCATCGCGGTGTTCCATCGCCAGCCGCACCGCACGCTCGCGGAACTCAGGTGAATACGGCTTCGAGGTCTTCTTCTTTGAGGTCTGTTCCATAACGGGCAATTCTCCGAGAGTTTTGCCCTCCGGTAAACCCGGGGCGGTTCACCGCTCGAACGCCACATGGTGGTTGCCCAGCGCATCGCCGACCACCATCGCAGCGTCGGACCCCGCGCCAAGCTGAAAGGCCATGTGCCCCGGCGTATGGCCGGGGGTCAGGCGGGCCGCGACACCGGGCAGGATTTCCTGCCCGTCGCCGACGAAGGTCACCCGGTCGGCGATGACCGCAAGGCGCCGGGCCGCACCCACGGCAAAGGTGGTTCGGGCCGCGCCGATGGTCGCCACGGTGTTCGGGTCGGTCCAGTAGTCGTACTCTGCCTGCCCGATCAGGAAGGCCGCGTTGGGGAACAGCGGGTCGTCGAATTCGTCGAGCAGCCCCCAGAGGTGGTCGGGGTGGGCGCGGGTGAAGACGACATGGGTGATGTCATCCGCCGTGACCCCCAGCAGGTCCATCGCCTCGGCCAGCTTGCCAGCCGATGGCTGGAAATCGGGGCCGGCGCCCACGTCGAACAGCACGGTGCTGCTGCCGTCGCGCAGCAGGGTGACGTTGCAGGGCGGCTCCAGCCGGTCGGTCGGCAGGCCGTGTTTCGCCATGATCGCCGCCATTTCCGCGGGTGGCATTCCGCCGAGGATGAAATCGCCCGGCAGCACAAGGTGGCCATCGGACAGGGTGTCGATCTGCATCGTGCCCAGCGTCAGGGTCGATCCGGCCCAGAGGCGGCGCGGCAGAAGCGGGGCAAGGCCGGTGGCCAGCGCGGCTTGCAGCAGGTGGCGGCGGGTCAGGGTCATGGCAGTCTCCTTCGGCAGGGTTCGGGCGGGCGCTGTCGCGCCCGCCGCCGGTGGTCAGCCGAAGATGTCGGCGGTGATGCCTGCGTACCAGCCGAGGCTTTCCTCGTAAGTCGCCTTGCGCAGGGCGGCATCCTCGCCCGTCGCGCTGATGAAGCTTTCGACGCTCGCGATCTTTTCCGGCGTCGGCTCGTAGCTGGCGCCGACCTTGACCCCGTCATCGGTCGCGATCAGCGACCAGCAGGTGTTGGAGTATTTCGCCGGGAACACCTTCGATCCGGTCAACTCGCCCCTTATCGCCATTGCCGCCACCTTGGCCTGGCTGTTGGCCGAGAAGCCCGATTTCGGCATGTCGCCCTGCGCCGAGGCATCGCCCAGCACCCAGACCGCCGGATCTGCGCGCGACACCATGCTGGCCGGATCGACCGGTGCCCAGCCCGAGTCGTCGGTGACGCCCGCAAGCGCCGCGATCTTGCCCGCCACCTGGCCGGGGATCACGTTGCAGACATCGACCTTTTCGGCCTCGCCGTCGATCAGCACTTCCATGCTGTCGGGGCGAACCTCGACGGCATTGCCGCCCATGTCGGGGCCGACCCATTCCACCATGCCGGAATAGTGCTTGCCCCAGCCTTCCTCGAACAGCGCCTGTTTGGAGTATTTGTCCTTCGGGTCCAGCACGAGGATCTTGGCGGTCGGGTTCCGCTCTTTCAGCACATGCGCCACCATCGACACCCGCTCGTAGGGGCCGGGCGGGCAGCGGAAGGGGTTGGGCGGGGCCACCATGCAGAAGGTGCCGCCCTGCGGCATCGCCTCGATCTGGGCGCGCAAGAGCTGGGTCTGGGGGCCGGCCTTGTAGGCGTGCGGCATGATTTCCGCAACGTCGAGCGACCAGCCCGGCACGCTGTCGTCCTTGAAGTCGATCCCGGGCGAGAGCACCAGCCTGTCATAGGGAAGCACCTGCCCGCCCGCCAGCGTGACGGTCTTCGCCGCCCGGTCCACGCCCGCCGCCATGTCATGCACCACGGTGATGCCCTCGGCACCAAGCTTGGTGTAGCCGTGCTGCAGGCTTTCAAAGGTGCGGAAGCCGCCGAGGTATAGGTTGGAAAAGAAGCAGGTGGTGTAGGTGGTGTTCGGCTCGATCAGCGTCACATCCAGCGCGCCCTGCGAATCCTTCGCCAGATAGCGCGCGACGGTCGCCCCGCCCGCGCCGCCGCCGATCACCACGACGCGGGGTTTGGTCTGCCCCCAGAGCATCGGGGCCGACAGGGAAGCGGTGGCGGCTGCGGCCGAGCCGAGGAAAAGGCGTCTGTTCAGATGCATGGTGGGTCTCCTCCCTTGGGTGTGTTGGTCCGGTTCCTTTGCGGCTTCCGGTGTGGTCTGCGCGTTTGCTGTCATGCCGCCTATTGCCCCTGCGTGGTGAAGTAGGCGGCCAGGGCGGCGATTTCCTCGTTCGACAGCCGCCCCGCCATCATCTGCATCACCGGATGCGGGCGCAGCTTCTGCTTGTAGGCGTGTAGCGCCACCACGAAATCCTCCGGCGGCCAGCCGGTGATCGAGGGGATGCCCTGATCGCTGCCGTCCGCCTGATGGCAGGTGGCACATTCCGATGAAAGGTAGGCGCCATATTCGGCGTCGCCCTCCAGCGCCAGGATCGCGGGGTCGAGGCCCGGGGTCGTCTTGCGGGCGGTGGGTTCGGCCTCGGGAATGTCGCGCGGGCGGTCGGAGTAGTCGCGCAGGTAGGCCAGCAGGTCGGCGCGGCCGGTGTCATCCGCCAAGCCGGGGTAGTTCATCCGCGTGCCTGAAACCAGCGCCTTGGGATTGGCAAGATAGGGGTCGAGCGTCTCCAGCGTCCAGGTCAGGCCGTCGTTGCCCATCCGGGTCATGGCCTTGGAATACTTGAAGCTTTCGGCCGTGCCCGCCCGTCGCCCGAAGATGCCGTTGAGCTGCGGGCCGACCCGGTTGATCGCGCCTGCGCCGATCTGGTGGCAGGCGGTGCACTGGCGTTCGAACAGGTGCGCACCGCGTTGGGCGTCGCCGATAAGCTCGGCTGCCGCCGGTTGCGCAAGGCATCCGGCGGCAAGGGCAAGGGCGCGCAAGAAGCGGCCTGTCGGCATTTCAGCCCCCGAAGGTTGACAGATAGGCGATCACCGCCGCCCGGTCCTCGGGCTTTTTAAGCCCGACGAAGGACATCTTGTTCTTGGGAACAAAGCCCTTGGGGTCCAGCAGGTAGGCGTCGATGCTGGCGGCATCCCAGACCAGACCATCGGCCGCTGCCTTGGTCATCGCGGGCGAATACTTGAAGCCCTCGACCGTGGCCGCGCTGCGCCCGACGATGCCGTTCATCATCGGCCCGGTGCTGTTCTTGGCCTTGTCGCCGACCTTGTGGCAGGCGGCGCATTTCTTGAACACCTTCTCGCCGGCCGACACCAGGTCCGGGACGGCTGCGGCTGCCGGTTCGGCTGCCGCAGGCGCGGGGGCAGGTTCGGGAGCGGGCGCTTCGGCAACTGGCGTTTCCACGGGGGCCTCTGGCTCCGCTGCCACCACTGGCACCGGGTCATTGTCGTCCTGCGTGTCGGGCGTCACGTCCAGCACCGTGGCATGGGCGGTGATCTCCACCGTTGCCTTGCAGTTTTCCATGCAGGGCGGGGCGCTGAAGGCGGCGAGTTCGGTGGCGTCGCGGTCATCGACGAATAAGCCGTCGGCATTGGGCATCGCCACGTCAAGGAAGGTTTCCTTCGACAGCACGAAGTCATCCTCCACCAGATCGTTGGAATACAGGATGTAAGCCACGATTGCATAAACCCCGTCGGGCGCAAGCGTCTGGGCATTGCCGAACGGCATCGAGCGGTGAACATAGTCCCAGGTCGTTGACAGATACGGCCAGTAGGAGCCGACGGTTTTCAGCGGATCGTCGCGGTTCAGCGTATCCCGCCCGCCCGCGAGTTTCGGCCAGTTGTCGACGCCTTCGGCAAACTCGCCGTGGCAGACCGCGCATTTCTCGGAAAAAACTTCCTCGCCGGTCGCCACGTCGCCCGAGCCTTCGGGCAGGCCAAGACCATCGGGGCGCACGTCCAGATCCCAGGCGGCGATTTCCTCGGGCAGGGCGGGGCGGCCGAGGCCGATCTTTTCCGCCAGCGCCGGGGCGGCGCAGAGCATGGAGGCCAGTGCGAGGCCGATCATCCGTTCAGGAAACTTCGACATTCTCGGCCTCTCCGTTCGCCTTGACCCACCAGGTCTGGATGCAGTTGTTGTGATAGACCGAATTGACGCCGCGCACTTCGCGCAGTTGCGTCTTGGTCGGCTGCACATAGCCCGTGCTGTCGATGGCGCGCGACTGCAGCAGCATCTCTGACCCGTCCCAGACGTGATCGACATAGAAGCGGCGCAGCGCCTTGTCATGCGGCTGCGGCTGAAGCCGGGCCTCTCTCCACGTCTTGCCGCCGTCCAGCGTCACGTCCACCCGGGTAATCGAGCCGCGGCCCGACCAGGCCAGACTGTAGCGCGTCAACCAGCATGTCCGTGACCGTCAACCACGTTGGCCGGTTTTAGGCCGCTGGGTTGGCGTATCTGGAATTGTTTTTCGCTCAGCCTTCTCCTTTGTCCTTGTTGTCGGCGATGGTTGTCGTTGGCGGTCTGCTCAGCGCCTCTTTGTTGGAGGCGGCCGCGCGCTGGCGGAAGCTTTCGGCATTCATCTCCAGGATCGCTGCGTGATGAACCAGCCGGTCGATGGCGGCGACGGTCATCGCCTTGTCCGGGAAGATCTGGTCCCAGCCGCTGAAGGGCTGGTTGGCGGCGATGGCGATGCTGCGGCATTCGTAGCGCCGGGCGATCAGCTCGAAGAGCACGCCTGTCTCGGCCTGATCCTTGTGGGCGTAGGTGATGTCGTCGAGGATGATCAGGTCGAACTTGTCGAGCTTGGCGAGCGCGGCTTCGAGCACCAGATCGCGGCGGGCGGCCTGAAGTCGCTGCACCAGATCGCTGGTCCGGGTATAGAACACGCGGTGTCCCCGCTCGATCAGGGCATGGCCTATCGCGCAGAGAATGTGCGTTTTGCCCGTGCCGGAATTGCCGATGGCGATCAGATTGCCGCCACCCTCCAGCCAGTCGCCGGCCGCCAAGGCCTCGATCCGGGCGCGCGGCAGGGTTGGCAGCGCCTTGAAGTCGAAGGTCGCCAGCGTCTTGCCAGCCGGTAGCTGTGCCTCGTTCATGTGGCGCTGAATGCGGCGCATGTCGCGCTCGGCCAGTTCGTATTCCGCGAGGACGGCCAGAAAGCGGGCAGCGGGCCAGCCTTCGGCATCGGCGCGGGTGGCGATGTCGGCCCAAAGCTTGTGGAAGCTGGGCAGGCGCAGCGCGGTCAGCATGCCTGGCAGCGTGTGGATGTCGATCTCGCGGGAGGTCATGCGCAGGCTCCCAGAAGGGCATCGAAGCTGTCGAGCGAGGGATGGGCGACGGTGACATCTGTCGGCAGCGCCGTTTGCTTCGGGCTCAGGCGGAGCATCAGCAGGTCAGGGTCCGGCACCCGGCCGGCGTCGAGATCGTCCGTCAGGAGATGTGCCAGTTCCGCCTCGCAGGCCCGGTCGTGGGCGATGAACAGCAGGTCGACCATGCGGCGGCAGGCGTCGCGGCGGGGCAGATCACGCTGCAGCACCTTCCAGGCCTCAGCGTATTCGGTTCGCGGGAACAGGCTGTCGCGGTAGATCGAACTCCACAGGGCTTGCGGTTTGCGCCGCAGCGCGTGGATGACGTGATGGTAGTTGATGACATGCACGCGATGGCCGTCGCCGCGACCACGCGCCCTTGTATGGCTGACGACCAGGGTGCTGCCGAGAAAGGCCTCAAGGCGATCGTCGTAAAGGTGGACCCGCAAGCGCTGCCCGATCAGCTGCGACGGGGCGCTGTAGAAGATGCTCTTGACCAGAAAGCCGCTGGTGCGGGTGACCGGAACCACGGTCTCTGTAAAGTCGGTGGTGCGCCGGGACGGCAGGGGCTTCAGATGCGCCTGTTCCGCCTGAACCGCGATCGCCCGCTGCCGGTTGCGCCGTGCCACCAGAATGTCGATGAAGCGGCGGTAGTCCTCAATGCTGGCGAAGTCGCGGCTGCCGCGCAGGATCAGCGCCTGTTCGATGGCCTTCTTCAGGTGCCGGTTCTGGGATTCCACCGCGCCGTTCTCATGAGCTTCCCCGCGGTTGTTGCGACTGGCCTCCATGCCGTAATGGCCGACGAAGGCATTGTAGCGCGTGGTGATATCCTGGCGCTGGTCAGCCGTCAGGTTGCGGAAAGCGGCCGAGAGGCTGTCGGTGCGATGCTCCTGTGGTGCCCCGCCGAGCGACCAGAGCGCCTGCTGCAGGTTCTCGGCCAAGGCCGTGAAGCTCTCCCCGCCCAGGACCACCCCGACATGCTCCCACCGGCTGTAGACCATGACGAAGTGGTAGAGCAGATGCGGGAATAGCTGGCCCGCGATCGTCACCTCCAGCTCCTCGGCATGAGTGAAGTCGGACTGGGCCATGCGGCCCGGCTCCGGCGTCTGGCGGAAGATGATGTCGCGCTCGGGTCCGTTCAGCGCCCGCCACTGCCGCACCCGCCGTTCCAGGGTGCGCCGGATGCGGTCATCGGGGAAGGCCAGCGGGTGCAGGCCCTGAAGGTGGCGCAGCAGGGTGACGGCCTGCAAGGCGCTGTCCCTCTCCAGCAAGGGAAGGATGTCGCCCTCCCAATAACCCTCGAGGGGATCGGCCACCGTGCGCCCGTGAACGATCTTGCGGTTCGAGGGCAGCGTCGGGTTGGCATCGAACCGTCGGGCCGTGCGCTCGCTGAACCCGGCGCGGGCGGCCGACGTGCGCTGACTGTGATATCGGAGGTCGGACATGTATAATCTCAATTGCTGGTCGTTGATGGGTTTGTAGGCCAACCCGGATCCTCCGTTTGACGGCAGAGGAACCCGGCTTACCAACCCGCAGCGACCAGCACCTTCCCCGAAATCACTCAAGCCGGTGGGGCTGCCCTCCAGACGGGCATGCCCGTCTTCCGTTCAGCCCCACCGGCCAAGGTGGTTGCCGGCACCGGCCAAGATGGTTGTCGCGCAACACCAGACCGGTGATCACCACCGGGCCGGGGCCGTGGGTGATCGGGGCTTGCGGGCTGGGGCTGGTGATCACCGATTTGGCATCCATCACCCAGGTGAACTTGCGCGAGGTGCCATCCGCCATGGTGTCGGTGTATTTCGAGGTTTCTTCGCGGCTTTCCCACGGCTGGTCGCCGACTTCGACCCGGCGCAGCCACTTGACCCACATGTTGCCTTCCCACCCCGGCACGCAGAGCCGGACGGGGTAGCCGTGTTCCTTGCGCAGCGCCTCGCCATTGGCCTTGAAGGCCACGAGGCAGTCGTCCATCGCCTTTTCCAGCGGGATCGAGCGGCCGTTCGACGAGGCATCGGCGCCTTCGACATAGACCCACTTGCCCTCGGGCTTGACCCTGGCCTCTTCCAGCAGCAGCCGCAGCGGCACGCCGGTATATTCCATGTTGTGGATCATGCCGTGGGTGAACTGCGAGCCGTTGAGCTGGCTGCCCGCCCATTCCATGCCGGTATTGGCGGCGCATTCCAGGAAATAGACGTGGCTTTCGCGCGGAAAGCGTTCGAGGTCGGCATAGGTGAACACCAGCGGCGTATCGACCAGACCGTTGATCATCAGGCGGTAGTCGGGCTTGGCAAGCTCGATCGCGCCGGAATGGTGCCGCTCGAAAGCACAGCCCTGCGGGGTGATGGTGCCGTCGAGCGCATGGATCGGGGTGAAGTTGATCGACGAGGCGGTCTCGGCCGTAAGCCAGGCCACGTTGCGCCGCACCACGTCCGATTCGAACCTGATCGGCATCCCGTAGGGGACGGCATCGACGCCGTCGCCAAGGGTGGAGGCCCAGTCCTGCACTTCGGTAATCAGCGGGTCGGGGGTGGCGGCGCCTGCGCTGGCTGCGACCAGCGCGCCGCCCGCCGCGAGGCCGGTGCCGAGGAAGCCCCGGCGGGTGGTGCCTTTCATGGGGTCTTGCGTCATGAAACAGCGCTCCTTCATAAAGACAGATCGTAAGGGCGTCAGGCCCCGGTGACGACGACCGAGGTGTTGGGTTCAAGCCGCACGGTGCCGATTTTGGCCAGATGGCTTTCGACCACATCCCAGATCTGCGGCCCCTCTGTGCCCTCGTTGACCGAGGCCCACCCCGCGACGGTGTAGGTTTTCGCGGGCTCGATGGTCTCGCCGGTCTCGATCAGGGTCATGTTGGTGATCCGGCTGCCGATCGGTTTCGACACGTCGATGTGGTAGCCCATGCCGCCAACGCGGACCATGTCGCCGCCCTGCTGGTAATAGGGGTCGGGGTTGAAGAGGTTGTCCGCCACGTCTTCCAGAATGGTCAGGATGGTCTCGCCGGTCATTTCAGTGCGGTAGACCTGCCCGTAGGTCATCGAGGTCGCGTTGTGGATGTCCTCGCGGGTGATGCCTTCGCCTGGAAGGATCGAGGGGCCCCAGCGCACGCCGGGCGACATGGCGATCTGGGCGTCGCGCTCGCTGCGGATCGCGTTGCAGATCAGGTCATCCCAGGTGCCGTTGAAGTTGCCGCGCCGGTAAAGCAGGCTTTCGGTCTGGCCCACCACCTGCTGCAACTGGTCCTTGAACGGCGCGCGCTCGGCGTCGATCAGGGCGGCCATGTCGGCGTCGGGCGTGATCACGTCCGAAAAGACCGGGATCAGCTTGTGGCGGAAGCCCATCATCTTTCCGCCCTGCACATCGAGATCGACGCGCGAGACGAACTTGCCGTTCGACCCCGACGCAATCAGGATGGTCTGGCCGACCAGCACGGGTTCGGGCAGCGCGTCATGGGTGTGGCCGGTCAGGATCACGTCGATGCCGCTGACATGCGCCGCCATCTTGCGGTCGACATCGAAGCCGTTGTGCGACAGGCACACCACCAGATCGACGCCCGCGGCGCGGACCTCGTCGACCATGGCCTGCATCCGCTCCTGCCGGATACCGAACGAATATTCGGGAAACATCCATTTCGGGTTGGCAATCGGCATGTAGGGGAAGGCCTGGCCGATCACCGCGATGCGCAGCCCGCCCTTTTCGAAGATCTTGTAGGGCTCGAACGCCGGTTCGTCCCACTCGGAGTCGAAGATGTTGGCGCCGAGGAAGGGGAAGGGCAGGGACTCGACGATTTCCTTCACCCGGTCGGTGCCGAAGGTCCATTCCCAATGCGAGGTCATGGCTTCGGTGCCAAGCGCGTTCATGATGTTGACCATGTCCTGACCCTTGGTCAGATAGCTGGTCATCGAGCCGTGCCAGGTGTCGCCGCCATCCAGCAGGATGCTGTCGGGGCGCGCGGCACGGATGGATTTCACCACGGTCGCCACCCGGTCCAGCCCGCCCATCTTGCCGTAGGTCCGCGCCAGCGCCACGAAATCCTCGTGGGTCAGGGCATAGGCCTCGGGCGAGCCGGGGGTCAGGTTGAAAAGTTTGATCAGGTCAGCACCGGTGACGTGCGGCGGTTTGCCTTTCGCGTCACCGACGCCAAGGTTGATCTCGGGTTCACGAAACCAGATCGGCTTGGTCTGGGCGTGAATGTCGGTGATGTGGATCAGGGTGACATTTCCGAAATCGTCGAACTGGAGCAACTGGTCCTGGCTCAGCGCCTGCTGGGCCGCCAGCTTCGACCAGTTGCCGATGCCCGACGCCCCCCAGATGGCCGAGGCCGCCACCGATGCCTGCAAGAATTCGCGGCGCGTGATCATTCGGTCTCTCCTTGCCCGGCGGGCGTGCGTGGTCCCGCGCGCATCGGCGCGTCGGGCGGGGCGGGTCTGATGCAAGAGCGGGGGGCGCGCCGGGTCGGGCGCGCGCCCGGACGGTTCAGGGGCGCACCGAGACGCCTTCGACCGAAAGCCCGGCCCCGCGCGAGGCGACGTAAAGCTCCAGCGCGCGGAACTCGGGCGAGCCTGCGGCAAAGGTTTCGGCACGGGTGTCGCGCACGCAGCCGACGAACCGCTGGTGGATCGAGACCACCGCCGCATCCTTCAGCCGGTAGGCCGGAAAGCCGTTGATCTGGCCCTGGCTCAGATGGTCGGCGCGGATCATGTTGCCGTAGTTGGTCTCGTGGCAGTTGGCGCAGGACATCTCGAGCTGGCCGTAGCGGGTGTAGTAGATTTCCTTGCCCTGTTCCCACCAGATCTCGGCGGGGCCGTCGATGGCGACATTCATCACGTCGCCTCGCGACTGCATGGAAATCGCGGCCGTCATGTTCTTCATGTCGTCGCTGTTCCACTTCCAGGCCTCGGCGCCCATGCGGGTGGTGCGGCAGTCGTTGACGAAGTTTTCCAGCGACCACAGGTCGTCACCGGCCGCGTTGATCTTGGGCATCGAGGTCCGCACGCCCTTCATGCTTTCGATATCGTCATGGCACGAGGCGCAGGATTTGCCTTCGCTGCCATCGACCTTGGCCCAGAGGTCTGTGCCCTTGTCGACGAAAACGATCGCCGGGTTGGAAAAGTCGTCCATCTGCATGGTGCGGGTTTCGCTTTCGCGGAACAGCCAGCCCGACAGAACCTCGGGCAGCACGTCCTTGACTGCGGGGCCGGGGGCGGCGCGGGTCACCAGGGTGATTTCCTCGTTCACCACCAGATCGACACCTTCCAGAGCCTCGGCGGTTGCCACGCCTGCGGCCAGAACGGCCATCGCGGTCGCGGCGATCAGTTTGCTGTTGTGACGCAAACGCATTGCAGATCCTCCCTGGGTGGGGCCGCCCGCCCCCGTTGCGGTCTTGGGGCGGTGTGCCTGTTCGGTGACCGTCGCGATCAGGCGATGGTGATCGGCTTGCTGTCTTCGTAGACCGAGCCGTCGTCGTCATACCAGGTGAACCTGAACTCGCCCGCCGCGTCGATCTTCGCGTCGAATTCGAAGTAGGGGTTGGTCGAGACCGCCGGTTCGATGGTGATGTCGATCACGTTCACCCCGTTGAATTCGCAGGTGAAACGGTTGATGATCGAGCGCGGGATCAGGCTGCCGTCGGCGGCCTTGCGCTGCCCCGATTCCATCGGGTGGCTGATCAGGGTCTTGAGCGTCACCACCTCGCCGGCCGCTGCCGACTTGGGGACCTTGACGCGGGGTTTTACGTCTTCTGCCATGGTTCATCTCCTTGGGTTCCTGTCTGACACGGGCGGTTGGCCGCCCCGGTGCCAGGCTCAGCCGCCGCAGCCGCCGATGGTGACTTTCACGGTCGAGGATGCCTGCACGAAGCTGCCGTCGGCCATTTTGGCGATGGCCAGCACGTCCTGCGTCTTGGCAAGGCGGATGCGCGTCGCGGCCATCTGCGACCCGGCCCCGGGGCCGAAGGTGAAGGTGGCGACCGCAGGCGTCGGGTTACCCGTGGCCAGCAGCATGATCGACACAGCGCCGGGCGCGTCGACCGAAACCGGAACGGTGTTGCCGTTCTCGGCGATTTCGGGGGCGGTCAGGGTGATGCCGCCGCTGCCGACAGCCGCGCCGCCGGTGAAGGCCGCGACCGCCTCTTCCACCGCAGCCAGGGCCGGGAAGGGCAGCGCAAGTGCGGCAACCCCGCCGATACCCAGCGCAAGCGCATGACGTCTTGTCAGGTTCATGGTGATCTCCTTCGTCTTTGTCAGCCCCCGCCCGTCACTCTTTGAGCGTCAGGAGGTAGGCAACCACATCTTCGACTTGCTGGGCGGTCAGGATCGGGGGCAGATCGCCCTCGGGTGCCTTGCCGGTATAGGCGGCACCGGGGCGGATGAAGCCTTCGGTCTTGTAGAAGGGCGGCATGACCGTGACCTCGAACGTCTGCTTCGCATTGACGACCATGCCGCGCAGATGGGCCTCGTCATAGCGGTCGGCGGCACCGTCCAGCGTCGGACCGACATTGCCCTGAAACTGCACGTCCGGCATGGCGCTGATCGTGTGGCAGGCCACGCAATTGCCGAGCGCGGCGGTGGTCATCACCGTTGCCCCGGCTGCGGGATCGCCCGGCGCGTCCGACAGCGGCGCCACGACCGAACCTTCGGAGAACGTCACGGCGGCAGGGGCCGTTTCACTGAGTGCGGGCATGACCGCAACTGCAGACGCAAGCACGCCAAGCACAATGATGCGCTTCATTGAAGTCCTCCCTGATGTCTCCCGACTCGCAGTCTATGACACGCCGGCCCGTCCCCGCAACAAAATATTACAATTTTTGCATGTATATTGGCCGTTTCCTGGTGATGCGGCGCAATATGTTGAAAAGAAGCAGGAAAATGGCATGTTTCTCGGGGCGTCAGTCGCCCGCGTTCATTCGCCCGGCCAGATACTTCTGGAAGTGTTCGCCGCTGTCATAGCCGTGATCGCGGACCCAGGTCAGCAGCGCCTCGGTGGTGCCCTTGCCGAAAGATCCCGGCATGGCCACCACGGCGGCCTCGGCGGCGGTCTGGCCTTCGGGCACCTCTTCGGGCAGGAAGATCAGCGTCGGCGTGAACACCACGCCCCAGCGCACCGCCATCGCCTTTTCGGGCAGCACGGTGCCGTCGAAGTCGGTCACCTCGACATCGCCGAACAGGTTCATCTGCACCACGAAAAAGCTTTCGCGTATCAGCGCGTCGATTGCCGGGTCGGGAAAGACCTTCTCGTGCATTTCTGTGCAGTAGATGCAGCCGCGCTGTTCAAAGGTGATCATCAGGCGCTTGCCCTCGGCATTGGCCTCGGCCAGATCGTCGCGCAGATCCTTGAAGGTGTCGCGCAGCCAGTCCGGCTTGTGCAGGCCGTCGTCGCCCAGTTCGGCCGCAAAGGCGGGCAAAGCAAGGGCGATCACGGTGGCGGCGGTGGCGAACAAACGGTGCATGGCAGTCCTCCCCATGGTTATCGGAGCGTGCTGGTGAAGTCGAAGTTGCGGATCATGAAGTCTGCTATGTAGCTGACGGAATTGGTGGCGATCAGTATGGCGAAGACGATCAGCATCACCCCCATGATCTTTTCCACATACCCCAGATACTGCCGGTTGCGCCCGACCCAGCCCAGAAACGGCCTGGCGAACAGGGCGGCCAGCACGAAGGGCAGCGTCATCGCCAGACCGTAAACCAGCAGCAAGGCCGCCCCGCGCCACAGGTCGCCCATGCCCGAGGCGACCATCAGTATCGCCGCCAGCGCCGGGCCGACGCAGGGCGTCCAGCCGAAACCGAAGGCGAGCCCCATGACATAGGCGCCGATCAGGGTCGAGGGTTCTGTCTTGGACTCGATTCGCGCCTCGCGATAGAGGAACGGCACCCGGATCACGCCGAGGAAATGCAGCCCGAACACCAGCAGCACCGCCGCCGCGACGTAGGACAGGGGTTCCTTCCACTGGATGAAGCTGCGCCCCAGCGCCGTGGCGCCCAGCCCCAGCAGCACGAAGATCGTGGTGACCCCCAGCGCGAAGGCGGTGGCAGAAATGACCAGCCGCAGTTGCGCGCCGGGGGCGATGGCGGTGTTGCCGCGCAACTCCTGCATGGAAATCCCGGCCATGTAGCAGAGGTAGAACGGCACCATCGGCAGGATGCAGGGCGAAAGGAACGACAAGAGCCCCGCCAGTGCCGCCCCCCCGAATGTCATGTCGAACATGCCCGTCTCCCCCCGCCGCTGCTGTGGCCTTTCCCGCGGCACCGGGAAGGTGGACGGCTGGCTTGCTTGTTTCGAAATTCACATTACAATGTTTCTATATTTTCCGGCAGGCGTCAATCATGCACCCTATGCGAATCTTTTTCGGCCCCGCCGCGCGGCGTCTGGCCCTGTCGGCGCTTCTGGCGCCGGGCGCGCTGCCGGCGCGGGCCGAGTTGCAGCTCTACATGTTCGAACAGGTTGGCTGCATCTACTGCGAACAGTGGAAGCGCGAGGTGGGCGACGCCTATCCGCTGACCGCCGAGGGGCGGGCCGCGCCGCTGGTGCCGGTGAACATCCGGGCCGACCTGCCTGCGGGGCTGAGCGTGGTCAGCCCGCCGCATTTCACCCCGACCTTCGTGCTGGCACAGGACGGGGTGGAACTCGGGCGGATCGAGGGCTATCCGGGCGAGGCGTTCTTCTGGGGCCTGCTGGGCCAGATGATCGCCGCCGCGCCGGGCGCGACCGTCACGGATTGACCGGCGAAACTGCCCCGGAGCGGCGCTTGCCACTGGCCGGGGCAGGGCCGTCATGCCAAGGTCGGCCGCAACGGGGGCAGCCAGGAGCAGCGAGACATGGCCTGGGACAAAGCCGGGACGGAAGACGAGACCCGCCGCAGGCCCTCGCCCGACGCGATGATGGGCAAGGCCGATGCCGCGTCGAACTTCCTCAAGGCGCTGGCGCACGAGGGGCGGCTGATGATCCTGTTTCACCTGTCCTCGGGCCGCAAGAGCGTCACCGAGCTTGAAACCCTGCTGTCCTCGCGGCAGTCTGCGGTCAGCCAGCAACTGGCGCGGTTGCGGCTGGAAGGGCTGGTCAGTGCCCGGCGGGAAGGGCAGGCGATCTATTATTCGATCCTTGATCCGAAGGTGATCCGCACGATCGACCTGGTGGCCGACATGTTCTGCGAGCCGGGGCAAGACCGGGCGAACGACTGAAAAAGCCCTTCGGCAACCGGGGGGCAAGGGGGGCGCGATGGACGAATTGCCATATGGGGTGCTGGCGGCGGCGGTCGGGCTGATCGGCGGGCTGGTGCTGGGGCTGGCGGCGCGCCTGGGCGATTTCTGCACGCTGGGCGCGATTGAAAGCGCGGTCTACGGCGCCGACCAGCGCCGGGTGCGGCTGTGGGGCATCGTGCTGGGTGTGGCGATTCTGGGCACCTGGATCGGGGATGCGACGGGGCTGGTCGATGTGGGCGCCACCTTCTACCACCAGATCGCGTGGAACCCGCTGGCCAGCATCGCGGGCGGGCTGCTGTTCGGCTATGGCATGGCGCTGGCGGGCAACTGCGGCTTCGGCGCGCTGGTGCGCTTTGGCGGCGGCGACCTGCGGTCGCTGGTGGTGGTGGTGGTGATGGGCATCTTCCGCTTTGTCGCGCTGTCGGGCCCGCTGGCGCCGCTGCGCACCGCGCTGTTCGTGCAGCAGGATGCCATCGGCCCGCAGGGCATGGCCCATGCCTTCACCGCCGCGACCGGTCTGCCCGCGCTGGCCTTCGCGGTGCCGCTGGCGCTGCTGCTGATCGGGGCGGCGCTGGCCCATGCGCCGCTGCGCCGGTCGCGGCGGCAGATCGGCTGGGGCGTGCTGGCGGGGCTGGCGGTGGTGTGGTGCCTTGCGGGCACCACCTGGGTGAACGGGGCGAGCCTCGGGGCGATCTCGGTCGAGGGCCCGTCCTTCACCGCGCCGATCGGGCGAACGCTGATCTTCCTGATGACCTCGACCGCCGGGGGCATCACCTTTTCGGTCGGTTCGGTGCTGGGGGTGATGCTGGGGGCGCTGGCGGGGTCGATGATCCGGGGGATGTTCCGCTGGGAAGCCTGCGAAGACCCGCGCGAACTGGGGCGGCAGGTTTCCGGGGCGGCGATGATGGGGGTGGGCGGCGTCGTGGCGCTGGGCTGTTCGGTCGGGCAGGGGGTCACGGCCTTTGCCACGCTGGCATGGTCCGGCCCGGTGACGCTGGTGGCGATTGTCGCGGGGGCGGTGATCGGGTTGCGGCAACTGATCGGCGGCTTCCAGCCGGAATGACTCAGGCGGCGGGAAAGCGCAGTTCCGCCACCAACCCGCGCCCCAGCGGGCCGGGGTGCAGCGCCAGAGTTCCCTGATAAAGCTGGGCGATTTCCTGTACGATGGCCAGACCGAGCCCCAGCCCCTCGGCATTGGTGCCCCCGCGCGCGAAACGGCGCCCCACGGATGCGCGCAGCGCCTCGGGCAGGCCGGGGCCGTCGTCTTCAACCGACAGGCACACGCTGCCCGGCTCGGCGCGCACCCGCACCGTGACCACCGCGCCGCGCCCGGCATGGGTCAGCGCGTTGTCCAGCAGGTTGCGCAGCGCCTCGGACAGCAGCACCGGCTCGGCGCGGATCCGCGGCGTTGGCCCGCCTTCATATCCCAGATCGACACCCGCCAGCGCGGCGGCGGGCACCCGCTCGGCCGTAAGCTGACGGGCCAGCGCGCCGGGGTCGATGGAGTCGGGCACCGGCAGGCCCGCCGCCGCATCCACCCGCGCCAGCAGCAGAAGTTGCGCCAGTATCCGCTCCGCCTCGGCCAGCGCGGCATCGGCCTTGGCGGTGGCCTCGCGCCCGGCGGCGAGGGTGGGCGCGCGCGAGGCCAGCGCAAGCTGGGTCCGCACCACCGCCAGCGGCGTGCGCAACTGGTGGCTGGCGTTGCCGGTGAAGTTGCGCAGCGCCGCCAGTGCCGTGCCCAGCCGCCCCATGAAGCTGTTCACCGCCTCGACCAGCCCCGCAACCTCTGACGGCGCCTCCTGCCGGATCGGGCGCAGGTCGTCGGGGGAACGCTCTGCGATCACGGCACCCATCCGGTCCAGCGGGCGCAGCGCCAGCGTCACCGCCACCCAGACGATGGCGCCCGCCCCCAGGATCATCCCCGCCAGCCGCAACGCCGAGCGCCACAGGATCGCCCGCGCCAGCGCCACCCGCGCCAGCGTCGATTCCGCCACCGTCACCGTGAACGGGATCGAGGCGATGCCGGTCGAAGCCTGCCGGTGCAGCGTGGCGATGCGGATCGGGTCGCCCGCGAAGACCCCGTCGGCAAAGATCGCGGCAAGGGGCGTCGGGTCGCCGGGGGGCGAGGGCACCACGGCCAGCCGGTCATAGCCGGTCAGGAACTGCCCCGGCGGGCCGTCGACGCGGTAAAACACCCGGTCCTGCGCCGTCGAGGTCAGCATTTCCAGCGCGGAATAGGGGATGTCGGCCTCCAGCCCGCCGGCTTCGTCCACCGTCACCCGCTCGGCAATCGCCAGCGCCGACCCGGCCAGCACCCGGTCCGACACCGAGGTGGCGGTGCGCAGCGCCTCGCGCCAGGTGTCGGCCAGCGCCAGCATCCCCAGCACGGCGGTGGACAGCAACAACCAGCCCAGCAGGCGGCGGCGCAGCGAATAGCCGGTCATCCGGGTTCCGACTTTTCAAGGTAGTAGCCGATGCCGCGTGCGGTGCGCAGGTGCAGCCCGTGCGGCGCCAGACGGCGGCGCAGGCGACTGGCATATTGCTCGATGGCGTTGTCGGACAGGATGTCGTCAAGGGCAGTCAGCGACTGCACGATGGCCTCTTTCGCCACCACCTTGCCCGCGCGCATGAACAGCAGCTCCAGCAGCGCGCGTTCGCGGGCGGGCAGGTCCATCGCCTGACCACCCGCCGCGAACTGGCGCGAGGTCAGATCGAAGCTGACGGCGCCGATGCTGACCGAGGCCGCGCGCAGCCCCGCCTGACGGCGCAGCAGCGAGCGCACCCGCGCCTCGAACTCGCCGATGTCGAAGGGCTTGATCATGTAGTCGTCGGCGCCAAGGTCCAGCCCGCGCACCCGGTCCTCTGGCGCGCCGCGCGCGGTCAGGATCAGCACGGCCGCCTGATCGGCCCGCGCCCGCATGGCGCGCAGCACCGACAGCCCGTCCATCTGGGGCAGGTTCAGATCGAGGATCACCAGATCGAAGGTTTCGGCCGCCGCCAGCGCCTCGGCCGATGCGCCGTCGGCCACCCGGTCCACGGCATAGCCCGCCGCGCTCAGCAGCGTGGCCAGCGCCTCGGCCAGTGCCAGATTGTCCTCGACCAGCAGGATACGCATCGGTCCCCCCTGCGGGCCAGCCTAGCCGCTGCGCGCATGGTTGTGAACCGTGCCCTCTTGGGGCATCGTTGGTCCATGAGGATCACGGGGTTACTGCTTGCCTTCTGTCTGGCCGCCCAACCGGCGGCGGCGGCGGTGTTCCGTTTTGACGCGGCGGGGGCCGAGACGGCCGAGGTGGTGATCTACTCGTCGCTTGACGAACGGCTGGCCGCGCCGCTGATCGCGGGCTTTCAGGCCGAGAATCCGGGCGTCGCGGTGGTCTATGAAGACCTGCTGACCGGCGAGATTTCGGCCCGGATCGTGGCCGAAACCGATGCGGGCGGGCGGACGGCGGATTTCGTGTTCTCGTCGGCGATGGATTTGCAGGTGAAACTGGCAAATGACGGCTATGCCCGCGCCGTGGTGGTGCCCGAAACGGCGGGCTGGCCGCGCTGGGCCAACTGGCGCGACACCGCCTATGCCATGACCTACGAGCCAGCGGTCTTCGTCTATCACAAGCCGAGCTTCCCCGACACGCCGCCCGCCACGAGGATCGGGCTGATCAACTACCTGCGTGCGGCAGGCCCCGCGATGCAGGGGCGCATCGGCACCTATGACATCGAGCGGTCGGCGGTGGGCTATCTGTTCCTTGCCCGCGATCAGGAACATTTTGCCGACATCTGGTCGGTGGTGCAGGCGATGGGGGCGGCGGGGGTGCAGCAGTTCGCCACCAGCCAGGAGATACTGGAGCGGGTATCGGACGGGCGGCTGGTGCTGGGTTACAACATTCTTGGTTCCTACGCCGCCGACTGGGCGCGGAACAACCCGAATGTCGGGCTGCTTCTGCCGCGCGATTTCACGGTGGTGATCTCGCGCGTCGGGCTGGTGCCACGGGCGGCGGCGCGGCCCGATCTGGGGGCGCGGGTGCTGGGGTTCTTCATGTCGCGGGCCGGGCAGACCATTCTGGCCGAACGCCTGCGCCTGCCCGCCGTCAGCCTCGAGGTCTCGGCCGAAGACTCGGCCCGCAGCATGGAGGCGGCGCTGGGGGCACAGTTGCGCCCGGTGGCGGTCAGCCCCGGCCTGCTGGTCTACCTCGATCAGGCCAAGCGGCGGCGGCTGATCGCGCGCTGGCAGGCGGCGCTGGCGGGCGAGTAGCGGTTTCCCCGCAGAATCCTTGCCCGGATGTCAGCTTGGTGACAGCTTGATGTGGTCAAGTTGTCGCAGGGCCGCCTGAGGAGGCAGAGGCCCGCTCAAAGGGGGGACCAAGGCGCGCCGGGCCATTGCCACGGGCTGCGCCCCCATGCCCCCCGCCGGTTTCACGGACCCGCCACATGCGGGCCATCCTGGGAGGGAAACACGATGAGACATTTCATTCTGGCGGGGCTGCTGGCCTCGGCCGTTGCACTGCCGGCCCTTGCGGCCGACTATACCATCATTGCCCCGGCAGGCCCCGGCGGCGGCTGGGACCAGACCGCCCGCACAATGCAGGAGGTGCTGCAGGCCGAAGGCATCTCCTCGTCGGTGCAGGTGCAGAACGTGCCGGGTGCCGGCGGCACCGTGGGCCTTGCGCAGTTCGCATCCTCGGCGGCGGGCGATCCGACGCAGCTGATCGTCGGCGGCTATGTCATGGTCGGTGCGATCCTGACCAACGGCTCGCCGGTGTCGCTGAAGGACGTGACGCCGATTGCCCGGCTGACCGGCGAATACGAGGCGATCGTGGTGCCCACCGCCTCGCCGATCCAGACCATCGGCGAACTGGTCGAGGCGCTGAAGGCCGATCCGGGTGCGGTGTCCTGGGCGGGCGGTTCGGCCGGGGGGGCCGACCACATCACCGTCGGGCTGCTTGCCAAGGCGGCGGGGGTTGACCCGACCAAGATCAACTACGTCGCCTACTCCGGCGGCGGCGAGGCGCTGGCGGCCATTCTGGGCAATCAGGTGACGGCGGGCGTCTCGAGCCTTGGCGAGTTTCTGCCGCAGGTGCAGGCCGGCACCATGCGCCTGCTGGCGGTATCGTCGGCTGACAGGATCGAGGGCGTCGATGCGCCGACCCTGGCGGAAGCGGGCTTTGACGTGGTGCTGCAGAACTGGCGCATGGTCGCCGCAGCACCGGGGCTGACCGATGAACAGAAGGCCGCCATCATGGCCGACATCGAGAAGATGAACGCCTCGGAAGGCTGGACCTCGGCGCTGGCGACCAAGGGCTGGGCCAACACCTGGCTGGCGGGCGCCGATTTCGAGGCGCAACTGGCGACCGACACCGCCGCGACCGAAGGCATCCTGCGGGAAATCGGTCTGGTGAAATGAAACACCTCGCAAACAAGCCGACGCGCCGCCCCGATGGGGCGGCGTTCTTCATCGCGGTCCTGCTGGCCGCCCTTGGCGCGCTGCTGCTGTGGGAGGGGGCCAGACTGCCGCAGGCGGGCGGTTATGCCGGGGTCGGCCCGGCGGGTGTGCCACGCGCCATCGGCTGGTGCCTGCTGGGCCTTGCGGGCTGGACGGTGGCGGCAGGCATTCGCGGCGACTATGAACCGCGCCCGCCGCAGCAGCCCGCCCCGGTGCTGTGGATCGTGGCGGGGCTTGGCGCACAGCTGATCCTCTTGAAGATCGCGGGCTTCGCGATTGCCACCGGCCTGCTGTTCGCCTTTACCGCGCGCGCCTTCGGCAAGCGGCAGCTGTGGTTTTCGATCCCGGTGGGGATCGTGATCTCGCTCGGCATCTACGGCGTGTTCGACCGGCTGCTGAAGCTGAACCTGCCGGCGGGGCCGCTGGAAACCCTGATCTACGGGGGCTGAGATGAGCACGTTCGACTTCCTGCTGCAGGGCCTGACGGTCGCGACCGACCCGGTGATCCTGCTTTATGCGCTGATCGGGGTTCTGCTGGGCACCGCTGTCGGCGTGCTGCCCGGCATCGGGCCCGCGCTGACGGTGGCGCTGCTGTTGCCGGTGACCTACGGGCTTGACCCGGCGGGGTCGCTGATCATGTTCGCGGGCATCTACTACGGCGGGATGTATGGCGGCTCGACCACCTCGATCCTGCTCAACACGCCGGGGGAAAGTGCCTCGATCGTCACCGCGCTGGAGGGCAACAAGATGGCCCGCGCCGGGCGCGGCGGGCCTGCACTGGCAACGGCGGCCATCGGGTCTTTCGTCGCGGGGCTGATCGCCACGCTGCTGCTGGCCTTTCTGGCGCCCCATGTCGTCAAGCTGGCGCTGGTGTTCGGGCCGCGCGAGTATTTCGCGCTGATGGTGCTGGCCTTCGTCACGGTGTCTTCGGCCTTCGGTGACAGCACCTTGCGCGGGCTGACCTCATTGTTTCTGGGGCTGGCGCTGGCCTGCATCGGCATCGACAGCCTGACCGGGCAGGCGCGCCTGTCGTTCGGCGTGCCGCAACTGCTGGACGGGATCGAGGTCACCACGCTGGCCGTCGCAATGTTCGCGGTGGGCGAGGCGCTGTTCGTCGTGGCGCAGGGGCCGGGGGTCGATGACAAGGTTCTGGCGGTGAAAGGCTCGATCTGGATGAGCCGGGCCGACTGGGGGCGGTCGTGGAAGCCCTGGCTGCGCGGCACCGCCATCGGCTTTCCCATCGGGGCGATGCCTGCTGGCGGCGCCGACATTGCCAGCTTCCTGTCCTATGCCACCGAAAAGCGGGCGTCGAACCACCCCGAGCAGTTTGGCCACGGCGCCATCGAGGGCGTCGCCGGGCCCGAGGCCGCAAACAACGCCGCTGCGGCCGGCACGCTGGTGCCGCTGCTGACGCTGGGCCTGCCCACCACGGCCACGGCGGCGATCATGCTCGCGGGGTTCCAGCAGTTCGGGCTGCAACCGGGACCGCTGCTGTTTGCCACCAACCCGACTCTGGTCTGGGGGCTGATTGCCAGCCTGCTGATCGCCAACGTGATGCTGCTGGTGCTGAACCTGCCGCTGATCGGGCTGTGGGTGAAGCTGTTGACCATCCCGCGCCCCTGGCTATACGCGGGCATCCTGACCTTTGCCACGCTGGGCACCATTGGCGCCAACCCGTCGTCGGTCGAACTGGGGATGCTGCTGATCTTCGGCGTGCTGGGCTACATGATGCGGCTTTACGGCTATCCCATCGCGCCGATCGTGGTGGGGCTGATCCTGGGGCCGATGGCCGAACAGCAGTTGCGCCGGGCGCTGGCCATCGCGCAGGGCGACGTGACGACGCTGGTCGCCTCGCCCATCGCGGCCTCGATGCTGGCGCTGGCGGCGCTGGCGCTGATCGTGCCGCTGGTGCTGCGTGCCCGGGGGCGGGGACAGGTGCTGCGCCAGATCGCGGGCGACGAGGACTGATGCACCCGCTGCATGGCGGGAATGCGGGGTTCCGCGTTGTGGCGGCGTGCAAGGAAGGCCACGTTGGTTGGGTCACAGCCGTGGCGCAACCCGAGGCTTACAATGCACGCCGTTCTTTCCCGCCCGCTTTCCATTCTGGCCGAATGTCTCGACTTGCTGACCGCATCGGTCGCGGTTTCTGCCAGCATCCGGTCGCACCACCGCCCGCAGGCGGTCGACCTTGCCCGGCTGGGCATCACCGATTTCAGCGTCCGGCTGTAAGCCTCACACCACCGGCAGGTAGCTGCCGCCCATCGCCACGATCTCGCGGTGCAGGCGCTGTGCCGCGGGGCCAAGCGTCAGGTCGGCGGGCTGCACCAGAAACCAGTTGCGCACCACCGGCAGGCCGGGCGCATCCAGTTGCACGAGGCGGCCGAAGGCCAGCTCGTCGGTGACGGTGTGCAGCGACATGAAGGCGATGCCGAGCCCCGCGATCACCGACTGCTTGATGGTCTCGTTCGAGCCCATCTCGGTCAGGGTCACCGCCTGCCCATCCCCCAGCCGGTCCAGATAGCGCGCCATCAGGATGCGCGTGCCCGAACCTTCCTCGCGCGCGAGGAAGGTCTGCGCCAGCAGATCCGATGCGGCGACGGCCCGCCGTGACGCCAGCGGGTGGTCGGGCGGCGCCACGATGCCGTGCGGGTGGGGGCCAAGCTGGGTGGCATGAACCGCAGGCACCCGCGGCGGCCGCCCCATGATCGCCAGATCGACGCCATGGCGCGCCAGGCCGTCGATCACCGATTCCCGGTTGCCGACCCGCAGCGTGATCTTGATGTCGGGGCATATCTCGCCCAGCCTCCGCACGAGGCGCGGCGCGAAATAGCGCGCGGTCGAGACCACGCCCAGCGTCACCTGACCCACCTTGCCCTCTGACAGCGCCTGGATCTGCTCGGCACATTGCGACAAAATGACATCGATCCGCCGCGCTGCCGTCAGCACCGCCAGCCCGTCCAGCGTCAGGCCGGAGCCTGCTGAATCGGCGCTGCGCTGCAGCAGAACGCGCTGAAAGGCAGCCTCCAAGTTCTTGATCTGGCTATGGATTGCCGGCGGGGTCAGCCCCAGCCGTTCCGCCGCTGCCGTAAGGGAACCGGTTTCGGCAATCGCCGTCAGGCTGCGCAACTGTTTCAGGGTCAGGGTGTCTAGTCGGATCATTAGATTATCCTGAATGCAATTTCAGAACTATTAAATTTCATTTAAGACCGATTCCCGCAAGTGTGCCGCCAAGCTGATGCATGGGAGGTTACAACGTGCAGCACGAAGACACGGCTCTGCCGGTCGCGGGCATACCCGAACAACTCTATACCGTGATGTGCCGGATTGCAGGCATTTCTGCAGAGGTCGCCATGCGTATCGCACGCGGCGGCATCGACGAGGACCTTTCGGGGGCCATGGGCGTCAACTCCGACGGCGACGGCCAGAAGGCGCTCGACGTGATCGCCGACGACGCCTACCGGCTGGCGCTGGCCGATACCGGTGTGCGCTACTACGCCTCGGAAGAACAGGAAACGGTTGTCGAACTGAACCCGGCGGGCACGCTGGCGCTGGCGATCGACCCGCTCGACGGGTCGTCCAACATCAACGCCAACGTGTCGATCGGCACGATCTTCGCAATCTACCCCGTGGCCGACGGCCCCGAGTCCAGCTTCCTGCGGCCCGGCACCGAATTGCTGGCGGGCGGCTATGTGATCTACGGGCCGCAGGTCGCGCTGGTGGTGACATTCGGCGCGGGGGTGCTGAAATACGTGCTCGACCCGCGCGAGCAGGAATGGGTGCTGGTGGAACGCGACATCAGGGTGCCGGACGAGTCGACTGAATTCGCCATCAACGCCTCGAACTACCGGCACTGGCCGTCGCCGATCCGCGCCTATGTCGATGATTGCGTGGCCGGGGCCGAAGGGCCGCGCGGGCGCAACTTCAACATGCGCTGGGTCGCCTCGCTGGTGGCCGAAACCCACCGCATCCTGACGCGCGGCGGCGTGTTCCTGTATCCGCGCGACAACCGCAAGGGGTATGAACACGGCCGCCTGCGGCTGGTCTACGAATGCGCGCCGATTGCCTTCGTCATCACCCAAGGCGGGGGCGGGGCGACCGACGGCACCGACCCGATCCTCAAGGCCGTGCCGGAAAAGCTGCACGGACGCACGCCCTTCATCTTCGGCTCTGCGTCGAAGGTTGCCCGCATCGCCGCCTATCACGATCTTCCCGACCACGAGACATCTGCCCTGTTCGGCAAACGTGGCCTGTTCCGGAGCTGACATATGAGCAAGAAACACCCCATCATTTCGGTTACCGGGTCGTCGGGGGCGGGCACCTCGACCGTGAAGCACACGTTCGACCAGATCTTCCGCCGCGAGAGGATCAACGCCGTGTCGATCGAGGGCGACGCCTTCCATCGCTACAACCGCGCCGACATGAAGCGCGAACTGGATGCACGCTACGCGGCGGGCGACCCGACCTTCTCGCATTTCTCGTATGAGGCCAACGAGCTGGGCGAGCTGGAGCGGGTGTTCCGCGAATATGGCGAAACCGGCAAGGGCCGCAGCCGCCACTATGTCCACGACGCCGCCGAATCCGAGAAATATGGCGTGCCTCCCGGCCATTTCACCGAATGGGCGCCGTTCGAGGATGGCTCGGACCTGCTGTTCTACGAAGGGCTGCACGGGTCGGTGGTCAATGACGAGGTCAACATGGCGAAACTGGTCGACCTCAAGATCGGCGTGGTTCCTGTGATCAACCTCGAATGGATCCAGAAGATCCACCGCGACCGGGCGCAGCGCGGATATTCCACCGAGGCGGTGACCGATGTCATCCTGCGCCGGATGCACGCCTATGTGCACTGCATCACCCCGCAGTTCACCAAGACCGACATCAACTTCCAGCGCGTGCCGGTGGTCGATACCTCGAACCCGTTCGTGGCGCGCTGGATCCCCACCGCCGACGAAAGCCTGGTCGTGATCCGGTTCCGCGAGCCGCGCGGCATCGATTTCCCCTACCTGACCAACATGATCAACGGGTCGTGGATGAGCCGGGCAAACTCGATCGTCGTGCCGGGCAACAAGCTTGACCTGGCGATGCAGCTGATCCTGACCCCGTTGATCGAGCGGCTGGTCCGCGACAGCAAGCGCGCCTGAGGAGGGTGACATGAACGCAGGACTTCCCCCCGCCGACGAGCGCATGATGGCAAACGCCATCCGCGCGCTGGCGATGGATGCGGTGCAGAAGGCGAACTCCGGCCATCCGGGGATGCCGATGGGCATGGCTGACGTGGCGACGGTGCTGTTCAACCGCTTCCTCACGCTTGACCCCGCGGCGCATGACTGGCCCAACCGCGACCGCTTCGTGCTGTCGGCCGGGCATGGCTCGATGCTGATCTATGCGCTGAACCACCTGCTCGGCTATTCCGACATGGGGATGGACCAGCTCCGCGCCTTCCGGCAACTCGGCAGCCGCACCGCAGGCCACCCCGAATATGGTCACGCCATGGGGATCGAAGTCACCACCGGCCCGCTGGGGCAGGGCATCGCCACCGCGGTCGGCATGGCTCTGGCCGAACGGATGGCCGCGGCGCGTTACCCCGACCTGATCGATCACTACACCTACGTCATCGCAGGCGACGGCTGCCTGATGGAAGGCATCAGCCACGAAGCGATTGATCTGGCGGGGCATCTTGGCCTTGGCCGCCTGATCGTGATGTGGGACGACAACAGGATCACCATCGACGGCGACACCGAGCTTTCGACCTCGACCGACCAGCTTGCCCGCTTTGCCGCCTCTGGCTGGCATGTGCTGGCGGTGGACGGTCACACCCCGCAAGAGGTGGCAGACGCCATCGAGGAAGCCCGCGCCGACCCGCGCCCCAGCCTGATCGCCTGCCGCACGGTGATCGGCTTCGGCGCGCCCAACAAGCAGGGCAGCCACGACGTTCACGGCGCACCGCTGGGCGACGCCGAGATTGCCGCCGCCCGCGCCTTCCTCGCCTGGGAACATGCACCGTTCGAGATCCCCGCGTCGGTCTATGCGGCCTGGGGAAAAGTGGCCGCGCGTGGTGCCGAGGCGCGCAAGGCATGGGCCAAATCCCTTGCCGCCTCGCCGTCGCGCGCGGCCTTCGAAACCGCGCTGGCGGGCGACGTGTCGGCGCTGACCACGGCGATGGCCGCCTACAAGGCGCAGTTGCTGGTCGACAAGCCCAAGGTCGCCACGCGCAAGGCCAGCGAAATGGCGCTGGGCGTGGTGAACGCGGCGCTGCCCTTCACGGTGGGCGGCTCGGCCGACCTGACCGGATCGAACCTGACCCGGTCCAAGGGGATGAAATCGGTGACCAAGGCCGATTATTCCGGCACCTACATCCACTACGGCATCCGCGAGCACGGCATGGCAGCGGCAATGAACGGCATAGCACTGCACGGGCTGTTCAAGCCCTATGGCGGCACGTTCATGGCCTTTGCCGACTATTGCCGCCCCGCGATCCGCCTTGCGGCGCTGATGGGGGTGCCGGTGACCTATGTCATGACGCATGACAGCATCGGTCTGGGCGAGGACGGCCCGACGCACCAGCCGGTCGAACATCTGGCAAGCCTGCGGGCGATCCCGAACCTGAACGTCGTCCGCCCCTGCGACGTGGTCGAAACCGCCGAGGCCTGGGAAATGGCGATGGCCTCGACCTGCACGCCGACGCTGCTGGTGCTGTCGCGGCAGAACCTGCCGCTGGTGCGCAGCGACGTGACCGAGAACATGACGGCCAAGGGCGCCTACACCCTGCGCTGGCAGGCCGACCGTGACGTGACGCTGATCGCCACCGGCTCGGAGATCGAGATTGCCCTTTCAGCCGCCGACGCGCTGGCCGAGGCGGGCATCATGGCGTCGGTGGTTTCGGCCCCCTGTTTCGAGGCTTTCGCGCAGCAGCCCGACCCCTACCGCGCCGACGTGCTGGGCGAGGCGCCGCGCATCGGCATCGAGGCCGCCATCCGCCAGGGCTGGGACACGCTCTTGCGCCATACCGATGGCTTTGTCGGCATGACCGGCTTTGGCGCCTCGGCCCCGGCCCCCGCGCTTTACAAGCATTTCAACATCACCGCCGAGGCTGTCACAGAACTGGCCCGGAAACTGACGAGGAAGTAACCCGAATGACTGTGAAAGTTGCCATCAACGGCTTTGGCCGCATCGGTCGGAACGTGCTGCGCGCCATCATCGAATCCGGTCGCACCGACATCGAGGTGATCGCGATCAACGATCTGGGGCCGGTGGAAACCAACGCCCACCTTTTGCGCTTCGACTCGGTGCACGGCCGCTTTCCCGGCACCGTGACCACCGGGGCGGACTGGATCGACGCCGGGCGCGGGCCGATCCGCGTCACCGCGATCCGCGACCCGAAGGACCTGCCGTGGGATGATGTCGACATCGCGATGGAATGCACCGGCATCTTCACCGCCCGCGACAAGGCCGCCTTCCATCTGGCGAATGGCTCAAAACGCGTGCTGGTGTCGGCCCCGGCCGACAATGCCGACAAGACCATCGTGTTCGGGGTCAACCACGACACGCTGACCGCCGCCGATCTGGTGGTTTCGAACGCCTCCTGCACCACCAACTGCCTGTCGCCGGTCGCCAAGGCGCTGCACGACGCCATCGGCATCAAACGCGGCTTCATGACCACGATCCACAGCTATACCGGCGACCAGCCGACGCTGGATACCATGCACAAGGATCTGTATCGTGGCCGTGCCGCCGCGCTGAGCATGATCCCGACCTCCACGGGTGCCGCCAAGGCCGTGGGTCTGGTGCTGCCGGAGTTGAAGGGCAAGCTGGATGGCGTGGCGATCCGGGTGCCGACGCCCAACGTCTCGGTGGTCGATCTGGTGTTCGAGGCCAGCCGCGCCACCAGCGTGGAAGAGGTCAACGCCGCGATCCGCGCCGCTGCTGACGGGCCGATGGCGGGCGTTCTGGGCTACACCGACCAGCCCAACGTCAGCACCGATTTCAACCACGACCCACATTCCTCGGTCTTCCACATGGACCAGACCAAGGTGATGGACGGCACGATGGTGCGGATTCTGAGCTGGTACGACAACGAATGGGGCTTTTCCAACCGCATGGCGGATACCGCCGTCGCGATGGGCAAACTGATCTGAACGGAGGCCGCTATGGCACTGATAACGCTGAGACAACTTCTTGACCACGCGGCAGAGCATTCCTATGGCGTGCCCGCCTTCAACATCAACAACATGGAACAGGGCCTGGCGATCATGGAGGCGGCGAAGGCCGTCGACGCGCCGGTGATCATCCAGGCGTCGCGCGGGGCGCGGTCCTACGCCAACGACATCATGCTGGCGAAGATGATCGAGGCGCTGGCGGCGATCTATCCCGACATTCCGCTGTGCATGCACCAGGACCACGGCAACGACGAGGCCACCTGCATGTCGGCGGTGAAGCATGGCTTCACGTCGGTCATGATGGACGGCAGCCTGATGGGCGATGCCAAGACCCCCGCAAGCTATGACTACAACGTCGAGATCACCGAGCGCGTCGCGTCGATGGCGCATTGGGTGGGCGCGTCGGTCGAGGGCGAACTGGGCGTGCTGGGCAGCCTTGAGACCGGCGAGGGCGAGGCCGAGGACGGCCACGGCGCCGAAGGCAAGCTTGACCACAGCCAGCTGCTGACCGACCCCGATCAGGCGGTGGATTTCGTGACCCGCACCAAGGTCGATGCCCTGGCAATCGCCTGCGGCACCAGCCACGGCGCCTACAAGTTCTCGCGCAAGCCCGATGGCGAGATCCTTGCCATGGGCGTGATCGAGGCGATCCACAAGAAACTGCCCAACACCCATCTGGTGATGCACGGCTCGTCCTCGGTGCCGCAGGAATTGCAGGACATCATCAACGAATTCGGCGGTGCCATGCCGCAGACCTTCGGGGTCCCGGTCGAGGAAATCGTGCGCGGCATCAAGATGGGCGTGCGCAAGGTCAACATCGACACCGACTGCCGCATGGCGATGACCGGCCAGTTCCGCCGCATCGCGATGCAGAACCCGAAGGAGTTCGACCCCCGCAAGTTCCTCAAACCCGCCATGGACGCGATGCGCGATCTGTGCCGGATGCGTCTGGAGGCTTTCGGAACGGCAGGGAATGCCAGCAAGATCAAGGTCATTCCGATGGATGACATGGCGAAACGCTACGCGAGCGGGGCGCTCAATCCTGCGGTTTCCGCCGCGCAGGCTGCATGAAAGGGAGACGTGCAAATGGCTGACGACGCAAAGACGGAAATCAAGGGCAAGGCCCGATACAAGTCGGGCGTGCTGAAATACGCCCAGATGGGCTACTGGGATGCCGATTACGAGCCGAAGGATACCGACATCCTCGCGCTGTTCCGCATCACGCCGCAGGAAGGCGTGGACCCGATCGAGGCCGCCGCCGCCGTGGCGGGCGAGTCTTCGACCGCGACCTGGACCGTGGTCTGGACCGACCGTCTGACGGCCTGCGACCAGTATCGCGGCAAGGCCTACCGGGTCGATCCGGTGCCGGGCACGCCGGGGCAGTATTTCGTCTACATCGCCTATGACCTGATCCTGTTCGAACCGGGCAGCATCGCCAACCTGACCGCCTCGATCATCGGCAACGTGTTCAGCTTCAAGCCGCTGAAGGCGGCCCGGCTGGAGGACATGCGCTTCCCGGTGGCCTACATCAAGACCTACAAGGGCCCCTCGACCGGCATCATCGTGGAACGCGAACGGCTGGACAAGTTCGGCAAGCCGCTGCTGGGCGCCACCACCAAGCCGAAGCTGGGGCTTTCGGGCAAGAACTACGGCCGGGTGGTCTATGAGGGCCTGAAGGGCGGGCTCGACTTCATGAAGGACGACGAGAACATCAACTCGCAGCCCTTCATGCATTACCGCGACCGGTTCCTTTACGTGATGGAGGCGGTGAACCTGGCCTCCGCCCAGACCGGCGAGGTGAAGGGCCACTACCTCAACATCACCGCCGGCACGATGGAGGAGATGTATCGCCGGGCAGAGTTCGCCAAGCAGCTTGGTTCGGTCATCGTGATGGTTGACCTGATCGTGGGCTGGACCGCGATCCAGTCGATTTCGGAATGGTGCCGCAACAACGACATGATCCTGCACATGCACCGCGCAGGCCACGGCACCTACACGCGCCAGAAGAACCACGGGATCTCCTTCCGCGTCATCGCCAAGTGGCTGCGTCTGGCAGGGGTGGACCACCTGCACGCGGGCACCGCGGTGGGCAAGCTGGAAGGCGACCCGATGACCGTGCAGGGCTATTACAACGTGCTGCGCGAACAGAAGAACCTCGTCGACCTGCCGCGCGGCATCTTCTTCGAGCAGGACTGGGGCGACATGCTGAAGGTCATGCCGGTGGCATCCGGCGGCATCCATGCGGGCCAGATGCACCAGTTGCTCGACCTGTTCGGCGACGACGTGGTGCTGCAGTTCGGCGGCGGCACCATCGGGCACCCGATGGGCATCCAGGCCGGGGCGCAGGCCAACCGCGTGGCACTGGAAGCCATGGTGTTTGCCCGCAACGAGGGCCGCAACATCGCGGTCGAGGGGCCGGAGATCCTGCGCTCTGCCGCCAAGTGGTGCAAGCCGCTGGAGGCCGCGCTGGATGTCTGGGGCTCGATCACCTTCAACTACACCTCCACCGACACATCGGACTTCACCCCGATGCCGTCCGTCAGCATGTGAGGAGACATACCATGCGTATCACCCAGGGCTGCTTTTCCTTCCTGCCCGACCTGACCGACGACCAGATCACCACCCAGGTGGAATACTGCCTGCGCAAGGGCTGGGCGATCGGGGTCGAATATTCCTATGACCCGCATCCGCGCAACATCTTCTGGGAGATGTGGGGCCACCCGATGTTCGACCTGCAGGACGCCAAGGGCGTGCTGATGGAACTGGCCGACTGCCGCAAGGCCCATGGCGACGCCTATATCCGCATCAACGCCTTCGACAACACCCGGGCGGTGGAATCGGTTACGATGAGTTTCATCGTCAACCGGCCGGAAAACGAAACGAAGTTCCGCCTGATGCGGACCGAGGTGGACGGGCGCGCGATCCGCTATACCTCGATCACCGGCTGAGCTCCGGCGGAAAGGCCGGGGGGCTGTCTGCCCCCCGGACCCCCCGAGGGTATTTGGACCAATGAGAATGCAGGAAAATGAGGTTGCCATGACGGATGCCGCGCCGATCACCGTGGACCTGCGGGCCGAGTATGAAAACTCGGGCGTGCGCGAGGTGCTGGAGGAGCTGGACCGCGAGATGATCGGGCTGGCCCCGGTCAAGCAGCGCATCCGCGAGACGGCGGCGCTGCTGCTGGTGGACAAGGCGCGCAGGACGCTGGGGCTGGCGCACGAGACGCCGACGCTGCACATGAGCTTCACCGGCAATCCGGGCACCGGCAAGACCACGGTCGCGCTGAAGATGGCGGGGCTGCTGCATCGGCTGGGCTATGTGCGCAAGGGGCATCTGGTCAGCGTGACGCGGGATGATCTGGTCGGGCAATACATCGGCCACACCGCGCCCAAGACCAAGGACGTGCTGAAGAAGGCGATGGGCGGGGTGTTGTTCATCGACGAGGCCTATTACCTGTATCGCCCCGACAACGAACGGGACTACGGGCAGGAGGCGATCGAGATCCTGTTGCAGATCATGGAGAACAACCGCGACGACCTGGTGGTGATCCTGGCGGGCTATGCCGACCGGATGGACAAGTTCTTTGAATCCAACCCCGGCTTCCGGTCGCGCATTGCGCATCACATCGAGTTTCCCGACTATACCGGCGACGAGCTGGAGCAGATCGCCGAGCACATGCTGGCCGACCAGAACTACACCTTCACGCCGGGGGCCAAGGCCGCGCTGGCGGAATACATCGGGCTGCGCCGGGGCCAGCCGCATTTCGCCAACGCCCGCTCGATCCGCAACGCGCTGGACCGGGCGCGGCTGCGGCAGGCGAACCGGCTGTTCAGCGCCGATGCGGGGCCGCTCGACGCGGCGGCCCTGTCGACGATCGAGGAATCCGACATCCGCGCCAGTCGCGTGTTCCGGGGCGGCCTGGACAGCGAGCGCAAGGGAGACTGACATGACCTTCAACCGAGACATGACCTTCAACCGGGCCATCAAGATCGCGCCCTCGATCCTGTCGGCCGACTTCGCCAATTTCGGGCTGGAATGCGAGGCCATCGAGGCGCAGGGCTGCGACTGGGTGCACGTCGACGTGATGGACGGGCATTTCGTGCCCAACATCACCTTCGGCCCGGCGACCTGCGCCGCGATCCGGCCGCACATCAAGGGCGTGATGGACGTGCATCTGATGATCGCGCCGGTCGACCCCTATATCGAGGCCTTCGCACGCGCCGGGGCCGACGTGATCTCGGCGCATCTGGAGGCGGGGCCGCACATCCACCGCACCTTGCAGGCGATCCGCGGCGCGGGCTGCAAGGCGGGGCTGGCGATCAACCCCGGCACCGGCATCGACGCGGTGGCGCATCTCTTGGACATGGTGGACCTGTTCTGCATCATGACGGTGAACCCCGGCTTCGGCGGGCAGAAGTTCATCATGAGCCAGATCGAGAAGGTGCGCTCCTTGCGCGCGATGATCGGTGACCGTCCGATCCATATCGAGATCGACGGCGGCGTGACGCCGGAAACCGCGCCGCTGGTGGCGGCGGCGGGGGCGGATGTGCTGGTGGCGGGGTCGGCGGTGTTCAAGGGCGGCTCGGTCGCCGACCCTGCGCCCTACGGGGCGAACATCCGGGCGATCCGGGCGGCGGCGGAAGCGGCACTTGCTTGAGGCGCTGATCTTCGATGTGGACGGCACGCTGGCCGAGACCGAAGAACTGCACCGCCGTGCGTTCAACGAGACCTTCGCGGCGGCGGGGCTGGGGTGGCACTGGAGCCGGGACGATTACACCGCGCTGCTGACCACCACCGGGGGCAAGGAACGGATGGCGCGGTATGTCACCGAGCAGGGCGGCGACTTGGGCGCGCTGCCGCTGGCTGCACTTCATGCCGACAAGACCGCGCGCTATGTCGCGCTGATGGCCGGGGGGGCGATGGCATTGCGCCCCGGCATCGCGGAGCTGATCGCCGGGGCGCGGGTGGCGGGGCTCAAGCTGGCCGTGGCCACCACCACCAGCCCGGAAAACGTCGATGCGCTGTGCCGGGCGGTGTTCGGGCAGGCGGCGGGGCGGGTGTTCGACGTGATCGCCGCTGGCGACATGGTGGCGGCGAAGAAGCCCGCGCCCGATGTCTACCTGCTGGCGTTGCAGCGGCTGGGGGTCGCGCCCCAGCGTGCCGTGGCGCTGGAGGATTCGCGCAACGGGTTGCGGGCGGCGCTGGCGGCGGGCTTGCCTTGTCTGGTGTCGCCCGGTGTCTATACTGTGGCAGAGGATTTCACTGGTGCTGCGGCAGTCATGCCCTGTTTCACCGAACTGGGCGGGCTGGCGGGGATCACCGCGCGGCTGCCCCAAGGAGCTTGACCATGGCCGAAACTCCCCCCGTCTGCGATTTCGGCTGGAAGGCGCCGGGCTTCACCCTTGCGGGCACCGACGGCCGGACCTGGAGCCTGGATCAGGTCATGGGCCCCAGGGGCCTGCTGGTGATGTTCATCTGCAACCATTGCCCCTATGTGCAGGCGGTGCTGGACCGGATCGTGCGCGACGCGCGCGACCTGCAGGCGGCGGGCATCGGGGTGGCGGCGATATCGTCCAACGACATCGCGGCCTATCCGCAGGACGGCCCCGGCCCGCTGCGCGACCTTGCGCTGCTGCACGATTTCCCGTTCCCCTATCTTTACGACGAAAGCCAGCAGGTGGCGCGCGACTGGGGGGCGGCCTGCACGCCGGACTTCTTCGGCTTCAACGCGCAGGGTGATTTGCAATATCGCGGGCGGCTGGATGCCTCGGGGAAGGTGGCGGTGCCAGGGGCACGGCGCGAGCTGCTGGAGGCGATGCTGCAGGTGGCCGAAACCGGGCAGGGGCCGCGCGACCAGGTGGCCTCGATGGGCTGTTCGATCAAGTGGAAGGACGCCTGATGGCGGTGGTGATCTTCGATCTCGACGGCACGCTGATCGATTCGGCCCCCGACATCCATGCCGCCTCGAACCGGGTGCTGGCCGAAGAAGGCTTTGCCGCGCTGACCCTGCCGCAGGTGCGCAGTTTCATCGGCAAGGGCGTGCCGCATCTGGTGCAGCGCCTGCTGGAGGCTTCGGGCGAAGACCCGGCAGGGCCGCGCTACGCGCCGATGGTGGCAAGCTTCACGGCCGGGTATGAAGATGCGGTCGGGCTGACGCTGGTCTATCCCGGCGTGCGGCAGGCGCTGGCAGAGCTGGCGGGTGCGGGCCACCGGCTGGGAGTCTGCACCAACAAGCCGCTGGCGCCGACCCGGGCGGTGCTGCGCCATCTTGGGATGCTCGACAGCTTCGGGGCGGTGTTCGGCGGCGACAGTCTGGCACAGCGCAAGCCCGACCCGGCACCGCTGCACGCCACGCTTGCGGCCCTGGGGGGGGGGCCTGCGGTCTATGTCGGTGACAGCGAGGTCGATGCTGAAACTGCGGTGAACGCAAGGCTGCCTTTTGCGCTTTACACCGAGGGCTATCGCAAGACGCCGGTGGCGGACCTGCCGCATCAGGCGGCCTTCTCGCATTTCGACGACCTGCCCGCGATCGTGGCGCGGCTGCTGTAGCGGATCAGTTCCCGTCGCCGACCAGCACGAAGGGTGCCCAGGACGAAGGCTGGGCAAAGGCCGCATCCTGCATCAGCGCAAGCGTGGCCAGCCGCAGCGCCTGTGCCCGGCCGAGCCCCGGGTCGGCGGCCAGTCGGCTGACCGCGCCGACGGTCAGCACCGCCGCCGCGTCATCGCGCACCGGCCAGTGCGACACCAGCAACGACCGCGCTCCGGCATGAAGGAACCCGGCAGCAAGGCCGGAAAGCCCCTCGGCCCCCGGCGTGCCGTCGTCTGCGGCGGTGTTGCAGGCCGACAGGATCACCCAGCTGGCCGACAGCGTCAGTTGCGCCGCCTCGGAGGCGGTCAGCAGCCCGTCGTCGGTCGCGTCGGGTGCGCCGGGCGGGGTGAAGGCAAGCGCCGGTTCGGCCAGCCCGGTGATCTCGCCCGCCAGCAGGCCGTGGGTGGCGAAGGCCACCACCTCGGCCCCGGCCAGATCGGGCGCGGATTTCACCGCCCGTTCGGTGGCCCCCGCGCCAAGGTGCAGCGCCGTTTCGGGGGCATCCAGCGCCCGTGCCAGCCCCGACAGCTCGCGTCGGGTGCCGGGCAGGGGGGCCAGGCCGCGCAGGGCGGCCTCCATCGCCCGGCCGCCGGCGAAAAAGGCGCCCACGGCCGCCGGGGTGGTTTCGGTTCCCGCGAAGGCCGGGTCGCCGAAGCCCGCAAGGCGGCTGGCGTGGGCGGCGGCGGGCGGGCGGTCGCGCAGTGCGGCAAGGCTGCCGACGGTGGGCAGGGTGGTGGTGGCGTGCCGGGACAGCAGCCAACCGGTCGCCTGGAGCGCCGCCGGGTCGCTGTCGGACCCTTCGGGCGGGCGCGTCACCAGCACCTGCAGCGGCAGGCTCGACAGCGGTCCGTCGGCCACCACCAGCAGCCGGGCCTTGCCCGCCAGCTGACGATCCAGCGGGGCCAGAAGCCGGGTGAAAAGCATGTGGGCAGCGTTGCGGTCGAAGGCGGGGCTGCGGTGGAAGGCGGGGCCGCCGGGCGCGGGGTCCGGTGCCTCGGCGCTGCGGGCGGGGGCGTTGGGGTCAAGCCGGGCGCGCAGGGCCTGCACCGTTTCGGCCAGCGCCGCTTCGGGCAGGTCGGCGCGGGTCCAGCCGAAACCGCCTGCGGTGACGGCAAAGGCAAAGGTCGCGTCCTGCGTCGTCACGACCAGCAGCAGCGCCTCGTCGGGGGTCAGGCGCGCCTGCACCCCGGCCAGATCCAGCACGCCGGGGCTGACCAGATCGGCATAATTCGGGAACCGCCGGGCCAGATCGGCCTCGGTCGCGGCGATCTGCGCCAGCAGGGCATCGGCATCGGCCAGCGTCGCGGCCGCTTGTGCCTGTGCGCCGGGGCGCGACAGCAGTTCCAGATGGTCGCGGTCCTCGGCCGCCCATTGGTTCACCATATCCTGCTTGTGCCGGGCCAGCAGCGCAAGGTCATCCGATCCGGCGGCAAAGCGGGCCGACATGCGCTGGGTGGTGCGGGCGGCGCGGCTGGCCATCGCCCATTGTGCCGCCTGAAAGGCCGGGTCGATCAGGCCGGCCGGGTCCACCTCCCACGCCGCGGCGGTCACGGCCAGCACCTGGCGGCGCATGTCGGTTTCCTGCGCTGCGGCGATGGTCGCATCGGCGCCCAGCCTTTCGGCTTGCGCGGTGAAGTCCTCCAGCGCCGCCTGCGCCAGCGACAGGGCGGTGGCGGCGTCGCCCGCGCCAAGGGCCAGCCAGGCGGTGGTGAAACCGGCGCGCGCCGCCTCGGGGTGGCCGGGGGGCAGCAGCGCGGCAAGGGCGGCGCGGGACTCCAGCGCGCGGGGCAGGGCGGGCAGGCCCAGCGCGGCCTCGGCCAGGGCCAGACCAAGTGCCGCACGGGCGTGGCGCAGCCCGTCGCCCGCGGCGGCGGCAATCGCCACCGCGCGCCGCAGCGCGGCCGCCGCATTGCCCGCGTCGCCGGCCCGCAGCAGGGTCTCGCCCAGATCGGCAAAGCCGGCCCCGACCTGCGGATGGCCGGCGGGCAGGGCGGCCATCCGCAGGTCCAGTGCCAGCCGCTGCGCGGCAAGGGCGCCCTGCGGGTCATGCTGCCTGCGCAGCGCCAGCCCCAGCCCGTTCAGCACGTCGGCCCGCACCAGACCACCCGTCACCCCCGCCCCGGTCAGCATCGCATCGGCCTGCGTGAACAGCGCCGCCGCCTCGGACAGTCGGCCCTGTTGCAGCAGCATCGCGCCAAGCTTGCCCAGCCGTCGCGCCTGGTCCTGCGGGCCGACCCCCGGCCCCGGCGGCACCGAGGCCGCCCGCGACAGGGCCGTGCGATAGGCCGCCTCGGCATGGTCGGTCCGGCCGGCCCGCGACGACAGCCATCCCAGCGCGGTAAAGGTCGCCACGGCATCGGCATCGTTCATTTCGGACAGCATCGGTTCCAGTTGTCCGATCAGCCCCATCGCACCCGGCAGGTCGCCGGTCCGGGCCGTCAGCACCGCCAGCGCCGCGACATGCGGGATCAGCTGGCTGGGGTCGGCCCCGGGGTCGGCCAGCGTGCTTTCCACCGCCTGCGCCATCAGACTGCGCGCCTCGGCATGGCGTTCCAGATCGCACAGGATCAGCGCCAGCAGCGCCTGGCTGGCGGCGCGTGCCCGGGGTTCGTCGCGGCGCCGGATCAGTGCGGCGCGGGCCAGACTTTCGGCGCGCGGCAGGTTTCCGGCCTCTGTCAGGACCGCGGCAAGGTCGTGCTGGGTGGTGGCGATGGTCAGGGGATTACCCGGGAAGTCGCGCCATGCCGCCGCCATCGCGGCTGACAGCAGGGTTTCCGCCCCCGCCAGATCGCCGCTGCCCTGAAGCGCCTTGCCCTGTTGCGACAGGTCGCGCAGCGTCATGAAGGCGGTTTCCTGCGCTGCGGTCAATGGTTCCTGCGCCGCGGTCATCTCTGCCGCCGCCGGGTTTGCCAGCAATGCAAGCAGGAGTGCCGCGTGTTTCAGAGCCATCGCCTGCGCCCCCCTTCCCCTGCCGAGAGGATAGCCGCAGAGATGAGTCACGCAAGGGGCATGTGGTCCCGGCCCTGCCCGAACCAGGACGCGATCGCCCGGCAGGGCGCGCGCGCCGCGCAGCCTGCGAGCGCCGGACGGGGTGGCGGTGCGGGTCTGCCCGGTGTCGGCGGCGCAGCTTTTTATCGTTGTGCACGGCAGGGTTGTGCCGCCCGGCCCGGCTGTTCGGCCATTCCGGCAAAAAGCGACGGAAATGCAACAGACCGATTGCGGCAAGCCACCGGCGCGACTTAGTATCGGCGCCATGGCAGCACATGAATCTGTCACAAACGAAGAATACAGCAGAAGCTGTTGAACGGGGCCAAGAGGCCCAAGGGAGAATGAACATGACACTGAACAAGGCAACCGCAGCGGTTTCGATGGCCGTGCTGCTGGCCTCGACCGCGCTGGTGAATGCCCAGTCGCTTGCCGAACTTGAAGCCGCCGCCAAGGCGGAAGGCGCGCTGACCACCATTGCGCTGCCGCATGACTGGTGCGGCTATGGCGAGGTGATCGCGGGCTTCAAGGCGAAATATCCCGAAATCACCGTGAACGAGCTGAACCCCGACGCCGGGTCCGCCGACGAGCTGGAAGCCGTCCGCGCCAACAAGGACAACAAGGGCCCGCAGGCGCCCGACGTTCTGGACATCGGCCTTGCCTTCGGGCCGCAGGCGCAGGCCGAAGGGCTGCTGATGCCCTACAAGGTTTCCACCTGGGACGAGATTCCCGACAGCATCAAGGATGCCGACGGCCATTGGTACGGCGACTATTACGGCGTGATGTCCTTCATGGTGAACAAGGACATCATCACCAACACGCCCACCGACTGGGCCGACCTGCTCAAGCCGGAATATGCCAACTCTGTCGCGCTGGCCGGCGATCCGCGCGCCTCGAACCAGGCGATCCTTGGCGTTCTGGCGGCCGGCATGTCCACCGGCGCCGCTGCGGGCACCGCTGCGGGCGAGGCCGGGCTGAACTTCTTTGCCGAGATGAACAAGGCGGGCAACTTCGTGCCGGTCATCGGCAAGGCGGGCACGCTGGCGCAGGGTGCGACCCCGATCGTCGTGATGTGGGATTACAACGCGCTGGCCGCGCGTGACACGCTGGCCGGCAACCCGCCAATCGACGTTGTGGTGCCGGCGTCGGGCGTTCTGGCCGGGGTCTATGTGCAGGCGATCAGCGCCTACGCGCCGCATCCGAACGCGGCGAAGCTCTGGATGGAATACCTTTATTCGGATGAAGGTCAGCTTGGCTGGCTGAAAGGCTACTGCCACCCGGCGCGCTTCAACGCCATGTCCGCCGCGGGCAAGATTCCGCAGGACCTGCTCGATGCCCTGCCGCCGGCCGCCTCCTATGAAGCCGCCTACTTCCCGACGCTGGAAGAACAGGATGCCAACAAGGCCGCCGTCACCGGCGGCTGGGATGCCGTGGTCGGCGCCAACGTCCAGTAACGGCTGAACGGCCAAGTGCCCGCCCCGCGCGCCCTGCGCGGGGCGGACTTTCTGCATGGATACCGGGCAACTGCCCCCCGTCACAGGCCACCGGATGATCGAACCTTCCCCCGCTCGCGGCCGGGCCCGGCGTCAGCCGCCCTATTGGCTTGGCCTCGTGCCCTTCGGCCTGTTCACGCTACTGTTCCTGATCCTGCCGACGATGAAGATCGTGGTCGGTGCGTTCCAGACCCCGGGCGGCGGGTTCACGCTGGACAACCTGCGCGGCCTGAACGACCCCTCGATCCTGTCGTCCTACTGGACCTCGATCAAGCTGAGCCTTGTGACCGCCGCCATCGGCTGCGCGGTCGGCTTTTCGGTGGCCGCCGCCGTGATCCTTGGCGGGTTGCCGCGCTGGATCCGCGGGCCGCTCTTGACCTTTTCGGGAGTTGCGTCGAACTTCGCCGGCGTGCCGCTGGCCTTTGCCTTTCTGGCGACCATCGGCCCGGTCGGCCTTGTCACCGTGCTGCTTCGCACCGAGCTTGGCATCGACCTCCGCGCGATGGGCTTCAACCTGCTGTCGTTCAACGGGCTGGTGATCGTCTACCTGTTCTTCCAGATCCCGCTGATGATCCTGATCATCGCCCCGGCGCTGGACGGGCTGAAGCGCGAATGGCGCGAGGCGGCGAGCATCCTTGGCGCATCCGGCCTGCAATACTGGCGCATGGTGGCGCTGCCGATCCTGTTCCCGTCGCTGCTGGGCACCTTTGCGCTGCTGTTCGCCAATTCCTTCGGCGCCATTGCCACCGCATTCGCGCTGACCGGGCCGCAGCTGAACATCGTGCCGATCAAGCTCTTCGCGCAGATCAGGGGCGACGTGCTGGGCAACCCCAACCTCGGCTATGCGCTGGCCTTCGGGATGATCGTGATCACCGGCGTCGCCAACGGGCTTTACATCTGGTTGCGGGTGCGCAGCGAAAGGTGGCTGAAATGAAGCTCTTGTGGGCATGGGCCGCGCTGTTCGTCGGCCTGCTGTATTTCTTCCTGCCGCTGCTGGGCATGACCGAGTTCTCGCTGAAGATGCGGCGGGGCGAGTATTCCTTCGACGCCTATGCCAAGGTGCTGGCCGACCCGCGGTTTCAGGAAACCTTCAGTTATTCGGTGGTGATGGCGCTGTTCACCATCGTGTTCGGCGTGCTGCTGGTGGTGCCCACCGCCTACTGGGTGCGGCTGAAACTGCCGTGGGCGCGCCCCTATGTCGAGTTCATCACCCTGCTGCCGCTGGTCATTCCGGCGATCGTGATCGTGTTCGGCTACATCCGGCTTTACAACACCTCAAGCTGGCTGCCGCTGACCGGGACGGCGACGGGAACCAACATCCTGCTGATGTTCGGCTATGCCACGCTGGCCTTGCCCTACATGTACCGCGCCGTCGACACCGGGTTGCGCACCATCGACGTGGCCACCCTGACCGAGGCCGCGCAAAGCCTTGGCGCGGGCTGGGTGACGATTCTGGCGCGGGTGATCCTGCCCAACGTGCTGACGGCGGTGCTGTCGGGCGCGTTCCTGACCTTCGCCATCGTGATCGGCGAATTCACCCTTGCCGCCCTGCTCGACCGGCCGGCCTTCGGGCCCTACATGCAGATTCTGGGGGCCAACCGCGCCTATGAACCGGCCGCGCTGGCGGTGATAGCCTTCGGCATCACCTGGGCCTGCATGGGGCTGATCCAGCTGGTCAACCGGTTTTCGAAACACTCACGCGCTCAACGATGATCGGGGCACCTGCCGATGGCCTTTCTTGACATTTCGCATCTGGAGAAATCCTTCGGCCCGACCCGGGTGGTGAAGGATTTCAGCCTTGCCATCGAAAAGGGCGAGTTCGTCTCGCTGCTGGGGCCTTCGGGCTGCGGCAAGACCACGGTGCTGCGCATGGTGGCGGGGTTCGAGACGCCGTCGCAGGGGTCCATCCACATCGAGGGGCGCGACGTGGTGGGCCTGCGCCCGAACCAGCGCAAGATCGGCATGGTGTTTCAGGCCTATGCGCTGTTTCCCAACCTGACGGTGGCGCAGAACGTGGGCTTCGGGTTGAAGGTGGCGGGGGTGGCGCGCGCCGAATCCGACGCGCGCGTGGCGGAAATGCTGGGGCTGATAGGGCTTTCCGAGCTTGGCGCGCGCTACCCGTTCCAGCTTTCCGGCGGCCAGCAGCAGCGCGTGGCCCTCGCGCGCGCTCTGGCGGTCAAGCCGCGGGTGCTGCTGCTGGACGAGCCGCTGTCGGCGCTGGATGCCAAGATCCGCGTCAGCCTGCGGGCCGAGATCCGGGCGATCCAGCAGAAGCTGGGCATCACCACGATCTTCGTGACCCACGATCAGGAAGAGGCGCTGTCGATGTCGGACCGCATCGTGGTGATGAACGGCGGCATGGCCGAACAGGTCGGCGCGCCGTTCGAGATCTACAACCATCCGCGCACCCGCTTTGTCGCCTCGTTCGTCGGCACGCTGAACCAGATCGACGCCGAGGTGACGGCGCCCGCCACCGGCGAGCTGCGCATCGCGGGAGTCGCGGCCAGCCTTGGCCGCCCGATCCCTGCCGGGCGGGCTGCCCTTGCGCTGCGCCCCGAGGCGCTGCGGCTGGGCCGCGAGGAGGGGCGCGAGGTGGTGCTGGCAGGCACGATTGCCGAGGTCGCCTTCATGGGATCGGTGATCCGGGTGCGGGTCGATGTTGCAGGCAACCGGCTGTCGCTCGATCGCTTCAATCGCGCCGACGCGCCGCCGCCCGCCGTGGGCAGCGCCGCCGAGGTCAGCTTTTCGGCGCGCGACCTGATCCTGCTTGACGCCTGAGGCTGCCGGGGCTTGTGCTGCCGCCCCGCACGGGGCAATTCTGGCACAGGGCTCTTGGGAGGGGGAACGCGATGCGGATCGGATATGTCTGCCAGACCGACCGGGGGGCGACCGACCGCCTGCTGTCGGAGGTGGCCGCGCTGCTGAAGGCGGAAGGCGTGGTGCTGGCCGGGGCGGTGCAGGTCAATTCGGGCTGCGCCGACGAACCGCGCTGCGACATGGATCTGGTGGTGCTGCCCGACGGCCCGGTGATCCGCATCAGCCAGTATCTCGGGGCCGACTCGCAGGGGTGCCGGCTGGACGCGGGCGCGCTGGAACAGGCGGTGGGGCTGGCGATGGCGCGCCTGACCGGGGCCGGGCTGCTGGTGGTCAACAAGTTCGGCAAGCACGAATCCGAAGGGCGCGGCTTTCGCGACCTGATCGCCGGGGCGCTGGGGCAGGGCATTCCGGTTCTGGTCGGGGTAAATCCCCGCAGCCTTGCTGCGTTCCGGGCCTTTGCGGGCGACCTGGCCGAACCGCTGCTTGCCGAGCCCGAGGCGCTGTGCCTGTGGTGCCGGGCGGCGCAGGGCGAGATGGCAGCGGGATGATGGACAATCCCGCCCCGCTCATCGTGATCCTGACCGTTTCCGACCGCGCCAGCCGGGGCGAATACGAGGACAGGGGCGGCCCGGCCGCAGAGGACTGGCTGCGCCGGGTGATCGCTTCGCCGGTCAGGATCCGCCGCGAGATCGTGCCCGACGGGCGCGAGGGGGTGGCGGCGGCGTTCCGCGCCTGGGCCGATACCGAGGGGGCGGCGTTGATCCTTGCCACCGGCGGCACCGGCCCCGCGCCGCGCGACCAGACACCCGAGGGCATGGCCGATGTGATCAACATGGAGCTGCCGGGGTTCGGCGAGCTGATGCGGTCGGTCAGCCTGCGCGAGGTGCCGACCGCGATCCTGTCGCGGCAGGGGGCGGGGGTGCGCGGGCAGACGCTGATCATCACGCTGCCCGGCAAGCCTTCGGCGATTGCCACCTGTCTGGATGCGGTGTTCCCGGCGGTGCCCTATTGCCTTGACCTGATCGGGGCGGGGCGGATCGAGACTGACCCGGACCAGTGCAAGGCGTTCCGGCCGAAGGCGTGAATGCGGAGGCGGCGGTGCCTCCGGCGGGGATATTTGGGCAAAGATGAATGGGGTCAGGCCGTTGCGCGGGTGAGGGCAGCGGCGATCAGGGCGGGGACGCCCGCATGTTCGCCGATGGCGGGCAGCAGCCTGCCGGTGAAACCCGCCTCTGCCAGTGCCTCCGGCACGTCGTCCGACACATGGCCCGCACGGAGCGCGAAGAACGGCAGGCACAGGGCGGGGCCGGAGAGGCGGGCGACATCGGCAAGGAGCGGCGCTTCCTCGATGAAACCCGCCGTCACGGCGCGAAAGCGGCCCTGCGCGGCAAGACCTGCCACCACCATTTGCGTGATTACGGCCGAGGCGCGCGACACCTGGCTGCCATGCGCCGCGATCAGCAGCGTGGTGGCGGCCGGGTCGTCGCAGGCGGCCAGCGCGGCTTGCAGCATCAGGCCGGGCAGGGCGGCGTCGCTGCCGAAGGCGGGCAGTTGCCGCGCTTCTGCCGCCCCGGCTGCGGCGAGGCGGCGGGGCAGGGTGGTGCGGGTGAAAAAGCCCTCCGCCATGAAGAACGGGTAGATCAGCGCGCCCGGAAGTTCGGCCGCCGCCGCCTCAAGCGCGCCCGGCGCGGCGAGGGTGGCGCCCTGCACCTGCCAGCCCGGCAGATACGCCGAAACGGCGCGGGCAAGCGCCTGAAGCGCCGCCTCCTGCGGGGCGGGGTCGGCGGGCGCGCCATGCGCCACGATCAGGGCGCGCGTCATGACGGGCGGTCGCTAAGGTATGGGGTCACGGGGGGCGTCCTTGTGGTGCGGCTTTCAACTAGGGCCCTTCCCGGAAATGTCATGCGTCAGCGCCCGCTATCATCGGGCACCAGCGCAATCTGAACCCCCGCCGCCGCCAGCAGGGCGGCAATGTCGGCGGGGGGGGCGGCATCGGTCACCAGCCGGTGAAACGCCGAAGGTGCCGCGACCCGGATCGGGGCGGCGCGGCCGAACTTGGTGGCATCGGCGGCGACAATCGCCTGATCGGCCTGTTCGATGATGGCGCGGGAAAACTCGGCCTCGCGCAGGTCGTGCAGCAGGAAGCCCGCGCGGGCATCGACCGCCGCCGCCGACAGCACCGCGTGCTGCACCCGGAACTGGCGCACGAAGGCCAGCGCCTCGGCCCCGAAGGCGCCGCCGTCGTGGCTGCGCAATTCGCCCCCCGCCATGAACACCCGGTTGGCATTGCGGCTGGCCAGTGCCTGCGCCACCGCCAGCGAATTGGTCACCACCAGCAGCTCGCGGTGCTGGCGCAGCGCCTGTGCGACATAGGCCGTGGTCGAGCCGACATCGAGGAACAGCGACGCCCCGTCAGCGATCATCGCCGCCAGATGCGCAGCAATCCGGCGCTTGGCGGCGGGGTTCTGCACGAAACGCTGGGCAAAGGTCGGCTCCGGCCCCCAGTCGCGCAGGTGCACCCCGCCGTGGACCTTGGTCACCAGCCCCTCGCCCTCCAGCCGCTTGATGGCGCGGCGGATGGTTTCCTCGGTCACGCCGAGATGCCGCGCCAGATCGAGGATTCGCCCCGACCCCGCCGCCTGCAGGATGTCGAGGATTTCGCGCTCGCGCTGACTGCTTGACATTTGGGCGGCTCCGGAACGCGGAATGTGGGGAAGCGGTGTTGGAATGGACAAGCAATGCAGCGGAATGGACTGTATTCCAACATCCGCCCAAATCAAAGCCACAAAAACCCACAAAGCGTTTGACAGGTTCTACCCCCGCCTGCACGATCGTCCGACAGATCGGTCGCAAAAGGACCGGCGCAGCCCTGCCTGCCGGACGGGGTGCCAACGGGAAAGGACTGCCACGATGATTCAGATGAAACCCACGCTGACGGTTGCCGCAGGCGTGCTTGCCCTTGGGGCCGGCATGGCGCTGGCCGAGGTGGAAAGCAACGACCCGATCAAGCTGACGCTGCACGACTGGACCGGCCAGCTCCTGACCACCAACATCATGGCCGCCGTGCTGGAAGAGGCGGGCTATACGGTCGAGCTAGTGCAGGCCGACTATCTGGCGCAGTTCGCCGGGCTGAAGACCGGCGATCTGGATGTGGCGATGGAAATCTGGGAAACCACCGGCCGCGAGGCGATGGACGAGGCGGTGGCGACCGGCAACGTCGTCAACCTCGGCCCCACCGGCATGATGGCGATCGAGGAGTGGTGGTATCCGCTCTACATGAAGGAAAAATGCCCCGGCCTGCCCGACTGGCAGGCGCTGAACGCCTGCGCCGAAGCCTTCGCCACGCCCGAGACCGCGCCGAAGGGCCGCTATCTGGGCGGGCCGGTCACCTGGGGCGGGTTTGACGAGGAACGGGTGGCGGGGCTGGGTCTGAATTTCGAGGTGATCCACGCGGGCACCGACGCCGCGATGTTTGCCGAGCTTGAATCGGCCTATCAGCGGCAAGACCCGATCCTGCTCTGGGTCTATGCGCCTCACTGGGCGCCGCAGAAATACGAGGGCGGGTGGGTCCAGTTCCCCGCCTATGCCCCTGAATGCTACACCGATCCGGCCTGGGGCGGAAACCCGGCTGCGACGCATGACTGCGGCAAGCCGACCGGGCCGATCTGGAAAGTCGCCTGGTCGGGCGTGGCGCAGAAATGGCCGGGTGCTGCCAGGGCGATCGAGGCTTTCACAGTGGACAATGACGCCATGGGCGCGATGATCGCCAAGGTCGATCTGGACGGCGTGGCGATGGATGATGTCGTGGATGAGTGGATGACGGCGAACGAGGCCACATGGAAGGCCTGGATCGGCAAGTGATCCACCCTGGGCGGGCCGCATCCCCTCGGCCCGCCCGTTTGACCGCCCTTCGACCTGGAAGAAATGATGCCTGACCGCCCCGTCAAGCTAGCCTGTCGGCATGTCTGGAAGCTTTACGGCCCCCACCCCGACCGGCTGATTGCCGGCGGGTCGGTGCCTTCGCTGGACGCGATCCGGGCCTCGGGCCATGTCGGCGCGGTTCGCGATGCCAGCCTTGACGTGCGCGCGGGCGAGATATTCGTGATCATGGGACTGTCGGGGTCGGGCAAGTCGACGCTGGTGCGCTGCCTGTCGCGGCTGGTCGAACCCACGGCGGGCGAGATCCTGTTCAACGGGCAGGACCTGCTGAAGGCAAGTGCGCGCGAGATGATCGAGATCCGCCGTCACCGCATGGGCATGGTGTTCCAGCATTTTGCGCTGCTGCCGCATCTGACGGTGCTGCAGAACGTGGCCTTTCCGCTCGAGGTGCAGGGGGTGCCCCGCGCCGTGCGCGAGGCCCGCGCCCGCGAGGTCACGGCGCTGGTCGGATTGCAGGGCCGCGAGGACTATTTCCCCCGCCAGCTTTCGGGCGGCCAGCAGCAGCGCGTCGGCATTGCCCGCAGCCTGGCGGTGGAGCCGGAACTGTGGTTTCTCGATGAACCCTTCTCGGCGCTGGACCCGCTGATCCGGCGCGAGATGCAGGATGAATTCCTGCGCATCCAGACCGCGTTGCAGAAGACCATCGTCTTCATCACGCATGATTTCGACGAGGCGATCCGGCTGGCGGACCGCATTGCCATCATGAAAGACGGCGCATTGGTGCAGATCGCCACGCCCGAGGAGCTGGTGCTGAATCCGGCCGACGACTATGTGGCCGCCTTCACCGCCCATGTCGCCCGCGCCAAGGTGGTGACGCTGGGGCGGATCATGACGCCGGGGGCGGCGCCCGAGGTGGCAGGCGCCTTGCCCGCGACGGCCCGCGTCGAAGCGGTCGCAGACCGGATCGAGGCCGCGGGCCTGCCCCATGCCGTGCTTGACGAGGCAGGTCAAGTGATCGGCCATGTCGGCGCGCGGGCGGTGATCGACGTGCTGCTGGGGCGGGTGCGATGACGCGGCGCTCCGGCCTCTGGCTGGGGTTGCTGGCGTTCAGCCTTGCGCTGGCGGCGCTGTCGGCGCGGCTGCCGGGCTGGGCGCTGCTGCCGCCAGAGGCGTTGCAGGTCGATCTGGCGGGGGCGCTGAGTGCCGGGATGACCTGGCTGGTGGAACGCGCCACCTTCGGACTCTTCACCGTGAAGGAAGCGACACGCGCCTTTGCCGCGATGCTGGAGGCGCCATATGACGCCGCCCGAATCCTGCTCGTCGACGGCATCACCGAAGGCCGGGGGCGGCGGGCGGAAACCATCGTGCCGCCGCTGTCGTGGATAGCGGTCACGGCGGCTGCGGTGGCGCTGGGCATCCATGCCCGCAGTCTGGCGTTGGGGCTGGGGGTCGGGGCGCTGTTCCTTTACCTCGCGGTGTTCGGGCAATGGGCAAGTGCCATGGTCACGCTGGCCTCGATCGCCATCGCGGTGCCGATCGGGGTGGCGGGCGGATTGTGCCTTGGCATCATGGCCTGGGCGTGGCGGCCCTTCGACCGGCTGCTGTCGCCGGTGCTCGACCTGATGCAGACGGTGCCGACCTTCGCCTATCTGGTGCCGATCCTGTTTCTCTACGGCTTCGGCCCGGTGGCGGCGCTGATCGCCACGGTGATCTATGCCATGCCGCCGATGGTTCGCATCACCACGCTGGCCTTGCGCGCGATTCCGGCCGAGATCGTCGAATTTTCCGTGATGGTCGGCTGCACGCCGCTGCAACGCCTGCGCCGGGTGCTGCTGCCCGCCGCGCTGCCCGACCTGATGGTGGGGGTCAATCAGGTGATCATGCTGAGCCTGAACATGGTGATCATCGCCTCGATGATCGGTGCGGGCGGGCTGGGGTTCGACGTGCTGAACGCGCTGCGCCGGCTCGACATCGGCGCGGGCGTCGAGGCGGGGCTGGCGATCACCGCCCTTGCCGTGGCGCTGGACCGGCTGAGCCAGGCATTGGCCGAACGCAGCGGGTTGCGTTCCGTGGTGCGGGGCAACCTGTTGCAGCGGCACCCCAAGACCGTGGCGGTGCTGGCGGTGATCGTGCTGACCGGCCTTGCGGGGCTGGTCTGGCCCTGGGTGCAGACCTACCCGCAGGCGGCCGAGCTTTCGACCAGGGCGTTCTGGTCCGATCTGGTGAGGCACATCAACGTCAACTACTTCGACCAGCTTGAGGCGGTGAAGACCTTCCTGCTGGTCAACCTGCTGTTGCCGGTGAAACGCTTCCTGCTGGCGCTGCCCTGGGTCTGGGTGGTCGGGCTGGTTGTGCTGGCGGGGTGGCAGCTGGGGCGGGCAAGGCTGGCGCTACTGTGCCTGTGCCTGTCGCTGTTCATCGTGACCACCGGGCTCTGGGAACAGGCGATGACCACGCTCTACCTTTGCGGCGTCTCGGTGGTGATCGCCACGCTGATCGGGCTTCCGCTGGGCGTGCTGGCGGCAAGCAATGCCACGGCGGGGCGGGTGATCGGCGGCTTCATCGACACGCTGCAAACCCTGCCGAGCTTCGTCTACCTGATCCCGGTCGTGATGCTGTTCCGGGTCGGCGACTTTTCCGCGATGATCGCTGTGGTGCTCTACGCGCTGGCCCCGGCGGTGCGCTATGTCGCCCACGGGTTGCGCAGCCTGCCGCCCGAACTGGCCGAGGCCGGGGTGGTCTGCGGCTGCACCCGCTGGCAGGTGCTGACCCGCATCCGCCTGCCGATGGCGCTGCCCGACATCCTGCTGGGCCTGAACCAGACCATCCTGCTGGCGTTGTCGATGCTGGTGATCACCGCGCTGGTCGGCACCCGCGACCTGGGGCAGGAGGTCTACATCGCCCTGACCCGCGCCGACACAGGGGCGGGCTTTGTCGCCGGGGTCTCGGTCGCGGCCATTGCCATCATTGCCGACCGGCTGATCGCCGCCGGGGCGGCGCGCGCGAAGGCCCGGCTGGGGCTGGAGGGGGCCACATGACACCGATGCAACGCCTGCTGTCGCTGCCGGTCTGGCAGGGCGAGGTGCGGGCCGAACCCTTGGGCGGCGGCATCACCAACCTGAACTATCTGGTGCAGGACGACGCGCGCCGCGCCGTGGTGCGGATCGGGGATGACATTCCGGTGCACCAGATCATGCGCTTCAACGAACTGGCCGCCAGCCGGGCGGCCCATGCTGCCGGGGTCTCGCCCGCCGTGCTGCATCACGAACCCGGCGCGCTGGTGATCGACTTCGTCGAGGGCCGCACCCTGACCGCCGCAGACCTTTGTCAGGATGCGATGCTTGATCAGGCGCTGGCGCTGATTGTCCGGGCACACCGCGAGATTCCGCGCCACCTGCGCGGCCCGGCGCTGATGTTCTGGGTGTTCCACGTCATCCGCGACTATGCCGCCACGCTGCGCGACGGGGCCAGCCCGCATCTGGCCCTGCTGCCCGACATGCTGGCAGAGGCCGACCGGCTGGAGGCGGCGGTGGGGCCGATCGACCTTGTGTTCGGCCACAACGACCTTTTGCCCGCCAACTTCCTGCACGACGGCGCGCGGCTCTGGCTGATCGACTGGGATTATGCCGGCTTCAACTCGCCGCTGTTCGATCTGGGCGGGCTCGCGGCCAACAACGGGCTGTCCCCGGCGCAGGAGGTGCGGATGCTGGAGACCTATTTCGACCGGCCCTGCGACGCGGGCCTGATGCACCGTTACCGCGCGATGAAGGCCGCAAGCGCGCTGCGCGAAACCTGCTGGTCGATGGTTTCGGAACTGCATTCCGACCTCGATTTCGATTTTTCCACCTACACCCAGACCAACCTCGCCACCTTCCGCGCGGCGCTGGACGGGTTTGAACAAGGCTGAGGATACCATGGCTGACCTTCCCACCACCGCACGAGCCGTCATCATCGGCGGCGGCATCATCGGCTGTTCGACCGCCTATCACATGGGCAAGCTCGGCTGGACCGACACCGTCCTGCTGGAGCGGAAAAAGCTGACCAGCGGCACCACCTTCCATGCGGCGGGGCTGGTGGGGCAGTTAAGAACCTCTGCCAACATCACGCAATTGCTGGGCTATTCCGTTGAGCTCTACAACCGGCTGGCGCAGGAAACCGGCATCGAGACGGGGTGGAAGATGAACGGCGGCCTGCGCCTTGCCTGCAACGCCGAACGCTGGACGGAAGTGAAGCGCCAGGCCACCACCGCCCATTCCTTCGGGCTGGAGATGCACCTGCTGTCACCCCGCGAGGCCCAAGGTCTGTGGCCGCTGATGACCATCGACGATCTGGTGGGGGCGGCGTTCCTGCCCACCGATGGGCAGGCCAACCCGTCCGACATCACCCAGTCGCTGGCCAAGGGCGCGCGGATGGCGGGGGTGAAGATCTTCGAGGATACGCCGGTGATCCGGATCATCGTCGAGAACGGCCGGATTCGCGGCGTCGAGACGCCATCCGGCACCATCGAATGCGAAAAGGTGATCTGCTGCGCCGGACAATGGACGCGGGTGCTGGCGGGGTCGGTCGGGGTCAACGTGCCGCTGGTCTCGGTCGAGCATCAGTACATGATCACCGAGCGGATTCCGGGTGTGACCCCCAACCTCCCCACCCTGCGCGACCCGGACCGGCTGACCTACTGGAAAGAGGATGTCGGCGGGCTGGTGATGGGCGGGTATGAACCCAACCCGGTGGCCTGGGCGACCGGCGGCATCCCCGAAGGCTTCCACCATGAACTGCTGACCTCGAACTTCGACCATTTCGAGCAGTTCATGGATCTGGCGATCGGCCGGGTGCCCGCGCTGGAAACCGCCGGGATCAGGCAGTTGATCAACGGGCCGGAAAGCTTCACCCCCGACGGCAATTTCATCCTGGGCGAGGCGCCGGAGCTGCGCAACTTCTTCGTCGGCGCCGGGTTCAACGCCTTCGGCATCGCGTCGGGCGGCGGGGCGGGCATGGCGCTGGCGGAATGGGCGGCGACGGGGGCGGCACCGTTCGACCTCTGGCCGGTCGATATCCGCCGGTTCGGCCGGGTCCACCAGTCAACCGACTGGGTCCGCACCCGCACGCTGGAGGCTTACGGCAAGCATTACACGATCGCCTGGCCGTCCGAAGAACACAGCTCCGTCCGCCCCACCCGCCGATCACCGCTTTACGCGCATCTGGCAGCACAGGGGGCCTGCTTTGGCGAGAAGCTGGGCTGGGAACGCCCGAACTGGTTCGCCGATACCGCCCGCGGCGAGGTGGCGCGCGACCGCTACAGCTATCAGCGCCCCGGCTGGTGGGACGCGGTGCGGCGCGAACATCAGGCGGCGCGCGAGGCGGCGGTGCTGATCGACCAGACTTCGTTCGCCAAGTTCTGCCTGAAGGGCCCCGATGCCGCCGCCGCCCTGAACCGGATCGCCCAAGTTCGACAGCTGCGGGGCGGTTTTTGGTAGTTTTGGAATCGTCAGGATAGGGAAATCAAGTGGTTAGCTCGCCTCCAAGATGCCTTTTGCAACGTATCTGTAGTTACACGCCATAGCGATAAATCCCCTTTATCTTCAGCGGTTTGTCCTCTATTATGCATTCCATGTTTACGCGCGTCACAGAGTCCGGCGGTCGCCGCTACCTGCAGATTGTCGAGTCGTTCCGCAACGATGCGGGCAAGTCGCGGCTGCGCGTCGTGGCCAATCTCGGTCGGCTGGATGCGTTCAAACCGGGACAGCTCGATGCCCTCATCAACGGGCTGAACCGTGCAGCCGGGCGCGCTGAAAATACGGCGTCGGATGTCATCTACGATGCCTCCCTCGGCTACGGCGACGTCTTCGCCCTTCACGAGCTTTGGAAGGATCTCGGCTTTGATCGCGCCCTGCAGCGCGCCCTGCGATCCGGGCGCAGGGAGATCGACGCTGAGGCCCTGATCCGCGCCATGGTGTTCAATCGGCTCTGCGCCCCGGACAGCAAGCTCGGGTGCCTGCGCTGGCTCGAAACCGTGGCAATGCCCGCGATGCCACAGGGCGTCACCCACCAGCATCTGCTGCGTGCCATGGATGCGCTGATGGACCATGCCGAGACTGTCGAGGGCGCGCTCGCCCGTCAGATCAGGCCCCTCGTGGATCATGATCTGGCCATTGTCTTCTATGATCTGACCACCGTGCGCATCCACGGGGAGGGGAGGGGAGGGTCGACGACGATCTGCGCGCCTTTGGCATGAACAAGGAAACCGGCGGCATCGCCCGCCAGTTCGTCCTCGGCGTCGTGCAGACCGCCGAGGGCCTGCCTCTGATGCATACGGTCCACCCCGGCAATGTGGCTGAAACCAAGACGTTGCAGGCCATGCTCAAAACCGTGCTGCAGCGTTTCCCCATCCAGCGTATCATCTTGGTGGCGGACCGTGGCCTGCTGAGCCTCGACAACATCGGTGAGCTCACCGCCATGGCCGATCATGGCGGCCGCAAGCTCGAGTTCATCTTGGCCGTGCCGGCCCGCCGCTATGGGGAACTCGTCGAGACCTTCCGTGGGTTGGCTTTCGTGGAGGGTCTTGCCGAGGCTGCCTTTGCTGGCCACCGGCTCATCGTGGCTCACGATCCCGACCGGGCAGCGCTGCAATCGGCCAAGCGGCGGGAGCGGATAGCGGAGCTGGAAACCATGGCCGACAAGCTGGTGACACGGCTGGATGCACAGGACGCCGGCGAGACCGCCCGCGGTCGCCGCGCCTCCGACCGGGGCGCCTACAGCCGCTTCACCCGCGCCGTGGCAGAGGCCGAGCTGACCCGCTTCATCAAGGCCGACTATACCGCAGACCGCTTCAGCTGGGCCGTGGACGAGGATGCCATCACCCAGGCAGAGCTCTTCGATGGCAAGCTGGCGCTTCTGACCAACGCTCCCGACCTCACGCCCGCGGAGGCCGTCACCCGCTATAAGAGCCTGGCCGATATCGAACGCGGCTTCCGCGTCCTGAAATCCGATATCGAGATCGCGCCGGTTCATCATCGCCTGCCAGACCGCATCCGCGCCCATGCCTTGATCTGCTTTCTCGCCCTCGTGCTCTACCGCGTCATGCGCATGCGCCTGAAGGCCAAGGGACACGCCGCCAGCCCTCGCACGGCGCTCGACCTGCTGGCTCGCATCCACAGGCATCAAGCCCGTATCGCGGAAAAAACGTTCCAAGGAACCACCACGCCAACCCCGGCGCAACTCGAGCTTTTTGATGCCCTGAGCCTGCCAAAACCCGCCCGATAGGGCCCCGTAGTTACATTTTTGGCTATTACGCCATAATAATATCAATCACTTACGCGTTTAACTGTCGAACTTGGGGGATCGCGGCCGGCAATGTCGATCGTGCGGTGGGCAGCCTGACCTATACCCAGATGCTGAACGACAAGGGCGGGATCGAGGCCGACCTGACGGTGGCCCGCGTGGCCGAGGACGAGTTCTACATCGTCACCGGCACCGGCTTTGCCACCCATGATTTCGACTGGATCGCCCGCAACCTGGCCCAGGACGCCCGCGCCAGCCTGACCGATGTCACGTCCGCGTCGGCCGTGCTGTCGCTGATGGGGCCCGAGGCGCGCGACATCCTGGCCCGCGTCTGCCCCGACGATCTCGGCAACGCGGGCTTCCCCTTCGGCACCGCCCGCCACATCAGCGTCGCCCGTTGCCCGGTGCTGGCGCTGCGGGTGACTTACGTCGGGGAACTGGGGTGGGAACTGCACATGCCCGCCGATGTGGCGGTGACGGTCTATGAGGCGTTGATGGCCGCGGGCCGTGACCTGGGGCTGGTGAATGCGGGCTACCGCGCGCTGGAAACGCTGCGGCTGGAAAAGGGCTACCGCGCCTGGGGCTCGGACATCGGGCCGGACCACACGCCGGTCGAGGCGGGGCTGGCCTGGGCCTGCAAGATGAAATCCGGCATCCCCTTCATGGGGCGCGAGGCGGTGGCGGCCCAGCTGGCGGGCGGGGTGAAGAAGCGGCTGGCGGGGTTTACCGTCGATGACCCCGCGGTGATCCTGCTCGGCCGCGAAACCGTCACCCGCAACGGCGAGCGGGTCGGCTGGCTGTCGACGGGCGGGTTCGGCCACACGATCGGCAAGCCGATCGGCTATGGCTACGTCCGCCATCCCGGCGGGGTGACCGAGGATTTCCTGACCTCGGGGAGCTATGAGCTGGAAGTGGCGTCGGAACGGGTTCCGGCGCGGCTGCATCTGGCGCCGCTTTACGATCCGGGCAATGCGCGGGTCAGGGGGTGAACCGGCGGGGGCCTGCACGGGCGGGACGGGCGGAGCCTCCGGCGGGGATATTTGGGCAAAGATGAAACGGGAAGGGCTGGAGCCGGAGGCTCCGCCGCCGCCGCCGGGGGGGCGACGGAGGAGCCTCCGGCGGGGGTATTTGGGCCAATGAGAAGCGCGAGGGGTGAGGCGGCCGGGCGGGGACGCCGGTAGCGGCCTGGTCAGGCCGAGTACGACCCGTTCTGATGCCAGCGCCAGGCGTCGGCGATCATCATGGCCATGGTGGAGCGGTGCGGTTTCCAGCCAAGTTCGGCCACCGCGCGCGCGCTGCCCGACACCAGCGCCACCGCATCGCCTGCCCGCCGCCCGCCCTCGACCACCGGAACCGGGCGGTTGGTCACGCTGCGCGACGCCTCGATCACCTCGCGCACCGAAAAGCCGGTGCCGGTGCCAAGGCAGAACACCCGCGGTCCCTTGCCCGCCTGCAGCCACTTCAGCCCCAGCACATGCGCCTCGGCCAGATCCATCACATGCACGTAGTCGCGGATGCAGGTGCCGTCGCGGGTCGGGTAGTCGCTGCCGAACACCGTCAGCGCCGGGCGCTTGCCGTCGATCGCATCCAGCATCAGCGGAATCAGGTGGGTTTCGGGTCGGTGATGCTCGCCCACCTCGCCCTCGGGGTCGGCACCCGCCACGTTGAAATAGCGGAAGATCACCGGGCGCAGGCCGTCGGACGCGGCGAAATCGGCCAGGATGTTCTCCACCGCGCGCTTCGATCCGCCATAGGCGTTGATCGGGGTCTGGGCCGTGTCTTCATCCAGCACCACGCCGTCCTGATCGCCGTAGGTGGCGCAGGTCGAGGAGAACACGAAATCAAGGCACCCGGCCGCCACCGCCGCCTCGATCAGCCTCAGGCTGCCCAGCACGTTGTGCCGCCAGTAGCGCCCCGGTTCCTTCATCGCCTCTCCGACCTGGCTGAGGGCGGCGAAGTGCATCACCGCCACCGGCTGCCAGCGGTCAAAAACCGCGTCCAGCCGGGCGCGGTCGTCAAGTTCGCCCTGTTCCAGCGGGCCGAACTTCACCGCATCGCGCCAGCCGGTGATCAGGCTGTCATAGGTGACCGGCAGGAAGCCCGCCGCCTTGAGCACCTTGCACGCGTGCGACCCGATGTAGCCTGCGCCGCCGGTGACCAGAACCGCTGGAGCCGGTGTCATTCCGCCGCCTTCTGCTGGGCTGTCAGTCCTTCGAGGAACTGCGCGAACTCGGCGTGCAGTTCCGGCCGCGCCAGCCCGAAGGCCACCGTCGCCTGCAGGAATCCGGCCTTCGAGCCGCAGTCGTAGCGCTGGCCGCGGAAGCGGAAGCCGTAAACCGGCTGCCCGTCGGCAATCTCGGCCGCGATGGCGTCGGTCAGCTGGATCTCGCCGCCCGCGCCCGCCTTCATCCGGTTGAGGTTCTGCATCACCCGCGGCGTCAGGATGTAGCGCCCGATCACCGCGAGGTTGGAGGGCGCGTCCTCGGCTTTCGGTTTTTCGACCATGCCGCGCGCCACCATGATGCTGCCGCGGTCCTCGGACACGTCGAGCACGCCGTAGGACGACACCCGGTTCATCGGCACTTCCATCGCCGCGACCATGCAGCCGCCGGTATCCTTGTAGGCTTCGACCATCTGCTGCAGGCAGGGCTTGTCGGACGCGATGACATCATCGGTCAGGATCACGGCATAGGGTTCGTTTGCGATCAGGCGGCGGGCGCACCACACGGCATGGCCAAGGCCCAGCGCCTGATGCTGGCGGATGTAGGCGATGGCGCCGCTTTCCATGTTGGTGTCGCGCAGCACGTCCAGCAACTGGGTCTTGCCGCTTCGGCGCAGCGAGGCTTCCAGTTCCGGCGCGTGGTCGAAGTAGTCTTCCAGCGCCCCCTTGCCGCGCGAGGTGACGAAGATGAATTCCTTGATCCCGGCGGCGCGCGCCTCGTCGATCGCATACTGGATCAGCGGCCGATCGACGAGCGTCATGATTTCCTTGGGAATCGACTTTGTGGCCGGCAGGAAGCGGGTTCCAAGACCCGCGACGGGGAAAATGGCTTTGGTGACCTTGCGTTTCATCGTCAATATCCTTGTTGCCCGGCGTCGGCCCGCCCGGCCAATGCCTGCATGACCGCAATATACCGGATAGGGCCAGAGGATGAAGATGAATTGCGCGCGCACGCAAGCATTTTGCTGCGCTGCGTCATGAAAGGGCGCCGGATTCGCCCCGATGCGCCGGAACCGGCCGATCCTTTGCGGTGCCCGGCCCGGTGGTCGCCCCCCGCGCCGACCCGCGCCGGGGCACATGGCGGGCAGGACCGTCTCGGCCGTCATGCAGAAATCCGCGATCGCCGACAACATCTTCGAAGGCTTTGCCGTGACCGGCCTTGCGCCCTGCACTCTCGGCAGCCGGCACTCGAAGCCGCCGGACCCTGGCCCGCCCCGGAGGCCACGGTCCGCCGTCGGTGCAGGCGATGGGAGGCAAGGGCGTGGTGGCCACACCTGCGGGCCGGCTGCTGCTGCGGGCGGTGCAGCGCGACGTGCAGGCCCCCGAGTTGCTGCCCGCGGGCGGCGAGGCGCAGGGCAACCGGCCGGTGCTGCTGGGTCGCGGCTGCACGCAGGTGCAACTCGACCGGTCCTGGCGGCTGTTCGGGAAGGCGGGCCGGGCATCGGCGGCCGCTGGGCTCTGGCCCGACGCCCTTCCGCGCCTTGCGCTTTCACTTTGGCCCAAATATCCCCGCCGGAGGCACCCGCCGCATCCGCCGGCGCCGCCCCGGGTCGTCGCTCTCCCGCCCCGCGGCGGTATCGTGGCGTGCGTCGCCCCGGCGCCGAAAACAAGAAGCCCGCAGGATCAGCCGTTTGCGCGACGCCTGTGCCCCCTGGGCGAGAATGCGAAGCATTGGCATTTGATTTCAACAGCTTGATCGTGCCGCCGGAACTCTGCTATGCGGTGCGGACCTGTGCGGGGGGCCAGCGCAAATGTCGAGGACCATGAAGCTTGCCGTCGGCAGCCTGATCATCGGTTTCATCGTGCTGGGGCTGAAGGCGCTGGCGTGGTGGATGACCGGCTCGATCGCGCTGCTGTCGGATGCGATGGAAAGCACGGTCAACGTCGCCACCGCCGTGGCCGCGCTGATCGCGATCCGCATCGCGGCGCTGCCTGCCGATGCCAACCACCCCTACGGCCACCACAAGGCGGAACTGTTCAGCGCGATCTTCGAGGGCGTGATGATCACCATCGCGGCGCTGCTGATCTTTCACGAAGCCTACAAGGGCATCATGGAACCCAAGGTGCTGGTTGCGCCGCTGGAGGGGCTGCTGGTCAACGGGCTGGCCAGCGTGGTCAACGGCGTCTGGTGCTGGATGCTGATCACGCAAGGCAGGCGGTTCCGGTCGCCCGCGCTGGTGGCGGATGGCAAGCATCTGCTGTCGGATGTGGTGTCGTCGGTCGGGGTGACCCTTGGCGTGCTGCTGGCGATCGTCACCGGCTGGGCGCTGCTCGACCCGATCATGGCGGCGCTGGTGGCGGTGAACATCCTTTGGTCGGGCTGGAAGGTGATGAAAGAGTCGCTAAGCACGCTGCTTGACGAATCCGTGCCGGAAGAAACGCTGAAGAAGGTACGCGAGGTGATTGCCCGGGAAGCGCTCGGCGCTGTCGAGGCGCATGACCTGAGAACCCGCCATGCCGGGCGCGCGACCTTCATCGAGTTTCATCTGGTGATGCCGGGGGCCGCCACGGTGGTCGAGGCGCATGACCTCTGCGACCGGGTCGAGGCGGCGCTGAAGCTGCTGATCGCGGATTGCGTCGTGACGATCCATGTCGAGCCGGAACACAAGGCCAAGCACGAGGGCATCGTGGTGCTGTAGGGATCAGTCCGGCTGCCGGTTCGGCGGCCGCCAGTCCTGCGCCGGTCTGCCCCGCTCCAGAATGCGGAACCCGTCGACCGACACCGCCTGCCAGTCGCCCGCCGTGCCGTCGGGCCACAGGATGCGCGCCTCGGCCGTGGTGGCGGCCCCAAGCCCGAAGTGCCACCAGCCGGTCTGGCCCCCGGCATGGCCGCCGCCCGCCGTCAGTTCGCGCCGCTGCACCAGGCCGCCGCTTCGCACCTCGATCCAGCCGCCGATGGCGTCGCGGTTCGGGGCAGGCTGCTGCGGGCGGATCTGCAGCCAGTGGCCGACATCGGGGGTGACGTTGCGCCATATCTGCGAAGGCGCGTTGCGGTTGACCACCACGAGATCGACCCGGCCATCAAGGTTGAAATCGGCCAGCGCCGCGCCACGGCCGGGGCCCATGCCGGCCACCCCCGCGGCTGCCGCCGCCTCGGTGAAGATGCCGTCCGGGCCCTGCATCAGCAGGTTGTCGGGGTCTTTTTCGGCAAAGTCGGGCATGTCCCAGACGTTGCCCTTGGCGATGAACAGATCGGGTCGGCCGTCGTTGTTCACATCCTCGAACTGGGCGTGCCAGGCGGTGCTGGGGCGGATGTCGCCGCCGGTGTGCGGGCGGTGCGCCGTCACGCCGCGGGCAAAGGCCACGTCGGCATAGGTGGGAATGGGGGCGCCTTCCGTCGGCTTCAGGGTCTGCAGCTTGTTGTCGGCCATGCTGGTCAGGAAATACTCGGGGTAGCCGTCGCCATCAAGATCGCGGCTGGCGATACCCATGCCCCAGATGCGCAGGCGCTGCCAGCCTTCGGCCTCGGTCCACAGGGCAGGCGGCGCGCCGGGGGGCAGGCGCCAGAGCTGCTCCTGCCCGCCCTTGTAGTATTCGCGGTCGTTCGACACCCGCAGCGACGGCGTGCCCGAGCGGTTCCAGTCGGTGAACAGCATCGACAGCGCGCAGTGGCTGGGCGTCAGGGGCAGCGGCGGGGCGAAGCCGACGGTGCCGGGCCGATGCAGCCAGTTGTCGGTGCAAGACCCCCAGGGAAAGCTTTCCTCGCGCCGGTCGATGTAGTTGCCGATGGCAAGCGTGGGCCAGCCTGCGCCCGCCTCCCATGTGGCGGCGAAGGCGGTTGACCAGGCGTCGCCGCCGTCGAAGCCCCAGGCCTCGTTGGCCCGCTCGAACCGGCAGTCGCCAAGGCCGCGCAGCACGATGTTCGCGCCGACCCGCAGCAGCACCAGATCGGTGATGCCGTCGCTGTCGATGTCCAGCGGATATGCGCCCGACACGCTGTCCTGCCCCAGCGCGCCGGGTTCGGCGTCAAAGCGCAAAGGGCCGGCGGAATGGCTCCGGTTGCGGTAAAGCATGGCGGGGGCGGTGCCGCCGGCCAGGGCAAGGTCGGGACGGCCGTCGCCGTCGCAGTCGAAGGCCGCGACCCCGCCGCCGACGATGAATTCCCAGCCGCCCTCGAAGCTGTGCGCGATGCCGGAAGTCGCGGTGTCCTCGACAAAGGCCGGGGCCTGCGCCTGAGCGGGGGTGGCTGCGGCCAGCAGCAGGGCAAGGGCAGGGCGCCTCATCGCCGGGTCTTCAGCGCGTTGACCCAGGCCCCGATGCAGCGGCCCTGATCGAGCCCGCGCTCGATCGCGGCGCGGAAGTGGATGCCGCCGTAAAGGCGCGAGAGTCCCGCCTCCTCGGCTGCCGCCCAGAAGTCGGGGTAGGTGCGCGGGGCCATGCCGTCGTCGGCATGGGTGGCATCAACGAAGGCGAAGCCCGGACCGAAAAGGTCGGTCAGCACCGACGCCGCCGCCCCCGACTGGGTGCTGTGCCCGCTGGGATACTCGGGGAAGGGCGGAGTGATCAGCAGCGGCTCCCACGCCGGGTCGATCACCCGGCGGATGTAGGTCACCGGGCGCAGCAGGTCATGCTCGAACTTGCTGTGCCAGCAGCCGATGAAGGCATCGGCCAGCGCAATGCCAAGGCGCGCCAGCACATCGACGCGTTGCTCGATGTCGGCGCCGTCGCGGATCAGGATCTCGGTCGCGATGCTGATCCAGTGCCCGGGCGGGGTTGGCGACAGCATCGGGTCGTCCGACCAGAAGCGCGCGATCAGGCGCTGTTCGTCGGTCAGGGTGCGGGTAACGGTCACAACCTCCATCGCCTCGGCATGGAAGGCGGACCCCGGGTCTTCGCTGTAGTCGGGCGGGGCGGGCAGCGGGCAGGAAGCCCCGTGCGGCATCGCGAAGGGGCGGTTGTTGCCCCAGCCCGGCAAGAGCGGCACCTGCTGCTGGCGGATCATCGAAGTCGGCACCCAGTGCCCGGGGCCGGGGGTCAGGGCGAAGCTTTCGGGGAAACCCATGTTGGCGACCACCGCGCCGCCATCGTCCTGCGACCATGCCAGAACATGCGCCGCCACCGCCCGGCCCATCGCGGTGCTGCGCGCCACCACGTCGGCGGGAAGCGCCTCGGCCAGCCTTTGCCCCAGCCGCGATTCCATGGCCGCCATGGCGCGCTGGCCGGTCGGGCCGGTGTTGGCGAAATGCGATTGCGCCGCGGCGGCCATGGCGGCGTGCAGCACCAGCGCCTCGTCATAGGCCGCGCCGGGGTCGCGCGCAGGCAGCGGGGTCAGCCCGTTCAACTGGCCCGCCAGCGAGGCCATACTTCCCGACCCTCCCGCCACGGATTCGTAGGCGGTGACGCCGATGTAGCCGAAGGCGCGGGCGGCGACCGGGGGCGACTGGGTCGGGGTGTGGCGCACCAGTTCCAGCACAAGCCGGACCCAGGTCGTCAGCACCTCCTCAGGCGCGTCGGCACGCGCGGGGGCAGGCGCGGCCAGGCACAACGTCAGCGTCACGGCCCATAGGACCAGGATGTGTCGAACGCCGCCCATGCAGACCCTCCCCGGCCTTGCGCCCCGCGAAGGGCGGAGCAGCCCTTGCGGCATGAATGAATGCATGGCGGGTGCGGCGCGCGCAAGGGGCGCGGCAGCGACCGCCGCAGACGCCGGGGCTGGGTGGAGTGAACAGGGGAAGACTCCTAAGGAATATAATAAAAACAATGTACTGTGATGCTATCCTTCCATTCTGCATTAAGGGCGCGAAGATTGTCGGGTTCGGCGCCGGAGGAACGGACTTCGCTTCTATTCTATAAAAAACAGTATTTTGTGCCATCATGTTGAGGCAATTCATGGCCCGCCCTTCAGGCCACGAAATCGGCCGCTTCCGCGCCGGTGATGCGGTGCAGCACCTGCGGGGGAATCGCGAAGATGTGGCGCGGGGTGCCGGCCGCCGCCCAGACCAGCGGAAAGGTCAGCAGCCGCCGGTCGATCCAGACCGGCGGCGCGGTCAGGTGCCCCACGGGGGCCACGCCGCCGATGGCAAATCCGGTCTCGGCGCGGATCTGCGCGGCCTCGGCCGGGCCCAGCGGCTCGCCCGCGAGGGCTGCCGCGAGGCTGGCACAGATCTGGTTGCCGCCCGCCGTCAGGAACAGCCGCAGGCGGCCGCTGCTTTCGCCCCGGAACAGGATCGACTTCACGATCTGGTCCAGCGCGCAACCCGCCGCATCGGCGGCCTGCCGGGCGGTGCGGGTTTCGGTCGCCATCTCGCGCAGATCGACCTCGACTCCGGCCGCTTCAAGCGCCGCGCGCACCCGTTTCAGGCTCTTGCTCACGTCCGACTCCGCATTTTCTGCCTTTATCGGCGGGACATGCGGTCGCGGCAAGCCCTGCGGGGCGTTGACCCTGTGGCGTGGCCCCGCCATGGTGCGCCCATGATGCAGCCTTTCGCCAACCGTCTGACCCGCCAGCCCATCGCCCATGACCGTGCCGCAGCCGACGGGGTGCTGGCAGACTTTGCCGACCTTGCCCCGGACCTCGCCGGGCTGCTGGCCGGAGCGGCGGGGTGCAGCCCCTACCTGCGCGGCCTGATGGCGCGCGAGGCGGTCTGGCTGCGCGAGGCGCTGGCGCAGCCGCCCGAGGCGGCGCTGGCGGTGGTGCTGGGTGCGCTGGACGACGTGCCGGTTGACGGGCTGGGGGTCGCGCTGCGTCTGGCCAAGCGGCGGGTGGCGCTTTTGGCGGCGCTCGCCGATCTGGGCGGTGTCTGGCCGCTGGAAGCGATAACCGGCGCGCTGACCGCGCTGGCCGACCGGGCGGTGGATCTGTGCGTCAGGCGGCTGGTGGCGGAAGAGATCCGCCGCGGCAAGCTGCCCGGCCAGCGCCCCGAGGATGCCGATACCGCCGGGGGCATGGTGGTGCTGGCGATGGGCAAGATGGGGGCGGGCGAGCTGAACTATTCGTCCGACATCGACCTGATCTGCCTGTTCGACGAAAGCCGCTTCGGCACCGACTGGCAAGAGGCGCGGATGGCCTTCATCCGCGTGACCCGCAAGATGACGGCGCTGCTGTCGGACCTGACCGCCGAAGGCTATGTATTCCGCACCGACCTGCGGCTGCGCCCAGATGCCGCCGTGACGCCGGTTTGCCTGTCGATGGCGGCGGCCGAGGGGTATTACGAAAGCGTCGGGCGCACCTGGGAACGGGCGGCGTTCATCAAGGCGCGGCCCTGTGGCGGCGACCTTGCGGCGGGGCAGCGGTTCCTTGGCACCCTGACGCCGTTCGTCTGGCGCAAGCATCTGGATTACGCGGCGATTCAGGATGCCCACGACATGCGGCTGCGCATCCGCGACCATCGCGGGCTGCACGGGCCGGTGGTGATAGAGGGCCACAACATGAAGCTCGGCGTCGGCGGCATCCGCGAGATCGAGTTCTTCACGCAGACCCGCCAGCTGATCGCCGGGGGCCGCGATGCCAGCCTGCGCGACCGCACCACGGTCGGCGGCCTTGCGGCACTGGCGGCGCGCGGCTGGGTGCCGCAGGCCGTGACCGACGAGCTGACCGCGCTCTACCGCGCCCACCGCGAAGTCGAGCATCGCTTGCAGATGGTGGGCGACGCCCAGACCCACCTGATGCCCGGCACCGCCGAGGGCGTGGCGCGCATCGCGCATTTCTGCGGCGAGCCCGACCCGCAGGCGTTCCGCGACGCGCTGCGCGCAAGGCTGGAGCGTGTCGATCAGCTCACCGAAAGCTTCTTCGCCCCGGCCGCCGCAGAGACGGGGCCGGAGCTGACGGCCGCTTCCCGTGCCATCGTCGATGGCTGGAACAGCTATCCGGCGCTGCGGTCCGACCGGGCGGTGGCGATCTTCCAGCGCCTGCGCCCGATGCTGCTGCGTTGCCTTGCCCGCGCCGCCAATCCCGACGAGGCGCTGCTGGCCTTCGACGGCTTCCTGTCGGGGCTGCCCGCGGGGGTGCAGATATTTTCGCTGTTCGAGGCCAACCCGCCGCTGGTCGACCTGATCGTGGACATTGCGGCCACTGCGCCGATGCTGGCGCGCTACCTGTCGCGCAATGCCGACGTGCTGGATGCGGTGATCGGCGGCAGCTTCTTCGCGCCCTGGCCGGGGGCAGCGGCGCTGACTGCGGCGCTGGCGGCCAAGATGGCCGAGGTGCCTGACTACGAACGCAAGCTCGACGCCGCCCGGCGCTGGATGAAGGAATGGCACTTCCGCGTCGGGGTGCATCACCTGCGCGGGCTTATCGAGGCAGTCGAGGCGGGCAAGCTTTATGCCGATCTGGCCGAGGCGGTGGTGGCGGCGGTCTGGCCGGTGGTTGGCGACGAATTTGCCCGCAAGCATGGGCAGGCGCCGGGCCGCGGCGCGGTGGTGCTGGGGATGGGCAGTCTTGGCGCGGGGCGACTGAACGCCGGGTCCGACCTTGACCTGATCGTGATCTATGACGCGGGCGATGCCGAGGCGAGCACGGGCCCGCGCCCGCTTGTTACGCGGCTCTACTTCGCCCGGCTGACGCAGGCGCTGGTGACCGCCCTCACCGCCCCGATGGCCGAGGGGCGGCTTTACGAGGTCGACATGCGGCTGCGCCCCTCGGGCCGTCAGGGCCCGGTCGCCACCGCGATCGGGGCGTTTCGCGACTACCAGCTGGGCGAGGCCTGGACGTGGGAGCATCTGGCCCTGACCCGCGCGCGTGCGTTGGCCGGCGACCCCGGGCTTGCCGATGAAGTCGAACGCTTCCGCCGCGAGGTGTTGACCTGCAAGGGGCAGGTGGAGGCGGTGCTGGCCGATGTAGCGGCGATGCGCGCCCGCCTGCAGGCGTTCAAGCCCGGCAACGGCAGCCTCGACGCCAAGAACGGCCCCGGCCGCCTGATGGACATCGAGCTTCTGGCGCAGACCGCGGCGCTGCGGGCGGGCGATCCGGCACGGCGGGTCGAGGCGCAGTTGCGCTGCGGCGTGCGCCACGGTTTCCTGTCGCAAACGGATGAGACGGCGCTGCTCGACGCCTACAGGCTGTGCTGGCGGTTGCAGGCGGGAACCCGGCTGCTGACCGAGGGCGCGCTCGATCTGGAAAAGCTGGGGTTCGGCGGGTGCAGGTTCCTGCTGCGCGAGACAGGCGAGGCCGATGCAGCGGCGCTGGCGGCGCGGCTCGGGGCGGCGGCGGTGCGGGCGGCGGCGGTGATCGACGCGCGGCTGGGCACAGGGGAAGGGGCGGGCGATGACACTGGATGAGGCGGACCCGAAAGGGCTGGTGCGCGAAAGCTACCGGATCGACGGCATCACCGACCCCGAATGCCGGTCAATCTTCGTCGATTGGGCGCTGAGCCTGCCGGTCGGGCGGCCAGAGGCTGCGGCGCTGGCGGTGCTGATCGAAACCTATGCCGAGGTGACCCCCGGCCACCCGATGAACGCGGTGCTTGCGGCCGGCCTTGGCACCGCCCCGCCACCCCGCCGCCGCGGCGGGCGCGCCTCGCGCGTCGAGGGCGGCTGAGCCTCAGCGCAGCCCGGCCGCCTCGCGGGCCAGCGCGGTGATCCCGGCCCAGTCGCCCTGTTCCATCAGGCCCCGGGGCGCAACCCAGCTGCCGCCGACGCAGAGCACATTGGCCAGCGCCAGATAGTCGCGCGCATTGCCCAGCCCGATGCCGCCGGTCGGGCAGAACATCACCTGCGGCAGAGGCGCGCCGATCGCCTTCAGCGCCGCCGCCCCGCCCGACGCCTCGGCGGGGAAGAACTTCTGCACGGTGTAGCCGCGCTCCAGCAGCGCCATCACCTCGGTCGCGGTGGCGGCACCGGCCAGCAAGGGCAGGCCCTCGTCCTCGCAGGCATCCAGCAGGCGGTCGGTGGCCCCGGGCGAAACCCCGAACATCGCCCCCGCCGCCTTGGCCGCCTTGACATCTGCGGGCGTCAGCAGCGTGCCCGCCCCGACCACGCCGCCCGGCACCTCGGCCATGGCGCGGATCACGTCAAGTGCAACCGGGGTGCGCAAGGTCACCTCCAGCGCGGGCAGGCCCCCGGCCACCAGCGCCTCGGCCAGCGGGCGGGCGTGCGCCAAATTGTCGATCACCAGCACCGGCACGACGGGGGCAAGGCGGCAGATATCGGCCGCGCGGCGGCATTGGTCGGCGGGGGTCATGGGATCAACCTTCATGCGGTGGAGCGGGTGGCAGGGGCGGGAGCCTCCGGCGGGGATATTTGAGCCAAGATGAAAGCACAAGGAAGGTCGCGGGGCGCTGCGCCCTGCCTCGGGCCGCCACTGGCGGGGGAGACAGGGCGCTTTCACCTTGGGCGGTCATCGGCGTCCCCGCCTGTACCGCCCTTGCATCCTGACCCGTGATCCTTTCATCTTGGTTAAAATATCCTCGCCGAAGGCATCAAGGTTCTTCTTTCCATGCTTTGGCCCGAAAATCCCGCCGGAGCAGGCTCAGACCACCACTGCCGCACCTTCGGTTGCGGGGCCAACGGTCTGGCGGAACGCCTCGAACAGCTCGCGGCCAAGGCCGTGGCGGTTGGCCGAAAGGTCGGCCTCGACCGGCTCGCGGTCCTCGAAACCGGGGGTCAGCACCGACAGCGTTCCCGCGTCGGCATCGAGGCGCACCAGATCGCCATCGCGCAGCCGTGCCAGCGGGCCGCCGCAGGCGGCCTCGGGCGAGACGTGGATCGCGGCGGGCACCTTGCCCGAGGCGCCCGACATGCGGCCGTCGGTCACCAGTGCGACACGCAGGCCGCGATCCTGCAGGACGGTCAAGGTTGGGGTCAGCGAGTGCAGTTCCGGCATCCCGTTGGCGCGCGGCCCCTGGAAGCGCACCACCACCACCACGTCCGAGGTGAAGGCCCCGGCCTTGAAGGCGCGCTTCACGTCCTCCTGATCGTGGAAGATCCGGGCGGGGGCTTCGATCACATGCCGGTCGGCGGCGACCGACGAGACCTTGATCACGCCGCGCCCGAGGTTGCCCGACAGTTGCTTCAACCCGCCCGAGGGCGCGAACGGATCGGAAACCGGGCGCAGGATGCGGTCGTTCAGGGTGGTTTCGGCGCCCGCCTGCCAGACCAGCGCGGCGTCGATCAGCTTCGGCTCCAGCCGGTAGTGGCCGATGTCGTCGCCCGCCACGGTGCGGGCGTCGGGGTGCATCAGCCCCGCGTCGAGCAGGGCGCCGATCATGTAGCCCAGCCCGCCCGCGGCGTGGAAATGGTTCACGTCGGCCAGCCCGTTGGGATAGACCTTGGCCATCAGCGGCACCACGTCGGAGATGTCGGCGAAATCCTGCAGGTCGAGCAGGATGCCCGCCGCCCGCGCCATGGCGGGCAGGTGCAGCACGAGGTTGGTCGACCCGCCGGTGGCCATCAGCCCGACGAGGCCGTTCACGAAGGCGCGTTCGTCGAGGATCTCGCCGGCCGGGCGGAAATCGTTGCCAAGCGCCGTGATGGCAGCGGCGCGTTCCACCGCAGCCGTGGTCAGCGCCGCGCGCAGCGGCGTGCCGGGGTTGACGAAGCTGGCGCCGGGCAGATGCAGGCCCATGAACTCCATCAGCATCTGGTTGGTGTTGGCGGTGCCGTAGAAGGTGCAGGTGCCGGGGCCGTGGTAGCTGGCCATCTCGGCCGCCATCAGCGCCTCGCGCCCGACCTCGCCGGTGGCGAAGGCGTTGCGCACCCGCGCCTTTTCGTCGTTGGGCAGACCCGAGGGCATCGGGCCCGCGGGCACGAACACCGCCGGGATGTGGCCGAAAGTGGCGGCTGCGATGATCAGCCCCGGCACGATCTTGTCGCAGACGCCCAGATAGAGCGCCGCGTCGAAGGTGTTGTGGCTGAGCGCCACACCCGCCGCCAGCGCGATCACGTCGCGCGAGAACAGCGACAGTTCCATCCCCGGCTGACCCTGCGTCACGCCATCGCACATCGCGGGCACGCCGCCCGCAACCTGCGCCGTGGCCCCGGCGCGGCGGGCGGCGGTGCGGATCAGGGCGGGGTAATCCTCGTATGGCTGGTGCGCCGACAGCATGTCGTTGTAGGCGGTGACGATGCCGATGTTGGGCAGGCGTGCCGCGGCCAGCGCCGCCTTGTCCTCGGTCATCGCGGCATAGGCATGGGCCTGGTTGCCGCAACTCAGATGCGCGCGGGCCGGGCCTGCCGCCGCCGCGCGGGCGATGCGGTCAAGATAGGGGCCGCGCTGGTCGCGGGAGCGTTCGCGGATGCGGTCGGTCACACGGGCGATGGTGCTGTTCAGCGTCATGGGCAACCTCTCGCCGGGCCTGTCCCGGCAGCGATGGGCGTCGGCTGGTGCTACCACAGGCCGTTAGCGCTAACAACCCCGGACTGTCTGCCGGGCCCTTGCGCAGCGCCGGAAACCGCCGGTGCCGAGGTGCGGGCGGCTTGCCCGGCAATTGTTTCCACCCTGTCAGGGATACCACGGAAATGCGCGGCCGTTTTCTCAATTCAGCCATAATCGGCACGCAAATACCTCGCATGGCAAGGGGGAGAAACCCCCGGAGGATAGGCAGATGAAAAGGTTCCGCAGTCTTGTCGCACTGGGTCTGGCGCTGGGTCTCAGCGCCTGCGGGTCGATGGACCCCGCCAGCCGGGGTGTCGCACCCGATACCCTGAGCATGGCCGCTTCAGGCAAGAACGCACCGCGCACCGTGGTGCTGGCGACCCAGTATCAGGTGGTTGGCATCGAGGTCAGCGTTCCGAAGACCCTGAAGGTTTCGGAAGCCAACATGTATTATCCGATCGCCGACATCGTCTGGCGCGGCGAGCAGCGCGGCGACCGCCATGCGCAGGTCAAGGCGATCTTCGAGGAAAGCCTGGGCTACGGGACCAGAGGCATGACCAAGGGTCCGAAGGTGGTGGTCAATGTGGCCGTGACGCGCTTCCACTGTCTGACCGAGAAGGCCCGCTACACCGTCGGCGGGATGCATTCGCTGCACTTCACCCTGACGGTGCGCGATGCGGCCAGCGGGGCGGTGATCGACGGGCCGCGCAAGATTTGGGCCGATATCCGGGCCTCGGGCGGGTCGAAGGCGATTGCCGAGGATACGGTTGGCCGCACCCAGCGCGTTGTGGTCATCGAAAACCTGGCCGCCACCATCCGGCGCGAGCTTTCGATGCAGCGGCCCGAGCCTGCGCCCGAGCCGGGCATTGTGCCGACCTCGCGGCTGGACAGCGATCTGCGCCTGTCGCCGCTTGCGCTGGCCGACTGACGCGCGGCCCCCTTCCGTCACATCACGCAACGCTGTAGGAGGGGGGCATGACGCCCCCTTCTTCGCATGAGCCCCGCCCCGATGACGCACCGGCAGCCCCCCACGGCCGCCCGGTCGTCCGACTGAAACCCAAGGCCGAGGCCCGGGCGATCCGGCACGGCTTCCCCTGGGTCTATGCCGACGAACTGGTGACCGACCGGCGCACACAGGGGCTGGCCCCCGGTGCGCTGGCGGTGCTGGAAGATGCCGACCGCAGGCCGCAGGCGCTGGTCACGGTCAACACCGCGTCGAAGATCATCTGCCGCGTGCTTGACCGCGACCCCGAGGCGGTGATTGATCAGGCATGGTTCACCCGGCGGCTGGCGCGGGCGCTGGCGCTGCGCGAACGGCTGTTCGATGTGCCCTTCTACCGCGCGGTCCATGCCGAGGCTGACGGGCTGCCCGGCGTGGTGATCGACCGCTTCGGCGACACCGCCGTGGTGCAGCCCAACGCAGCCTGGGCCGAGACGCATCTCGATGCGCTGGTGGCGGCGCTGGTCGATCTGACCGGGGTCACCAATGTCGTGAAGAACGGCACGGGCCGGGCGCGCGGGCTGGAGGGGCTGACCGAGGAAACCGTGCTGCTGCGCGGCCGGGTCGACGCGCCGATCGCGGTGCCGATGAACGGGGCGGTGTATCTGGCCGACGTGATGGGCGGGCAGAAGACCGGCCTGTTCTTCGACCAGCGCCCGAACCACGCCTTTGCCCAGCGTCTGGCCAGGGGCGCGCGGGTGCTGGACATGTTCAGCCACGTCGGCGGGTTTGCGCTGGCGGCCCTTGCGGGTGGGGCGGCGTCGGCGCTGGCGGTCGATGGCTCGGCCCCTGCGCTGGCACTGGCAGAAGCCGGGGCTGCGGCCTCGGGCGTGGCCGACCGCTTTGCCACCCGGCAGGGCGATGCCTTCACCGTGCTGGAGGCATTGGGCGCAGAGGCCGCCCAGTTCGATCTGGTCATCTGCGACCCGCCCGCCTTCGCCCCTGCCAAGCCCGCGCTGGAGGCGGGTCTGCGCGCCTATGAGCGCATTGCCCGGCTGGCGGCACCGCTGGTGGCGCCGGGCGGCTATCTGGTCTTGTGTTCCTGCTCTCATGCCGCGGACCTTTCGGCCTTCCGCAACGCCTGCGCGCGCGGCATCGGGCGCGGCGGGCGGCGGGCGCAGGCGTTGCACACCGGCTTTGCCGGGGCCGACCATCCCATCCTGCCGCAACTGGCGGAGTCGGGCTACCTCAAGGCGCTGTTCTTCCGGCTGGACGGGTGAGGGTCGTCCTCGACGCCTGCGTGCTCTACCCGACCGTGTTGCGCGAGATATTGACCGGCGTGGCGCGGGCCGGGCTGTTCGCGCCTCTGTGGTCGGAGCGCATCCTTGAAGAATGGGCGCGCGCGACCCGCAAGCTCGGGCCGGGTGCCGAGGCGCTGGCGCGGGCCGAAGGGGCGGCGCTGCGCGCGGGTTTTCCGGCGGCGACGATCGCGGCCCAGCCGGGGATCGAGGCCCGCCTGCACCTGCGCGACGAGAACGACATCCACGTACTGGCCGTGGCCATCGCGGGCAGCGCCGATGCCATCCTGACCTTCAACGCCGCCGACTTTCCCCGCCACACGCTCGCCGCCGAAGGCCTTGCCCGCCGCGACCCCGACGGATTCCTGTGGGAATTGTGGTCGCATCACCCCGAAGCCGTGACGGTCGTTATTGAGGCGGTGCGTGCCGAGGCGGGGCGCCTGTCGGGCCAGCCGCAACCTCGCCGACCCTTCCTGCGCCGCGCCAGCCTGCCGCGCCTTGCCCGCGCGATGGACGCTCAGCCGATCTGATTCCAGCGCGCCTCGCGGGCCTCGATGGCGGCGATGCGCTCGGCGGTCCTGGGGTGGCTCAGCAACCAGGCGGGAGTGCCAGCCCCCTTCGCGCCGGTCAGCACCTCGAGCTTGCGGAACAGCGACTTCTGCGGCCCGGTGCCGATGCCCGCCTTGACCAGCAGGGCCGAGGCATAGGCATCGGCCTCCTGCTCGTCGCGTCGCGACAGGCGCGCGGCCAGCGCGGTGGCGATCAGGTTGGCGATCCAGATGCCCAGGCCGGGGATGAAGCGGTTCAGAAGCGCCGACAGCATCATGAACACCGCATTCTGCCCGGTGAAGTCGATCATCCGCCGCCTTGTATGGCCCAGCGCCACATGCCCCAGCTCATGCGCGATCACCGACGAAAGCTCCTCGGCCGTCACCTCGCCCGCGCGGTATTTCTGCACGAACCCCCGGGTCAGGAAGATGCGCCCGTCGGGGGCCGCCAGCCCGTTCACCGGATCGACGTCGAACACGTTCACCTTGATTTCCGGCAGATCGAGCGCCGCAGCCATCCGCCCGGCAAGCCGGGTGAGTTCGGGCTCGCGCAGGGGGCTCGACTGCGCGTCGAGCATCTTTGCGGTCCGCCAGACCGAAAAGCGATACATCGCGAGAGCGTAGAGGATCGGCAGGATCAGGGGGAGGAATTTCAGCATATGTCATATATGGGGTGACGGTGGGGCGCGGCAAAAGTTTTGCTGCAAAACTTTTGCAAAAATCTTGGTGAAGATTTTTGGCGACAGGATCGCGGCCCTTACCGCCCCAGATCCTTGATGCCGCGCACGATGCCGTCCAGCGTCATCGGCACCATGCGGCCATCGAAAATGTCACGGATCAGGCGGATGGTGTGGCCATGATCCCAGAAGCGTTCCGGCGTCGGGTTGATCCAAAGGTGCGACGGCCATTGCGCGCAGGCGCGGTGCAGCCAGACCTGCCCGGCCTCGGCGTTCCAGTGTTCGCTGGCGCCGCCAGGGTGCAGAACCTCGTAGGGCGACATCGAGGCGTCGCCGACGAAGATGCACTTCCAGTCGGGCCCATAGGTGCGCAGCAGGTCGGCCGTGGCGGTCTGGTCATCCCAGCGCCGCGCGTTGTCGCGCCAGACGCCTTCATACAGGCAGTTGTGGAAGTAGAACGGCACCAGATGGCGGAATTCGGATTTCGCGGCGGAGAACAGTTCCGCCATCACCTTGACGTAAGGGTCCATCGAGCCGCCGACGTCAAGAAACAGCAGCACCTTGACCGCATTGCGCCGTTCGGGGCGGGTCTGCACGTCAAGCCAGCCCTGTTCGGCGGTGGCGCGGATGGTGCCGTCGAGGTCAAGCTCTTGTTCGGCGCCGTCGCGGGCCCATTTGCGCAGGCGGCGCAGGGCGACCTTGATGTTGCGGGTGCCAAGCTCGACCGAATCGTCCAGATTTCGGAACTCGCGCTTGTCCCAGACCTTGACGGCGCGCTGGTGGCGGCTTGCGTCCTGGCCGATGCGCACGCCCTCGGGGTTGTAGCCGTAGGCGCCGAACGGGCTGGTGCCTGCCGTTCCCACCCATTTGTTGCCGCCCTGATGGCGGCCCTGCTGTTCGGCCAGCCGCTGGCGCAGGGTTTCCATCAGCTTGTCGAAACCGCCCAGCGCCGCGATCTCGGCCTTTTCCTCGTGCGTCAGGTGCTTTTCCGCCAGCTTCGCCAGCCATTCGGCCGGCAGGTCGATGGCTTCAAGCACCGCCTCGGCCGGGATCGCCTCCAGCCCCCGGAAGCTTTCTGCAAAGGCCCGATCGAAGCGGTCAAGGTGGCGTTCGTCCTTCACCATCGCGGTGCGGGCAAGGTAGTAGAAACCGTCAATGTCGTAGATCACCAGACCCGAGGCCACGCCTTCGAGAAAGGCGAGGTATTCGCGCAGCGAAACCGGCACCCCCGCCTTGCGCAATGTCTGGAAGAACGCCAGGAACACCGCCTATAGCGCGCGTTCGAGGATGATGGTGACAAACAGCCCGAGGATGCCGAAGGCAATGCCATAGGCCGCGCCATATTGCAGCGAATCCAGCGCTTTGCCGCCCATCCTGCGGGCTTGCAGCGCGCCGAACATCGCCCCCAGTCCGATACCCGTGATCACGATCATGCCCGGCCTTCCCCTGCTGCGAACCGGACCGCCTCAGCCCCTGCTGCCGCGCGGGGCCAGCGCAGCGATATCGGCCATGCGTGCCCGCACCTCGGCGTCCGTGCCGAAGCCATAGCGCGCCCAGCCCAGACTGTCGAGCCGCACCGCCCGCGCCTCGGCCCCGCGGCCCGCCAGATCCAGCGCCTCGGCCTTGATCAGCATCAGCGTGGCCAGCAGGGCGGCATTCTCGGCCTCTGCCACCGCCGGGATCGCGGCATCGGCCAGCGCCAGCGCCTGCCCGGCCTGACCGGAAGACAGCGCCAGCGCCGCAAGCTGCATGTCGGCATGGGCGGCGTGGATCTGCCCGCCGGGGAGGCTGCGGTAGATGCGGGCGGCCTCTGCGAAGGTGGCGGCGGCCTCGGTCGCGTCCTGGCCCAGGCTCATCCGCGCCAGCGCGAACAGGCTGAAGCCAAGCCGGGCGTCCTGCCAGCCCTGCGCGCGGGCGATGGCCAGCGCGTGTGCCGCAGCCCGCCGCCGCGCCTCTGCCGAACTGCGCGGCCCGAGGGCGGTTTCCACCGCGGTGATCCACTCACGGGGCGTCGGCTCGTCGGCGGCCGGTCCCGGGCGCTCTCCGGCCGGGTTCAGGCGTGCCAGCAGGCCGGGCAGGGCGGCCGCCACCTGCGCCCGTGTCATGCCGCTGCGCAGTTCGGGCGCATAATGCAGGCGCAACACCAGCATGTCGAAGCCGGTCAGCACCGTGTGGAAGTTGTCGTCGTTGAACACCGAATCCGGCAGGCGGTAAAGGTCGTTCAGCGGCCCCAGCGCCTGCGCGGTTTCCTCGTGCAGGCAATCGCGCACCTCTTGCGGGCTGGTGTCGGAGGGCACGAAGATCGCCACCCGCTCGCGCACGGTCAGGGTCGTCCAGTCGGTGCGTGCCCCGCCGCGCGCGCCGCGGTATTCGGCCCAGGACGAGACGCGCGGCGCCACGAAACAGGCGACATTGGCGAAGGTGGCCTGAATCCGTTCGCGCGGCAGGAATTCGACGGTGATCGAGGCGGGGCCCGTGGTCTGCCGGATGTCGATCCCGGCCTCGGTGCGGAAGCGCTGCACGAGGCGCGCAAGGTCGGCCGCTGCGGTCGGCGGCGCCTGGCCTGCGATGGCCACGGTCACCGGGCCTTCGAACCGGGTGAAGACCGGCAGGATGCGGCCGCTTTCCATCTGGAATTCCAGATCGAGAAAGTCGCGCGCGATCTGGGCGTTGCTGCGGCCGGGGCTGGCGACCCGCGGCGCGCCGAAGCTTTTCATCGCGGGCAGGGCGGTGGTCGCCACGGCATCGTGCGGCCTGCCCATCGAGACCTGCGGGGCAGGCGGCGCCGACGCGCAGGCGGTCAGCGCCAATACGCAGAAAATGGCAAGACGCATGTCAGGTCGCCCGGTTGTATTCGATGAAAGCGGTTTTCACGCCCAACTGATCATAAAGCATCCGGCCGGGGTAGTTGTTTTCGGCCGTCAGCCAGTAGACATCAGGCGCGCCCGCGGCATCGGCCGCCGTGAAGACCGCCTGCATCAGCGCCCGCGCCACACCCTGCCCGCGCGCGGAGGGCACGGTGTAGATGTCTTGCAGATAGCAGACCGGCCCGGTCTTCCAGCAGGTCGGATGATAAAGGAAATGCACCAGCCCCAGCGCCTGCCCGCCGCGTTCCGCGATCCGCCCGTGCATCCCGTCGCCGCCCGCCACGACGCGCGCGAAGGTTGCCCGGTAAACGGCTTCCGGCAGGGTGGTGTGGTAGAAGGCCAGATAGTCCTGCCACATGGCACGCCAGACGGTCACGTCGGCAGCGGTGACGGGTCGAACGACAAGGGTATCCGTCAGGGGCATCGGCACATCCGCAATGTGGCATTGGGTCGATCAAGACAACCGTTCCCGAGTGTCGGCCTCGCGGCAGCTTTGTGTCAAGACTGCGGAAAGGTCGGCATCCGGGTCGGCCGGGCAGGAGGCGGCATCCGGTGCCGCCTCCTGCCCCGCCAGACAGACCCCGAAGCCCGGGCGGGAATGATATCATTGGTTGGATTTAATTACCGAAATCAAAGGCTTGCGGCAGGTTCTTAAAGTGGTCCGCCCTGCCGCCCCCGCGCCATGAAGGCCAGCCGCTCGAACAGATGCACATCCTGTTCGGTCTTCAGCAGCGCGCCATGCAGCCTGGGCAGCGCCGCCCGGCCGTCGGCCCGCAGATCCTCGGGCGAAAGATCCTCCGCCAGCAGGAGCTTCAGCCAGTCCAGCACCTCCGATGTCGATGGCTTCTTCTTCAGCCCCGGCGTCTCGCGGATCTCGTAGAACCGGGTCAGGGCGGCGGTCAGCAGCGCCTCCCTGATGCCGGGAAAATGCACGGCGACGATGCGGCGCAGCACGTCGATGTCGGGAAAGCGGATGAAGTGGAAGAAGCACCGCCGCAGGAAGGCGTCGGGCAGATCCTTCTCGTTGTTCGAGGTGATGATCACCACCGGCCGGTGCGTGGCGCGCACCGTCTCGCCGGTCTCGTAGACGTGGAACTCCATCCGGTCGAGTTCCTGCAGCAGGTCGTTGGGAAACTCGATGTCGGCCTTGTCGACCTCGTCGATCAGCAGCACCACCCGCTCGGGCGCCTCGAACGCCTGCCAGAGCTTGCCCTTGCGGATGTAGTTGGCGACATCCGACACCCGCGCGTCGCCCAACTGGCTGTCGCGCAACCGGCTGACGGCATCGTATTCGTAAAGCCCCTGCTGCGCCTTGGTGGTGGATTTGACGTGCCATTCGAGGATCGGCATCCCCAGCGCCGCTGCCACCTGCCGGGCAAGCTCCGTCTTGCCGGTGCCGGGTTCGCCCTTGACAAGCAGCGGGCGTTGCAGCGTGACGGCGGCGTTGACCGCCATCGTCAGGTCGTCGGTGGCGATGTAGGCGGCTGTCGAGGCGAATTTCATCAGGGCACTTTCACATGGGCTGCGGCGGATGCCGCGTGGCGTCAAGACCCTAGCACAGGGGGAAATCGTCGCAACCCCGCACCAACGGCTAGTGACAAGCCCCTGGCCTTGCGTTAATGCACCGCCATCAGGAGAGCCCCATGACAGAAGCCCACCTGTCGGAGCAATCCGGCCATTTGGAGAGCCAAGCCATGAAAGCAGAGGTCTTTCTGCCCGAAGATTACCGTCCGGCCGAAGACGAGCCGTTCATGAACGAACGCCAGCTTGAATATTTCCGGCGCAAGCTGATGGTCTGGAAACAGGAACTTCTGGACCAATCCGCCGAAACCATCGAAGGCCTGCAGGATTCGGGGCGCAACGTGCCCGACATCGCTGATCGTGCCTCGGAGGAAACGGACCGCGCGCTGGAACTGCGCACCCGCGACCGCCAGCGCAAGCTGGTCAGCAAGATCGACGCGGCGCTGCGCCGGATCGAGAACGCCGAATACGGCTATTGCGAGGTGTCGGGCGAGCCGATCTCGCTGAAGCGGCTCGATGCGCGTCCGATCGCCACGATGACGCTGGAAGCGCAGGAAAAGCACGAGAGGCGCGAAAAGGTCCACCGCGACGACTGAAGGCCGCGACGGCATGACACTTGCGCGACCGGCGGTGGCGCGAAACAACTGACGCCGGGCCATCGCTGGCCCGGCGTCTTGCATTTGGCGCCCTGAGCGGGGGAAGACATGAGCCTGATCGGCGCAGAGATCACGGTGCTGGGGGCCGGCGTGGCGGGACTGGCAGTGGCAAGGGCGCTGGCGCTGCGTGGCGCCCGCGTCACTGTGCTGGAACAGGCCAAGGCGATCGAAGAGGTCGGGGCCGGCCTCCAGATCAGCCCGAACGGGGCGGCGGTGCTGCACGCACTCGGCCTCGGCGCGGCGCTGGAGGCCGCCTCGACCCGCAGCCAGGCGGTGGAACTGCGCGACGGCATCGACGGCGCCACCGTGCTGCGGATGGACCTTGCCCGCCTGCGGCCGGGGCAGGGCTATCACCTGCTGCACCGCGCCGACCTGATCGACCTGCTGGCCACCGGCGCGCGCGAGGCCGGCGTCGAGATCCGGCTGCTGCAACGGGTGGAAACGGTCGACTTGTCCGGCCCGCGCCCGAAACTGGTGACGCTGCAGGGCGCGCAATCCACGCCGCCGCTGCTGATCGGCGCCGACGGGCTGCATTCCAAGGTGCGGGCGGCCCTGAACGGGGCGGTTGCGCCGTTCTTCACTCATCAGGTCGCGTGGCGCACGGTGATTCCTGCCGAACCGGGTGCCGCCCCGGTGGCCGAGGTTCACATGGGCCCCGGCCGCCATCTGGTCAGCTATCCGCTGCGCGGCGGCAGCCTGCGCAACATCGTGGCCGTCGAGGAACGCCGCCGCTGGGTGCAGGAAGGCTGGAACCTGAAGGACGATCCGGTGGAAATGCGTCTGGCGTTCGAAGGCTTCGGCCCCCGGGTGCGCGGCTGGCTCGACGCGGCGCAGGAGGTCTGGCTCTGGGGCCTGTTCCGCCATCCGGTGGCGAAGCACTGGCACGGGCAGGGTGCCGCGATCCTAGGCGACGCCGCCCACCCGACGCTTCCCTTCCTGGCACAGGGCGCCAACATGGCGCTGGAGGATGCCTGGGTGCTGGCCGCATCCCTTGCCGCGCATGACACACCCGAGGTGGGCCTTGCCGCCTATCAGGCCGCCCGCGCCCGGCGCTGCGCCGCCATCGTGCAGGCCGCCAACACAAACGCGCGCCTCTACCATCTCGACGGCATCGCGCGCGACGCCGCCCACCTCGGGCTGCGCTTCGGCGGCCGCATGGCCCCCGGTCTGGCCCTGAAACGCTTTGACTGGATCTACGCCCACGACGCGACGAAGGCCTGACCTACGGCTTTCTTCTGTTTCCAAATATCCCCGCCGGAGGCACCCGCCCGCCGGGCAATCCCGGCGGCGCAGACCTCAGGCCGCCAGATCCACCCAGACCGGCACATGGTCCGACGGCTTGTCGCCCGCCCGCACCTCGCGGTCGATCCGCGCCTCGCTCAGCAGGTCCGCCGCCTGCGGCGACAGCAGAACGTGGTCGATGCGGATGCCATTGTTGCGCGACCACGCCCCTGCCTGATAGTCCCAGAAGGTATAATGCCCCGGCGCGGGCTCCCGGGCCCGGAACGCATCCAGATAGCCCAGATGCAGCACCCGGCGAAACGCGGCGCGCGTGGCGGGTAGGAACAGCGCATCCTCAACCCAGGCGGAAGGCTTCGCCGCATCTTCGGCCTGCGGAATCACGTTGTAGTCGCCCGCCATGACCACCGGCTCCTCGGTCGCCAGCAGGTCGCGCGCCCGGTCCAGCAGGCGCGCCATCCAGGCCAGCTTGTAGTCGTATTTCGGCCCCGGCGCCGGGTTGCCGTTGGGCAGGTAAAGGCCGCAGACCCTGACAGCCCGTGCCCCGATCACCGTCGCCTCGATCCACCGCGACTGTTCGTCGGCGGCGTCGCCGGGCAGGCCGCGCACCACATCCTCCAGCGGCAGGCGCGACAGGATCGCCACGCCGTTGAACCCCTTCTGGCCATGGGTCTCCACCCGGTAGCCCATCTCCTCGAACAGCGCGCGCGGGAAGTCCTTGTCCTGCGACTTGATCTCCTGCAGCAGCACAACATCGGGCATGGCATTGCGCAGCCAGTCGGGCAGGGCCTCGATCCGCGCCTTGATGCCGTTGATGTTGAACGTGGCGATTTTCATCGTCGCAGACCTTTCGCAGCGGATGGCCGCAGCCTATGGGCTGGCCGGTGCCGGGGCAAGCGCCCGCTCGGGCGCACCCTCAGGCACTCCGGGCCAATGCCGGCCGGGCCGCGGCCAGCCACAGCGCATCGAGCGCGCGGAGTTCTGCGGCATCGAAGCGCGCGGCTTCCTCCCAATACCGCCCCGAGGGCACGAAATAGCCAAGCTCCGCCTCGCGCTGCAGGGCCTGCGCCGCCAGTGCACCGTCGAACGGCAGCGGTCGGGCGCGAGCGACCGAGTCCGGTCGCATCCGGGGGAAGACCAGCCGCGAAGGCCCCTCCGACAGGTTGACGAAGGCACAGCCCTGCCGCGCCCCCAGCACCATCAGCCGCGCGGCCTTGGCCTCCAGCGATTGCAGCGTGATGTCGGGGCGCAGCGGGTCGGGGCTGCCCGTGCCGTAGAAATGCGTGCGCCCGACGGCCGGGTAATGCATGTCGCAGCCCAGCAGGGCAATCACCTTCGGGGCATGGGCAAACAGCGCCCAGTATGCGGCGGTGAAGGCCATGGTGCCCCCGGCATAGACGAAACCGCCAAGGGCATTCTGGGCCGGAACGAAATCCTCCTGAGTCACCAGCCGCTGCCCGGGGCCGGGCTGGGGGCGGCGATCTTCTGGAAAATCATGCGGATGGATCAGCGCATCCCAGTCCGGCCGCACCCGCCAGGCGTTGTTGATCGCCAGCACATGATCGAACGGAGGGCGCGGCCAGTTGGCGGCGCGGGTGACGGACGGGCCGGAGCCGAGGATCAGAATGTGCCGCATCGCCGTGCCCCCATTGTGTCCTCGTGGAACTAGGGCGGGGCGGACGCGGGGCGAGGTCCCCACCGGCATTTCTGCCGAAGATCGCGATTTTTCTACGAAAAATCACCGCTGCGCGGATGCGGCTGAATCGTGGGTTGACCGATTTTTCGTAGAAAAATCGTGCGGCGGCCGGTCACATCGAGAACGACGTTCCGCACCCGCATGAGCTGGATGCATTGGGGTTCCGGATCACGAAGCGCGCACCGATCAGTTCCTCGGAATAGTCGATCACCGCGTTCGACAGGAAGGGCAGCGACACCGCGTCAACCAGCACCTTCTGCCCGTCCTTTTCCAGCACCAGATCGTCGGCAGCCGGATCGTCGAGCCGGATGTCGTACTGGAAGCCCGAGCAACCGCCGCCTTCGACCGCGACGCGCAAGGCGCGCCCGTCGCCGGTGCTGGCGGCAATCTTGGCCAGCCGGGCAAAGGCCCGGTCGGTCACGCGGGGGGGAAGCGTCAGATCCATTGCTTACAAAACCCGTGTCATTCCGGTTACCGATTACATATAGGAGGATGCAATTGCCCACACAAGCACAGGCGACATGATGTTGGCACCCTATGCCTGCCAGCCCGAACAAAGCCGAGGAAGGCTTCATACCGAGCGGATGTCGAGCTTTCGCTCGGATTTTCAGCGCGACCGGGACCGGATCATCCATTCCAGCGCCTTCCGGCGGCTGAAGCACAAGACGCAGGTCTTTGTCGAGCATGAGGGCGACTATTACCGCACTCGCCTGACGCACTCGATCGAGGTGGCACAGGTGGCGCGCACCATCGCGGGCGTGCTGGGGCTGAACACCGATCTGGCCGAGGCGGTGGCGCTGGCGCATGATCTGGGCCACACGCCGTTCGGCCATACCGGCGAGGATGCGCTGGGGGCGCTGATGCAGCCCTACGGCGGGTTCGACCACAACGCGCAGGCGATCCGCATCGTCACCCGGCTGGAACGGCACTATGCCGATTTCGACGGGCTGAACCTGACCTGGGAAACGCTGGAGGGCATCGCCAAGCACAACGGCCCGCTGCTGGTGCTGGGCCCGGACGGGGTGCCGGTCGGCGACCCGCTGCCCTTCGCGCTGGCCGAGGCCAATGCCGAATGGGATCTGGAACTTGACACCTTTGCCTCGGCCGAGGCGCAGGTGGCGGCGATTGCCGACGATGTTGCCTATTCGCACCACGACCTGCACGACGGACTGCGCTCGGGCCTGTTCACCGAGGCCGACCTGATGGAGCTGCCGGTGACCGGCCCGGCCTTTGCGGCCGTCGACGCGCTCTACCCTGGGCTGGAGCCGATGCGGCGGCGGCACGAGGCGCTGCGGCGGGTGTTCGGACGCATGGTCGAGGACGTGATCGCGGTGGCAAAGAACCGGCTCGATGCGGCGCAGCCGAAGTCGGTGGCCGAGATCCGGGCGCTGGGGGCGACGGTGATCCGCTTTTCCAAGCCGCTCTATCAGGAACTGAAGGTGATCCGGTCGTTCCTGTTCCACCGGATGTATCGCGCGCCCTCGGTGATGTTGGAACGGGCGCGGGTGACGCTGGTGGTCAACGACCTGTTCCCGCTGTTCCTGTCGCAGCCCGGGCTTTTGCCCGCCGAGTTGCAGGCCGATGTGGCGCGGGCCGACGGGCAGGTGGCGCTGGCGCGGATCGTGGCCGATTATGTGGCGGGCATGACCGACCGCTTCGCCTTGCAGGAACATGCGCGGCTCTGCGGCGGCACAGCGGGGGACCGCGGCTAGGTCAGCGCCGGGCCGGGGCCAGCGCCGCGGCCAGCCAGATCGCCGCCAGCCCGACCGAGGCCACCGCATTCCAGCTGGCCATCGACAGGGTGAACAGCTCCCACGCCACCTCGTCGCAGCGCACGATCGGGGCGGCGAGGATCTGGTTCAAGAGGTCGGCCGGGTCCAGGCCCGCGACGCTGCCCGTGGTGCAGGAGGTCGGACCCTGCCACCAGCCACGCTCGACGCCGGTGTGATACATCCCGATCCCCGCCGTGGTCAGCGCCGCCGCCGCGCCGAGCACGGGCAGGGTGCGTCCCCTCAGCGCCAGCGCCAGCACGCCGATGCCCACTGCCGCCGCGTGGGGCCAGCGTTGCCACAGGCACAGCGGGCAGGGCGCCATGCCGCCCAGATACTGGAAGCCAAATGCCCCCAGAAGCATCAGGGCTGAACCGCCCGCCGCCAGCAGGATCAGGGTCGTGCGTGTCAATGTGCGTGTCATAGATACCTCACCAGTGCAAAGCCGCCCAGCAGCAGCAGCACCGCCAGCGTGAACAGGATCCCGAGGCGGCGCTCGATGAAGTCGCGGATCGGCGCGCCGAATTTCCACAGCAGCGCCGCCAGCACGAAGAACCGGAAGCCGCGCGCCACGATCGAGGCCACGATGAACACCGGCAGCGACAGGCCGGTCATCCCCGACAGGATGGTGATGACCTTGTAGGGGAAGGGGGTGATGCCTGCAATCAGCACCGCCCAGGCGCCCCAGTCGTTGTAGTTCTGCTCGAACACCGCGAACTTGTCGGTCATGCCGTAGAAGGCCAGCACCGGCTGCCCGACCGTTTCGAACAGCAGCGCGCCGATGCCATAGCCCGCCAGCCCGCCCAGCACCGAACTGACGGTGCAGACCGTGGCGATCAGGAAGGCGCGCGACGGGGCGGCGATGATCATCGGGATCAGCAGCAGATCGGGCGGGATCGGAAACACCGAGCTTTCGATGAACGAGACGAAAGCCAACGCCCAGAGCGCATGGCGGTGCTGCGCCAGCGACAGGGTCCAGTCATAAAGCGAGCGTATCATGAAGGTCTCCTGAAATCCGGGCGGTTGCACCATGGAACGGGGCGCGAGGTCAAGGGCGGATGGAGGCTTACCGATGCGGGCAGGCTCGGCTACTGTGCGGGAACCACGGGCGGCCGGGCGCGTTGCCGGGTGGCGGGGTTTCTGGGGGATCGGCATGAAGTGGCAGGGCAGGCGCGGCAGCCGAAACATCGAGGACCGGCGCGGCATGTCGGCCGGACGGGTTGGCGGGGTCGGCGGCATCGGCGTGGTGGCGGTGCTGCTGATCGGGTATTTCTTCGGGATCGACGTGACACCGCTGCTGCAGGAAGGCGGCAGCGAACCGGGCACGCCCGTCGAACTGACCGCAGAAGACGTGGCTGCGGGCGAATTCGTCTCGGTCACGCTGGCCGATACCGAGGAGGTCTGGGCACAGGTGTTCCGCGATCAGGTCGGCCGGGCCTACCGCCCCGCGACGCTGGTGCTGTTCAAGGACGTGACGCAGTCGCCCTGCGGCGGGGCATCAGGGGCCACCGGGCCGTTCTACTGCCCGGCAGACCGCAAGGTGTATCTGGATACCGCCTTCTTCACCACGCTGGAGCAGCGTCTCGGCGCGGCCGGCGACTTTGCCGCCGCCTATGTGGTGGCGCACGAGATCGGGCACCATGTGCAGCATGAACTGGGCATCCTGGGACAGGCCGGCGAACAGCGCGCTGCCATGTCCGAGGCCGACAGCAACGCGGTGTCGGTGCGGGTCGAGCTTCAGGCCGACTGTTTCGCGGGGATCTGGGCGCGCGAGGCGCAGGCGCGCTTCGGGTCGATCAGCGCGGCCGATCTGGAGGAGGCGGTGAACGCCGCGCGCCAGATCGGTGACGACACGCTGCAGCGCAACGCAGGCCGACGCCCGATGCCGCACACCTTCACCCACGGCACCTCGGCGCAGCGGTCCGACTGGTTCGAGCGCGGCTACCAGACCGGCGACATGGCGCAATGCGACACTTTCGCCGCGTCGCGGCTGTAGGGCGATTTTTCTACGAAAAATCGGCGGTGGCGCGGGTTCCCGTGCCGGGATGCCCGTGCCGGGATGCCCGTGCCGGGATGCCCGTGCCGGGATGCCGGTGCCGGGATGCCGATGATTGACGCCGCGTTGCGGCCGCGGTAAATGGCAGCCGTGGCCCGAGTGGCGGAACGGTAGACGCAGGGGATTCAAAATCCTCCGCCGAGAGGTGTGCGAGTTCGAATCTCGCCTCGGGCACCATCCCCAACGCATGAGATCCTGCGTGAGTTGTGCGGCATACGTGGCAGTGCCGGGTGGTGATTCGGGCTTTCTTAAGCTTAACAGTGGATTGAACGGCACCGAAGGCCGGTTTCGGCCCGGATTGATGCGCATCCGTGAACGGCCTGCGGGCAAAGGGGGCGAAATCTGGGCAGTATCCGGAGCCTGGTTAACCGGCTCTTGCGCCCGGCCACCTGTTTCCGCCACGTCAACAGTCATCTTCCCCGGCCGGCCATGGATTCTGAATCCTGCCACGGAATCCGGGGTTTGGCGGGTCGGCGGGGGCGCCGATCTGCCCGGGCCGGAAACAATCCTGAACCATGGGCTGAGACTCAGGCCGCGATTTCTGCCAGATGCAGGGGGGGGTGCCGCCAAGTTGCCACCAGCCTGCCGTTTTTCACTTTCCGGAAGGCTTAATCAAAGGTAGTGATTCAGGAGTCTTGCTGGGTAAGACAGATTGGCCGTGGGGGCGGTCGTTCAGTGGTGGTGCGCCGGTTGGCGCGGGAGAAGTCGTGAACATGCTGCCAGTTACCGGATTGGTTTCCGGGTGCGTCGATCCGGGGCATCTCCGGGATTGACCGGGCTGCGTCCGCTTCTTGCGGGCGGCAATTCTGTTCCTCCTCGCAATTGACGACAGGTCTCCAGGTGCAGCGGTCCGGCGAGTCCGGTCCGGTGCCGACCGTGCGTTTCCCGCCCGCGGGAGGCGGAGAGCTTTGGATCGGGTGCAGCCGGGCGACGGGTGTGCTGCTGACGTAAGGATATGGATATGCCGGTAATTGCGCTCTACAACTTCGACGAGACGACGGGAACGACGGTCCATGACTCCGCTCTGGGCAACGGGGCGCAGAACGGGATGTACATCAACGGGGCCTCGCCCGCAGGGGGGGAGGCGATGCTGGATGGCAGGAACGATCTGGTAAAGATCCTTGCCAACCCGGTGTTCCAGATGGACAGCGGCACCCTGAACATCGCGTTTTCCCAGAGCTCGGCAAGCGGCTGCCGTCCTGAAACCATCCTGTCGCGCGACAGCGCCGGCGTGACGCAGGGCGGGTTCCGCATCGAGATCCTGGCCAGTGGGGCGATCGTCATCGCGCATGAAGGCGCGGCCGGCACCGAGACCTTCGGCACCGGGCCGGGCTTCATGGCGCCGGGTGATGACATCAAGCTGAGCTACAGCTGGGACGAGGGCGGGACCGGCGGCAAGCTGGTGATCGAAAACACCACCGCGGGCACCGCATTCGCAGACGACGTGCCCAACAGCCTGACGATGGACATGGGCGCCATCAACCAGCCCTGGATCGTGGGTGCCGGGCAGTCGCTGTCGTCCCCGGCGATCCTGAACGACATCAACCAGCATTTCCACGGCACGGTTTCGATGTTCTCGATCTCGGACACGGTCGACAACCTCGGCACCGTCAACGACGGAATCGTTTCGGGCACGGAAGGCGACGACCTGATCGACCTTGCCTATACCGGCGACCCCGATGGCGACCGGATCGACCGCGGCGACGCGATCATCGCCGGTCAGGGCCCCGATGACGACATCGTGGTGGCGGGAGGCGGCAACGACACCGTGCTGGCCGGGCTCGGAAACGACCTGATCTACGGCGGTGGCGGGAATGACGTGATCCATGGCGGCCCCGGCGATGACACGATCGACGGCGGCGACGGCAATGACACCCTTCATGGCGGCAACGGCAGCGATCTGGTGGACGGCGGCGACGGCGATGACCTGATCGACACCAGCGGCAGCAGGGCACCGTTGCCCGACCGCGGCTATCCGGGGCTTTATCCGGCCGATGGCGACCCGATGAACGACCGTGACACGGTCTACGGCGGGGCCGGCAACGACACGATCACCACCGGCGATGACAACGACCTGATCTTCGGCGGTTCGGGCAACGACTTGATCGACGGCGGAATCGACGACGACACCATCCATGGCGGCAGTGGCGACGACACGATGATTGGCGGCGAAGGCTCCGATGTGGTGTTTGGCGGCGACGGCAACGATCTGATCTATGGCGGGCTCAGCCCCGAGTTTCCCGACGCGATCAACATTCCCGACGCCACCGACCTGCGCCCCGACAATGGCCGGGACACGCTGTTCGGCGGCGCGGGCAACGACACCATCTTCGGCATGGATGATGACGACATCCTGCGGGGGGGCGACGGCAACGACTACCTCGATGGCGGGATCGACGACGACACCCTTCATGGCGACGAGGGCAATGACACCCTGATCGGCGGAGAAGGTACCGACGTGATGTTCGGCGGGGCCGACCGCGACACATTCATCGGTGCCACCGCGGGCGATCAGATCGACGGCGGCGAGGAGGGCGACGACTATGACACGCTCGATCTGCGTGGCCTCGGTCCGCGGCAGGTGATCTACGACCCGGCCAACTCGGAAAACGGCACGGTCAACTTCCTCGACAGTGACGGAAACCTTACCGGCACGATGGCTTTCGTGAACATCGAGAATGTGGTGTGCTTTACGCCCGGCACGATGATCGCCACGCCGAAGGGCGAGGTTCCGGTAGAAAATCTGCGCCCCGGCGACAAGGTGATCACCCGCGACAACGGCATTCAGGAAATCCGCTGGACCGGCCGGAAGGTGATGGACTGGCGCGCCCTGACGGCAAACCCGCATCTGAAGCCGATCCTCGTTCGCCAGGGTGCGCTTGGCAACGGCCTGCCGGAACGCGACATGATGCTGAGCCCGAACCACCGGGTTCTGGTCGCCAACGACCGCACGGCGCTTTACTTCGACGAACACGAGGTGCTGGTTGCGGCCAAGCATCTGGTCGGCGGCGCGGGCATCCATGAGGTCGACAGCATCGGCACCACCTACCTGCACTTCATGTTCGACCGCCACGAGGTCGTTCTGTCGAACGGGGCCTGGACCGAAAGCTTCCAGCCGGGCGACTACACGCTGAAAGGCATGGGCAATTCGCAGCGCAACGAGATATTCGAGCTGTTCCCCGACCTGAAGACACCGGCCGGGCTGGACGCATACGGTGCCGCCCGCAAGACGCTGAAACGGCACGAGGCGCGCCTGCTGGTCCAGTAAGGATCAGGCGGCGCCGGCAATCGACGGATCAGGGGCTCCTCGCGGGGCCCCTTTTCCTTGGCGGCGGGACAATCCGGCCGCAGGGAAGGGATTGTTTCGGGTTTGAGGGCGAAGGCCCGCAACCCCCGCAGCCTGTTACGGGAATTCGGCAAAGCAGCCCAATTTGCACATATTTCAGCCACCTTCCGTTGCCAGAAGCGGGGTTGACCGAACCGCGGCTCAAGCCTTTGCCGCGCGCCCCCGAAGCCCCCGGCAGGAGATGACGATGGCCCGCCTGCTTGCCAGACCCCACGCCCGCGACTTCGGCCGCATGTCATTCCCGCCCGTCTTCCCTGCCGCAGCCTGAGGGTCACACCATGCCGAGAGCAGATGCGCTGAAGATCCTTGATGCCGCTGCCCCCGGCAAGGGCGAAGCTGCGGATGGCCTGTCCCCGATCAGGGCCGCCGACGCTGCCCCTGACGGGACCGTGTCGGCCACCGATGGCGACGTGGGTCCGGCCGTGGCCGGTGATGAAAGGGTGCTGGCCGGGGCCGGGGATGACAGTGTCGAGGGCGGCAGCGGCGACGACACGCTGGCGGGCGGTGCCGGGGCCGATGCGCTATTCGGCGGCGCGGGTGACGACCTGCTGCTGGCGGCCGGCGATCCGGCCGATCTGATCGGCAACGGCGGTTTCGAGCAGACCGGCGGCATGGCCGCGACCGGGACCGGCCATCTCGGCTACGATGGCACGGCCCCCGGCGGCTGGGTCGCCGGGCCGGGCGGCGTGGTCGAGATTGTCTCTGCCGGCGCGGGCGGCAACTCGCTCGACACCGAAGGCCCGTTCGGCACCGGCAGCATCAGCCAGCAGATCGCGGGCGTGGTCGATGGCGCACCGTATGAGATCACCTTCGACGCCATCGACGGATTGAGCGACGACAACACTCTGGACGTGTTCTGGAACGGCATTCTGGTCGGCACGGTCGATCCCGGCAGCGCCGCGCACACCACCTACCGCATCGCGGTGACGGGGGGCGAGGGCGACGGCAGCAACACCCTGACCTTCCAGAGCACCGGCCCGCAGGACGGGGCGGGGATGCTGCTTGACAACGTGCAATTCTGGGGCGCCGGCAGCCTGACGGACGATGCCGATGCCGACACCTTGTCGGGCGGCGACGGGCGCGACGCCGTCGTGGCGGCGGGCGGCGACCTGGTCGATGGTGGCGACGATGCCGACACGCTGGTGGTCAACGGCGTGCTGTCGATCGCCTTCGACCCCGACAATGCCGAGAATGGCACCATCACCTTCATCGACGCCTCGATCCTGACCTTCGCAAATATCGAGGCGATGGTCGTCGATGGCGGCGCGGATGACATCGTGCGCGGCACGGCGGGCGATGACCTGATCGGCGCGGGCCATGCCGACCTTGACGGCGACCGGATCGACGGCAACGACGCCCTGCTGCCCGGCGAGGGTGCGAACGACGACATCGTTCTGGCGGGCGGCGGGAACGACACGGTCGCGGGCGGCCTCGGTGCCGACGAGGTGTTCGGTGGCGCCGGGAACGACAGCCTGAACGGCGAGGATGGCGACGACAGCCTGCTGGGCGGCACCGGCGACGACACGCTGATCGGCGGCGGCGGCGACGACACCCTGCGCGGCGGCGACGGGCGCGACCTGCTGCTGGGGGTCGATGGCGCCGACCTGATGTTCGGCGAGGTGGGCGACGACGAACTGGTCGGCTCGGTCGGGGATGACACGCTGCACGGCGGTGCGGGCAACGATACCCTGCGCGGCGACGAGGGCAACGACACGCTTTACGGCGGCGACGATGCCGACCGGCTGTATGCCGGGTCGGGGGCCGGGTTTGTCGATGGCGGCGAGGGCGGCGACGACGACGACACGCTCAATGTCAGCGATCTGGCCGGGGTGGTCCATGATCCGGCGAACGGCGAGAACGGCACCGTCACCTTCCTAGATGGCAGCACGCTGGGTTTCGTCAACATCGAGCATCTGGTCTTCAACGGCGGCCCGGACGGCATCATATACGGCACCGACCGGGCCGACCTGATCGACGCCGCCTATGTGGATCGCAACGGCGACCGGGTCGACGCGGGCGATGCGGTGTTTGCCGGGGCAGGGCCCGACGACGACGAGGTGTTCGCGGGTGGCGGCGATGACACGATCCTGTCGGGTGCCGGGCGCGACTATGTCTATGGCGGCGACGACCGGGACCGGATCGCAACCGGGGACGGCGACGACTACGCGCAGGGCGACGCCGGCGACGACACCGTTCTGGGCGAGGATGGCGACGATTTCCTGCGCGGCGATGCGGGCAACGACATCGTGCAGGGCGACGGCGGCAGCGATACGGTCTATGGCGGGCTGGGCGAGGACACGATCTTCGGCGGGATCGGCAACGACTACGCCTATGGCGGCTATGGCAACGACTTCGTCTACGGCGGCGACGGGGCCGACACCATCACCGGCAGCGATGGCGATGACGTGGTTCATGGCGGCGCGGGCGACGATCAGGTGCTGGGCTCGAACGGCAACGACACGCTCTATGGCGGCGCGGGGCGCGATGCGCTGTTCGGCGATTTCGACCGCGACGTGATCCATGGCGAGGCCGGCGATACCGTCGATGGCGGCAAGGGGGGCGACGATTTCGACACGCTCCACGTCGCGGATGTGGCCGCAATCGACTATGATCCGGCCAACGGCGAAAACGGCACCGTCACCTTCAACGACGGCGGAACGCTGGGTTTTTTCGGAATCGAAAGCACTGTCATCGACAGGGCGGCATCGCGGAACGGCGTCGTGTCGGGCACCGCCGGGGATGACCTGATCGACACGGCCTACTCCGACGACCCCGAGGGCGACCGGATCGACGCCGCAGATGCGCTGCCCGGCGCCGGGCCCGACGATGATCTGGTCAAGGCCGGGGATGGCCACGATACCGTGCTGGCCGGGGCTGGCGCCGACCAGGTGTTCGGCGGCACCGGCAATGACAGCCTTTCGGGCGAAGGCGGCAACGACCTGCTGCACGGCGAGGACGGCAACGACCACCTGTCGGGCGGCGCCGGGGATGACGAGCGTTTCGGCGGTGCGGGCAACGACACGCTGACCGGCGACGCCGGCGCCGACCGGATGCAGGGCGGCGATGACCGCGACACCTTCTTCGACGGCCCGGGTGACACCATCGACGGCAACGAGGGCGGCGACGACTTCGACACGCTCGACCTGCGCGCGTGGGGCAAGGCGGGCACCACCATCCGCTTCGACCCGCTGAACGGCGAAAACGGCTCGGTCGAGTGTCTGGATGCCGATGGCGCGGTGACCGGCACGATCGCATTCAGTAACATCGAACAGGCGGTGCCCTGCTTCACCCCCGGCAGCCTGATCCTGACCGAACGCGGCGAGGTCAGGGTCGAGGCGCTGGTGGCGGGCAACACCGTGGTGACCCGCGACAACGGCCATCAGCCGGTGCGCTGGACCGGGCGGCGCGATCTGGCGCGGGCCGACCTGATGGCGCAGCCCCGGCTGTCGCCGGTCCGCATCGCGGCGCGGGCGCTGGACGGGATCTTGCCGCAGCGCGACATGCTGGTGTCGCCGCAGCACCGGATGCTGATGACCGGGCCGCGCGCCGAGATGTTCTTTGGCGAACCCGAGGTTCTGGTGGCCGCCACCCATCTGGTGGGAGAGGCGGGCATCGACCGGGTGTTTCCCGATGGCATCAGCTACATCCACATCCTGTTCGACCGGCACGAGATCATCAGCGCCGACGGGGCCTGGACCGAAAGCTTCCAGCCGGGCGACCTGACGCTGGCGGGCATGGATGGCGAACAGCGCGCCGAAGTGCTGGCGATCTTTCCCGAACTGGCGGAACCCGGCAGCCGCTTCGCCGCCGCCCGCCTGACGCTGAAGCCGCACGAGGTCAAGGTGATGCTGTCAGACTGACCGGCCGGGCCCCGCGGCCCGCCAGGCGGCCCAGTCCTCGGGCGTATCCAGATCGGTGACGGCGGCGTTGCCCGGCAGCGCAACCAGACGCGTGCGCCCGGCATGGCGGGCCAGCAGGTCGCGCGCCCCCGCATCCCCCGACAGCGCGGCCAGATCAGCCCGCGCCCAGGCGGGGAAGATAACCGGGTGACCGGGCTTCCCCGCCGCCGAGCCTGCCCGCAGGATACTCCCGGGCGTTTCGCGAAACGCGGCAAGCATCATCGCCAGATCGGCCGCCGCGATCTCGGGCAGGTCGGCCAGCAGCAAGAGCAGCGGGCCGGGCGGCAAGGTGCCCTCCGCCGCCCGGATCGAGGCCGCGATCCCTTCCGCCGCATCGGGCACCGGGATCAGCGTCACCGCCAGCCCCGCCAGCGCCCGCGCCCGCGCGGGCCGGTCGGTCGGCAGCGTCACCGCCACCGGACATCCGGTTGCCTGTCCCGCCAGTGCTGCCCGCCGGATCTGGGGGATGCCGCCGATCGTCTCCATCAGCTTGTCGGCCCCGCGCATCCGGCTGGACGATCCGGCGGCGAGGATCACGATCTGCGGCATCGGCATCGGCATCGTCGGGGCCCTTCCATGCTCAGCGACCTTGCGCGCCCCTTCCGGCCCGTTGCTTGCGCAACGTGCGTTCGGCGCTGACGATCTTCCACCGGAAGATCGTCCGGGCGCGCCCCTTCCGGCCCGTTGCTTGCGCAACGTGCGTTCGGCGCTGACGATCTCCACCGGAAGATCGTCCGGGCGCGCCTCTTCCGGCCCGTTGCTTGCGCAACGTGCGTTCGGCGCTGACGATCTTCCACCGGAAGATCGTCCGGGCGCGCCTCTTCCGGCCCGTTGCTTGCGCAACGTGCGTTCGGCGCTGACGATCTTCCACCGGAAGATCGTCCGGGCGCGCCTCACCCACGCATCCGGGTGCCGTCGGCGTCGAACAGCGGTTCGGTCACCAGCACGGCGGGGCGGCGCTCGCCGAGAATCTCGATTTCCACCGCCAGACCATCGGCCACCCGGTCAGACGGCACGAACCCCAGCGCCACCGACTTCTGCGTGTGGTGCGAGTAGCCACCCGACGTGCAATAGCCCGCCACCGTGCCGTCAAGCCAGATCGGCTCCCACGCCACCACATCCGCCCCATTGGCATCGACCACGAAGGCGCAGAGCATGCGTTTCGCGCCCGCCGCCTTTTCCGCCATCGCCGCCGCCTTGCCGATCCAGTCGGACGGCTTGTTCCAGCGGATGAAGCGGTCAAGCCCGGTTTCCGCAGGCGTGTAGTCGGGGGTGAACTCGCGCCCCCAGGACCCGAAGAACTTGTCGAGCCTGAGGCTCATCATCGCCCGCATCCCGAACGGGCGCAGGCCCAGCTCGGCCCCCGCCACCGACAGGGTTTCCCACAGATGCCGCACCGACATGTGGTCGGAATAGATCTCGAACCCAAGATCGCCGGTATAGCTGACACGCTGCACGATGCAGTCGGCCATGCCGACCGTCATCCGCCGCACGTCCATGAAGCGGAACGCGTCTGCCGACACGTCGGCCCGCGTCACCCGCGCCAGCAGGTCGCGCGCGGCCGGCCCCGCGATCTGGAAACCGCTGCGCGCGTCCGAGATGTTCTCGACCCGAACCCCCGGCTCCGCGTGCTGCGCGAACCAGCGGCCGTGCCAGCCCTGCGCGCCATAGCTGGCGGTCAGCTGGAATTCGGTGTCCGACAGGCAGGACACGGTGAAATCGCCGATGATCCGGCCGCTTTCCGCCAGCATCGGCGTCAGGGAAAGCCGCCCCGGTTTCGGGATCAGCCCCGCCATCATCCGGTCCAGCCACGCCCGCGCCCCGGGGCCGGTGACGCGATACTTGCCGAAGTTCTGCACCTCGTTGATGCCGACGCCACCGCGCACCGCCGCCACCTCGGCCGCCGTCGCCTCCCAGGCGTTCGAGCGGCGGAAGGTCGGCGTCTCGTACAGCGGCTCGCCGGGCAGGGCGTGGTAGTTCACCACCTCCAGCCCGTATTGCTGGCCCCAGACCGCGCGCATCGCGCTGAATGTGTCATACATCGGCGTGGTGCGGAAGGGCCGCGCGGCGGACTTTTCCTCGTTCGGGAACGCCACCGAAAAGCGGGTCTGGTAGTTCTCGATCACCTTGGGCACGGTATAGCCCGGCGTCGTCCAGCTCCCGAACCGCGCAACGTCGAAGCCGCGCGGGTCGCGCTCCACCTCGCCCTCGATCATCCACTGCGCCAGCGCCAGCCCCATGCCGCCGCCCTGCGAAAAGCCCGCCATCACCGCGCAGGCCGACCAGTAGTTGCGCAGGCCCGGCACCGGCCCGATCAGCGGGTTGCCGTCGGGGGCGAAGGTGAAGGGGCCGTGGATCACCCGCTTGATCCCCGCGCGCTGCAGCGCCGGAAAGCGGCGGTAGGCGAACTCGATGCTGTCGGCGATCTTGTCGTATTGCTCGTTGAACAGCTCCTGCCCGAACTCCCACGGCGTGCCGTCCAGCGACCAGCCCTCGCAGGGTTTCTCGTAGAACCCGATGCAGAAGCCGCGCCCCTCCTGCCGCAGGTAGCTTTCGCCGCCCGGGTCCATCACATGCGGAAACTCGCGGCCGCGCGCCACGATTTCGGGAATGTCCTCGGTCACCAGATACTGGTGCGCCATCGGCAAGAGCGGCAGGTAGACCCCGGCCATCGCGCCCACCTCGCGCGCCCAGAGCCCGCCCGCGTTCACCAGATGCTCGGCGATAATGGTGCCCTTCTCGGTCACCACCTGCCACGAGCCGTCGGGCAGCGGGTTGGTTTCCAGCACCCGGTTGTGCAGCACGATCTCGGCCCCGCCCATCCGCGCCGCTTTGGCATAGGCGTGGGTTGTGCCGTAGGGGTCCAGATGCCCGTCGAGCGGGTCGAACAGTGCCCCCAGAATCCCGTCGGTGTTCACCATGCCGTCGGTCATCGCCTCGACCTCGGCCGGGGTCAGGATCGCGGTGTCCAGCCCCATGTATCGGTGCTTGGCACGTTCGGCCTTCAGCATGTCGAAGCGTTCGCGGTTGTCGGCAAGGGTGATGCCGCCGACATGGTGCAGCCCGCAGGACAGGCCGGTGATCGCCTCCAGCTCCTTGTAAAGCCGGATGGTATAGCCCTGCAGCGCCGCCATGTTGGTGTCGCCGTTCAGCGTGTGAAACCCGCCCGCCGCGTGCCAGGTCGAGCCCGAGGTCAGCTCCGACCGCTCCACCAGCATGACATCCGACCAGCCGAGCCTGGTCAGATGGTAAAGCACCGAACAGCCTACGACGCCGCCGCCGATGACCAGAACGCGGGTATGGGTTTTCATGCGGAACTCCAGGCAATGTGTGCCGCACATTGGCCCATGCCACGCCGCAGGATCATGCCCGGTTGCGACAGTGAATGTCGCTTCGGAAGGCTCAGCCTTCCCTTCCCTCTTCTTCTGTTCCCAAATATCCCGGGGGTCCGGGGGCTGGCCCCCGGCCTGTCCGCAAGACTATTTTTCGGGAATCAATCCCCGCGGGCTGAACCGCAGCACCAGAAGCAGGATGATCCCCATCGTCAGAAGCCGCATGTGCGCCGCCGAGTCGGTCAGATGCACCTTCAGCCAGGACCCGTCCGCCATGCCCGCCGTGACGCCCTGGATGAACATCAGTCCGATCGGCTCCACCATCACCCACAGCCACCAGATCAGAAAGCCGCCCAGCACCGCGCCCCAGTTGTTGCCCGACCCGCCGACGATCACCATCACCCAGACCAGGAAGGTGAAGCGCAGCGGCTGATAGGTGCCCGGAGTCAGTTGCCCGTCGAGCGTGGTCATCATCGCCCCTGCAACGCCGATCACCGCCGAGCCCAGCACGAAGATCTGCAGGTGCCGCTTCTTGACATTCTTGCCCATCGCGGCCGCGGCGGTTTCATTGTCGCGGATTGCGCGCATCATCCGCCCCCAGGGGGAGTTCAGCGCAAGTTCCGACAGCACGATCACCCCGAGCAGAACCGCGCCGAACAGCCCGGCATAGAGAAGCTTTACCACGATCGACGAGGTGGTGACGGGGTCCAGCCCCCAGTCGGCGGTAAAGGCCAAAAACCGTTCACTTTTCTGCAGGTTGACCTCGTAGGGCACCGGGCGCGGCAGCGAGATCACGTTCTTCACGCCGCGCGCCAGCCAGTCCTCGTTCTTCAGCACCGAGATGATGATTTCCGCAATGCCCAGCGTGGCAATCGCCAGATAGTCCGACCGCAGCCCCAGCGCGGTCTTGCCGATCGCCCAGGCCGCAATCGCTGCCAGCACGCCGCCCATCGGCCAGGCCAGCAGGATCGGCAGCCCAAGGCCGCCAATGTTGCCAGCCGCCGACGGGTTCACCGCCTCGATGGCAGAGACCGCCGGATCGAACACCCAGCGAAACAGGAAAAACCCGCCCGTCAGCAGCGCGACCATCGCCAGATTGCGCAGCCGCCCCGCCGCCATCTGCCGGTAAAGAACAACCGCCGCCCCGATGGTGGCCGCGCCCAGAACCAGCGCCAGCACGATGCCGGGGCCACCCGCCCGCCACGCCTCGGGCACCGGCGCGGCCGAGGTGATGACCACCGCCAGCCCCCCCAGCGCCACGAAGCCCATCACGCCGGTGTTGAAAAGCCCGGCATAACCCCATTGCAGGTTGACCCCCAGCGCCATGATCGCCGAGATCAGCGCCATGTTCAGGATGCCCAGCGACGAGTTCCAGCTTTGCAGCACGCCCGTTGCGATGAACAGCACCGCCACGGCGCCGAACAGGAAAAGGTTCTTGGCGCGCGAGTTGGCTGCGCTCCGGTTGCCGCCGCTCATACCGATTTCCCCTTGAACAGACCCGTCGGCATGAAGATCAGCACGATGATCAGGATGGTGAAACTGACGGCGAACTTGTAGTCGGTCGACATCAGCTGGACAAGACTGTCGGGCGCCAGGCTGTCGGGCAGGGCATAGCTCAGCACCTTCTTCCAGGCATAGGTCACCGTCACCTCGCTGAACGCGATGACGAAGCCGCCCGCAATCGCCCCCAGCGGATTGCCCAGCCCGCCGACGATGGCCGCAGCAAAGATCGGCAGCAGCAGCTGGAAATAGGTGAAGGGCTTGAACGACTTGTCCAGCCCGTAAAGCACCCCGGCAATCGTCGCCAGCGCCGCGGCGATGATCCAGGTCACCTGCACCACCCGCTCGGGGTTGATGCCCGACAAGAGCGCCAGATCCTCGTTGTCGGAAAAGGCCCGCATCGACTTGCCGGTGCGGGTGCGGCCCAGAAACCAGAACAGCGCCGCCACCACCACCGCCGCCGTCACCACCGTGATGCCCTGCGTGGTCTTGATCGCCAGCCCCTCGGCCAGCCCGGTCGCGGCGCGGAACTCGCCCGCCGTGATCAGGAAGCGCCCGCCATCACTGAAGTTCTGCTCGTTTACCCCGATGATGAAGCGGGTGATGCCGTTCATGATGAACATCACCCCCAGCGACACGATCACCAGAATGGTCGGCGCCGCCTTCTGCTTGCGGTAGAAGCGATACACCGCCCGGTCGGTTGCCAGCACGAAGATTGCGGTGATCGCGATGCCGAAGGGCAGGGCCAGCAGCGCGGTCGGCAGCACGCCGAACCCGATGCCCACCGACTGAAAACCCCATGTGATCAGGATGGTGACCATGGTGCCGAAGGCCATGGTGTCGCCATGCGCGAAGTTGGAAAAGCGCAGGATGCCGTAGATCAGCGTGACCCCCAGCGCCCCCAGCGCCAGCTGCGCGCCGTAAGCGAGGCCGGGAACGAAGACGAAATTGGTGAAAGCGACAATGGCGTTGAGCAGATCCATCTCAGCCCCCCAGAAAGCTGCGGCGGACCTCGGGGTCGGCCATCAGCGCCGCCCCGGTGTCAGTGAAACGGTTCGAGCCCTGAACCAGCACATAGCCCTTGTCCGCAATCATCAGCGCCTGACGGGCGTTCTGTTCCACCATCAGGATGGAAATCCCGGTGCGCGCCACCTCGATGATGCGGTCGAACAACTCGTCCATCACGATCGGCGACACGCCGGCCGTGGGTTCATCCAGCATCAGAACCTTGGGCTGGGTCATCAGCGCGCGCCCCACCGCGACCTGCTGGCGCTGGCCGCCCGAAAGCTCGCCCGCCGCCTGATAGCGCTTGGTCTTGAGGATCGGGAACAGGTGATAGACCTGTTCCATCGTGCCCCGGATGTCGTCGCGCCGCAGGAAGGCGCCCATTTCCAGATTTTCCTCCACCGTCATCGAGGTAAAGATGTTGTGGGTCTGCGGCACGAAGGCCATGCCCTTGGCCACGCGGTCCTGCGGCGAAAGCGCCGTGATGTCCTCGCCTTCCAGCAGCACACGGCCGCCGCGCAACTTCAGCATCCCGAAAACCGCCTTCATCGCGGTGGACTTGCCCGCCCCGTTCGGGCCGACGATCACCGCGATCTGACCCTTCTCCACGGCAAGGGTGCAGCCATGCAGGATGTCGGCGGCCCCATAGCCGCCCGTCATGGCATCGCCGATCAGGAAGGGCTCAGCCATGCCGCACCCTCCGCCCCGAAACGGCTTTCATCTTGGCAAAAATATCCCCGGGGGTCCGGGGGCAGGCAGCCCCCGGCTTCCGGCATCCCGCGCAGCCGTCAGCCATGCGCCACCACCTTGTTCTTCAGCCCGGTGCCGAGGTAGGCCTCGATCACCCGTTCATCGTTCTTCACCTCGTCCACCGTGCCCTGCGCCAGCACCTTGCCCTCGGCCATGCAGATCACCGGGTCGCAAAGCCGCGCGATGAAATCCATGTCGTGCTCGATGACGCAGAAGGTATAGCCCCGCTCGCGGTTCAGCCGCACGATGGCATCGCCGATGGTGTTCAGCAGCGTGCGGTTCACCCCGGCGCCGACCTCGTCGAGAAACACGATCCGCGCATCGACCATCATGGTGCGGCCAAGCTCCAGCAGCTTCTTCTGCCCGCCCGAGATGTTGGCGGCGCGTTCCTCGGCCAGATGGCTGATCGTCAGGAACTCAAGCACCTCGTCGGCCTTGTCGCGGATGCGGCGTTCTTCGGCGGAAACGGTGCCGCGGCGGAACCATGCGTTCCACAGCGTTTCGCCGACTGCCGGGCGGGCACCATCATCAGGTTCTCGCGCACGGTCATCGAGCCGAATTCGTGGGCGATCTGGAAGGTGCGCAGCAGCCCCTTGTGGAACAGCTCGTGCGGGGCCAGGCCGGTGATGTCCTCGCCCGCCATGGTCACCCGGCCGGATGTCGGCGGCAGGCGGCCCGCGATCACGTTGAACAGCGTGGTCTTGCCCGCGCCGTTCGGTCCGATCAGACCGGTGATCGACCCGGACCTGATCTCGATGGATGCACCGTCGACGGCCCGGAAGCCGCCGAAATGCCTGTGCAGATTCTCGACCACGATCATCTGGTTGTTTCCCCTTTGCCCTTGCCGTTTCGCAGCGTTGCCGCAGCGCCGTCGGGGCTGTTGTTCAAGGCAACGGCCCGGGGATGGTTGCCCGGGCCGTTGCCGATATCACAGCGGTCCGGCGATCAACGGAACTTCACGGTGTTGATCTTGCCGTCGCCGATCTCGATTTCGCGGTAGTTGCCCGCGGATTCGCCGGCCCCGATCAGTTCCACGGCAGTCGCGCCGACATAGTCGATGTCGGTGCCCGCCGCGATCAGGTCAAGCGCCTTGGCCAGTTCGCCCGGGAAGATCTGCTCGCCCGGCGCGTTCGCCAGATCCATCACCTTGGTCGACCAGTCCTTCGAGCTGGTCGAATTGGCGGCGGCCATCGCCAGCATGATCAGCGCGGCGGCGTCATAGCTTTCCGGCGCGAAGGCCGAGGTGCCGTCGAAGCCCGCCGTGGCGGCCATGCCCTGGAACAGCTCGGCACCCGCCGAATCCGTGCCGGGGTATTGCCCGAACGACCCGTTCAGCCCCGGCCCGATGCTGTCGACCAATGCCTGGCCCACCATGCCGTCGGGCAGCACGAACTGCGAGAAGGCACCCGAGTCGAGCGAGGCCTGGATGATGCCCTTGCCGCCCTGGTCGGTGTAGCCCGCCACGACCAGAATCTCGCCGCCCGCCGCCGCCAGCGCCGCCACCTCGGCGGAATAGTCGGCCTTGCCGTCCTCATGTGACGCCGAGATGGTGATCTTGCCGCCCGCCGCCTCGAAAGCGGCCTGGAAGGCATCGGCCAGACCCTTGCCGTAATCGTTGTTGGTGTAGGTCAGGGCCACGGTCTTGAAACCCTTGTCCATGATGACTTCGGTCATCACGACGCCCTGGCGCGCATCCGACGGGGCGGTGCGGAAGAAAAGCCCGTCATCATCGGCCGACGACAGCGCGGGCGAGGTGGCGGAAGGCGAGATCATCCCGACCCCGTTCGGCCGCGCCACGTTCTGCAGGATGGCCCCTGTCACGCCGGAACAGTCTGCCCCCATCAGCGCCATCACCTTGTCGGAGGTGATCAGGCGTTCGGCGGCAGCGGTCGCGGCGGCGGCATCGACGCAGGTGCTGTCGCCCCGCACCGGCACGACGGTCGATCCGCCCATCAGCTTGCCCGACTCGGTCACTTCCTTCATCGCCAGCTCGGCCCCCGCCGCCATCGCGGGGGTGATCGATTCCAGCGGGCCGGTGAAGCCGAGGATGATGCCGATCTTGATCTCTTCCGCGCCTGCGGCGCCGGCAAGCAGGGCGGTCGCGGTGGTGGCCAGCAGCAGTTTTTTCATTTTTAACTCCCTTGTTGGATCGCAATCCTCATCAGAACCTAGAGGTCCGCGCATCAAAAGAAAAGCGCCCTTGACGCGCGCGCGGGGTGCGGAATTGGGTGCGGGACCACGGGTTCTGCCCGACGTTCAACCCAGAGTTTTCCCGACCGCCCGGCCATCGCGGCCCGGCCCGCCCGCAGGCGGAAGCGCCAACCTCCCCGCGCGCTGACCGCCCGGCCCCCCCGCGCAGCCGAATCTGCCGCACCGCGCTGCCCCCTTGTGTTTCTTCTTGGCTCAAATACCCATGCAGCATCGGCCACGCGCCCCTCAGATCGACAGCCGCACCCCGGTGCCCACGGCACCTTGCGTGCCGCGCTCGCGGTAGGGGGTGGTGTTGTAATGCGCCCGGTAGCATTTCGAGAAATGCGAAGGGCTGGCAAAGCCGCAGGCGAGTGCGACGTTGATCACGCTCATGTCGGTCTGCATCAGCAGGTTGCGCGCCTTCTGCAGCCGCAACTCCATGTAATAGCGCTTGGGGCTGCGGTTAAGGTAACGGCGGAACAGCCGTTCCAGCTGCCGGGTCGACATGCCGACCTCTTCGGCCAGATCGGCCGGGCTCATCGGGTCTTCGATGTTGCCTTCCATCATCTGGATGACCTGGCTCAGCTTGGGGTGGCGCACGCCGATCCGGGTCGGGATCGACAGGCGCTGCGTGTCCTGGTCGGTGCGGATCGCGGAATAGATCAGCTGGTCGGCCACGGTGTTGGCCAGTTCGTCGCCGTGGTCGGTGGCGATGATCTTCAGCATCAGGTCGATCGACGAGGTGCCCCCTGCGGTGGTCAGCCGGTTGCCGTCGATCACGAACACCGACTTGGTCAGCTTCACATCCTCGAATTCCTCAAGGAAGCCGTCCTGGTTTTCCCAATGGATCGTCGCCTTCTTGCCGTCCAGCAGCCCGGCCTTGGCCACGGCATAGGCCCCGGTGCAAAGGCCGCCGATGATCACGCCGCGCCGCGCCTCGCGCCGCAGCCAGCCGATCACCGCGCGGCTGGAGGCGCGCTGCACGTCGATGCCGCCGCAGACCAGCACGGTGTCGTCGCGGTCGATCTCGTCCAGCCCCATGTCCAGCTTGAAACTGGCACCGTTGGAACAGGCGATGGCGTCGCCGCCTTCGCCCGCCAGCGCCCAGCGGTAGAGGTTTTCGCCCGAAACCCGGTTGGCGATGCGCAGGGGTTCGATCGCCCCGGCAAAGGACAGCAGCGTGAAACGGTCCAGCAGCAGAAATACAAAGCGCCGCGCCACGGCGTCCTTGCTGGTCTGGGTGGCTTTGCGCGGCGGGCTGGACATCATGCGACCTGTTTGCGTCGTTTATGAGATACCGATACAGGGTTTCGCGCCCCCTTCAAGGGCCATCGCTGTGTCGCTCCTGCCTTTCGCCCTTTGCTTTCGCCACCGACATCCCCTATACCGCGCCCGATACCGCTCACCTTCGGAGAAGACCCATGACCAAGGGCTGGAAGAAATCGGACTGGCGCGCGAAACCGCGGGTGCAGATGCCCGATTACCCGGATACCCCGGCACTGAACGCCGTCGAGGCGCAGCTTGCCAAGTATCCGCCGCTGGTCTTTGCCGGCGAGGCGCGGCGGCTGAAGAAGCTGCTGGGCCAGGTGGCCGAAGGCAAGGCGTTCCTGCTGCAGGGCGGAGACTGCGCCGAAAGCTTTGCCGAATTCAGCGCCGACAACATCCGCGACACCTTCCGCGTGATGCTTCAGATGGCGGTGGTGCTGACCTATGGCGCCAAGGTGCCCGTGGTGAAGGTCGGGCGCATGGCCGGGCAGTTCGCCAAGCCGCGTTCCGCCCCGACCGAGGTGATCGACGGGCTCACGCTGCCGTCCTACCGCGGCGACATCATCCACGGCTTCGAGCCGACCGAGGCGGCGCGCCGCCCCGACCCGCAGCGCATGTTACAGGCCTATACCCAGGCGGCGGCCAGCCTTAACCTGCTGCGCGCCTTTTCGACCGGCGGCTTTGCCGACATCCACCGGGTGCATTCCTGGACGCTGGGTTTTGCCGAGAACGACAAGGCCGAACGCTACCGCGAGTTGTCGAACCGGATTTCCGACGCTCTCGACTTCATGTCGGCGGCGGGCGTCGATGGCAGCAACGTGCATCAACTGGCCACGGTGGATTTCTATACCAGCCACGAGGCGCTGCTGCTGGAATACGAAGAGGCGCTGTGCCGGACCGACAGCCTGACCGGCCAGCAACTTGCGGGCTCGGGCCACATGATCTGGATCGGTGACCGCACCCGGCAGATCGACGGTGCGCATGTCGAGTTCTGCCGGGGGGTGATGAACCCGATCGGCCTGAAGTGCGGCCCCTCCATGACGGCCGAAGACCTGAAGGTGCTGCTGGCGACGCTGAACCCGGAAAATGAACCGGGGCGTCTGTCGCTGATCGTGCGCTTTGGCGCGGGCAAGGTGGCCGAGCATCTGCCGCGACTGATCCAGACCGTGCGCGGCGAAGGCGCCAATGTCGCCTGGATCTGCGATCCGATGCACGGCAACACCATCAAGTCCGACTCGGGCTACAAGACGCGGCCGTTCGACAAGGTGCTGCGCGAGGTGCGCGAGTTCTTCGGCGTCCACAAGGCCGAGGGCACCATCCCCGGCGGCGTGCATTTCGAGATGACCGGCAAGGACGTGACCGAATGCACCGGCGGCCTGCGCGCTGTGACCGACGAGGATCTGTCGAGCCGCTACCACACCGCCTGCGACCCGCGTCTGAACGCCAGCCAGTCGCTGGAACTGGCCTTCCTCGTGGCCGAGGAACTTTCGGAACTGCGTGCCGAAAAGCGCCGGATGGCGCTGTAGCCAGGCCGGTCAGGGCGGGGCTGCGTGCCCCGCCTCACTCGTCCGATTTCACCAGCCGCAGGTTGGGCTTGCCGCGCGGCGGGGCCGGGCGGAAGGGCGCCGCCGCTTCGGACATGCCGGTCACGGCGGCGGGCTTGCGCAGCGGCCGGGCGTCGGGCTGCGGCGCGGGCCGGACCGGCACCGGCGACTGCAGCCGTTCCACAAGCTGGCTGGCGATGGCAAAGCGGCGCGGGCTGCGCCCGATCTGGCCTTCGCAGGCAAGGCAGCCCAGCGCCAGGTCCACCGGCCCCCGTTCGGACCGCAGCGGCAGCAGCAGCATCCGCGCCTCCAGCGCCGGGCGGCCCAGGCTGCGCTCGGCCTCCAGCCGCAGTTCGAGTGCGCCGGGCAGGCTGAAGACCTGCTCCAGCCCCTCGGCCATCCGGTTGCGCGAGCCCGGCTCGAAGAAAGAGGACAGCGGCATCCCGCGCACCTCCATCCCCATCAGGTCGTTCAACTGCATTCCCGCCAGACGGAACCGGGCGATGCCCGGTGCGACGCGTTCCAGCAGAAAGGCGCTTTCCAGCGCCCCTTCGATGCCGCGCGGGTCGATCTGCGCCCGGCGCGGCAGGTCTGCCCCGTCACGCAGCGCCTCCCAATAGGCGCGGACTTCGGCGATCATTGCAAAGCCCATGGCTTTCCCCGTTCCAGTCCTGCCGACGGAGAGTGGCCAGCGCCACCCGCCGCCGATGTCAGTTTTCTCCATTTCACACACTCCAGAACCGCTGATGTTCCGGTTTGGTCCGGTTGCCGCCTCTCGGCGCCTCTGATACCCAAGCCCGGAAGTTCCGGGCAATGGCGACAACAGGGTTAACCCTAGAACAACACTTGTTACTCAATTCTTAAGATACACGGTTCCGCCCGGTTGTGGCAGAAATCTGCAAGTATGGTAAACCCGGCCGGCGGCGGCCGGCAGCAACACAGGAACAGGCGGGATGATCACCTCGATGACCGGATTTGCCAGCCGCAAGGCGCAGGGCGCCGGATACGAATGGCTCTGGGACATCCGGTCGGTCAATGGCAAGGGGCTGGACCTGCGGCTGCGCCTGCCCGACTGGATCGACGGGCTGGAGGCGCCGCTGCGCGCCGAAGTGACCCGCGCCATGTCTCGGGGAAATGTCAATCTGACGCTGAAGGTCAACCGCATCGCAGGCGACGGGGCCGAGGCGCTGCGGGTCAATACCGCCACGCTGCGCGCCGTGCTGTCGGCGCTGGCCGAGGTCGAGGCGGCGGCGATGGACCGGGGCCTGACGCTGTCGCAGGCCAGCCAGGCCGAGGTGCTGGGGATGCGCGGCGTGCTGGAAATGGCCGCCCCCGAGGATGATACCGCCCCGTTGCGCGCCGCCCTGCTGGCCGACCTGCCGGGGGCGATGGCCGAGCTTGCGGCAATGCGCAGGGCCGAAGGTGCGGCGCTGGCCCAGGTGATCGCGGCACAGCTAGACCGCATCGCCGCCCTGACGGCCGATGCGGCGCACGAGGCCGAAGCCCGGCGCGACGCGGCGGCGGCCAGCCTGCGCGAGGCGCTGGCGCGGCTCTTGTCGGCCGCCGAAGGGCTGGATGCGACGCGCATCGCGCAGGAACTGGCGCTGCTGGCGGTGAAGTCGGATGTGACAGAGGAGCTTGACCGGCTGGCGGCCCATGTCGCGGCGGCGCGGGCGCTGCTGGAAGAACCGGGGCCGGTCGGGCGCAAGTTCGACTTCCTGATGCAGGAATTCATGCGCGAGGCCAATACGCTGTGTTCCAAGGCGCAGGCGCTGGCGCTGACCCGCATCGGGCTTGACCTGAAGACGGTCATCGATCAGATGCGCGAACAGGTTCAGAACGTGGAATGACCATGCCCCAGACCCCCAGCCGCCGCGGGCTGCTGCTCATCCTGTCGTCGCCGTCGGGGGCGGGCAAGTCGACGCTGGCGCGGCGGCTGATGGCGTGGGACCCGGGCATCCGCTTTTCGGTCTCTGCCACCACCCGCGCCCCGCGCAGCGGCGAGCTCGATGGCCGCGAATACTATTTCCGCTCGCGCCCCGATTTCGAGGCGATGGTGGCGACCGGCGACATGCTCGAACATGCCGAGGTGTTCGGCAACCTCTACGGCTCGCCGCGCGGCCCGGTGGAACAGGCGCTGCTCGACGGGCGCGACACGCTGTTCGACATCGACTGGCAGGGCGGCCAGCAGATCCGCAACTCTGCCCTCGGCCGCGACGTGGTGTCGATCTTCATCCTGCCGCCGTCGATCTCGGAACTGGAGCAGCGCCTGCGCGGCCGCGCCCAGGACAGCGACGCGGTGATCGCCGAGCGGATGGAAAAAAGCCGTGACGAGATCAGCCACTGGGCCGAATATGACTATGTGCTGGTCAACCGCGACATCGACGATGCCGAGACTGCGCTGCGCACCATCCTGTCGGCCGAACGCCTGCGCCGCGACCGCCAGCCGGCCCTGACCGATTTCGTGCGGGGCCTGAACAAGGAGTTCGAGACGCGATGATCTATGCGCTGGAAGGGCTGGTGCCCGAGATCGACCCCGAGGCTTGGGTTGCCCCCGATGCCAACCTGATCGGGCGGGTGAAGCTGGCGGCCGGTGTCTCGATCTGGTTCGGCGCCACCCTTCGCGGCGACAACGAGCCGATCCTGGTCGGGGCCGGGTCGAATGTGCAGGAGTCATGCGTGCTGCACACCGACATGGGCTACCCGCTGACCATCGGGGCAGATTGCACCATCGGGCACCGGGCGATGCTGCACGGCTGCACCATCGGCGACGGCTCGCTGATCGGCATGGGCGCCACGGTGCTGAACGGCGCGGTGATCGGCCGCGGCTGCCTGATCGGGGCGGGGGCACTGGTGACCGAGGGGAAAGAGATCCCCGATGGCTCGCTGGTGATGGGCGCGCCGGGCCGGGTGGTGCGGGTGCTGGACGCGCAGGCGCAGGCGCGCCTGCTGGCGTCGGCGGCAGGCTACCGCGCCAACATGCGGCGGTTCCGGGACGGGCTGCGGCCGGTTTGACCGCGGACGGGGCCGGGAGCGCAAAAGTTTTCCAAAACTTTTGCAAAATCCTTCGAAGGATTTTGGTCCTCGCCGCCCGCCGGCAGCCTGTGCGGGGTGTGGGCTTGAGGTGCCGCGCGGGGCGTGCGACGAATGGTGCCAAAGGAGATTGCAGATGTCCGACATTCCCGAAAACCTGGTGCGCCGCACGCCCTGGCCCGAAAGCGTCAGCCGCCCGGTCGGCACGCCGCTGCAACCCTCGGTGGTCTATGCCTCCGACAGCCCCGACCAGCTTGATGCGCAATATGCGGGGCAGGTGAAAGGCTACACCTATGCCCGCGAGGGGCACCCCAATGCCGAGGTGCTGGCGGCCAAGATCGACGCGCTGGAGGGGGCCACGGGCGGTCTGATCGTCGGGTCGGGCATGGCGGCGGTGACGGCCTGCCTGATGGGGCTGCTGTCGGCAGGCGATCATGTGCTGGGCGGCGACACGCTTTACGGCCGGTCGCTGCGGCTGATGACGCAGGATCTGGCGCGCTTCGGCATCGCGACCAGCCTTGCCGACCCGACCGATGTCGCGGCGATGGCGCGGGCGCTGCGGCCTGAAACGAAGATGGTGCTGATCGAGGTGGTATCCAACCCGACGCTGCGGGTGGCCGATCTGGCCGGCATCGCCGCGCTCTGCGGCGAGCGGGGCGTGTTGCTGGCGGTGGACAGCACCTTCTGCACGCCGCGCGGCCTGCGCCCGTTCGAGCATGGCGCGGATGTGGTGATCCATTCGGTGACCAAGCTGCTGGCCGGGCATTCCGACGTGACGCTGGGCTATGTCGCCTGCCGGGATGCCGGCCATCGCAAGGCAGTCTATGACTTCGCGGTCACCACCGGCCTGACGCCAAGCCCGTTCGACTGCTGGCTGGCCGAGCGCGGGCTTTACAGCTTTCATCTGCGCTATGACCGGGCGGAGGAGAATGCGGCGGCCCTGGCCAGCCATCTGGCGGGGTTGCGCGGCATCAGGCGGGTGATCTATCCGTTGCGCCCCGATCATCCCGACCATGCGCGGGCCGTGGCGCTGCTTGGCACGCGGGGCGGCAACATGCTGTCATTCGAGCTGGACGGCGGGCGCGAGGCGGCCAATGCCCTGACCCGCGCCATGCCCGGCCTGGCGTTTGCCCCGACGCTGGGCGATGTGGGCACCACGCTTTCGCACCCCGCATCCAGCAGCCACCGGGCGGTGCCCGAGGCGGCGCGGGCCGCGGTGGGGATCAGCGAAGGGTTCTTCCGCATCTCGGTCGGGGTCGAGGACATCGCGCTGCTGACGCGCGATTTCAGCGCCGGGGTGGCTGCCGCGCTGGCCGCAGGCTAGCGGTCAGGCCGACCGCAGTTCCACGATGTGGAAGTTCAGACCGGGCGCATGGGCGCGCAGTTCGCGTTCGACCATGGCACGGTCGGGCAGCGGGCCGGTGACGGCGCAGGCCAGGCCCCCGTAGCCCAGGCCGTTCAGCAGGACGACCATGTGCAGCGCATCGAACCCGGTGCCGACCAGCGGAAACACCACCCGGTCGGGCGCCACGCGCGCCAGCAGGTCGCGGTCGAGCGAGCCGTGGCGGGCCACCACCACCGATGGCCGGTCCGGCAGCAGCCGGATCAGCGCCAGGGCTTCGGGGGATTCGATGACAAGACAGACTTCTGGACCGGCGCCTTCCGGGCTTGATGCCCCGGGGCGGAAGGGCGGAAAGCTACCCTTGCTGCCAGTAGCGGCCATGTCGGGTCCAGAATCGGTGTGGCATGTGGACGTCCAGGGTGATGTGGCGGGAAAGCGGGCGAACGATACACCCTTGGATTGGCAAGCAGTCACGCGCTACACGTCAAAGGGTAATTCGGGTCATCAGCACTGGCAAGCCCCCATCCTGCGCCGTTATTAAGATGCGGTTAAGGGGCACCCGGCAAGCCGCAACGGGCGCCAGGGGCGATGTGAAGGGAAGGGCTGAAGCCATGGACGGGCAGCTTGTACGCACGATGCTGGAGGCGGTGCCGCTGCCGCTGGTGCTGATCGGCCAAAGCGAGAAGATCGTGGCGGCAAACGCGCCGGCGGTGGAACTGTTCGGGGCGGGAATCGTCGGTCGGCATCATGTGATCGCCATGCGCCAGCCCGGCCTGCAGTCGGTGATCGAGGGCGCGCTGATGCGGGGCGAAGCCGGGCAGGCGCGGCATCTGGTCACCGGACCGACGCACGAGATCACCTACCGTGTCACCGTGACGCCGGTGGCGGGCGAGGGGCTCAGCGGCGCGCTGTGCGTGTTCGAGGATATCACCGAGCAGCAGCAGATCGGCCAGATGCGCCGCGATTTCGTGGCCAATGTCAGCCACGAGCTGCGCACGCCGCTGACCGCGCTGGTCGGATTCATCGAGACGCTGAAGGGCGCCGCGCGCGACGATGCGGTGGCGCGCGCCCGGTTTCTGACCATCATGGAACGCGAGGCCGGCCGGATGAACCGGCTGGTGCGCGATCTGCTGCAGCTGAGCCGGGTCGAGGCCGAGGAACGCCAGCGCCCGACCGAGCGGATCGACCTTGCGGCGATCCTGGGCATGGCCGTGACCGCGCTGCGCCCGATGGCCGAGGAAGCAGGCGTGGTGATCGAGGTGACCGGGATCGCGGGGCCGCTGATCCTGCCCGCCGACGCCGACCAGATGACGCAGGTTTTCCAGAACCTGATTGAAAACGCCGTGAAATACGGCGGGCCGGGCAAGCCGGTCACCATCGATGTCAGCCGGGGGCAGCGCGATCCGGCCCTGCGCGGCCCGGCGGTGCGGATCGACGTGATCGACCGTGGCGAGGGCATCGACGAGGTGCATCTGCCGCGCCTGACCGAGCGGTTCTACCGGGTCGACAACCACCGCTCGCGCGAGAAGGGCGGCACCGGGCTGGGGCTGGCGATCGTCAAGCACATCGTCCACCGCCACCGCGGCCGCTTCCGCATCGAGTCGGTGCGCGGCAAGGGCAGCCGTTTCACCGTGATCCTGCCGGAAAATTGACCGGCGCGGCGGGTCGGGCGGGCGGCCTTCATGAAACTGTTACAAAACCGTCGCAAAAGCGTGTCCAAGGCCACCTAGACGCAGGGTCGGGATCGCCAGTCAGGCGGTCGCTCTGACCCATACCAGGAGAAATCCATGTCCTTCATGAAACTCACCGTATCGACGCTGGCCATTGCCGCCGCGTCCGTGACCGCCGCCGCCGCGCGCGACCAGGTCCGCGTTGTCGGTTCCTCGACCGTGTTCCCCTACAGCCAGGCCGCTGCCGAGAACTTCTCCAATGACACCGGCATGGCGGCTCCCGTCGTCGAATCGACCGGCACCGGCGGTGGCTTCAAGGTGTTCTGCGAAGGCGTGGGCGAAGGTTTTGCCGATGTTGCCGGCGCATCGCGCGCCATCAAGAAATCGGAATACGACCTTTGCATCAAGAACGGCGTGACCGACATCTCCGAACTGATGATCGGCTATGACGGCCTGTCGCTCGCCATTTCGCGCGCCACCCCGCACGACTGGGCGCTGACCGAAAAGCAGATCTACCAGGCGCTGGCCGCCGAGGTTGAAGTGGACGGCGCCTGGGTTGCCAACCCCTACATGAAATGGTCGGAAATCGACCCCTCGCTGCCGGACGTGGCGATCCTGGCCTATGGCCCGCCGCCGACCTCGGGCACCCGCGATGCCTTCGTCGAACTGGCCCTGCATGACGGCTGCAAGGAGTTCGACTACGTCAAGGCGATGGACAAGGAAGCCCAGGCCAAGTTCGTCACCGAATCCTGCTCGCGGATGCGCCAGGACGGCCCGTTCGTCGAAGCCGGCGAGAACGACAACCTGATCGTGCAGCGCCTTGAAGCCGACCCGACCGCCGTCGGCATCTTCGGCTATTCGTTCCTCTACGAGAACAACGACAAGCTGATGGGCATCTCGATCAACGGCGTGGCCCCCTCGGAAGAAACCATTGCCGACTTCACCTATGGCGTGGCGCGTCCGCTCTATGTCTACATCAAGAACGCCCACCGTGGCGTCATCCCGGGCCTGAACGAATTCGTCACCGAATTCGTGTCGGACGAGGCGATGGCAGCGGGCGGCTACATGGAAGAGCGTGGCCTGACCCCGCTGGGTGCCGACCTGATCGGCGGCGTGCAGACGGTCGCCCTCGACGCCGTGAACATGACCGCGCCCGAAAAGTAAGCCGATCCGAACCGACCGGCCGCCCGCGATTCCCGCGGGCGGCCTTTTCAGACCATCAACCGGGGCTCTGCGCATGACCGGCCTGGCTTTCCTGCTGCTTCTTACCGCCTCTCTGCTGGGCTTCATCCTGAACCGCCGGGCGGCACGGTCGATCCGCGCAACCGGCGCGCCGATGCACTCCCTGACCAATTACCACGGCGGCTTTTCAAGCCTGCTGGTGCTGGTTCCGGGCTTCGTGTTCCTTGTGCTCTGGATCCTGTTCCAGGGCACCGTCATCAACCAGATGGTGATGGGCAGCCTGCCCGCCGATGTGCTGAGCGGGCTTGACGACGGGGCGGTCAATCTGGTGCTGACCGAGATTTCCTCGCTGGCGGCTGGAAGGGTTTTCGGCACGCCCGCGCCGTGGAAGATCGAGGCCGCCGAGTACATGACCGCGCTGCGGGCCGCCGCAAGCTGGCTGATGATCGCGGGCCTTTCGGCCATCATCGCCGCCGCGCTGTTCTTTGCCTTCTCGCGGGTCAGGGCCGACTTCCGCGCCCGGCAGGGGGTGGAGCGTATCATCCTCGGGCTGATGATCTTCTGTTCCTCGGTCGCGATCTTCACCACGGTCGGCATCGTGCTGTCGCTGGTGTTCGAAAGCTACCGCTTCTTCAGCATGGTTCCGGTGACCGAGTTCCTGTTCGGCACCAACTGGGAACCGCAGATCCCGATGCGCGCCGACCAGATCGCGGGGGCAGGGGCCTTCGGCTGGCTGCCGGTCATCCTGGGCACCATGGTGATCACCGTGATCTCGATGGCGATCGCGACGCCCATCGGGCTGTTTTCCGCGATCTACCTGAACGAATTCGCCTCACCGGGATTCCGGTCCTTTGCCAAGCCGCTGCTGGAGATTCTCGCGGGCATTCCGACCGTGGTTTACGGCTTCTTCGCGGTGCTGACCGTGGCCCCGGCCCTGCGCGCCGGCGCTGCCGACTGGGGCATCGCCATGTCGCCCAACACCGCGCTTGCGGCCGGGGGGGTGATGGCGATCATGCTGATCCCGTTCATCTCGTCCTTTGCCGATGACGCGCTTTCGGCGGTGCCGCGGTCCCTGCGCGACGGCAGTCTGGCACTGGGGGCCACCCGGGCCGAAACCGTGCTGAACGTGCTGTTCCCGGCCGCCATTCCGGGCATCGTGGGCGGCATCCTGCTGGCCGTCAGCCGCGCCGTGGGGGAAACCATGATCGTGGTGATGGCCGCGGGTCTGATCGCCACCATGACCATCAACCCTCTGGACAGCGTGACCACCGTCACCGTGCAGATCGTCACGCTGCTGATCGGCGACACCTCTTTCGACAATCCCAAGACGCTGGCGGCCTTCGCCCTTGGCCTGATGCTGTTCATCGTGACGCTGGGCATCAACATCTTCGCGCTGCGGATCGTCCGCAAATACCGCGAAATCTACGATTGAGGACGCCAAGATGACCGACATCACCCCCGACGGCGCGGCCGACAAACCCTGGGCCTCGCCCCGCGCGGCGGCCAACGTCAAGAAGCGCCACCGCTCGGAACTGGTGCTGAAATCGCTGGGCCTTGGCGCGATGGGCATCGCCTTCCTGATGCTGTTCCTGCTGGTCTCGTCGCTGGTTTCGACCGGCTGGCGGGCCTTCACCCAGACCCATGTCACCATCGACTTTCCGGTGACGGAGGATCGGGTGAAAGCCGACCAGATCGCGAGAGGCAACTATCGCGGGCTGATGCAGGATGCGATGACCGCCACCCTGCCGACCTTTTCCGAAGCCAGGCCGAAGGATCTGGCCGACATCCTGTCGAACGCGGCACAGTTCTCGCTGCGCGACCGCGTGGTTGCCGACCCGACCCTGATCGGGCGGACCATAACGATGAAGGTGCCGGTGTCCGACCCCTACGACCAGTTGAACAAGGGCCTGATCGACCGCGAAACGCCCGAACAGAACCGCCGCCTGTCCAACGCCCAGATCGCCGCCTTCGACGCGCTGGTGGCAGACGGGCGGGTGTCGAAGCCGTTCAACTGGGCGCTGTTCACCAACGCCGACAGCCGCTTTCCCGAACTGGCGGGCCTGAAGGGCGCGCTGGTCGGTTCGTTCTATGCGCTGATGACCTGTTTCCTGCTGTCCTTCCCGATCGGGATCGGCGCGGCGATCTACCTCGAGGAATTCGCGCCCAAGAACAAGATCAGCGATTTCATCGAGATCAACATCAACAACCTTGCAGCGGTGCCCTCGGTGGTGTTCGGTCTGCTGGCGCTGGCGGTGTTTCTGGGCTGGTTCGGGATGCCGCGGTCAGCCCCCTTCGTGGGCGGGCTGACGCTGGCGCTGATGACGCTGCCGACCATCATCATCGCCACCCGGGCCGCGCTGAAGGCCGTGCCGCCCAGCATTCGCGAAGCGGCGCTGGGGGTGGGGGCCAGCAAGCAGCAGGTGGTGTTCCACCACGTCTTGCCGCTGGCGCTTCCCGGCATCCTGACCGGCACCATCATCGGCCTGGCACAGGCGCTGGGGGAAACCGCGCCGCTTCTGCTGATCGGGATGAACGCCTTCATCACCGCCGCCCCGGGCACGCCCTTCGACAGCGCCACCGCCTTGCCGACCCAGATCTTCATCTGGGCCGACAGCCCCGAGCGCGGCTTCGTCAGCCGCACGTCCGCCGCGATCCTGGTCCTGCTGGGTTTCCTGATCGCCATGAATGCCCTCGCCATTTTCCTGCGCTCGCGTTTCGAGCGGAAGTGGTAAGACAGGAGCCTGCCCGATGAACGACATGCGAATTCTGGAGAGAGACGTGGACGTGAGCCGCACCAAGATCATGGCACGCAACGTGCAAGTGCATTACGGCACCAACCATGCGCTGAAGGATGTGAACGTCGACGTGCTCGACAAGACGGTGACCGCCTTCATCGGCCCGTCGGGCTGCGGCAAGTCCACCTTCCTGCGCTGCCTGAACCGCATGAACGACACCATCGATTCCTGCCGGGTCGACGGGTCGATCACCATGGACGGCAACGACATCTACGACCCGCGCATCGACCCGGTGCAACTGCGGGCACGGGTCGGCATGGTGTTCCAGAAGCCGAACCCCTTCCCCAAGTCGATCTATGAGAATGTCTCCTATGGCCCCAAGATCCACGGCCTGACCCGCAACAAGGCGGAAATGGACGAGATCGTTGAAAAGTCGTTGCGCCGCGCCGCCCTGTGGGGCGAGGTCAAGGACCGGCTCGACAGCCCCGGCACCGGCCTGTCTGGCGGCCAGCAGCAGCGCCTGTGCATCGCGCGCGCCATCGCCACCTCGCCCGAGGTGCTGCTGATGGACGAACCCTGCTCGGCGCTCGACCCGATCGCCACCGCCCAGGTCGAGGAACTGATCGACGAGCTGCGCAGCCAGTTCTCGGTGGTGATCGTCACCCACTCGATGCAGCAGGCGGCACGGGTCAGCCAGAGGACCGCCTTCTTCCACCTCGGCTATCTGGTGGAATACGGCGAGACGGGGCAGATATTCACCAATCCCAAGGACCCGCGCACCGAATCCTACATCACCGGCCGGATCGGCTGAGGGAGACCATGATGCACAACGAACAGCACATCGCCTCGGTCTTCGACCGGGATCTGGAAGCGATCCAGGCCATGATCATGAAGATGGGCGGGCTGGTCGAGGCCGCCCTGCTCGACGCCGCCCAGGCACTGGAAACCCGCGACGAGGAACTGTCGGAACGGGTGCGCCGTGGCGATGCCGCGATCGACACGCTGGAAGACCAGGTCAACACCGAATGCGCGCGGGTTATCGCCCTGCGCGCCCCCACGGCGGGCGATCTGCGCACCGTGCTGACAGTGATGAAGATATCGGCCAGTCTGGAACGCTGCGGTGACTATGCCAAGAATCTGGCGAAACGCTCGACGGTGCTGGCGCAGATGGCGCCGATCGGCGGCTCTGCCGGGTCTATCCGCCGGATGGCCAAGACCGTGACCCTGCAGCTGAAGGACGCGCTCGACGCCTATATCCAGCGCGACGCCGAACTGGCGGCCGACGTGCGGATGCGCGACAAGGACGTGGACCAGATGTACAACGCGCTGTTCCGCGAATTCCTGACCCACATGATGGAAGACCCCCGCAACATCACCGCCTGCATGCACCTGCATTTCATCGCCAAGAACATCGAACGCATGGGCGACCATGCCACCGGAATCGCCGAACAGGTGATTTACCTCGTGACCGGATCGCTGCCGGAAGAAGCCCGGCCGAAAGCCGACCTGATGGCAATGGGCCGTTCCGGCCTCGGCGAATGAGCAGGGTGCAGGGCATGGCTGGCGCGGAACAACCCCTGGTGCTGCTGGTCGAGGACGAACCGGCCCAGCGCGAAGTGCTGTCCTACAACCTGGAAGCCGAAGGCTACCGGGTGGCGCGCGCCGAGAATGGCGAGGAGGCGCTGCTGCTGGTCGACGAGATGGCACCCGACCTGATCGTGCTGGACTGGATGCTGCCCAACGTCTCGGGCATCGAAGTCTGCCGCCGGCTGAAGACCCGGCCGGAAACGCGCGGCGTGCCGATCATCATGCTTTCCGCACGGTCAGAGGAGGTGGACCGGGTGCGCGGGCTGGAAACCGGCGCCGACGACTATGTGATCAAGCCCTATTCGGTGGTCGAACTGATGGCGCGGGTTCGGGCGCAACTGCGCCGCACCCGGCCCTCGGCGGTGGGGGTAGTGCTGGAGTTTGCCGACATCCGGCTGGACGCCGAAACCCACCGGGTGTTCCGCGCCGACAAGGTGCTGAAGCTGGGTCCGACCGAGTTTCGCCTGCTGACCACCTTCATGGAAAAGCCGGGCCGGGTCTGGAGCCGCGAACAACTGCTGGACCGGGTCTGGGGCCGCGACATCTATGTCGACACCCGCACGGTCGATGTGCACATCGGCCGGCTGCGCAAGGCGCTGTGCCAGTTCGGCGGCGACGACCCGCTGCGCACGGTGAGGGGCGCCGGCTACGCGCTGGGGTAGGGCGCAAAAGTTTTCAAAAACTTTTGCAAAATCCTTAGAAGGATTTTGGCGCGGGATGCGGGGTGCCCGCGCCCGCGTCACAGCCTCCCGATCCGTTCCGTCAGCAGGGCATAGAAGCCGACAGCATCGACATCGCCGATGAACAGCGCGTTGGCCGCGCGGTCGGTGACGCCCCACCAGTCGGCCACCGTCATGCCCAGCGTGAGCTCGCTTTGAGTCTCGATCTCGACGTTGATGTGGCGGCCGGTGAACAGGTCGGGGCGGATCAGGTAGGCGATCACGCAGGGGTCATGCAGCGGTGCGCCGTCGCTGCCATATTTGCGCATGTCGAAGCGTTCGAAGAAATCGGTCCATTCCGCCACCATGCGGCCGGGTTCGGTGCCCAGGGCGCGGAGTGCCTCGATCCGGGCGCGGTTGGTCAGGGCCTTGTGGGTGGCGTCGAGCGGCAGCACCACCAGCGGCACGCCTGACTTGAACACGATCTCGGCGGCTTCCGGATCGACGTAGATATTGAACTCGGCGGCGGGGGTGGTGTTGCCGACCTCGAAATACGCCCCCCCCATCAGCACGACCTGCTGCACCCGCCCGATGATGTCGGGCGCGCGGCGAAATGCCGTGGCGATGTTGGTCAGCGGCCCCAGCGGGCAGAGCGTCACGCTGTGTGCCGGTTCGCGCCGCAGGGTCTCGATGATGAAATCGACGCCATGCATGTCTTGCAGCGGCATCACCGGGTCGGCCAGTTGCGGCCCGTCGAGCCCGGTCTTGCCATGCACCTGCTCTGCCGTGACCAGCTTGCGCTGCATCGGGGCATCGCAGCCCGCGAACACCGGGGTTTCCGGGCGACCGGCCAGTTCGCAGATGATGCGGGCGTTGCGCTGGGTCAGCGGCAGCGGCACGTTGCCCGCCACGGCGGTGATGCCCAGCACCGTCAGATCCTCGGGGCTGGCCAGCGCCAGCAGGATGGCCACGGCGTCGTCCTGTCCGGGGTCGGTGTCGATGATGATCTTGCGGGCTTTTGTCATGGCGGTCTCCTGTCGCGGGCAGGAAAGCGCAAGGGGCGGGGTTTGTCCATCCGGCAAACCCCGCCCCCCGGTGCAAACGGTTTGGCAGGCGCTGTTTCCGGCGCCTTGCCAGCGGCTTAGCCGTCGAAGTTCACTTCCTCGATCAGCTTCAGCGCGGCGGGCCGCTGGGCGGCCACGTCCGACAACCCGAGGCTGTCGGGCGTGAAGCTGCCCCAGCCGGCCACCAGCGCCGACAGCGGCACGCCGGGTTTCACCGGAAACTCGTGGTTGGTTTCGGCATAGATCGCTTGTGCTGCATCCGACGACAGCCATTCCATCAGCGTCAGCGCCGCCGGCTTGTTCGGCGCGGCCTTGGTCATCGCGACGCCCGAGATGTTCATGTGGGTGCCATCCCCCTCGAACACCGGAAACACGATGCGGACCGAGTCTGCCCAGGCCTTCTGTTCTTCGGACCCCATCATCTGCCCCATGTAGTAGGTGTTGCCGAGGCTGATATCGCATTCCCCGGCCCAGATCGCCTTGACCTGATCGCGGTCGCCGCCGTCGGGTTTCTTGGCGAGATTGGCCTTCAGCCCCTCCAGCCAGGTCTTCGTCGCCTCGGGCCCCTTGTGGGCCAGCATCGCGGCGGCCAGCGCCACGTTGTAGTCGTTGGTGCCCGACCGGGTGCAGAGCCGCCCCTTCCATTTGTCCGACGCCAGGTCTTCGTAGGTCGTCACCTCGCCATCCGCCACGCGGTCCCTGGCGGCATAGACGATGCGGGCGCGGCTGGTCAGGCCGAACCACTGGTCGGCCGGGTCGCGGAAGGCGGAGGGGATGTTGGCCTCCAGCACGTCGGACTGCACGGCTTGCGTCACCCCGGCATCGACCACCTGCATCAGGCGGGCGATGTCGACGGTCAGCACCAGATCGGCCGGGCTGCGGTCGCCCTCGGCCACCAGCCGTTCGACCATGCCCTTGTCAACAAAGGCCACGTTCACCGCGATGCCGGTTTCCGCCGTGAAGGCGTCGATCAGCGGTTGCAGCAGTTCGGGCTGCCGGTGGGAATAGATGTTCACCTCGTCTGCCAGCACGGGCAGCGCGGTCGAGCAGAGCGCAAGGGCAAGAAGTGGCGTGCGAAGGGTCATTACCGGAGACCTTTAGTCGGGAATATGGGCGAGGTTAAACATGAGTCGTTTCAACGGGTCAATAGTTGAGTGAAGTGGTAAGGTAAAAAAAGAGCCTCCGGCGGGGATGTTTTGGCCAAGGTGAAGCCGGAACCTCCCTTCATCTTGGCCAAAACATCCCCGCCGGAGGCTCTGAATCGGCAACAGGCGCGGCGCGGGTCAGCGCATCCGTTCCTCGGCCTTGGCGCGGTTCCACAGCGCGTCCATTTCGGCCAGATCGCTGTCGGCCGGGGTCTTGCCGTCTTCGGCCAGCCAGTCCTCGATGCGGCCGAAGCGGCGGGTGAACTTGGCGTTGGCGGCGCGCAGCGCGGCCTCGGGATCGACCTTCAGGTGGCGGGCGAGGTTGGCCATGACGAACAGCAGGTCGCCGAACTCCTCTGCCACCTCGGCCTCGGTCATGCTGTCGCGGGCCTGCACCAGTTCGGCGGCCTCTTCCATCATCTTGTCGAGCACCTGATCGGTTGACGGCCAGTCGAACCCGACCCGTGCCGCGCGCTTTTGCAGTTTCACCGCGCGGGTCAGGGCGGGCAGGCCCAGCGCCACGCCGTCGAGCACCCGGCCCTCGGCGCGCCCGGCGCGTTCGGCGGCCTTCAGCCGTTCCCAGTCGGCGGTCTGCTGGTCGGGGGTCTTGTCGCGGCTTTCGGCGCCGAACACATGCGGATGGCGCGCCACCATCTTGTCGGCAATGCTGCGGGTGACGCTGTCGAAGCTGAACAGACCGGCCTCGGCGCCGATCTGCGCGTGATAGACGGTCTGCAGCAGCAGGTCGCCCAGCTCGCCCTCCAGATCGGCCCAGGCGCGGCGGTCGATGGCGTCGGCGACCTCGTGCGCTTCCTCGATGGTATAGGGCGCGATCGAGGCGAAATCCTGCGCGATGTCCCAGGGGCAGCCGGTCTCGGGGTCGCGCAGGCGGGACATGATTTCCAGCAAGCGCGGCACACCACCCTCGGGATCGGCGATCAGGGCCGCGCTGGCAGGCAGGGGCAGGGGGCGATGGGGCATTGCGGCGGCTCCGGATTTGCGGTTCTGTCATCTCCTAGCCATGTCCGAGCCAAGGAGTCCATCATGCCCGTCGTCAACCGGATCGCCGCCTATGCGGAAGAGATGAAGGGCTGGCGGAGGCATCTGCACCAGCATCCGGAACTGGAGTTCGACTGCCACGCCACGGCGGCCTTCATCACCGAACGGCTGCGCGCCTTCGGGGTGGACGAGATTCACACCGGCATCGCGACCTCGGGGGTGGTGGCGATCATCCGGGGGCAGGGCGGGGCGGCGGATGGCGGGCCGACCATCGGCCTGCGCGCCGACATGGATGCGCTGCCGATTGTCGAGATCACCGGCAAGCCCTATGCCTCGCAGGTGCCGGGGCGGATGCACGCCTGCGGCCATGACGGCCATGTGACGATGCTGCTCGGTGCGGCGAAATACCTGTGCGAGACGCGGCATTTTTCCGGCCGGGTGGCGCTTCTGTTCCAGCCCGCCGAGGAGGACGGCGGCGGCGGCGAGGTGATGGTGCGCGAAGGCGTGATGGACCGTTTCGGGATCAGCCAGGTCTATGGCATCCACAACGCGCCCAACGTGCCGTTCGGCAAGTTCGTCACCACGCCGGGGCCGCTGATGGCGGCGGTCGATACCGCCTGGGTTACCCTGGCGGGCAAGGGCGGGCATGGCGCCACGCCGCACGAATGCATCGACCCGATTCCGGCGGCGGTGGGGATGATCGGCGCCTTGCAGACCATCGTCAGCCGCAACGTCTTTGCGCTGGACGAACTGGTGGTGTCGGTGACGCAGATCCATTCCGGCACCGCCTCGAACATCATCCCGGAAGAGGCGTGGTTCTGCGCCACGATCCGCAGCTTTTCGCCCGAGGTGCGCAAGCTGGCCGAAAAGCGGTTCCGCGAGATCGTGGCGGGCCATGCGGCGGCCTATGGGGTTCAGGCGCGGGTGGTTTATGAACTGGGCTATCCGCCGACCGTCAACCATCCCGACCAGACCGAGTTTGCCGCCGGGGTGGCACGGGAAATCTCGGGCACGGGCGGCGTCGATGCGCAGGCGACACGCGAAATGGGGGCGGAGGATTTTTCCTACATGCTCGAGGCGCGGCCGGGGGCCTACCTGTTTCTCGGCACCGGGCCGGGGGCGGGGCTGCACCATGCCGCCTTCGATTTCAACGACGAGGCCGCCCCGATCGGCGCCAGCTTCTTTGCCCGTCTGGTGGAACGGGCGCAGCCGCCGGTCTAGCGCCCGGCCCGCAGGCGGGGGATCAGGGCAAAGCCGATCTGCCCCGCCAGCCCGATCAGCCCCGCCGGGCGCAGCATCGCGGCCAGATAGGCGCCGAATGGCACGCCGAAGACCAGGACCGACAGCAGGGCCTCGCCCGCCATAAGCATCATGAAGGCCAGCGCGACCATGCCGAGCGCCGCCCCGGGCCGCGCCACACCGGGCCAGCGCCGCAGGGTATGCCCCGCGACCACCCATGAAATCGCCAGCACCAGCGGCACTTCCAGCAGCACCGCCGCCACCTCGCCGATCCGCGGTGCCACGACCAGCACCCGAAGAACCCCCAGCGCGAAGGCCGCCGCGAACACGATGGCAAGATAGCGAAAGGCGGCAGTCAGCAGGACGGGCATCGACTTCCCCGTTTCAACGATGGGCCTGCCCCGATCAGACGCCGCGCTGCGGCAACAGTCAACGCCCGCGCAGGCCCCGGCCTGTGGACATTGCCGCCAAGACGCAAGAAACTGCTCGAAAGGTCGGGATGCACGATCCCGCGCAACCGCAAGCGAGGCCCCAACAATGGCGATGGAAGATGCGAAACACGAGGTCGACGCCGCCTTCACCCGCAAGGGTCTGCGCGGCTATGCCTTCGAGAATGCCTTCGGCGGCGCCACCAGCTTCCTGCGCCGCACCTATACCAAGGATCTTACCGGCGTCGATCTTGCCATCACCGGCGTGCCCTTCGATCAGGCGGTGACCCACCGCACCGGCACCCGCTTCGGCCCCCGCGCGATCCGCGAGGCGTCGAGCCTGCAACCCTATGATCCGCCGCATGGCTGGGGCACCCACCCGCTGGAGGAGCTGTCGATCATCGACTACGGCGATCTGGCGTTCGACTACGCGAAGGTTTCCGACTTCCCCGACGCGTTGACCGCCCATATCCGCACCATCCTTGCGGCGGGGGCAGGGACCGTGACGCTGGGGGGCGACCACTACATCACCTACCCGATCCTGAAAGCCTATGCCGAAAGGTTCGGCCCGATGAGCGTGATCCACTTCGACGCCCATTCCGACCTGTGGCAGGATGACGACTTTTCCCGCATCGACCACGGCACGATGATGTACAAGGCGGTGAAGCAGGGGCTGGTGGACCCGGGCCGCTCGGTCCAGATCGGCATCCGCACCCATTGCGACGACTACCTTGGCATGAACGTGATCGACGCCCGCGAGGTGCACGAAAAGGGCGCCGCGGCCGCCGTGGCCCGCGCCCGCGGGATCGTGGGCGACCTTCCGGTCTACCTGACCTTCGACATCGACGCGCTCGACCCCGCCTTCGCCCCGGGCACCGGCACCCCGGTCTGGGGCGGGCTGGCAAGCTGGCAGGCCTCGGCGATGCTGCGCGATCTGGCCGGCATCAATCTCGTCGGCGGCGATGTCGTCGAGGTCTCGCCGCCCTATGACACCACGGGGGCCACGGCAATTGCCGGTGCCCACGTCGCCCATGACCTGATCTGCCTCTATGGATGGACCCGCCGATGAAAACCCTTGCCGTGATACTTGGGCTTGTCGTCGTCCTGCTGGGCGCCGTCGCCGTCTGGGTGCGCGTCGCCCCGACCGATACCGCCGTCTGGCACGTCGACCCGGCGACTGCCGCCAAACCGGACAAGCCGAACCACTGGCTTTTGCGCGCGGACGGCGAAGCGCCTGCGCTGCAACTGGCCCTGCCGCCCGATCAGGCGGCGGCCCGGCTGGCCGAAATCGCCGCCGCCACGCCGCGCACGATTGTGCTGGCGGGGCAGGGCGACCATGTTACCTGGGTGACCCGCAGCGCGCTGTTCGGCTTCCCCGACTACACGTCGGTCCGCATCACGCCGACCGCCGCCGGGTCGGAAGTGACCATCTTCGCCCGCGCGCGCTTCGGCTATTCCGACATGGCGGTGAACCGCAAGCGGGTCGAGGACTGGGCGGCGCGCCTGGCTCCCTGACAGTTTCTTCTTGGCCCAAATACCCATCCTGCCTTTGTGCCATGGGCAGGCGGTGCAGGTCACGCCCACCCCTTGACCCATCGGCCGCCTTGCGCCACACCGCAGCCCATGCTGCCGATGGAAAAACTTGACCAGATCACCCGACGCTTCGAGTTTCTCGAAGCCCGGCTTGCTGCCGGGGCGTCGCATGGTGAAATCGCCAGCCTCAGCCGCGAACATTCCGATCTGGCCCCGGTGGCGCGCGACATCGCCGCCTACCGCCGCGCGCTCGACGATCTGGCCGAGGCCGAGGCGATGCTGGCCGACCCCGAGATGCGCGCGCTGGCCGAGGATGAGCTGCCCCGCCTGCGCCTCCGCATCCCCGAGATGGAACAGACCCTGCGGCTGGCCCTGTTGCCCCGCGATGCCGCCGACGCCCGCCCGGCGATTCTCGAAATCCGCCCCGGCACGGGGGGCGAGGAAGCGGCGCTGTTCGCGGCCGACCTCTTGCGGATGTATCAGCGCTTTGCCGAAAGCCAGGGCTGGACCTTCGAGATCCTCAGCCAGCAGGACAGCGATCTGGGCGGCATCCGCGAGGTCACGGTCAACGTGCGGGGCGAGGGGGTCTTTGCCCGGCTGAAATACGAATCCGGCGTGCACCGGGTGCAGCGCGTGCCCGAAACCGAGGCTGGCGGGCGCATCCACACCTCGGCCGCCACGGTGGCGGTGCTGCCGGTGGCCGAAGAGGTCGATCTGGTGATCCCGGCGTCCGACATCCGCATCGACACGATGCGCGCCAGCGGGGCAGGCGGCCAGCATGTCAACACCACCGATTCGGCGGTGCGGATCACCCACCTGCCGACCGGCATGATCGTGACCAGCGCCGAAAAATCGCAGCACCGCAACCGCGACATCGCCATGCAGGTGCTGCGCGCCCGGCTCTACGATCTGGAGCGGGCGCGGATTGACGGGGAACGCGCCGCCGACCGCAAGTCGCAGGTCGGCTCGGGCGACCGCTCGGAACGCATCCGCACCTACAACTTCCCGCAGGGCCGCATCACCGACCACCGGATCAACCTGACGCTTTACGCGCTGCCGCAGGTGCTGGCGGGCGACCTGACCGAGATCATCGACGCGCTGACCGCGCATGACGTGGCAGGCAAGCTGGCCGAGATGGAGGCGTCGTGACACTGGGCGAGGCCCTGCGCGCCGCCACCGCCCGGCTGGCAGCTGCCGGGGTGCCCGACCCGGCCCGCGATGCCCGCCACCTGCTGGCCCATGCCGCCAGATTGCCTGCTGACCGCCTGACCCTGCACCTGTCCGATACCCTGACGCCCGACGCCGCCGACCGTCTCGACGCGGCGCTCGCCGCCCGCGCCCAGCGCCAGCCAGTCAGCCAGATCGTCGGGCACCGCCTGTTCTGGGGGCGACGTTTCGGGGTCACGCGCGACACGCTCGACCCCCGCCCGGAAACCGAGGCGCTGATCGCCGCCGCGCTGGCCGAACCCTTTGCCCGCGTGCTCGACCTCGGCACCGGCACCGGGGCCATTTTGCTGACCCTGCTGGCCGAACGCCCCGCCGCGCGCGGTGTTGCCACAGACATATCGGCTGCGGCGCTGGAGGTGGCGCGGGGCAACGCGGCCGGCATGGGTCTGGCAGATCGCGCCGACTTCCTGCTGTCGGACTGGTTCGCTTGCGTGACCGGTCGCTTCGATCTGGTCGTCGCCAATCCGCCCTACATCGCCGCAGCCGAGATGGCAGACCTGTCGCCCGAGGTGCGCGACTGGGAACCGCATCTTGCCCTGACCCCGGGTGGCGACGGGCTGGCGGCCTATCGCGCGATTGCCGCCGCTGCACCGGCCCATCTTGCCCCCGGCGGGCGGCTGATGGTCGAGATCGGGCCGACGCAGGGCGCCGCCGTCTCGGCCCTGTTCGCCACCGCCGGGCTGACCGGGATTGCGGTGCTGCCCGATCTTGACCGCCGCGACCGGCTGGTGCTGGGCCGGATGCCGTGATCGCTGCGGGAATTTCGCCACACCGCAGCGAAACCCTGTCAAAAAACTGTCAGATACGGGCAAAACTGCCGCATGCGACCAGAATCGGCTTGTCAGCGCCCCGGTCCTCTGTGTAGTCAGGGTATACGCGATGAGGGGATGGCTTCGGGTTTCCGGCCCATTTACCGCGCGCTCAAGCCAAAAATGCTCCACACGCCCCAGATTGGGCGCAGCGCGGCGTAGTGCCGCTGGCGTGCGGGCAAAGCCAGAACATTCTGGATACAAGGACAACATGAGATCCTCCAAGTCCCGCTCGCGTTCGAAATCGAACCGCCCGCGCACGATCGGCAACATCGTGAACCGCGTTTTCGACAGTTCAGGCCCCGATGGCAAGGTGCGCGGCACGCCGCAGCAGATCATCGAGAAATACCTGGTTCATGCGCGCGACGCGCAGCTGTCGAATGACCGTGTCGCGGCCGAGAACTTCCTGCAGCACGCCGAGCATTATACCCGGATGCTGGGCGAGGCGCAGCGTGAACTCGCCGCCGAAATGGACGCCCGCCCGCCGCAGCAGGAGCAGCGCCCGCAGCAGGAACAGCGCCCGCAGCAGGAACAGCGCCCGCAGCAGGAGCAACGCCCGCAGCAGGAGCAACGCCCGCAGCAGGCCCACCAGCAGCGTGATCGGCAGTCCAACGGCAACGGCAATGGCCAGCCGCGCGACGACCGGCCCGATTACCGCCCCGAATACCGGTCCGACGACCGCAACGACCAGCGCGGCGACCAGCGCACCTACGGGCGGGGCGACCAGCCGTCCGACGCGCGCCCCGAGCCGCGGGATGACCGGCCGGAGCCTTCACCCTATCGCCGCAGCACCGAGGTGATCGACCTCGCCGATGTCGCAGACGATACGGGTCTGGTGGAAACGCCGGAAAGCCGCCGCGCCCCCGACATCCGTCAGACCGAGCCGCGCCAACCCGAGCAGCGTCAACCCGACCAGCGCAAATCCGAAGGGCGGCAGCACCGCGCAGCCGATGCAGCGCCCAAGGCCACGACGCGCGCGCCGCGCCGGGCACCGGAGCCCAAGCCGGAAGGCCAGGGTGCCGCGGATCAGGTCGCGGTTGCCGGTCCGGATCAGGCGGATGCGCCGAAGCCCGCTGCGAAAACCCGCAGCCCGCGCAAGCCGCGCGGCGAGAAGCCGCAAGCCGAAGGCGATGCCCCGGCCAATGGCAATCCGCGCGCAGCCGCCGAATAGGCGGCAAGGCGGGGCCTTTCCCGGCCCCGCACCTCACCCCGCAGCGACCTGCCGGGCCAGCGCGCAGAACTTCTCCAGCGAGATCTCCTCGGCCCGCTGGGTGGGCTCTATCCCGGCGTCGCGCAGCCAGTCCTCGATCCCGGCACCCAACCCCTTCAGGCTTGATCGCAGCATCTTGCGGCGCTGGTTGAAGGCCATCGCAGTCACCCGCGCCAGCACATCGGCGTCGGCCGGATAGCGCGGCGCGTCCAGCCGGGTCAGATGCACCACGGCCGAATGCACCCTGGGGGCAGGGGTGAAGGCTTCGGGCGGCAGGGTCAGCACGATCCTCGCATCGCAACGCCATTGCGCCAGCAGCGCCAGCCGCCCGTAGGCCCTGGAGCCGGGCTTTGCCACGATGCGCTCGGCCACCTCTTTCTGGAACATCAGCGTCAGGCTTTGCCAGAACGGCGGCCAGACCGCAGGCGTCAGCCAGCGCACCAGCAGTTCGGTGCCCACGTTGTAGGGCAGATTCGCCACCACCCGGATCGGGGCGCGCAGATGCGCCGCCGCATCCAGCGTCAGCGCGTCGGCGTTGATCACCTCCAGCCGGCCGGGATAGGCGGCGGCCACCTCGGCCAGCGCGGGCAGGCAGCGGGCATCCTTTTCCACCGCCAGCACGCGCCGCGCGCCCTCGGCCAGCAACCCGCGCGTCAGACCGCCCGGGCCAGGGCCGATTTCCAGCACGTCGCAGCCGGTCAGGTCGCCCGCCGCCCGCGCGATCTTCGCGGTCAGGTTCAGGTCGAGGATGAAGTTCTGGCCAAGCTGCTTTTTCGCCACCAGATCATGCGCCGCGATCACAGCACGCAGCGGCGGCAGCCCGTCAATCGCCGCCATGCGGGCAAGCCTCCCGGGTAAAGGTCATCCGCGCGCCACGGCCATCGCCTGCGCCATGCGCAGGGCGGCGATCAGGCTTGACGGGTCGGCCAGCCCGCGCCCGGCGATGTCGAAAGCGGTGCCGTGGTCGGGCGAGGTGCGAACGAAGGGCAACCCCAGCGTCACGTTGACCCCGCCCGCGAAATCCAGCGTCTTTATCGGGATCAGCGCCTGATCGTGATACATGCAGATCGCCGCGTCATAGCGGGCGCGGGCGGCGGGGTGGAACATCGTGTCGGCGGGCAAGGGGCCGGACAGCAGCAGCCCCTCGGCGCGCAGACGGTCAAGCAGCGGGGCGATCATCGCGATTTCCTGTCCTCCCATCGCGCCGCCTTCGCCGGCATGGGGGTTCAGCCCGGCCACGGCCAGACGAGGGTGCGCGATGCCGAAATCGCGGATGAGCCCGGCATGGGTGATGCGGATAGTATCTTCCAGCAGCGCGGGTGTCAGCGCGGCCGGAACATCCTCCAGCGCGATGTGGATCGTGACCGGCACCACCCGCAGGTCGGGGCAGGCCAGCATCATCACCACGCTCTCCACCCCCGCAAGGGCGGCGAGATATTCGGTATGGCCGGGAAAGGCGAAGCCCGCGCCTTCCTTCAGCGCCAGCTTGCTGATCGGCGCGGTGCAGACGGCGGCCGCCTCGCCACCCTGCACCAACGCCACCGCGCGGGCAATCACCGCCACCACCCCGGCGGCATTGGCGGGGGTGGGCGTGCCGGGGATAGCCTCGGCGGGGAAGGGATGCTCAAGAACCGGCAGAACGCCGTCGGGCTGGTCAAGCGCCTGCGAGGGATCGGCAATCACCGCCAGCGCGGTGCCCGGCGGCAGATGCCGCGGATCACCGATCCAGAAGAACGGCACCGCGGCCCCCAGCACCTGACGGGCCTTGACCGCAATCTCGGGGCCGATGCCCGCCGGTTCGCCGCAGGTCACGGCGATGGGAAGCCTTGCCGTCATGGCTCGCGGATGATGGCTTCGGAGCGCAACTCTTCCATGTAGATCTCGGCCTGCATGGCCAGCCGCTGGTTGGTCAACTGGTTGCGCATCATCTCGCGCGTTGGCGGAATTGCAAGACCGGGGCGGCGCGAACACAGCATCAGGAATACCCGCGACCCGCCGCGCACCAGTGCGGTCGAGCTTTCACCTTCGTCCAGCTTTGCCAGTTCGGCGGCAATGTCGCCCGGCACCTGACCCTGCGGCAGGGTCTGGCGCTGCAACTGGCCTTCGGGCAGACCCAGAGCCTGACCATAAAGATCGTTGCAGGCATCGACCGAGGCCAGCACCCGCGCCGCCTGACTGCCGTCGTCCCCGGGCAGCATCAGCATCGCATAGTCGAGCACGGAGGACGTGGCGCGGTCCTGGGTTCCCTCGCGGATGCCGCGCAGCAGGTAAAGCCGCACGCCGGTCTTTTCCTGCACCGGCGGCGTGAAGTTGCCCTGACCCATGCCGATCAGCACCGGGGCGAGCGAAGCGGGCAGGTCGGTGATCTGCTGCCAGTCGAGCTGCCCGCCGCTTCCTGCCGTCGGGCCGCTGGAATACTGCCGGGCGGCAGCGGCAAAATCGGCCTCGGTCTTGATCCGGGCGCGCAGCTGGCGCATCCGCGCCATGGCGGCATCCTGCTTCCCCGCCGGGGCGGCGAGCACGATTTCCGACAGAAGCACCTGCATCGACAGACCCTGCACCGCGTTGGTCAGGCCGCGATCAACCTCGACATCGGTGATCCGGGTCAGCGGGCCGAACTTGGCGCGCACCACCTCGCGCCACAGGAAGCCTGCGGCCACAAAATCGCGGAAGGTTTCGGCATCCACGCCGCCCTGCGCCAATGCGGCCACGAACTGTTCGCCCGTCAGGTTGGCGCGCCCGGCGAATTCGTTCATCCCGGCAGTGAGTTGCTGGGCCGTCAGCGCGATGCCCATCTGCTTGGCCGCCGACATGCGCAGCTTGTCGTCGATCAGCGCCTTCAGCGCCAGCGCCGAAACATCGCCGGGCGCGCGCAACAGCGTCAGGAACCGTTCGCGCTGGCTCAGCTCATAGCCGGTGATGACGCGGTCGTTCACGATCATCCGCGGGGCGAACTGGTTGGTCTGCGCCGGGGCGCCCATGGCCGTGATGCTCAGCATCAGGCCGACGGAAAGGAAGGTCACGAGGCGCATCATCTGGGGCATTCTCATCGTGGGGTCAGCAGGTCTGGTGTCTAGCAGGCATCTTGCGGTCTGTCGTGCATCATCTTTCGGGCCGGGCGCAGGCGGGGCCGGTCATCTGCGGCAGATCCGCGCCGGGCCCGCCTCGCCTCCGCCGCCAAAGCCCAGAAGATCGACCGAAAGGCCGAAATCCGTGGTCGGGTCCACATTAGTCGAGGACGTGAACCGACGCGAGAGGGAAAGATCGACCTGCAGGCATTCGTTGCGGAAGGCCAGGCCAAGGCCGGCCGAAGTCGCCCTTTCGGCAATGAAATCATAGCGTCCGGTCATGTTTGCGGTCCACGCGTCAGTCAGCTTGTAGCTGCTGTCGAGGAACAGTTCGGACGTGTCGGCGGGGCGGTTCTCGGTGGTGTCGGCCACCATCCAGACATAGCTGGACGCGATGCCGTAGCGCTCGCGCTGCAAATCCATACGCATCTCGCCCTTGGTGACGTCGAAGCTGTCGTCGAACAGCACGCGGTTGGTCAGCCGCAGCCCGTCAAGCAGCGACACCTCCACCCCCACCAGCCAGTCCGACTGCGCGCCGCCGAGACCCGAGGCGACACCGAACTGTCTGGTGTCGGATTCGCGCAGCACGCGGCCCAGCGTGGCGCCCAGCGTCCAGCCGGTGGGGTCGTGGCGCGTCCAGGTCACGCCGATATTGGCGCGCGCCCCGGTTTCCACCGCGTCGGAACCGGGAAAGCGGTTCAGCGCGAAAAGGTTGCCCTCGTCGAACTCGACCAGCGTGCTGTCTTCGTTGGGCAGGCTGTCGGTGCTGTCCGGGCTCCAGATCAGTTGCACGACCGGCTCGATCACATGGCTGGCACCAAGGCGGCCGGCCTTGACCCAGGGCCAGCGCAGTTCCACCCCGGCCGCGGCGTGGCTGCGCAGGGTGCTGCCCTCATATCTGCCGTCCTGCCGGATGTCGTAGGCATCGGCCGACACTTCGCCCAAAGCGGTGGCCAGGATGCCCGCCGGGGCGACCCAGGTGCGCCGCCAGTCGATCAGCAGCGAGGCGCGCGACGTGTCGCGCCCGTCGGGGATGCCGTCGCCGTCGCCGTCCAGCAGGCTGTCGGATGACCGGCTCTGGCTGTGGGTCTGAAAGCGCAGCCCGCCTTCGCCGCCCACCGCCCCCAGGCTGAAGCGGCGGTAGAAATTGAAATCCGTGATCAGCGACGGCAGGGTGGCGTTGTCTTCGTCGGACCGCAGCGAGTTGAAGTGGATCAGCCGCGCCGAGATGTGTTCGTTGCGCCGGGTGCGGGAAACTTCGATCCGGCTGTCGAGCCGGTCCTTTTCGGACAGGCCGTAGTCGAGCAGATAGGCCGGATCGCTGACCGCTTCGATCCGGAAGGTCAGATCGAAATCGCTGGGCAGGGCGAAATCCCCCAGCGCCTTGACATATCCGCGGCTGTCGCCCGGCATCAGGTCGTCGCGCGCCAGGGCGCCCGAAAGCTCCAGCAGGCCGGCGCCGAACGCCTGCCGGTAGCGCAGATCCAGCGCGCGGCCGTTCTTGGTGGTCAGGTATGGCGTGAAGGTCAGGTCGCGGCTGTCGCCCAGCGGCAGGAAATACGGGATCTTGAAGCCGCTGCCCAGCCCCGAGGTGGTGCGAACGTCCGGCATCAGGAACCCGCGCGTGCGCTTCAGCGACGGGTCGGGCATCCGCAGCCGTGGCAGGTAGAACACCGGCAGGCCCGCGACGCGGAACTGGGCATGATCGAAATACAGCTGCCGTTCCAGCTGGTCGTGCACCACCCGGCGGGCCCGGATTTCCCACAAGGGCGTCGGGTTCAGGGTGCAGACCTGACAGGACGAGGCGACCGTCTGCGAAAGCTGGGTGTAGCGCCCGCCGGTGCGCACCATTTCGGCGGCGGCGATCTGCAACTGCTGGTTCAGCACCAGCCGCGCGCTTTGCAGCACGCCATCCGACAAGTCGGCGGCCAGATCGGCCTGGCTGGCCAGCACCAGTGTGTCGGGTCCGTCGGTCAGCGTGATCGGGCCTTCGATGGTCAGCCGGTCGGTGGCCCCGTCGAAGGTGATGCGCGTGGCCCGCAGGCGGCGGCCCTGGAAGTTCACCTCGACCGCCCCATCGGCGATCAGCAGATCATTGCCGGTCACCTCGACCCGGTCCGCGACCAGCGTGGCCAGACCCGGGGCAGGCGGCGGCACGGGCGGCGTCTGCGCCAGTGATGGCGCGCAGCACAGGCTGGCGGCCAGTGCGACCAGCAGGATCAGGCGGTGGAGAAGGCCGGGCATCAGCCATCCTCCAGATGCAGCAGCAGGCCCATCGCCATCAGCACGGCGGCAACCGGCGGCGACCAGGCCGCAAGGAGGATCGGAATCTGGCCATTCTCGCCCAGCACCTGCGCGAAGTTGCGCAGGAAGAAGATGCCGAATCCGCCCGCCAGCGCAAGCAGAACCATGCTGCCGGTCTTGCCGAAGCGGGCGTGGCGCATGGTGAAACCGGCCGCCACCAGCACCATCGCCGCCAGCAGCAAGGGCATCGCCAGTTCCATCTGCATCCAGACCCGGTGGTTTCGCGCCGAAAAGCCTGCGCGTTCCAGCGCGGCGATGTATTCGGGCAGATCCCAGATCGGAATCGCCTCCGGCGTGCCGAAACTGTCGCGGATCGCGTCGCGCGTCAGGTCCGAGGGCAGCGCCATCCGCGGCGCAAGGGTGGCTGCGGCCTCGGGGTTGCTTGCCGCCAGTTGCCAGCGTTTCACGCCGGTCAGCGCCCAGGCCCCGGGGGTCAGCAGGGCCTCGTCGGCCTCGATCCGGGTTTCGGGCAGGCCGGTGGCGCCGAAGGTCAGGAAGGTGGCGCCGAACAGTTGCGTCCCGTCGGCGTTGGCGCGGTTGGCGTGGATCACGGTCTGGCCGTCGCTGCCGCCCTGCCGCAGCCACAACCCGTCTTCGCTGACCGACAGCACCGACTCTGCCCCCTGCTTCAGGCGGGCATTGAGCACGTCATGCTGCTGGGTGGTGGCCGCGACCAGCGGGTTGAACACCAGCACAGATATGCCCCCCAGCGCGAGCGCCGCCAGCACGGGCGTCATCAGGAAGCGCAGCCCCGACCGCCCCGCCGCCCGCACCACGACCAGCTCGCTGGACCGCGCAAGGCCCAGAAACAGCGCAATCGCCGCCAGAATGACGATCAGCGGCAGAATGCGGTAAAGGCTGGCCGGAACGTTCAGCGCCGAAAGCTGGATCAGCCGCCCCAGCCCGACCTCCTGACCGGAAAAGCGGCGCAGCTGGTCGACCATGTCGATCAGCATCATTATGCCGAAGAATATCAGGAAGATGCGCGTCACCATCCACGCAAAGCGCCGCGCAATGTAGCTGCTGAGGATCATGGCGCCACGACCCCGTCAGGCAGTTCGGCCTGCGCGCGGCGCGCCCGGCGCGGGCGCTGCGACAGCCACAGAAGGACCGCCGCCGCCAGCAGGCCTGCGGCCGGGGCGGCATAGGCCAACGGCCAGGCTCGCGGGTCGCGCATTCCCGCCGAGGTGGCGGCCGTGTTGATCAATTGCACCCCGATCAGCAGCAGCACCGCGAACAGGATCTGGCGCCACAGCCCGAAGCGGCTGAACGCCCCCAGCAGCAGCGTGGCAAAGCCCAGCATCGCCCCTGCGGTCGCAAGGAACGGTTGGGCAAAGCGGCTGTGGGCATCGTAGAGGAAGGCGGCCCGGTCTGCTCGGGTTTCGGCCATCAGCGCCTCGGTCGGGTGCAGCAGTTCCCAGGTGGACAGCTCGTCCAGCGACCGGCCCGACACGCCGTCCTCCCGGATCAGGGTGCCGAGGTCATAGGTGAAATCGGCGAAGCGGGTGACCGACAGGCGGTTGTCGGCCCGCCCCAGACCCGTCACCATGCCGTTGAACATCACCAGCTTGGGCCCGGCATCGCCGCGCACCAGAAGCGCACGGCGCGCGGTGTAGGTGATGCGTTCCGGCCCCCCGCGTTCATCCGTCAGGAACAGGTCGCGCAACTCGCCGGTCTCGGTGATCTCGCGGATATACAGCGTGATGCCCGGCGCGGGGTGCAGGAAGCGGCCATCCGACAGGAAGCGCGCCGTCACGTTCTGGGCGATCTCGGCGCTGCGGGCGGCCAGCGTGCTGCGGCTGGCGGGCACCAGCACATGCATCAGCACCATCATCATCATCGCCACCGTCAGCCCGTAGAACAGCACCGGCCGCGCCAGCCGCATCGAGGAAAAGCCGGTGGCCTGCATCACCACAAGCTCGCTTTCCTGGCTGAGCCGGTTGGTGACATAGATCGCCGCCGCAAAGGCCGAGACCGGCAGCACGAGGCGGATCACGTTGGGCAGCGTGAGCAGCGAGAATTCCAGAAACACCAGCGCCGATTGCCCGTTGCCGATCAACTGGTCGAACAGCCCCACCGCGCGGTTGATCCAGTAGACCGCGACCAGCACCAGCGAGAAGAAGCCGAACAGCGCGAGCAGTTGCGACAGCAGGTATCTGTCGAATCTTGACACGCGAACCCTCTCCTCCGGTCAGTGCGGCGGACCCTAGACCAATTTCCGGACGGGGAAAACTCATATCTGGTCAATCGCCGGGGCAGGGATTACCGTCCGCTTCAGCGCCGGGCGGGTTATTCCCGCCGGTCATGCCTTTGCGGGGAAACCCGCCCAGTAACCGGAGTGATGCCATGTCCCAACCCCAGCCGATCCAGTTCCGCGATATCGACCCCGAAGCCATCGCTGCAGCCCCTGGACGCATCGCCCTGGTGGTTCCGGCAGCAGGCACGCTGGGGGTGGCGGGCAAGCGGGTGAACAAGCTGACACGCGGCGCGTTGCAGCGGTTTCTCGAGTCGGAGGCGTTCAAGGCGCTGAAATCCGGCGAGGCGCAGGATCTGGCCTTTCCGGCCGGCCTCGCCTGCGAGGCGCTGCAGGTGGTCAAGCTGGAGCGCCGCGCCGAGGCGACCGAGGCGCGCAAGGCGGGCGGCGCGATCGGCCGGGCGCTTTCCAAGGCGGGCACGCTGGTGGTGGCCGAAGGGCTGGCGCGGGCGGCCGACCTGTCGTTCGGCGTCGCTCTCCGCGCCTATGACTTCACGCCCCACAAGACCGGAGAAAAGACCGTCCCCGGCATGGTGACGCTGATGGTGTCGAACCCCGAGGCGGTGGCCGCCGAAGCCTCGCCCATGGCCGCGCTGGCCGAAGGCGTGTTCTTCACCCGCGATCTGGTGAACGAACCGGCCAACGTGCTGACCACCTACGATTTCGCCGCGCGGCTGGCCGCGATGCACGAACTGGGGCTCGAGGTCGAGATCCTGGAGGAGGAAGACCTGACCCGGCTGGGCATGGGCGCGCTTCTGGGCGTGGGGCAGGGGTCGGAAACCCCGTCGAAGGTCGTGGTCATGCAATGGCATGGCGGCAAGAAGGGCGAGGCCCCGTTCGCGCTGGTCGGGAAGGGCGTGGTGTTCGACACCGGCGGCATTTCCATCAAGCCGGCCGGCGGGATGGAAGAGATGACGATGGACATGGGCGGCGCGGCGGTGGTGGCGGGCGTGATGCGCACGCTGGCGCTGCGCAAGTGCAAGGCCAATGTGGTCGGGCTGGTCGGGCTGGTGGAAAACATGCCCGACGGGCGGGCGCAGCGGCCGGGCGATGTGGTGCGCTCGATGAAGGGCGACACCATCGAGGTGATCAACACCGACGCCGAGGGGCGGCTCGTGCTGGCCGATGTGCTGTGGTATGCGCAGGACCGTTTCAAGCCGACCGGGGTGATCAACCTTGCCACGCTGACCGGGGCGATCATCGTCGCGCTGGGGCACGAGAACGCAGGCGTGTTCTCCAACAACGACGCGCTGTGCGACGCGTTCCTCAAGGCAGCGGCGGCGGAAGGCGAGGGCGCCTGGCGGATGCCGATGGGGCAGGCCTATGACGACAAGCTGAAATCCCGAATTGCCGACATGATGAACGTCGGCGGGCGCGATGGCGGCGCGATCACGGCGGCGCAGTTCCTGCAGCGGTTCATCAAGCCCGACATGCCGTGGGTTCACCTCGACATCGCGGGCACGGCGCTGTTGAAGGCCGACACCGCGCTGGCACCCAAGGGGGCGACCGGCTGGGGGGTCATGGCGCTGAACCGGCTGATCCGCGACCGGTTCGAGGGGTAGGCGCTTGGGGCTGGCGCTGTTCTATCAGCTGACCCGCTCGCCGGTCGAGGATACCGCCGCCCTGCTTTTGGGCAAGGCGGTGGCGGCGGGCTGGCGGGTGATGCTGCGCGGCACCGACGCGGCGCGGCTGGCAATGCTGGACGAAAAGCTTTGGGGGGGGGCCGAGGACGGCTTTCTGCCGCACGGACTGGAGGGCGGGCCGCATGACGCGGCGCAGCCGGTGCTGCTGGGCTTGGGGCCGATTGCCAACGCCGCCAATTGCCTGATGACGGTGGACGGTGCGGCGGTGGCGCTGGACGAGGCCGCGCGCCTGGACCGGATCTGGGTGCTGTTCGACGGCAATAGTGACGCGGCGCTGGCCACGGCGCGAGTGCAATGGAAGGCGCTGGCGGGCGTCATTGACGGGGTCAAGGCGCAATACTGGTCGGAAGTGGACGGGCGGTGGCAGATGAAGGCGGAACGCTGACGATGGCCTGCCCTGTGGGCCGGCGTGCCTTCGGCGAGGGTATTTGGACCAAAGAGAAACCGCAGGCGATCAGCGGCGCAGGATCATGCGGTCGCCCGCGATCTCGATCCGGAACCGGCCGAGGTAATCCATGCCGAGCAGCGAGCCGTCCATTTCGCCCTCGTTGACCCAGGCGGTCAGGGCGGCATCGCGGAACGGGCCGAGGCTCACGTTTTCCAGCCGGACGCGGGCGGTGCGGACGGTGCCGTTGGCGGTCTGGGCCTGCCCCAGGTAGACGAGGCTGGCCGGGTCGATGCCGATGCGGCGGGCATCCGACCGTGACAGAACCATCGACGAGGCGCCGGTGTCGACCATGAAGGTCAGGGGGCGCCCGCCGATGTCGAGCGTGAGGTAGTAATGCCCGTCGGGCGCGCGCGGAATCTCGATCTGGTCGGCGGTGGCGCGCATCTGCGGTGCGGGCAGGGTGCTGCGCAGGTCGGACCACAGGCCATAGCCCGCCATCAGCCCGACCACGATCAGCCCCCAGGCCAGCGCGGAGCGCAGCGCCTGCGCCATGCGGCCGCGGAACTCGACGATCACCCAGCCACCCACCGCCACCAGCAGCAGCGCGAGGTAAGCCAGCCTTGCGGTCATGTCGCCGTCCATTCCTGCCCCCTATCCTGCCAGCCCGGTGCCGCGCACCCCGTCAATCACGAACTGCACCGAAAGCGCCGCGAGCAACATGCCCAGCAGGCGCGTGATGACCAGATTGCCGGTGCGGCCCAGCAGCCGTTCCAGCGGCCCGGCCACGAGGAACAGCGCATAGGCGGAGGCCACCACGAGGATCATCACCAGATGCACCACCAGCACCCCGGTCCAGCCGGGGCCGGACTGCCCGACCAGCAGGATCATGGTCGCCATCGCGCCGGGGCCGGCGATCAGCGGCGTGGCGAGCGGGAACACCGACGGGTCGGCCGGGTGCTCGGCTGTCTGGCCCTCGCGCCGCTGGGTGCGGCGTTCGAACAGCATGTCGAGCGCGGTCAGGAACAGCAGGATGCCGCCCGCGATGCGGAAGGCGGGCATCGAGATGCCGATAAAGCCCAGCACCGCCTCGCCCGCAAGGCCGAACACCGTCAGAAGCGCGATGGCGATCAGGCAGGCCCGCCTGCCGATGGCGCGGCGCTGCGCTTCCGACATGCCGGGCGTCAGGGCGATGAACATCGGGATCAGGCCGGGCGGATCGACCACCACGAACAGCGTGGCAAAGGCGGTGATCAGGAAGGCCGTCTCGATCATGCCGCCGCTACACCCCCGCCTGTTCCAGCCGCTCCTGCGCCTTGACCCACATCGCCTCGGCCCGGTCCAGGCCCTCCATCACCTCGGCATATTTTTTCTGCCAGGTCTCCGCCTCGGTGCCGCGTCCGGGCTCGTAAAGCCCGGGATCGGCCAGCTTGCGTGCCAGACGGTCGCGCATCTGGTTCAGCTTGTCGAGCCGTTCCTCGCATTTGCGCACCTCGGCCTTGAGCGCCAGCACCTCTTCGCGGCCGGCTTTCTTGGGCTTTTCAATGGGCTTGGCGGGTTTCACTTCCTCGTCACCGGCCAGAAGCTGGCGACGGTAGGCCTCCAGATCCTCGGTGTAGGGGGTGACGGCGCCGCCCTTGACCAGCCACAGCCGGTCGGCAACCAGCCCGAGAAGGTGCATGTCGTGGCTGACCAGAACCACGGCGCCGGAATATTCGGTCAGCGCCTCGACCAAAGCCTCGCGGCTTTCCATATCGAGGTGGTTGGTCGGTTCGTCGAGAATCAGCAGGTGCGGCGCGTCGATGGTGGCCAGCAGCAGCGACAGCCGCGCCTTCTGGCCGCCCGAGAGCCGCCCCACGGCGGTTTCGGCCTGGTCTGCCATCAGGCCGAAGCCCGCCAGACGGGCGCGAAGGCGCGGCTGCCCCTCGGCGGGGCGCAGGCGCATGATATGCTGCAGGGGGGTCTCGTCGATGTGCAGCTCGTCCACCTGATGCTGCGCGAAATAGCCGATGCGCAGTTTTGACGACGACACCAGCTTGCCCTCGCAAGGCGCGAGCTTGCCCGCCAGCAGCTTCGAGAGCGTCGACTTTCCCTCGCCATTGCGGCCCAGGAGCGCGATGCGGTCGTCCTGGTCGATGCGCAGGCTCAGCTTCTTCAGCACCGGGGGGCCGCCGTAGCCCACGGCGACGCCTTCCATGTTGATGATGGGGGGCGAAAGCTCCTCAGGTTTCGGGAAGGTGAAGACCTGTTTCTTCGCCTCCTCGGGCGGGGTGATGGTGGTCATCTTCTCCAGCATCTTGACCCGGCTTTGTGCCTGCACGGCCTTGCTGGCCTTGGCCTTGAAGCGGTCGACGAAGGATTGCAGATGGGCGCGCCGCGCCTCCTGCTTCTTGGCCTCGGAGGCCAGCACGGCGCGCTTTTCTGCCATCTGGCGGGCGAACTGGTCGTAGGGGCCGGTCCAGTAGGTCAGCTTCCTGGCGTCGAGATGCAGGATGCCCTGCACCGCGCGGTTCAGCAAACCCCGGTCGTGGCTGATGATGATGACGGTATGGGGATATTTCGCAAGGTAGCTTTCCAGCCACAGCGCGCCTTCAAGGTCGAGGTAGTTGGTCGGCTCGTCCAGCAGCAGCAGGTCGGGCTGCGCGAACAGCACCCCCGCCAGCGCCACCCGCATCCGCCAGCCGCCCGAGAAATCGGAACAGGGACGCAGCTGCGCCTCGGCGTCAAACCCCAGCCCCTTGAGGATGGTCGATGCCCGCCCTTCGGCCGACCAGGCGTCGATGTCGGCCAGCCGGTGCTGGATCTCGGCGATGCGGTGCGGGTCATGCGCGGTTTCGGATTCCGCCAGCAGGGCGGTGCGTTCGGTGTCGGCCTGCAAGACGGTGTCGAGCAGCGAGGTGTCCGACGACGGCACCTCCTGCGCCACGCCGCCGATCCTGCTGCGGGCGGGCAGGGTGATCTCGCCGCCCTCCAGCGCCAGCTCGCGCCGGATCAGGCGAAAGAGCGTGGTCTTGCCGCTGCCGTTGCGCCCGACAAGGCCGACCTTGTGGCCGTAGGGGATCGTGGCGGAAGCGCCAACCAGCAGCGGGCGGCCTTCGACGGAATAGGTGATGTCTGAGATACGGAGCATGGCGCACGCCTTGCCCGAACTGCCGGGCGGCGTCAACCTCGCGCGGGACCGGCTTTCCGGACTGGCGGGCATCGCGGCGGGGTCGGCTGCGGGCGCGCCCCCGTTGGTCGCAGCCGGGCGATTGTCTCTTTTGCCGCTGAATGCCGCATGATAGAGGCCAGCGCATATCCCGTCCGCCCTGAATGGAGACCAGACATGGCCCTTGAACGCACCCTTTCGATCATCAAGCCCGACGCCACCCGCCGCAACCTGACCGGCAAGATCAACGCCAAGTTCGAGGAAGCCGGGCTGCGCATCGTGGCGCAGAAGCGCATTCACCTGTCCCCGGCGCAGGCCGGCGCCTTCTATGCCGAACACAAGGAACGCGGCTTCTACGGCGAGCTGTGCGAGTTCATGGCGTCGGAGCCGGTGGTCGTGCAGGTGCTGGAAGGCGAAGGCGCCATCCTGAAGAACCGCGAAGTCATGGGCGCCACCAACCCGGCCAACGCGGCCGACGGCACCATCCGCAAGGAATTCGCGCTGTCGATGGGCGAAAACTCGGTCCACGGCTCCGACAGTCCGGACTCGGCGGCGCGCGAAATCGCCTTCTTTTTCTCGGGGCTTGAACTGGTCGGCTGAACCAATCGGCGGCGCCGGGAGCACAAAAGTTTTTTGAAAAACTTTTGCAAAATCCTTACAAAGGATTTTGGCGCTTCCCCTGCCGCCGTCCTTCCACGACCCCAAGACGGTCAAGGGCCGACTCCGTTCGGAGCGGCCCTTTCTTTGTCGGCCCGGGCCTTCGGCGCGTCGATCCGAACGAAGGACCGCCGCCTTCGCAATGCGGCGAAGTGCCCGATTGCAGCGGACGCAGTAAGGCGGCATCAAAGTCCAGCGCGAGCCATTCCCCTGCGCAAGGGATGTCCGCGCGGGTGAAGGTTTCGGTGTCCGGGCCGAGTGTGGGGCGCGAGGAAAAGCCAGGGGCCAAGATCGGGCATCGCCATCACCGCAGCAAAAAGGCCAGCGAAACCGCTGGCCCGGGGCTGGCAAGTGCGGATCGCACCACTTGGCAGGGTTCGGGGGCTGCCCCCGATCATCCAGCGGTCAGATCGACGCCCAGTCGCGGATCAACGGCTGACCGGCCTGGGGCACGGTCGTGTCATGCTGCCCCTGCTGCTGGTTCGGGGCAGGGGTACTTCCTTGCTGGGGGGTGGTCGGGGTCGGGGTCTTTGCCATGGTTCTGCTCCGGTTCATGGTCTCGCTGGTACGTCGGCGGTGCCCGGGATGGGCAAGGGTCAACTTGCAAGTGTTGCCTGCCATTGTGGCAGGATCAAGGCAATCGCAGCCTGTCTTGTCGCTGACTTACGCCCCGTCTTTTGCCGCTGCAAGCCGATCCCTGTCACAACGACGTCATTCCGGGCCGAAAAGAACCGATCTGGCATGGCCTGGCGCGCCATCACAACCACGGCATCCGGCGGAAAAGGCGGGTTCAGCCGGCGACCTCTGCCGGAAAGCCCACCGCTTCCAGCGCCGCGATCAGGGTTGCCACGGGCGCGGCACCCTCGATGGTCGCGGTGCGCCCCGGCAGGTCGACGCTGACATGTCCGACCCCTGGCACGGCACCCAGCGCCTGTTCGACCGAGGCGCGGCAGTGACCGCAGGTCATGTCGGGAATTGAAAGTGTGGTCATGGCGGCCTCCGTTGCCTTGCGATGCTGCCAGACTGCCTTCCGGCAGCGAAAGGTCAAGCCCCGGCACCGGATGAAGGGTATGATGTATGCTCCCTTGACCTTCCCGTGACTGGAAGCCCCATATAGGCAGGGAAGGAGTCTGCCATGAACCCCGTTCCGACCCATCCGGCCCCGACCCATCTGGCCCCGACCCATCTCGGCCCGGCCGATCCTGCCCCGACCCGCGCCGCGCCGCCGTCCCTGACTGCGCGCTTCCGCCTGCAGGGGCTGAGCTGCGCTTCTTGCGTGGCGCGCGCCGAACGGGCGCTGATGGCCGTGCCGGGGGTGGCCTCGGCCCGGGTCAACCTGGCCGAGGAAAGCGCCGAGGCCCGCTATGCCGCCCCCGCCACTCCGGCGGCATTGACCGCGGCGCTGACACGGGCGGGCTATCCGGCGCGGCAGGCGAATCTTGCGCTGTCGGTAGAGGGCATGACCTGTGCGTCCTGCACCGGGCGGGTCGAACGGGTGCTGCGCGCGCAGCCGGGGGTGATCGATGCGGCGGCCAATCTTGCCGCGCGCCGGGCGCAGGTCACGGTGTGGGAGGGCAGCGTCACGCCCGCCGCGCTGGCGGCGGCGGTGACGAAGGCCGGCTTTGCCGCCAGCGCAGACGCCGTCTCGCCCGACAGCCGCAAGGCGGACCTCGCGCGGCTAAGGCGCGACACGTGGCTGGCGGCGATCCTTGCCGCCCCGGTCTTCGTGGTCGAGATGGGCGGCCATCTGGTGCCCGCCTTCCACCACTGGCTTGCGGCGATGATCCCTTTGGCGCTGCTGTGGCAGATGCAGTTCGTGCTGGCGACGCTGGTGCTGGCCGGGCCGGGGCGGCGGTTCTTCACCAAGGGCCTGCCCGCACTGGCGCGCGGCGCACCCGACATGAACAGCCTCGTCGCGGTCGGCACGCTGGCGGCCTGGGCCTATTCGACCGTTGCCACCTTCGCGCCCGGCCTGCTGCCGCCCGACTCGCGCGCCGTCTATTTCGAGGCGGCGGCGGTGATCGTGGTGCTGGTGCTTCTGGGCCGCAGCCTGGAGGCGCGGGCGCGCGGGCAGGCCGGGGCGGCGATTGCCGGGCTGGTCGGCCTGCAACCGCAGACGGCCCGGATGGAAACCGCTGCCGGGGTGGCCGAGGTGGCGCTGACCACCATCCTGCCCGGCGCGCGGTTGCAGATCCGCCCCGGCGAGCGTCTGCCGCTGGATGGCGTGGTCGAGGACGGCCACTCGGCGGTCGATGAAAGCATGTTGACCGGCGAGCCGATGCCGGTCGCCAAGGCCCCCGGCGACCCGGTGACCGGCGGCACGGTCAACGGCACCGGCGCGCTGGTGATGCGGGTGACGCACGCGGCGGGCGACACGGTGCTGGCACGGATCATCGCCATGGTGGAGGAGGCGCAGGGCGCGCGGCTGCCGGTGCAGGCGCTGGTCGACCGGATCACGCTTTGGTTCGTGCCGGTGGTCATGGGGCTGGCGGCGCTGACGGTGCTGGTGTGGCTCGCCTTCGGGCCGGGCCTCGGGCAGGCGCTGGTGGCGGGGGTGTCGGTGCTGATCATCGCCTGCCCCTGTGCCATGGGGCTGGCCACGCCGGTCTCGATCATGGTCGGCACCGGGCGGGCGGCGGAACTGGGCGTGCTGTTCCGGCGCGGCGAGGCGCTGGAGCGGCTGGCCGGCGTGACCCGCGTTGCCTTCGACAAGACCGGCACGCTGACCGAAGGCAGGCCGGAGCTGACCGACCTGATCGCGCTGCCGCCCTTCACCGAGGCGGACGTGCTGCGTCTGGCGGCGGCGGTCGAGACGCGGTCGGAACATCCCCTTGCCACGGCCATCCTGAAGGCGGCAGAGGGGCGCGGGCAGTCGCTGCCTGAGGCCACCGGCTTTGCCGCAACGCCGGGGCACGGCGCCTCTGCCACGGCAGAGGGGCGCGAGATCACCGTCGGCAGCGCCCGGCTGCTGGCGAACCTGCCCGCGGGCCTTGCCGCGCAGGCGGCGGACCTTGCGGCGCAGGGCCGCACCCCGGTGTTCGTGACGATCGAAGGACAGGTTGCCGGGCTCCTGGCGCTGGCCGACCAGGCGAAGCCGGGGGCGAAACCGGCGGTGGCGGCGCTCCGCGCGCTGGGACTCGACAGCACCATGATCACCGGCGATGTCGAACCCGTGGCCCGCGCCGTGGCGGCCGACCTGGGCATCACGACCGTCCGGGCCGGAGTGCTGCCCGCAGGGAAGGCCGCCGAGGTGCAGGCGCTGGGGCCGCGCACCGCCTTTGTCGGCGACGGCATCAACGACGCCCCGGCCCTGGCCGCGGCCGATGTCGGCATTGCCATCGGCACCGGCACCGATGTCGCCATCGAGGCGGCCGAGGTGGTGCTGATCTCGGGCGACCCGCTTGGCGTCGCCACCGCGGTCCGCATCAGCCGGGCGACGCTGGCAAACATCCGGCAGAACCTGGTCTGGGCCTTCGGCTACAACGCCGCACTGATCCCTGTGGCGGCGGGGGCGCTGGTGCCCTTCGGCGGGCCGCAGCTTTCGCCGATGCTGGCAGCGGGGGCGATGGCGTTCTCGTCGATCTTCGTGCTGACCAACGCGCTGCGCCTGCGCCGCGTCCAACCCGCAAAGGCCCTGCCATGAACATTGCCGAAGTTTCCGCCCGCGCCGGCCTGCCCGCCAAGACCATCCGCTACTACGAGGAGATCGGCCTGATCCGCCCGGCCCGCGCCGCCAACGGCTACCGCGCCTTCCGCGAGACCGACCTGCACAAGCTTGCCTTCCTCGGCCGTGCCCGCTCGCTAGGTTTCAGCATCGAGGACTGCCGCGCCCTGCTGGCGCTTTACGAGGACCGCGGCCGCGCCAGCCAGGACGTCAAGGCCATCGCCCAGGGCCACCTCGACCGGATCGCCGCCAAGATCGCCGAACTGCACGAGATGCAGGCCACCCTGTCCGGCCTCGTTTCCGCCTGCGCGGGCGACAGCCGCCCCGACTGCCCGATCCTGCGGGGGCTGGCCAGAACCCCGCTCTGACCCCGTGTCATTCACCTTGCACAAATATCCTCGGGGGGAGACGCGACAGCGTCGTGGGGGGCAGACGGCCCCCCGCCCGGAACGGGCCCCGGCAGCAGGGCTCAATCCACCGTCAGCAGTTCCCTCATGTCTTCATTGCCTTCGATCATGTCGCGCAGCGACAGCTTGTCGAGCGTGGCATAAAACGCCGCCAGCGCATCGGCCAGCGCGCATTTCAACCGGCAGCATCCCGCCAGCGGGCAGCTGTTCGCATCGCCCGCAAAGCATTCGGTGATCGGCAACCCGGATTCGAAGGTGCGGAACACCTCGCCCACATGGATGTCATCGATGTTGCGCCCCAGCGCCAGCCCGCCCGACCGGCCGCGCACCGTGCGCAGATAGCCGCGCTGGGCCAGCAGGTGAATCACCTGTGCCAGATGGTTTTCCGAGGCATTGCAGGCCTCGGCGACTTCCTGCTTGCGTACGACCCGACCGTCATTGATTGCGCAGAACATCAAGGTACGCATCGCAAGATTGGTGCGTGTGGTGACCCGCATGGTCGTCCCTGCCTTCCCGTTATGGCCCCGTCCCGTTAGGGGACCTTGTGTCTTGGGTAGCGGCAAAGAGGGCGGAAGATACATGATCCAGATCAGATTTTCCGGCGGGGCCCGGGCAATTCGGTATCTCGCCTTCCGAATTGCCGACGTGGCGCCAGCCCGATCCGGGCAGGGTGACATCACCTGCCCGCGAAGCGGAACCGCACAAGCCGATCAGGTGCTTGCGGACGAATCGGGCCGTCCGCGGCCGTGGGTCCGGCCCGCAGTCGGCGGGCGTGCCCGGCACGGGCATGGCACGGGTGGCACCCCCGTTCCGGACCTTGCCGTCCGGCAGAGGTGGCAACGGCGGCTGCGCGCAGGCGGGCCGCCCGGTTCGGCGTCGCGGGCAGGTTAGCGCCACCACCCGGCGGTGCTTGCACCGCGCTGCCGCAAGCGGCAGTCCGCCCGAGATTCGGGCAATGACCCCGTGCCGTTCCGCCCCCGGGTTTCCCCCGCCCGCCACTGCCAACCGCCCGGCGTGCCGGAACGGCGCAGGTATTTAAAGCGGTTTGAACTTGATAAATCCAATAATGTAGTGAAAATGCCGGCATCAGGCGGGCCGAACCTAAAGCGCTTTGAGCCAGCAAGGGCTGAGTTGCGTCGAATGGCGCCATCCGGGGCGGCGGTCGCCTCTGGCCCTCGGGTTGCGGTTCGTGTGACATGACGGGAGTCGGGCCTGGTGCCCTGAAGGGAATTGCAACGCATTGGACACAGCCTTGACTCATGACCGCTTCACCCCCGCCTCGCTGAAGGCGGACATCCAGTGGCATCTGACCTACACGCTGGGCAAGGACACCCCGACCGCCAGCCGATACGACTGGCGCATGGCGCTGTCCTACGCGATCCGCGACCGGATCGTGGAGCCGTGGTTCGCCTCGACCCGCCGCACCTGGGGCGAGGACCGCAAGCGGGTCTACTACCTGTCGATGGAGTTCCTGATCGGGCGGATCCTGGAGGATGCGACGATAAACCTCGGGCTGCGCGACGTGGCCGAGACGGTGATGGCCGAACTGGGGCAGGATTTCCGCGCGCTGGTCGAGGACGAACCCGACGCGGCGCTGGGCAACGGCGGGCTGGGGCGGCTGGCGGCCTGCTTCATGGAATCGATGGCGACGCTGGCCTGCCCGGCCTACGGCTACGGCATCCGCTACGAACACGGTCTGTTCCGCCAGCGGTTCGAGGGCGGCCAGCAGGTCGAAACCCCGGAAGACTGGCTGAACCAGCCCGACCCCTGGGAATTCGACCGCCCCGAGGCCGCCTACACGGTGGGCTTCAAGGGCGAGGTGGTGACCCGCGACGGGCAGGAGGTCTGGCTGCCGGGCGAGACGGTGTTCGCCTCGGCGCATGACGTGCCGGTGGTGGGCTGGCAGGGCAAATGGGCCAACACGCTGCGGCTCTGGGGTGCCAAGCCCACGACGCAGTTCGATCTGGTGCGCTTCAACCGCGGCGACTATGCCGCCGCCGCCGAACCCGAGGCGCTCGCCCGCACGCTGAGCCGCGTGCTCTACCCCGACGACACCACCTATCAGGGCAAGGAACTGCGCCTGAAGCAGGAGTTCTTCCTGACCTCGGCGGCGTTGCAGGACATCCTGCGCCGGTATCTCGCGACCCACAGCGACCTGCGCGCCCTGCCGAAGTTCGTGGCGATCCAGATGAACGACACCCATCCGGCGATTGCCGGGCCGGAACTGATCCGCCTCCTGTCCGACGTGCACGGGCTGTCCTTTGCCGAGGCGCTGGATGTGGCGCAGCAATGCCTGGGCTACACCAACCACACGCTCCTGCCCGAGGCGCTGGAACGCTGGGCCACCTTCACCTTCGGCAACGTGCTGCCGCGCCACATGCAGATCGTCGAGCGGATCGACGGCTGGCACCGCCGCACCTATCCGAACCGGCCGCACTACGTCGGCATCGTCAAGCATCAGGAAGTGCGGATGGGCGAGCTGGCCTTCATCATGTCGCACGCGGTGAACGGCGTGTCGGCGCTGCATTCCGATCTGGTCAAGCAGAACCTGTTTCCCGAACTGCACCGGCTGCATCCCGGGCGGATCGTCAACCAGACCAACGGCGTCACGCCGCGCCGCTGGCTTAAGATGTGCAACCGGCCGCTGGCGGGCCTGATTTCCGACACCATCGGCGACGGCTGGGAGGCCGATCTCGACCGGCTAAAGGAACTGGAGCCGCATGTTGCCGACGCGGGCTTCCGGTCGGCCTTCGATGCCGCCAAGCGGGTGAACAAGGTGGCGCTGGCGGACTGGCTCGCGCGCGACTGCGGCGTGAGCGTCAGCCCCGACGCGCTGTTCGACGTGCAGATCAAGCGCATCCACGAATACAAGCGCCAGTTGCTGAACATCCTGGAAACCGTCGCGCGCTGGAAGGCGATCCGCGACAACCCGACCGCCGCATGGGTGCCGCGCGTCAAGATATTCGGCGGCAAGTCGGCGCCGGGTTACGTGGTTGCCAAGGAAATCATCCACCTGATCAACGACGTGGCGGCGGTGGTGAATGCCGATCCGGTGACGCGCGACCTGCTGAAGGTGGTCTATCCGGCCAACTACAACGTCTCGATGGCGGAAAGGCTGATCCCGGCGTCGGATCTGTCGGAACAGATCTCGACGGCGGGCAAGGAAGCCTCGGGCACCGGCAACATGAAGTTCATGATGAACGGCGCGCCGACCATCGGCACGCTCGACGGGGCCAACGTCGAAATCCTGCACGAGGTCGGGGCGGAAAACTTCTTCCTGTTCGGCCTGACGGCGGCAGAGGTTGTCAGGCGCCGCGAAGACCCCGACCATTCGCGCCATGCCATCGAGGCCAGCCAGACCCTGCAGGACGTGCTGCAGATGATCGCGGAAGGCCAGTTCAGCCCCGGCCAGGCCGACCGCTATCACGGGCTGGTGCACCGGGTCTGGCATCACGACTATTTCCTCGTCGCGGCCGATTTCGACAGCTATCTGGCGGCGCAGGCTGCGGCCGATGCCGCCTATGCCGACCGCCAGAGGTGGATCGCGATGGCCGCGATGAACACCGCGCGATCGGGGTTTTTCTCATCCGACCGGACAATCCGTGGTTACATGGCAGACATATGGTCTGTCGAGTCGGCCCTTTAGGGAGGCATCCATGCCGAAGATCCCCGCCCCTGCGACCACGACGCTGATAGATATCGCCTCGGCGCAGGCGCTGGCGTCTGGCGCGCACGGCGACCCGTTCTCGGTGCTGGGCCTGCACCAGCGCGGGGCCGACTGGGTGCTGACGGTGTTCGCACCCGGGGCCGAACGGCTGGAGGCGCTGGCGGACAGCGACGTGGCGCTGACGCCGCTTGCCGGGGTGCCGGGCATCTTCACCGGCCTGATGCCGGGGCGGGTGGCCTACCGGCTGCGCGCACAGGGCCAAGGTGCTGTTTGGGAGTTCGACGACCCCTTCCGCTTCGGCCCGGTTCTGGGCGAGATGGACGAATACCTGCTGGGCGAGGGCACGCACAAGCGGCTGTGGCAGGTGCTGGGCGCGCATCTGATCACCCATGAAGGCGTGGCGGGCACCCATTTCGCGGTCTGGGCCCCGAATGCGCAGCGCGTTTCGGTGGTGGGTGATTTCAACCTGTGGGACGGGCGGCGCCACCCGATGCGGCGGCGTGGGGCCACGGGCGTGTGGGAAACCTTCCTGCCGGGCATCGCAGAGGGCACGATCTACAAATACGAGCTGCGCGGCCCGGACGGGGCGCTCTTGCCGCTCAAGGCCGACCCGGTCGGCTTCGGGTCGGAACATGCGCCGGCCAACGGGTCGGTGGTGCGCCGGATCGGCGGTGCCGACTGGGCCGATGCCGAATGGATGGCGGCGCGCGGCACGCATCAGACCATCGACGCGCCGATCTCAATCTACGAGGTGCATCTGGCAAGCTGGAAGCGCGCGCCGGGCAACCGGATGCTGTCGTATCTGGAGCTTGCCGAACAACTGGTCGGTTATGTCGTCGACATGGGCTTTACCCATATCGAGCTGCTGCCGGTTTCCGAATATCCGTTCGACGGGTCCTGGGGCTATCAGCCGGTGGGTCTGTTCGCGCCCACCATCCGCCACGGCACGCCGCCCGAGTTCCGCGCCATGGTCGAGGCGGCGCACAAGCGCGGCATCGGCGTGCTGCTCGACTGGGTGCCGGGGCATTTTCCCGCCGATCCGCACGGGCTGGGCCGGTTCGACGGCACGCCGCTCTATGAACATGCCGACCCGCGCGAAGGTTTCCACCAGGACTGGAACACGCTGATCTTCAACTACGGCCGGGTGGAGGTGACCAACTACCTTGTCTCCAATGCCTTGTATTGGCTGGAGGAATACCATCTCGACGGGTTGCGCGTCGATGCCGTGGCCTCGATGCTCTACCGCGACTATTCGCGGTCGGCGGGGCAGTGGGTGCCCAACAAGGACGGCGGGCGCGAGAATTACGAAGCCATCGCCATGTTGCAGCGCATGAACATCGTGGCCTATGGCGAAGTGCCCGGCGTCATGACGGCAGCCGAGGAAAGCACCGCCTTTCCCGGCGTGTCGCGCCCGGTCAACCATGGCGGGCTGGGATTCGGGTTCAAGTGGAACATGGGCTGGATGAACGACACGCTCAGCTACATGAACAAGGATCCGATCCACCGGAAGTTCCATCACCACAAGATGACCTTCGGGCTGCACTATGCCTGGTCGGAAAACTACATCCTGCCGATCAGCCATGACGAGGTGGTGCACGGCAAGGGCAGCATGCTGGGCAAGATGCCCGGAACGGCATGGGAGAAGTTCGCCAACCTGCGGGCCTTCTACGGCTTCATGTGGGGGCATCCGGGCAAGAAGCTGCTGTTCATGGGCTGCGAGTTCGCCCAGTCGCGCGAGTGGAACCATGTGCAGAGCCTCGACTGGCATCAGCTTGACGACCCGGCGCATGGCGGGGTGCAGGCGCTGGTGCGCGACCTGAACCGGCTTTACGTCACCACGCCGGCGCTGCACGTCAACGACACCCGGCCCGAGGGCTTCGCCTGGATCGAGGCCAACGCGGCCGACACCTCGGTCTATGCCTGGGCGCGGTTCGGGCGGGCGGGTGACCCGGCGGTGGTGGTCGCGGTCAACATGACCCCGGTCGAGCGGCGGCTGCGGCTGGGCTTTCCCGCCCCCGGGCGCTGGGACGAGGCGCTGAACACCGACGCGGGCATCTACGGCGGTGCCAACCGCGGCAACATGGGGGGTGTCGAGACCGACCCCACCCCCTGGCAGGGCCAGCCGCAATCGGCGCTGGTGACCCTGCCGCCGCTGTCGGCGGTGTTCTTCCGGCATGGCCCACAGCAGATTGGCGGGGAACCTGCCCCGCAAAAAGGGAGGAATTGATGCAACCAAGACCCCACGCGCGGCTTGCGTCGCAGGCCATGGCCTTCGTGCTGGCCGGCGGGCGCGGCTCTCGCCTGAAGGAACTGACCGACAGCCGGGCCAAACCGGCCGTCTATTTCGGCGGCAAGACCCGGATCATCGACTTTGCCCTGTCGAACGCGCTGAACTCGGGCATCCGCAAGATGGCGATCGCCACGCAATACAAGGCGCACAGCCTGATCCGGCATTGCCAGCGCGGCTGGTCGTTCTTCCGGGCCGAGCGCAACGAATACCTCGACATCCTGCCCGCCAGCCAGCGGGTGAACGAGCACAAGTGGTATCTGGGCACCGCAGACGCCGTGACGCAGAACATCGACATCGTGGACAGCTACGGCATCAAGTATGTCGTCGTGCTGGCGGGCGACCATGTCTACAAGATGGATTACGAGATCATGCTGCGCCAGCATGTCGATACCGGGGCAGATGTGACCATCGGCTGCCTGACCGTGCCGCGCAGCGAGGCGTCGGCCTTCGGGGTCATGCACGTCGATCAGGCGATGCGGGTCACCGATTTCCTGGAAAAGCCCGCCGACCCGCCGGCGATTCCGGGCGACCCCGACAATGCGCTGGCCTCGATGGGGATCTATGTCTTCGAGTGGACCTTCCTGCGCGACCTCCTGATCCGCGATGCCGAGGACGAGAATTCCAGCCACGATTTCGGCAACGACATCATTCCCGCCATCGTGAAGCACGGCAAGGCCATGGCGCACCGCTTTTCCGAAAGCTGCGTGACCTCGGGGCTGGAGAAAGAGCCCTACTGGCGCGATGTCGGCACCATCGACGCCTTCTGGCAGGCCAACATCGACCTGACCGATTTCGTGCCCAAGCTCGATCTTTACGACAACGCCTGGCCGATCTGGACCTATGCCGAGATCGTGCCGCCGGCCAAGTTCATCCACGACACCGACGGGCGGCGCGGCATGGCGGTCAGCTCGCTGATCTCGGGCGACTGCATCGTGTCGGGGTCCGAGGTGCGCAATTCGCTGCTGTTCACCGGCTGCCGGACGCATTCCTTCTCCAGCCTCGAATATGTCGTGGCGCTGCCGCAGGTGATTGTGAACCGCAAGGCCGACCTGAAGAACTGCGTGATCGACCGCGGCGTGATCATTCCCGAAGGGCTGGTGGTGGGCCAGGACCCGGAGGAGGACGCGCGCTGGTTCCGCCGCACCGAGGCGGGCATCGTGCTGGTGACGCAGGACATGCTGAATGCAAGGGCGCACGCGCTGGGGTAAGGGGGGCGCGGAAGATCGTGCCCGAAGGAAAGGATAGCCGGATGGAGACGCGCGGGCGTGTGTTGTCGGTGGCGTCGGAATGCGTGCCTCTGCTGAAGACCGGCGGGCTGGCCGATGTGGTGGGGGCGCTGCCCGGCGCATTGGCGGGGCAGGGCTGGGACATGCGGGTGCTGATGCCCGCCTACCGACCGCTGCGGGCGCAGACCGAAGGCTGGCCCGAGGTCTTTGCCGAGGCCGACCTGTTCGGCGGGCCGGGGCGGGTGCTGGCGGGCGAGGTGGCGGGGGTGTCGCTGCTGCTGCTGGACGCGCCTCATCTTTACGACCGCGAGGGCGGGCCCTATGCGGGCGCATTCGGTGACTGGCCCGACAATCCGCAACGTTTTGCCGCGCTGAGCTGGATCGCGGCCCGCATCGCGCGCGAAGGGCTGGGCGATGGCTGGCGCCCGCAGGTGCTGCACGCCCATGACTGGCAGGCCGGGCTGGCGCCGGCCTATCTGGCGTATTCCGGGGCGGAGGGCGTGCGCTCGGTCATGACGGTGCACAACATCGCGTTTCAGGGCTGGGCCGATCCGGGGATGCTGGGGCTGCTGCGGCTGCCCTATGCGCAATTTCACGCCGATGCGCTGGAATACTACGGCGGCCTGTCCACCCTGAAGGCCGGGCTGGTGACGGCGGATGCGATCACCACCGTGTCACCGACCTATGCGCAGGAACTGATGCGGCCCGAATACGGCATGGGGTTGCAGGGGGTGATTGCCGCGCGCGCGGGCCAGGTGCGGGGCATCCTGAACGGGGTCGATACTTCCGTCTGGTCGCCCGAGGCGGAGCCTTTGCCCTATACTGTGAAGAACCGCGCGGGCAAGGCACGCAACCGGGCGGCGCTCTGCGCGCTGTTCGGGCTGGAGGTGCCGGGGCCGCTGGCCATCGTCGTCAGCCGCCTGACCGACCAGAAGGGCATCGACCTGCTGCCGGCCGTGATCCCGGATTTCGTGGCGGCGGGTGGCGGGCTGGCGGTGCTGGGCACTGGCGATCCGGCGCTGGAAGGCGCAATGCACGGGCTCGCCGCGCGCTTTCCCGGCCGTGTTTCGGTGCGGATCGGCTATGACGAGGCGCTGAGCCACCAGATGTTCGCGGGTGCCGACGCCGTGCTGGTGCCCTCGCGGTTCGAGCCTTGCGGGCTGACACAGATGTATGGCCTGCGCTATGGCACCCTGCCGGTGGTCGCGGCGGTGGGCGGGCTGGCCGATACCGTGATCAGCGCCAACCCGGCGGCGATGGCGGCGGGGGCGGCGACCGGCATCAGCTTCACCCCGACCGATGCGCTGGCCTTCGGCGTGGCGCTGCGGCAGCTGGTGTCGCTTCATGCCGACCCGAAGGCCTGGGCGGCGGTGCAGGGCAATGCGATGCGCGCCGAGGTCGGCTGGGATGCCTCGGCCGCGGCCTATGCCGGGCTTTACGAAAGTCTGGTCGGGTGATTGCCATCAGCGACCTGCCGACCCGGCTGGCGGGCCATGCCATCAGCCCCGGCCGCCCCTGGCCGATGGGGGCGCAGTTTGATGGCGACGGCGTCAACGTCGCGGTATTTTCCGCCCATGCGGAACGGATCGAGCTCTGCCTGTTCTCGCCCGATGGCCGGAAAGAGCTGTGCCGGATTCCGGTGACCGAACGCGATGGCGATGTCTGGCACATCCATGTCGGCGGCATGACGCCGGGCACGCTTTACGGCTTTCGCGCCCACGGCCCCTATGCGCCCGAGGCCGGGCACCGCTTCAACCCCAACAAGCTGCTGATCGACCCCTATGCGCGGCAGCTTTCGGGGCGGCTGAAATGGTCGGATGCGCTGATGGGCTACAAGATCGGCAGCCCGCGCGCCGACCTGTCGTTCGACACCCGCGACAGCGCCTTTGCCGTGCCGAAATCGGTGGTGGTCGATGCCACGTTCAACTGGGGGGGCGATACGCCGCCAAGGGTGCCCGCGGCCGACAGCGTGATCTACGAGGCGCATGTCAAGGGCCTGACCGCGCTGCATCCGGACGTCGAGGGCGGCGTACGGGGCTCTTTCCTCGGCATGGCCTCGGACCCGGTGCTGGACCATCTGCAACGGCTGGGGGTGACAGCGGTAGAGCTTCTGCCGGTGCAGGCCTTCCTTGACGACCGCTTTCTGGTGTCGCGCGGCCTGCGCAACTACTGGGGTTACCAGACCATCGGCTTTTTCGCGCCCGAGCCGCGCTACATGACGCGCGGCGCGATCTGGGAGTTCCAGACCATGGTGCGCCGCTTCCATGCGGTGGGGATCGAGGTCATCCTCGATGTGGTCTACAACCATACCGGCGAGGGCGACGAACTGGGGCCGACGCTCGGCTTTCGCGGGCTGGACAACCGAAGTTACTATCGCCTGCTGGAAGGCGGGCGGTACTACGTCAACGACACCGGCACCGGCAACACGCTGAACCTGACGCAGCCGATGGTGCTGCGCATGGTGATGGACAGCCTGCGCTACTGGGTCGAGGTGATGCACGTCGACGGCTTCCGCTTCGATCTGGCGGCGGTGCTGGGGCGCGAGACGATGGGCTTCGATCCGCAGGGCGGGTTCTTCGACGCGATCCGCCAGGACCCGGTGCTGGCGCATGTCAAGCTGATTGCCGAGCCGTGGGACATCGGGCCGGGCGGCTATCAACTGGGGTCGTTCCCGCATCCGTTTCTGGAATGGAACGACCGCTTCCGCGACGGGGTGCGCCGGTTCTGGCGCGGCGACGCCGGGATGGCCCCCGATCTGGCCAAGCGCCTGCTCGGCTCTGCCGAGCGGTTCGACCATTCCGGGCGGGCGGCAACCTCGTCGGTGAACTTCCTGACCGCGCATGACGGCTTCACGCTGGAAGATCTGGTGTCTTTCAGCGTCAAGCGCAACCTCGCCAACGGCGAGGACAACCGCGACGGTCACGACGACAACCATTCCGACAACATGGGGGCGGAAGGGCCGAGCGCCGACCCCGCCATCCTCGCCGCGCGCGACCTTCGCAAGCGCAACCTGCTGGCGACGCTGATGCTGAGCCAGGGCACGCCGATGCTGCTGGCGGGCGACGAGATCGGCAATGCGCAGGGCGGCAACAACAACGCCTATGCGCAGGACAATGAAACCGGCTGGGTGACGTGGACGGGGGCCGATGCCGGGCTTGCGGATTTCGTCGCGCGGCTGATCGCGCTGCGCCGCGCGCATCCGGTGCTGCGCCAGCGCCGTTTCCTCCATGCCCGCGCGCGCGCCTGGGACGGGTTGCCCGACGTGATCTGGCGCCGCGCCGATGGTGCTGCGCCGCGCCCCGAAGACTGGCACGACCCGGCCTTCCGCTGCCTCTGCGTCGAGTTGCGCATGGCCGCCGAAGGGCCGGGCACCCCCGACGACGTGATCTTTGCCGTGCTGAACGCGGGGCCGGCGGTCAAGCTGTTCCTGCCCGCCACGCAGGCACGCTGGCAGTTGATCCTTGATACCACACGCCCCGGGGCCGGGGCCGAAACCGCCGTGACCGGGCTTGAAGCCCCGGCGCAATCCGTGCTGGTGTTCCAGCCGCTGATCCTTCCGGAGGACTGACATGACCGCCAAGACCGTTCCCACCACGCCCATCGCGGGGCAGAAGCCCGGCACCTCGGGGCTGCGCAAGAAGACCCCGGTGTTCATGGGGCCGCACTATCTGGAAAACTTCGTTCAGGCGACGTTTGACGCCATCGGCGGGGCTGCGGGCAAGACCTTCGTGCTGGGCGGCGACGGGCGCTATTTTGGCGACCAGGCGGCGCAGGTCATCCTGAAGATGGCGGCGGCCAATGGCGCGGCGCGGGTGATCGTGGGGCAGGGGGCGATCCTCTCCACCCCCGCCGCCAGCCACCTGATCCGCCTGCACCGCACCGACGGCGGCATCATCATGTCGGCCAGCCACAACCCCGGCGGGCCGGAGGAGGATTTCGGCGTGAAGTTCAACACCGCCAACGGCGGCCCGGCCCCCGAGGCGGTGACCGAGGCGATCTTTGCCGCGACGAAAGCCCTCAAGCACTACCAGATTTCGGACGCGCCCGACATCGACCTGCACTCGGTCGGCTTCGTGACGATCGACGGCATGGCGGTCGATGTGGTCGACCCGGTGGCCGATTATGCCACGCTGATGGAAAGCCTGTTCGATTTCCCGGCGATAAGGGCGATGTTCGCGGCGGGCTTCCGGATGCGGTTCGACGCGATGTGCGCGGTGACCGGGCCTTACGCGAAGGAGATTCTGGAAACGCGGCTCGGCGCGCCGCATGGCACGGTGGTCAACGGCACGCCGCTGCCCGACTTCGGCGGGATGCACCCCGACCCCAACCCGACCTGGGCCCATGCCCTGATGGACGAGATGTTCGGCGCCGATGCGCCCGATTTCGGCGCGGCCTCGGATGGCGACGGCGACCGCAACATGGTGGTGGGGCGCGGCGTCTATGTCTCGCCTTCGGACAGCCTGGCCGTGCTGGCGGCCAACGCGCACCGCGTGCCCGGCTATGCGGGCGGGCTGAAGGGCGTGGCACGGTCGATGCCGACCTCGGCGGCGGTGGACCGGGTGGCCCATGCCCTGGGGATCGAGGCTTACGAGACCCCGACCGGCTGGAAGTTCTTCGGCAACCTGCTGGATGCCGGGCGGGTGACGCTCTGCGGCGAGGAAAGCTTCGGCACCGGGTCGGACCATGTGCGCGAGAAGGACGGGCTCTGGGCGGTGCTGTTGTGGCTGAACATCCTGGCGGTGCGGCAGGAAAGCGTGGCCGAGATATTGACGCAGCACTGGGCGCGGTTCGGGCGCAACTACTACAGCCGCCACGATTTCGAGGCGGTCGCCACCGACAAGGCCGACGCGATGATGGCGGACCTGCGGGCCGCGCTGCCCGATCTGCCGGGCCGGGTGGTCGAGGGCATGACCATCGCCGCCGCCGACGATTTCGCCTATGAAGACCCGGTCGACGGCTCGGTGTCGCTGCAGCAGGGGCTGCGCGTGCTGTTCACCGACGGCAGCAGGTTCGTGCTGCGCCTGTCGGGCACCGGCACCGAAGGGGCGACGCTGAGGCTCTACCTTGAACGCTATGCGCCGGGGCCGGCCGGGCTGGGGCTGGATGCGCAGAAGGCGCTGGCCCCGGTGATCCGGGCGGCGCACGAACTGGCCGGGATCGAGCGGTTCCTTGATCGCACCGCCCCCGACGTGGTGACCTGAGGCCGGATTCGCCGCGACCTGTCGCCTTTCGCCAGGCCCTGCGCCCGGAAACGGCATTTGCCGGTGGCAGGGCGGGCACGCCGGAGTCGGCGATCGGGTCGATGGTGGTCGGGCAACTGGCGCGGCGGCTGAACCTGCCGCTGCGCTGTTCGGGCAACGTCACCACGTCGAAGCTGCCCGATGCGCAGGCGATGACCGAAGGCACCCTGTCGATGCTCGCGGCGATTCTCGGCGGCGACAGTTTCATCCTGTATTCGGTGGGGTTTCTCGACGGCCTGCCGGGCATGTCACGCGAGAAGTTCAAGCTGGATGCCGACCTTTGCGGCGCGCCGCACGGCTGTCCGAATGGCGTGCTGATCGACGACAGCACCCTTGCCGCCGATGCCTTTGCCGCGGCCGGCCCCGGCAACCGCTTTTTCGGCTGCGCCCACACCATCAGGAACCACGAAACCGCCTTCCGGAACAGCGAAGGCGGCGGGCAGCCACGATGCGGCTTTCCGCGCCAATGCGCTGTGGAAGAAGCGGCTGGCAGCGTTCGAGGCCCCGGCGATGGGAGGAACCGGCCGCGTTCGTCACCGTCCGCAAGGCCGGGGCATTGAACCCGGCGTCAGACCTTTGGCCAGATTGTCGCAGGGGGCGGTTGCTGCTAGTCTGCCCCCCAGCACATCGCGACGCAGGCATCACATGACCGCCACGTTCCCCCCCAGACCGCCCGGCCTGCAGCAGTCGGCGCTGATCATCGACGACCATCCGCTGTTCTGCGATGCGCTGGTGATGACGCTGAAGGCGGTGACCGGCATCACCTCGGTCGAAACCGTGGGCGGGCTGGAGGCTGCGCTGGCGCTGCTTGACCGGGGGCTGGCCCCCGACGTGGTGGTGCTGGATCTGAACCTGCCCGATGTCTCGGGGCTGGACGGGCTGATCCGGCTGCGGGCGGCGGCGGGGGGCGTGCCGGTGGTGGTGGTGTCATCGCTGGCCGACAACCGGGTGGTCGGGGCGGCGCTGCGGGCGGGGGCTGCGGGCTTCGTGCCCAAGCATTCGCGCCGCGAGGTGTTCCGCGCCGCGTTCGAGGCGGTGCGTCTGGGCGAGGTCTACTGGCCCGAAGGCTATGTGCCGCAAACCGACCCCGAAGCCCCGGCAACCCGGCGCGAGGATGCGGTGGCGCGGCTGGGCCTGCTGACCCGGCAGCAGGCCAGGATCCTGCAACTGATCTGCGAGGGGCGGCTGAACAAGCAGATCGCCTTCGATCTGACCATCGCGGAAACCACCGTCAAGGCGCATGTCACCGCGATCATGCGCAAGCTCGGGGTGCAAAGCCGCACGCAGGCGGTGCTGATCGCCAAGGAAACCAGCTTTGCCAGCCTGATGCCGGAAGACGGCTGACCGGGGCACGCCTCTTGTCAGAGGGGGCGCCCGCGGCTTACGCTGGCCCCCAGGGAGGACATCGATGGATCTGTCATGCGAGGCGACGCCCCGGGCATCCGGCGCGCCGCTTCTTTCCACCGCGCATGTTCCGGCCCGGCTGCCCGATAAGGCGGCGCGGCTGCTGGCGGCGCTGGGTCCGGGGCCGTTTGCGGTGGTTATCCTGTTCATCTCGCCGCTGGCCGACATGGACGGGCTGATAGCCCAGCTTGACCGCTGCGCGCCCGGCGTGCCGGTGATCGGCTGCACCACGGCGGGGGAAATCTCTCCCGAAGGCTATGCCGAAGGCGAGATCGTGGCGCTGGGGCTGCCTGCCGCGCATTTCGCCGCCGACACGCTGCTGATCCCCGATCTGGGGCATCTGGACCGGCAAGACCTGATCGGGCGGCTGATCCGGTCGCGGGCGGGCCTCGCACGCCAGCAACCGCGCTGGGACAACGAATTCGCCTTCCTGATGGTCGACGGCCTGTCGATCCGCGAGGATGAGCTGACCTCGGCGCTGGCATCGGGTCTCGGGCCGGTGCCGCTGTTCGGCGGGTCGGCCGGTGACGGCACGCGATTCAGGCAGACCTTCGTGCTGCACGAGGGGCGCGCGCTGCGCAATGCCGCCGTGCTGACCATGCTGCGCAGCGATTGCCGGGTGAAGGTGTTCAACCTCGACCATCTGGTGCCCACCGAGCGTCGCATGGTGGTGACAGAGGCCGACCCGCTGAGCCGCACGGTGCGCCAGATCAACGCCGAACCGGCCGCGCGCGAATATGCCCGCCTGCTGGGCAAGGACCCGGGGCAGTTGACCGCCTTCACCTTTGCCGCGCATCCGGTGGTGGTGCGGATCGGCGGCAAGCACCATGTCCGGGCCATCCAGCAGGTGGCCGAGAATGGCGACCTCGTGTTCTTCTCGGCGATCGACGAGGGGCTGGTGCTGACGCTGGCCGAACCGCAGGACATGGTGGCGCATCTGGATGCCGAGCTTTCCGCCCTGTCGCAGGGCGGCGCGCCCGCGGCGATCATCGCCTGCGACTGCATCCTGCGGCGGCTGGAGGCGCTGGAAAAGCAGAAATACGGCGCGGTGTCGGGATTGCTGCGCCGCCACCGGGTGATCGGCTTTTCCACCTATGGCGAGCAGTTGAACGCGATGCATGTCAACCAGACGATGACCGGCGTCGCCATCTATCCGCCGGGAGGCTGACCGGCGATGCCGCATCCCGTGATGATCGACACCCTGATCAACCCGGCCGATCCCCCGGCCCGGCAGACCGAGAAGCTCCTGGCCATAGCGCAGGTGCTGATGCGGCGGGTCGAGCAGGTGACCGACGATTCGGGTGCGGCCTATGCCCAGTTCCAGCGTGCGGCCATGCTGGAAGATCAGGTCCGCGCCCGCACCCGCGACCTTGAACGCGCGCTCGACCTCTTGAACCTGTCGAACGCCCGGCTGGCCGAGGCCAACCGCGCCACCGAGGCCGCGCGCCAGAACCTCGCGAACGCCATCGAAACGGTGCAGGAAGGCTTTGCCCTGTTCGATGCGCAGGACGTGCTGGTGATGTGCAATTCCCGCTTCGGGATGCACATGCTGGACCTGCGCGAGCATCTGAAACCGGGCCTGACCTTTGCCGACTATGTGGAAAGGGTCAGCCAGTCGCGCTATCTGGCGCTGCCCGATGCCGAAAGCCCGGAAGACTGGTCGATCCGCCGCAAGCGCCGCCACGAGGACCGCCATGTGATCTTCAACGTGCGGATGATCTGGGACCGCTGGGTTCAGGTGTCGGAACACCGCACCGCCGATGGCGGCACCGTGATCCTGCAGACCGACGTGACCGACATCATCCGGCTGGAACGGCAGGAACGGGGCAAGATGCTGGACGATCAGGCCCGCATCATCCGCGCCACGCTGGACCACATCGACCAGGGCATCTGCATCTTCGACGCCGACCGTCGGCTGGTCGGGTGGAACCAGCGGCTGAGCACCCTGCTGGCGATTCCGGTGGCGCGCCTGCTGCTGGGGGCGGGGTTCGCCACGCTGCTGCTGCGCGCGCAGCAGGGCATCTCGTTTGCCGAAGGCATGACCGCCGACCGTCTGCAGGCCTGGGTCGAGGCCACCGCCCCGCGCCCGGCGCTGCGCTTCACCCTGCGGCGCGGGTCGGACATGATGCTTGACGTGTTCGCGCAGGAGATGCCCGACCGCGGCTTCGTGATGAGCTTCACCGATGTCACCGCCGAACGCGATGCGATTGCCGCGCTCTACCTTGCCAACGAGACGCTGGAAGCGCGCGTGATGGAGCGGACGCTGGAACTGGAGGATGCGCTGGGGGATGCCGAACGGGCCAACGCCTCGCGCACCCGCTTTGTCGCCGCCGCGAGCCACGACCTGCTGCAACCCCTGTCGGCGGCCAAGCTGTTCATCGCCTCGATCAGCGACGAGGCGGTGACGCCCCGCGCCCACGAGGCATTGCAAAAGGCGCAGAACGCGCTCGATTCGGTCGAAGGCATCCTCGGCGCGCTGCTGGATATCTCCAAGCTGGAACGCGGACGGGCGGCGGTGTCGGAAGGCCCGGTGCGGCTCGACCGGCTGCTGGGCCAGTTGCGCGACGAATTCGCGCCGATCGCCGCCGCCAAGGGGCTGGCGCTGGTGGTGCTGCCCTCGCGCGCCACCGTGCTGTCGGACCCGACCTACCTGCGGCGCATCCTGCAGAACCTGATCGGCAACGCCATCCGCTACACCGCGCGGGGCCGTGTGCTGGTCGGCGTGCGCCGCCGCGGCCACGGCGTGCGGCTGGAGGTCTGGGATACCGGGCCGGGCATTCCCGAGGCCGATCAGGACGCGATCTTCCGCGAGTTTCACCGGCTGGACGCCCCGGCCTCGGCGTCGGAAGGCATGGGGCTTGGCCTCGCCATCGTCGAGCGGGCCTGCGCCCTGCTGGGGCACCCGCTGGGCCTGCGCTCGGAGGTCGGGCGCGGCACCTGCTTCATGCTTCAGGTGCCGCTGGCCGACCGGGCGGGGCCGGCCGAGGTGCGCGCCCCGCGCGGCGTTTCGCTTGCCAACCAGCACCGCATCGCCTTTCTGGTGGAAAACGACGACGACCTGCGGCGCGCGCTGGGGCTGCTGCTGGAACGCTGGGGGATGAGCGTGCTCGACGCAGCCTCGGGCGAGGAGGCGTTGGCGCTGATTGGCGAGCTTGGCATCCTGCCGGATTTCTTTCTGGTCGATCAACAGCTTGGCACGGGCATGACCGGGCTCGACTTCATCAAGGCCCTGCACGCCGCGCATGGGCCGGTGCCCGCCTGCCTTGTCACCGCCAACCGCGACCCGGCCGTGCAGGCGCGGGCCGCGGGGCAGGGCGTGGCCTTCCTGCACAAGCCGATCGAGCCGCGCGCGCTGGAGTCTTTTCTGGCCACGCTCGCCCCGGTCTGACGCGCAAAGGGCAACACTACGACGAAGGTTTCATTTGCGGTGCGACAATCTGGCCTTACTGTCGATGCGAACAGGGGATGAGGGGCTCGTGAACATGGAACGGACGACATGCATCTGACCGGCGCGCGCGACATCATGGCCGATCCCGGCACGGTCTGGGCGGCAATTCTGGACCCCGAGGTGCTGAAGCTCTGCGTGCCCGGCTGCGAAAGCATGAGCGGCAGCGTGGAGGACGGCTTCGAGGCCGCGGTGGTGCAGAAGGTCGGCCCGGTCAAGGCGCGCTTCACCGGCACGGTGACGCTGTCTGATCTGGTGGTTCAGCAAAGCCTGAAGATCACCGGCGAAGGCAAGGGCGGCGCTGCGGGCTTTGCCAAGGGCGGCGCGCAGGTCACGCTGGAACCGATCGAGGGCGGCACCCGGCTTGGCTACGCCGCCGAGGCGCATGTCGGCGGCAAGCTGGCGCAGCTTGGCAGCCGCATCATCGACGGCTTCGCCCACAAGACGGCGGACGAGTTCTTCACGCGCTTCAAGGATGTCGTCGAAGGCCCGGCCGAACCGGAGCCGGTCGCGGCCGAAACCCCGGCAGATGACCCCTCGGCGGATGGTGAAAAGAAAAAAGGGTGGTTCCGCCGCATCATCGGCTGAACCGGAAAATCGACAGGGAGAGAACCATGACGAAAGTCACGATGACCGTGAACGGAAAATCCGTCTCGGCCGAAACCGAAGGGCGCACGCTGCTGTCCTCCTACCTGCGCGACGGGCTGGGGCTGACCGGCACGCATATCGGATGCGACACCTCGCAATGCGGCGCCTGCGTCGTGCATGTCGATGGCAAGGCGGTAAAAAGCTGCTCGGTCTTCGCGCAGGACGTGGCAGGGGCCGACGTGAAGACCATCGAGGGCATGGCCAACCCCGACGGCACGCTGGGCACCATCCAGCAGGCGTTTCAGGACAATCACGGGCTGCAATGCGGCTTCTGCACCCCGGGGATGGTGATGTCTGCCGCAGCGCTGCTGGCCGAAAACCCGCAGCCGACCGAGGCCGAGGTGCGCCACTATCTGGAAGGCAACATCTGCCGCTGCACCGGCTACCACAACATCGTGAAATCGGTTCTGGCGGCATCGGGGCAGGAAGTCGTGCCCGTCGCCGCCGAGTAACCGTTTCCAATGATAATATTGGCGGGCGTTCTTCACGCACCGCATCAAGGGAGGATTGACATGCCCAAAGACGGTGGCATTGGTGCCAGCACCAAGCGGCGCGAGGATGTCCGGTTTCTGACCGGCCAGGGACGCTATACCGACGACATCAACCTGCGCGGCCAGGCCTACGCGCATTTCCTGCGCTCTGACGTGGCGCACGGGCGTATCAACAGCATCGACACCACGGCGGCAGCGGCGATGCCGGGCGTGCTCCGCATCTTCACCTCGGCCGATTTCGCAGGCGTCGGCGGCATCCCCTGCGGCTGGTGCGTGACCGACCGGTTCGGCAAGGCGATGCAGGAACCCAAGCACCCGGTGCTGGCCGACGGCAAGGTGCGCCATGTCGGCGACCCGATCTGCGTCGTGGTGGCCGAAACCTACGAAGAAGCCCGCGATGCGGCCGAAGCGATCGAGCTCGACATCACCGAGCTGGAACCCGTGCTGGACATGAAGGCCGCGATCCTGCCCGGGGCGGTGAAGGTGCATGAGGAACTGGCGTCAAACCTTTGCTTCGACTGGGGTTTTGTCGAAGAGAACAAGGCTGCGGTCAACGAGGCCTTCGAAAAGGCCGCGCATGTCACCACGCTGGAGCTGATCAACAACCGTCTGGTGGCAAACCCGATGGAACCCCGCGTCGCGGTGGGTGACTATGAACAGCATTCCGACCACCACACGCTTTATACCACCAGTCAGAACCCGCATGTCATCCGCCTGCTGATGGGTGCATTCGTGCTGGGCATCCCCGAGCACAAGCTGCGCGTCGTGGCCCCCGATGTCGGCGGCGGCTTCGGGTCCAAGATCTACCACTATGCCGAGGAGGCGTTCGTCACCTTCGCCGCGAAACAGTTGCGCCGCCCGGTGAAATGGACCTCGTCGCGGTCAGAGGCGTTCCTGTCGGATGCGCAGGGCCGCGACCATGTGACCAGGATCGAACTGGCGCTGGATGCCGAAAACAACTTCATGGCAATCCGCACCGACACCTATGCCAACATGGGGGCGTATCTCTCGACCTTTGCGCCGTCGATCCCGACGTGGCTGCATGGCACGCTGATGGCGGGAAACTACAAGACGCCGCTGATCTACGTCAACGTCAAGGCGGTGTTCACCAACACCATCCCGGTCGATGCCTATCGCGGCGCGGGTCGGCCCGAGGCGACCTTTCAGCTTGAACGGCTGGTGGACAAGGCGGCGCGCGAACTGGGGGTGGACCCTGTGGCGCTCAGGCGGCAGAACTTCATCACCGAGTTTCCCTACCAGACGCCGGTCGCGGTGGTCTACGACACCGGCAACTACCATGCCACGATGGACAAGCTCTTGGAAATCTCGGACCACGCCGGTTTCGAGGCGCGGCGGCTGGAAAGCCTCGCGCGCGGCAAGCTGCGCGGCTTTGGCATCGCGCATTACATCGAGGCCTGCGGCATCGCCCCGTCGAACCTGGTGGGGCAGCTTGGCGCCCGCGCCGGGCTTTACGAAAGCGCGACGGTTCGGGTGAATGCCACCGGCTCGATCTCGGTGTTCACCGGGTCGCACAGCCACGGGCAGGGGCACGAGACGTCTTTCGCGCAGGTGGTGGCCGAGATGATCGGCATCGACGCCAACCAGATCGACATCATCCACGGCGATACCTCCAACACCCCGATGGGCATGGGAACCTACGGCTCGCGGTCATTGGCGGTCGGCGGGTCGGCCATCGTCAAGGCCACCAACAAGATCGTCAACAAGGCGAAAAAGATCGCCTCGCACCTGCTGGAAGCGGCAGAGGGCGACATCGAGCTGAAGGACGGCAAGTTCACCGTGGCGGGCACCGACAAGTCGATCGACTGGGCCGGGGTGACGCTGGCGGCCTATGTGCCGCACAATTACCCGCTGGAAACCCTCGAACCGGGGCTGGAGGAGACGGCGTTCTACGACCCGTCGAACTTCACCTACCCCTCGGGCGGCTATGGCTGCGAGGTCGAGGTCGATCCCGAAACAGGCAAGGTGACCATCCTCGCCTTCTCGGCGGCGGATGATTTCGGCAACATCGTCAACCCGATGATCGTCGAGGGCCAGGTGCAGGGCGGCCTGGCGCAGGGCATCGGCCAGGCGCTGCTGGAAAACTGCGCCTATGACGAGAACGGCCAGCTGCTGTCGGGCTCGTTCATGGATTACGCGATGCCGCGCGCGGATGACCTGCCGATGTTCAACGTCGACCACAGTTGCATCACGCCTTGCACCCACAACCCGCTGGGGGTGAAGGGCTGCGGCGAGGCCGGGGCGATCGGCTCGCCGCCCGCCGTGGTCAATGCGGTGATCGACGCGCTGGTGCGCGCCGGGCACCCGGTGACCCATATCGACATGCCCCTGACGCCCGGTCGCGTCTGGGCCGCCATGAACGCCTGAGGGAGAAAGCCATGCACAACTTCGACTTCGTGAAACCGGCAACGGTGGCCGATGCGGTGGCGGCACTGGCCGCCGAGGGAGCGCAGGCGCTTTCGGGTGGGCAGACCCTGCTGCCGACGATGAAACAGCGGCTTGCGGCGCCGGAGGTTCTGGTGTCGCTGACCGGGATTGCCGAACTGAAAGGCGTCTGCCAGGGCGACGGCGGCATCATCATCGGGGCCGCGACAACCCATGCCGTGGTGGCCGCCGAGGGTGCGAAATACTACCCGGCGCTGGCGGCGCTGGCGGGCCAGATCGGCGACCCGGCGGTGCGCAACCGCGGCACCATCGGCGGCAGCCTTGCCAACAACGACCCCGCCGCCTGCTACCCGGCGGCGGTTCTGGCCTCGGGCGCGACCGTGGTCACCAACCGGCGCGAGATCGCGGCGGAAGACTACTTCCACGGCCTTTTCACCACGGCGCTTGAAGAGGGCGAGATCATCACGGCGGTGAGGTTTCCGGTCCCCGACCGCGCGGCCTACGTCAAGTTCGCCCAGCCCGCCTCGCGCTTCGCGATGGTGGGGGTTTTCGTGGCGAAGTTCGGGGCCGAGGTGCGGGTGGCGGTCACCGGCGCCTCGGAAGGCGGGGTGTTCCGCTGGGCCGCGGCAGAAGCTGCCCTCTCGGCCAACTTCGCGGCCTCGGCGCTGGCCGGGCTGGCGCTGCCCGCCGAAGGGATGATGGGCGACCTGCACGCCTCGCCCGAATACCGCGCGCATCTGGTGGCCGTCATGACCCGCCGCGCCGTTGACGCCACCTGACGATCGCGATTTTTCTACGAAAAATCAGACACAAACCGAAAGGGCACCCCGACCGGGTGCCCTTCTTTCCATTCATCTTTGCCCAAATATCCCCGCCGGAGGCTCCGCCCCCAGCCCCCCGGGTCAGCCCCGGCCACCTCGCGCCAGATAGGTGGCACAGCCGGTCAGCGCGGCGTAATCGTCCTCGATCAGCGTCACCGCGAAATTCTGCATGAAGCCCGCAAAGCGGCCCTTGTCGCGGAACGCCTCGGCAAAGCCCATCCTGCCCAGATGGGGGGCGACGGCCCGCGCCACGCCGCCGCACAGATAGACCCCGCCGAACGGCAGGTGGATCAGTGCCAGATCGCCGGCCACGACCCCCAGCAGGCGGCTGAAGATCCGTGCCGCGCTGCGGGCCGGGCCGTCGCTGGCGAGCGTTTCCATGATGCGCGCGGCGCCGCGGTCCTCGGGGCAACCCGCCTCGGCGGCGGCAAAGGCGAAGACGCGCTCCAGCCCGCGCCCCGACAGCACGTCCTCGACCCCGGGAAAGCCGTGTGCGCTTTCGACGAACCGGGAAAGGGCAAGGTCTTCCCCGGTCCGCACCGGCAGGCTGACATGCCCGCATTCCGAGGCGGCGACGATGCGCCCCCAAGGCGTTTCATGCACCGGGGCGGCGTTGAAGCCGGTGCCGATGCCGATCACCAGTCTTGCCGCATCGGCCGCTCCGTCCGGGCCGGGAATCAGGGTCGCGAGCTTCCCGGGCGCGATATGCCCCAAAGCGTGGCCCTGCGCCTGCAGGTCGTTCAGGATCGCCACGGTTTCGGCCCCGGTGGCGCGGGCGAGGGTATCGCCGTCGAATGTCCAGTCGAGGTTGGTCATGCTGGCCACGCCGTCGCGGACCGGGCCGGCCGCCGCAACACAGGCCCCGGCGCAATCGACTCCGTCCTCCTCGGCGATGAAGCGACGCAGGATCGGCTCCAGCCCCGGGAAATCGGCGTTGCGGTAGCGGCGGATGGTTTCGGGCAGAAGTGCTGTGCCAAGCGCCAGTGCGACGCGGGTGTTGGTGCCGCCGATGTCGGCCACGAGGGTGCATGTATCGGCGGCGCGAGGCGGCATGGCGGGCTCCGGGGTCTGACGGGATCAGGGGTGGCGCGCCAGCGCGCGGCTCAGGGCGTGATAGGATGCTTTCGGGGTGCGCTGCAAGGTTTCGAAATCGACATGGATCAGCCCGAACCGCTTCTCGTAGCCCAGCGACCATTCGTAGTTGTCAAGCAGCGACCAGACGAAATACCCCGCCACCGGCACCCCTGCCGCGATGGCGCGCTGCACGGCCGCGAGATGGTCCGCCAGATAGGCGATGCGGGCGCTGTCATCCACCCGGTTGCCGGTCAGCGCGTCGGGGTTTGCCATGCCGTTTTCGGTGACGTAGAGCGGCAGGCCCCTGGTATAGTCCTGATGCGTGCGCTTCAGGAAATGTTCCAGCCCGTCGGGATAGATTTCCCATCCCATCTGGGTCTTGGGCAGGGGGCCCCCGACCTCGCGGTGCGCGGGCCAGGGGCCCTCGCAGGGGGCGATCAGCTTGCGGGTGTAGTAGTTCAGCCCGACCCAGTCGACCGGGGCGGCGATGGTGGCGAAATCCTCGTCCCAGCCGGCGGGCAGGTGCGGCTCCAGCCCTTCCAGCACATCGGCCGGATATTGCTTGTGGAACAGCGCCGAAAGGAACCAGCGGTTGTAGTAGCCGTCATAAAGGCTGGCGGCGGCTGTTGCTTCCGGCGAGGCATCCGCCGGGGCGGCGTATTCGAAGTTGCACACCGCGCCAAGGTTCCCCATGCCGTGCCCGCGCATCACCTCGATCGCCCGGCCATGCGCCAGCAGCACATGGTGCATGGCGCGCGCCGCCGCCCGGATGTCGCGCAGGCCCGGCGCGTGCAGGCCGAGGAAATGCGACAGCCACGCCACGCACCACGGCTCGTTGATCGGGGCGGCGGACCACAACCGATCTCCGATCCGGCGCATCAGCACCTCGGTGTAGTCGGCGAGCCAGCTTGCGATGTCACGGTTGCGCCAGCCGCCCAGATCGGCCAGCGGCGACGGCAGTTCCCAGTGATAAAGGGTGGCGGCGGGTTTCAACCCGCGCTCCAGCATCCCGTCCACCAGCCGGTCGTAGAAATCGAGCCCTTCGGCATTCACCGCGCCGCGTCCCTCGGGCATCACCCGCGCCCAGGAGGCGGAAAAGCGGTAGACATCGAAGCCTGCGGCGGCTGTCAGGTCCAGATCCTCGGGCCAGCGGTGGTAGTGGTCGCAGGCCCGCGCCCCGTTTTCGGCGCGCACCACGTTTCCGGGGGTGGCGGCGAAATCGTCCCAGTGGGTGCGACCGGCACCGCCGAAGGCGTGCCCCTCGATCTGGTAGCTGGAGGTGGCGGCCCCGAACTGGAAGCCTGGCGGAAAGTCGGCGCGGGTGGGCAGCATGGCGTCAGCTCCGCTTCGGGGCCGGTCCGGTGGACTGGCCGATGATCAGATCCGCCTCCAGCAGCCGGTGCTGCGGTGCGGCTCCGGGGTGGGCGATGATGTCGAGCAGCATTTCCGCCGCCTGCCGCCCGGCCTCGCGCACCGACGACCGGGTGGCGGTATAGATCGGCACATCCTCGCCATTCTTCATGTAGCTGAGCTCGTCGTCATGGATGATCACCGACACGTCGCGCCCCAGCCGCAGCCCGGCCGCATCGCAGGCCCGCCGCACCCCCATGCCGGAGATCATCGAGGCGACCAGAAACGCGGTCGGCGGGTCGGGCAGGGCAAGCATGGCGCGGGCGGCGCGGTGGCCTGCGGTTTCGGTCATCTCGTCGGTGAACATCAGCGCGGGGTCGGCGGCAATGCCCCGGTCTGCCAGCGCCGCCAGATAGCCCGTGCGGCGCCGGATCGCGAAATCCATGAACTCCAGCCCGTTGACCAGCGCGATCCGGCGATGCCCGAGGTCGAGCAGGAATTCGGTGGCACGCTGGAAGGCGCGGCGGTTGTTCACGTCGAGCCAGGAATAGGGGGTTTCGGTGCCTGTGGCGCGGCCGTGCACCACGAAAGGCAGGCCGACCTCTTGCAACAGGCGGATGCGCGGGTCGTCGGTGCGCGGGGCGTGAACGATGATGCCATCGACGGTGCCGCGCGATTTCAGGGCGCGGTAGGTGCGTTCCTCGTCTTCGTCGGGCACCACCGACAGCACCATGTCATACCCCGCGCGGGCATAGGTTTCGCCCGCCCCGGCGATGAAATCGGCAAACACCGGGTTGACGATCTCGTGCCGCGTGGCGATCGGGATGACGTGCCCGACGGCCATCGCGCGCCCGGTGGCCAGCCGGATCGCGCGGGCGTTCGGGCTGTAGTTGTAGCGCCGGGCCGCCGCCATCACCCGCTCGCGGGTTTCCTCGTTGACCTCGGGATAGCCGTTCAGCGCCCGGCTGACCGTGGTGGGCGACAGGCCAAGCTTTAGCGACAGTTCCTTGAGGTTCATCGGGTGCTTTGCGGGGGGCGGAGCCAAAACGGTTTCAATTGCAGCCAAGCTTAGCGGCGGCCCGCGCAATCGTCAAAGGCAAACCGGATTGATCCTTCTGGGGAGTCCGGCTTTCTGCACCTGCAAAACAAAGGGAATTCAAGCCTGTGTCAGGCCGGAGGATTGACTTATTGGCAGGGATCGGCAAACCTGCCTTATCCAAAGCGGTTTGGAATTGATTCTGATCTGCCTGAGGCATAACGCGACGCCGGGGCGGCGTCTGCAACCGGGAGGACGCAATGAAATCCAGAGTTTACGCAGGTGCGGCGGCACTTGCGCTGCTTTCGGGTGGCGCTGTCGCGCAGGATCTGAAGTTTGCGCCGGGCGAGGATGCCCGCTTCAACTGGGACAGTTTCGAGGCGCTGAAGGCCACGGATCTGAAGGGCCAGTCGCTGCGGATCGACGGGCCGTGGGGCGGGGTGGACAAGCAGCTGTTCGAAACCGTCATCGCCTATTTCGAGGCGGCGACCGGGGCCGATGTCGAATACACCGGCGGCGACGGGTTCGAGCAGCGCGTGATGATCGATGTCGAGGCAGGCTCGCCCCCCGGGATCGCGGTGATCCCGCAGCCGGGGCTGGCGGCAGACCTGGCACGGCGCGGCAAGCTGGCGCCGCTTGGCGCCGACATCGGCGCCTGGGTGGCGGAAAACTATGCCGCAGGCCAGTCCTGGGTGGACCTTGCGACCTATCCGGGGGCAGACGGGACCGAGGCGCTTTACGGGTTTTTCTACAAGGTCGATGTGAAATCGCTGGTCTGGTATTCGCCCGAGAATTTCGAGGACGGCGACTACGAGGTTCCCGAGACGATGGAGGACCTCAAGGCGCTGAACGACCGGATCGTGGCCGATGGCGGCACGCCCTGGTGCATCGGGCTGGGGTCCGGCCCCGCGACCGGCTGGCCCGCGACCGACTGGGTCGAGGACATGATGCTGCGGGTGAATACCCCCGAGGATTACGACGGCTGGACCTCCAACGAGTTGCCGTTCAACGACCCCAAGGTGGTTGCCGCCATCGAGGAATTCGGCGCCTTCGCCCGCAATGACGCCTATGTGGCGGGCGGGGCGGGCGGCGTCGCCTCCACCGACTTCCGCGACAGCCCCAAGGGTCTCTTTGCCTCGCCGCCGCAATGCTACATGCACAAGCAGGCGTCGTTCATCCCGTCGTTCTTCCCCGAAGGCACGGTGATGGGCGAGGATGCCGATTTCTTCTATTTCCCGGCCTATGCGGGCCGCGACCTGGGCAAGCCGGTGCTGGGGGCAGGCACGCTGTTCGTGGTGACCGAGGACAGCCCGGTGGCGCAAGCCTTCATCCAGTTCCTGACCAGCCCGATCGCGCACGAGGTCTGGATGGCGCAATCGGGGTTCCTCACGCCGCACAAGGGCGTCAACGTCGAGGTCTACGGCGACCCGACGCTGCGCAAGATGAACGACGTGCTGCTGAACGCCACCACCTTCCGCTTTGACGGATCGGACCTGATGCCGGGGGCGATAGGTGCGGGCGTGTTCTGGACCGGGATGGTCGATTATTCCGGCGGCAAGGATGCGCAGGCCGTGGCGGACGACATCCAGAAAACCTGGGACTCGTTGAAGTAACCCAGTCGGGGGCGGGCGTGCCCGCCCCCGACTGGCGGCATGGGCAAGCAACGGGGGCAACCGGTGGAACAGTTCATCCTGGCGGGCGGCACGATCATCATCGGCGTGTTCGGCTGCATCGCCTATTTCTTCCTGTCCAACATGGTGCTGGACAGCATCTTTCCGCCGCGCGGCCCCGACGCCGGGTCCAACATCACCCGTGCCAATGCGATCCGGCCCTGGCTGTTCCTGTTTCCGGCGCTGCTCTTGCTGACGGTCTATCTGGTCTATCCGGTGTTCATGTCGGTCTACCTGTCGTTCATGGACCGGACGGGCGACAGGTTTGTCGGTTTCGCCAACTATTCCTGGCTGTTCCGCGACGACAAGTTTCAGGAATCGCTGGTCAACAACCTGCTGTGGCTGGTCTTCGTTCCGGCCGCCGCGACCTTCTTCGGCCTGATCGCCGCCGCCGTGACCGACCGCATCCGCTGGGGCAACTTCGCCAAGGCGATGATCTTCATGCCGATGGCAATCTCGTTCGTCGGGGCCTCGGTGATCTGGAAGTTCGTCTACGACTACCGCGGCGACGGGCAGGCCGAGATCGGTGCGTTGAACGCGATCTGGGTCAGCCTTGGCGGCACGGCGCAGACCTGGCTGACGCTGGCGCCGTGGAACAGCTTTTTCCTGATGGTGGTGCTGGTGTGGATTCAGGCCGGGTTCGCCATGGTGATCCTGTCGGCCGCGCTGCGCGGCATCCCCGAGGAAACCATCGAGGCGGCCATTCTCGATGGCGCATCCCCCCTGCAGATCTTCATGAAGATCAAGGTGCCGCAGATCTGGGGCACCATCCTGGTGGTCTGGACCACGATCACCATCACCGTGCTGAAGGTGTTCGACATCGTGCTGACGATGACCAACGGACAATGGGGCACGCAGGTGCTGGCCAACCTGATGTTCGACTGGATGTTCCGCGGGAACGATACCGGACGCGCCTCGACCGCCGCCATCATCATCATGCTGATGGTGACGCCGATCATGATCTGGAACATCCGCAACGCCCGCAAGGAGATGCGCTGAGATGGACAACATCGTGGGCACCAGGTCGCGGCTGGTCTGGGCGGTCAATCTGGCGGCGCTGCTGCTGGTGCTGATGTGGACGCTGCCGACCTTCGGGCTGCTGGTGTCGAGCTTCCGCGACCGCGACCAGATCACGACCTCGGGGTGGTGGCGGTCGCTGTTCCCGTCGGAGCAAAGCGTGCAATACCGCGCGCCGCCGCCCGATACGGCGGTGGAGGAGGGCGGGCTGTTCGTGATTTCCGGCAACGTGTTCGAGGGCCAACCCGGCCGCGTCAGCGCCTTCGGCACAACCGCCCGCGCGCCGGGCGAGAACCCGGTTGGCGAGCCCGTGACGACGCGCAGCGGGCTCGAGGTCGTGGTGAACGAGGACGGCGGTTTCCGCATTTCCTCGCCCCGGGCCTTCCAGGGCACGCGGGGAGAGCGCATCTTCGTGATGACCACCGAGCCGCCACGCTTCACGACCGAGAATTACAGCCGGGTGCTGGGGGCCGAAGGGCTGGGCCGGGCCTTCCTGAACACGATGACCGTGACCATCCCGGCGACGGTTATCCCGATCCTGATTGCGGCCTTCGCCGCCTATGCGCTGGCGTGGATGGAGTTTCCCGGCCGGGCGCTGATCATCGCGGGCATCGTCGGCCTGCTGGTGGTGCCGCTGCAACTGGCGCTGATACCGCTGCTGAAGCTGCACAACGAAATCGGCATCGGCAAGACCTATATCGGGATCTGGCTGGCCCATACCGGCTTCGGGCTGCCGCTGGCGATCTATCTCTTGCGCAACTACATGATCGGCCTGCCGCGCGAGATCATCGAAAGCGCGCGTGTCGATGGCGCGACCGATTTTCAGATCTTCCTCAAGATCATCCTGCCGCTGTCGTTCCCGGCGCTGGCGTCCTTCGCGATCTTCCAGTTTCTCTGGACGTGGAACGACCTGCTGGTGGCGCTGGTGTTCCTTGGCAACACGCAGGACCAGCTGGTGATGACCGGGCAGTTGAAGGAACTTATGGGCTCGAAGGGCGGCGAGTGGGAGATTCTGGCGGCCTCGGCCTTCGTGTCGATCTTCGTGCCGCTGGTGGTGTTCTTCGCCATGCAGAAATACCTCGTGCGCGGCCTGCTGGCCGGATCGGTGAAGTGATGGCGCTGCCGGTTGACAAGGACTGGTGGCGCGGGGCGGTGATCTACCAGATCTACCCGCGCAGCTTTCAGGACAGCAACGGCGACGGCATCGGCGACCTGGCGGGCATCGCGGCGCGGCTGGACCACATCGCAGGCCTTGGCGCCGACGCGATCTGGATCAGCCCGTTCTTCCCCAGCCCGATGAAGGATTTCGGCTATGACGTGAGCAATTATTGCGACGTTGACCCGATGTTCGGCACGCTGGCCGATTTCGACGCGCTGGTGGCGCGGGCGCATGGGCTGGGTTTGCGGGTGATGATCGATCTCGTGCTGTCGCACACCTCCAACGCGCACCCGTGGTTCCGGGAAAGCCGGGAGGACCGCACGAACCCGAAGGCCGACTGGTATGTCTGGGCCGAACCGAAGCCCGACGGCACGCCGCCCAACAACTGGCTGTCGGTGTTCGGCGGTTCTGCCTGGCAATGGGAGGGAAGGCGGCGGCAATACTACCTGCACAACTTCCTGACCTCGCAGCCAGATCTGAACCTGCATTGCGAGGCGGTGCAGCAGGCGCTGCTGGACGTGGCGCGGTTCTGGCTCAATCGGGGGGTGGACGGCTTCCGGCTGGACACCATCAACTTCTACTTTGCCGACAGATACTTGCGCGACAACCCGTCGCTGCCGCTCGATCTGCGGAACGATTCCATCGCACCCGGGGTCAACCCCTATAACCACCAGTTGCACCTGTTTGACAAGAACCAGCCGGAGAACCTTGATTTCCTGCGGAAGTTCCGCGCCGTGCTGGAGCCCTACGGCGCGGCCGCGGTGGGTGAGGTCGGCGATGCACAGCGCGGGCTCGAGATCATGGCCGAATACACCTCGGGCGATGACAAGGTGCAGATGTGTTATCCGTTCGAGATGCTGCAACCGACCCGCCTGACGGCGGCGCTGGTGCAGGACACGTTCGAGCGGATGACCCGCGCCGCCCCCGACGCCTGGCCGTGCTGGGCCTATTCCAACCACGACACGGTGCGACACATCACACGCTGGCGCCTTTCACATGACGCAGCAAAGGCTTACACGACGCTCTTGATGTGCCTGCGCGGGTCGCTGTGCCTGTACCAGGGCGAGGAACTGGGGCTGCCCGAGGCCGAGCTTGCCTTCGAGGACCTGCGCGACCCCTACGGCATCGAGTTCTGGCCCGAGTTCAAGGGCCGCGACGGCTGCCGCACGCCGATGGTCTGGCAGACTGACAATGCGGCGGGTGGCTTTTCCACCGCCGACAGGCCATGGCTGCCGGTGGCGCCGCAGCATCTGGGCCTGTCGGTTGCGGCGCAGGACGGCATCCCCGACGCGATGCTGACGCATTACCGCCGCGCGCTGGCGTTCCGGCGTGCGCACCCTGTGCTGCGTTGGGGGGCAATGTCGCAGCCGCTGGCCGATGGCGATGTGGTGCAGTTCCTGCGCACGGGGCAGGAGACGCTGTTCTGCGCCTTCAACCTTGGCGACGGCATCGCGGGGGTCGATCTGCCCGACGGCGACTGGACGGCGGTCGGCGACAGTCCGGGCGGCGTTGAATTGACCGGCGAGCGCCGGGTCAGCCTTGGCCCCTGGGCCGTCTGTCTGGCGAAGAAAGTCTGAGGGAGGGGAACCGATGGCCAACCTGAAACTGGCGAACGTGGAAAAGGCCTATGGCGAGGTCAAGGTGCTGGCCGACATCAACCTCGATATAAAACAGGGCGAGCTGATCGTGTTCGTCGGCCCCTCGGGTTGCGGGAAATCGACGCTGCTGCGGATGATTGCCGGGCTCGAACGCATCACCGGCGGCGTGCTGTCGATCGACGGGCAGGTGGTGAACGACGTGCCGCCCGCGCAGCGCGGCATCGCGATGGTGTTCCAGAGCTACGCGCTGTACCCGCACATGACGGTGCGCGACAACATGGCTTTCGCGCTGAAGATCGCGAAAAAGTCCCGCGAGGAGATTGCGGCCGCGGTGGACAAGGCGGCGCGCATCCTGCAACTGACGCCCTACCTTGACCGGCTGCCCAAGGCGCTTTCGGGCGGCCAGCGCCAGCGCGTCGCCATCGGGCGGGCCATCGTGCGCGACCCCAAGGTGTATCTCTTCGACGAGCCGCTGTCGAACCTCGACGCAGCCCTACGGGTGGCCACAAGGATCGAGATCGCCCAGTTGAAAGAGGCGATGCCGGAGCGCACGATGATCTATGTCACCCATGACCAGGTCGAGGCGATGACCCTTGCCAGCCGCATCGTGGTGCTGGCGGGCGGCGGCATTGCCCAGGTCGGCAGCCCGCTGACGCTGTATGAGCGCCCCGAGACCGAATTCGTCGCGCAGTTCATCGGCAGCCCGGCGATGAACCTGATGCCGGGGCAGGTAACGGCGACCGGGGCGGAAACCGAGGTGCGGCTCGACAATGGCGGCGTGGCGCGGGCGGCGATAGCCACAAGCGCCGCCGACATGGGGATGCGGGTCAACCTCGGCGTGCGCCCCGAGGATCTGCTGGCCACCGAAGGCGCGCCGCTGTTCACCGGCGAGGTCGAGATCACCGAGGCCCTGGGCGAGGTGACGCTGCTCTACTTCAAGCGGCAGGGGGAGGAGGCGCAGGTGGTGGCCAAGCTGCCCGGCATCCACCCCGGCCTGCGCCGCCAGGTGGTGCGGCTGGGGGCGGAACCGGCGAAGATCCACCTGTTCCACCAAGGCCGGTCGCTGCTATACCGCTGAACCCGGTTGACAGGCGCGGGGGGCGGGCGCACATCAGGGGCAGGGCAGGCGTGCGGGGGCTGATCCATGACCCCCGCAGCCCGGCGCGCCCCTTGCCGGACCGGCCCCATGGCCCCCGTCCGGCACAGCCGGAGAGGAAGTTGCCATGGCCAAGGGTCAGATGCGGTCCAACAAGGAAGTCAAGAAGCCCAAGAAGGACAAGTCGAAAGTGGCTGTCGAGGTCAATGCGTTGACCGCCCGCCTGACGGCGGCGCAAGACAAGGCCAAGGGCGACAAGAAGTGACATCTGCCGCGCGCCTACAGCAGCGCGCGCAGGCAGACGAACAACAGGCTGAGCCCCCCCGCAAGCAATGTCGGCACCCAGAGGGTCAGGCGTGGCGCGGGGGGATGGGCTTTGCGTTTCATTCCCGGTTCATCGCATCTTAAGGTTTCCGCTGTCTTAACGGGGCATGGAAATCCTTTGGGACAATCTGGATTCGGCGGCATGGCGGGGAACGACCCCGTTGCAGCAAAGCTGGGAATATGGGCAGGCAATGGCCGCGCTTGGCGCGGGCGTGCGCCGGGCGCAGGTGTTTCTTGACGGGCAAGAGGTGGCGCGGGCGCAGGTGCTGCACCGGCGCGGGCTTCGGCTGATCCTGCGCGGGCCGCTGTGGCTGGCATTACCTGAGCCACGGGCGCGCCGCGCCGTTCTGCGCCGTCTGGCCCGCCATGCCGCACCGACGATCGCCACACCGGCCGAGGCCGTGCCCGGCTTCGGCGTATTGCCGCTGATCACCCCGCGGCACCATGCCCTGTGGGATCTGACGCCCGACCCCGCCGCTCTGCGCGCGGGCCTGTCGGGCAAATGGCGCAACCGGCTGGTCCGGGCCGAGGCGCAGGTGGCGCCGCGCCGCGCCAACCCTGCCCGTGCGCTGGAACCGCTGCTTGCGGCCGAGGAGGCTCAGCGCGGCCAGCGCGGTTACCGCGCGCTGCCGCCCGCCTTTGCCCGGCTCTGGCCCGGGTCGCGGCAGGTATGGGAATGGCACAGTGCGGGCCGGATGCAGGCCGCGATGCTGATCCTGAGGCATGGCACCTGGGCCAGCTACCACATCGGCTGGGCCGGCCCCGCCGCGCGGGCGGCATTCGCGCACGGGCCGATGCTGTGGCAGGCGGCCCTTGCGCTGCGGGCCGAGGGTGTGCGGACCTTCGATCTGGGCGATGTCAACGCCGAGGATGCGCCGGGGCTGGCGCATTTCAAGCTGGGCACCGGCGCGGCGCTGACCCCGCTGGGGCCAACCGCGCTGGTTCTGCCCGGCTGAGTGCACCCCCCGGGCAGGGAAGATGAAGCCGAGAAGAATCGGCAGCGCCTGCGCCGCGAGGATCGCGGTCGAGCCGGAATGGTCATGGGCGGGCGCGACCTCGACGAGGTCGCTCCCCCGCAACCTCCTCCCGCCGGGCGACGCCCGCTTTGCCGAACGTCGCGGTCCCGACCAAGGGCAGGTTCAGCCGCCCGGTTTCATGGCCCGGTTTCATGGCCCGGTTTCATGACTGTGCCCGCCCCTGCCGATTCTGCCGCTGCTGCCGGGGCAGGGTGGCCGGGCGGCGCGGGCGAGGGGCATCGAAATCGGCGCCTTGCCCGGTCAGTCTGGCATGAAACGGTGGCCCGCATGCGGCCGCTGGCACGTCTTGTGCCCGACGCGCCGCTTCCCCTTGACCGGGCGATGCGCTAGGCCGGGGCGTCCGACAGGAGGCCAAGATGACCCGACCGCCGATGTTTCCGCCACCGGAGTTTCCGCCGCGCCGCCTGGCCTTGTTCCAGCGTATGCCGCCTGCGGTGTTTCCGTCGATCCTGGGCCTGTCCGGCCTGGGCCTGGCGCTGCGCCGGGGCCTGGAGGCGCTGGACCTGCCCGCAGCCCCGGCCGAGGCGCTGCTCGGGGCGGTCTTCCTGCTCTGGGCCTTTGCGGTGGTGGGTTATGCGGTCAAGACCGCGCGGCGGCCGGGCGTGGTGGCGGAAGATCTGCGCATCCTGCCCGGCCGGGCGGGCCTTGCGTCGATGACGCTGGGGCTGCTGCTGCTGGCGGCGGTGCTGGAGCCCTATGCGCCGGGTGCGGCACGGGCGGCGCTGTTCCTCGGGCTGGCGCTGCACGCAGGGCTGGCCGGGTTGATCCTGCGCCAGATCCTGACCGCCCCGCAGGGTGGACGCGACGTGACGCCGGTATGGCACCTGAGCTTCGTGGGCTTCATCATCGGCGGGCTCGCGGCCTTTCCGCTGGGGCTGCCGGGCCTCGGAAACGCACTGCTCTGGGGCACGATTCCGGTGGCGATGGCGGTCTGGGGCATCAGCCTCGTGCAGCTCCTGCGCCGCATTCCGCCCGCGCCTCTGCGCCCCTTGCTGGCGATCCACCTCGCCCCCGCCAGCCTGTTCGGCACCGTGGCGGCTCTTGCCGGGCTGCCGGTGCTGGCGGCGGGATTCGCCGTGCTTGGCGCGACGATCCTGCTGGCGCTGCTGGCGGCGGGGCGCTGGATCACGGCCTCGGGGTTCAGCCCGCTCTGGGGGGCCTTCACCTTTCCGCTGGCGGCCTATGCCGGAAGCCTGTTCGCGCAGGGCTTCGATCTGCCGGGGATCGTGGTGCTGATGGCGGCACTGGCGCTGGTGCCCTGGGTGGCGATCAAGGTGCTGAAATCCTGGGCCAAGGGCGAACTGGCGGTCAAGACAAACGCCGCCCTCGCCTGACTTTCTTCTGTTCCCAAATATCCCCGCCGGAGGCTCCGCCACCCACCACAGGCACCACCCTCACCGTATCAGACCAACCCAGCCCCGCGCGATGGCAAGCCCGGCCGCATCGGCCTCGGCCCCCAGGGTGGCGGCCAGCGCAGGGCGCGCGTTCTGCCAGCCGGGGTGCATCCTCTCTGCCAGGCCCGAGAACTCGCGCGACCAGTCGGCCACGATGGCGCGGTTGGCCTCGAAATGGAACTGGGTGCCATAGGTCGCGCGGCCGACGCGGAACCCCTGCTGCGCCGCGGCGGACGACTGCGCCAGGTGCACCGCGCCTTCGGGCAGGGTGAAGGTGTCGGAATGCCACTGGAAGATCGGAAAGGCGGCGGGCAGCGCCGACAGCACCGGGTCGGCCCGCCCCTGATCGGTCAGCACCACGGCGGTCCAGCCGAATTCTGGCGCGGCCCCCAGCAGGTTCCGCCCGCCGAACGCCCGCGCCAGCAGCTGGCAGCCAAGGCAGATGCCCAGCACGGCCCGGTCCAGATCCGACGCTGCCCGCATCACCCGCGCGAGGTCCGGCAGATAGGGGTGGATGCGGTCGTCGAGCGCGCTCTGCTCGCCGCCGAACACTACTAGCGCGTCATGGGCACCCGGTTCGGGCAGACCGTCTCCCGCATAGGGGCGGAAAACGTCGATCCGCGCACCGGCCTCGTGCAGCGCCACCCCGACCTGGCCGTGATGGGTGACAATGGTATTCTCGACAATCGCCACCCGCATCGCGGTCTCCCCCTTTTGCAGCCTCAGGTCACCACGCCGCGGCAACCACCGCAAGCCCCCGGATTCCCGCTTGCCTTCCCCCGGGGTCCGTGAAACAGGGAACCGCCAAACGATGACTCCCAAGGAGACCTCCCATGGAGATTCGCGAGGCGCTAACCTTCGATGATGTGCTGCTTGTGCCGGCAGCCAGTTCGGTCCTGCCATCGGACGCGGATACCTCCACCTTCGTCACGAAGGTGATCCGGATGAACATTCCGCTGCTGTCCTCCGCGATGGATACCGTGACCGAGGCGCGCATGGCGATCGCCATGGCGCAGGCCGGCGGGATCGGGGTCATCCACCGCAACCTCGGGATCGAGGAGCAGGCGCGCGAGGTGCGCCGGGTCAAGCGGTTCGAATCCGGCATCGTCTATGCGCCGATCACCCTGACGCCCGACCAGACGCTGGCCGATGCCAAGATCCTGCAGGAACGCTACAACGTCACCGGCTTTCCCGTGGTGGACGAGCTGGGCCGTGTAGTGGGCATCGTCACCAACCGGGACATGCGCTTTGCCTCCGATGACCGCACGCCGGTGCGGGTGATGATGACCTCTGACAACCTTGCCATCCTGCATGAACCGGCCGACCGCGCCACCGCGATCAGCCTGATGAAGGCCCGGCGGATCGAGAAGCTCCTGGTGACCGACGGCAAGGGCAAGCTGACCGGCCTCCTGACGCTGAAGGATACCGAGCAGTCGGTGCTGAACCCGCACGCCTGCAAGGACGAACTGGGCCGCCTGCGCGTTGCCGCCGCCTCGACCGTCGGCGACGCCGGGTTCGAGCGCAGCCAGGCGCTGATCGACGCCGGGGTGGACATGGTGGTGATCGACACCGCGCATGGCCATTCCGAAGGGGTGGCGCGCGCCGTCGAGCGCATCAAGCGGCTGTCGAACACCGTGCAGGTGGTGGCAGGCAACGTGGCAACCGGCGAGGCCACGCGGGCGCTGATCGGCGCCGGGGCCGATGCGGTCAAGGTTGGCATCGGGCCGGGGTCGATCTGCACGACCCGCATTGTCGCGGGGGTGGGCGTGCCGCAACTGACCGCGATCATGGATTCCGCACAGGCAGCGGGCGACGTTCCGGTGATCGCCGATGGCGGCATCAAGTATTCCGGCGATTTTGCCAAGGCGATTGCAGCCGGGGCCTCCTGCGCCATGGTCGGCAGCGCGATTGCGGGCACCGACGAATCCCCGGGCGAGGTGATCCTGTATCAGGGCCGCAGCTTCAAGAGCTACCGCGGCATGGGGTCGCTGGGCGCCATGGCTCGCGGCTCGGCCGACCGCTATTTCCAGAAGGATGCGGCCTCCGACAAGCTGGTGCCCGAAGGCATCGAGGGCCAGGTGCCCTACAAGGGGTCGGCGGCGGCGGTGGTGCATCAACTGGTCGGCGGCCTGCGGGCGGCGATGGGCTACACCGGGAACCGCGACATCGCAGCGATGCGCGCGAATTGCCAATTCGTGCGGATCACCGGCGCCGGATTGAAGGAAAGCCATGTGCATGACGTGCAGATCACCCGCGAAAGCCCGAACTACCGGGTGATGTAGTTATGTCAATGGTTTGCCAGACATTGCTTATGTATCGCATGAGGATCGCTTGACCCCCGCCGCGCGGCTTTCCGCGGCAATGGCCGTGCTGGACCGCGTGCTTTCGGGGGCGCCCGCCGAACAGGCCCTGACCAACTGGGGCCGGGGCAGCCGCTATGCCGGATCGGGCGACAGACATGCGGTCCGCGATCTGGTCTATGACGCGCTGCGCTGTCGACGTTCCTTTGCCGCGCTGGGGCGGGCCGAGACCGGGCGGGGGCTGATCCTCGGCGGTCTGCGCGCCGCCGGAACCGATGTCGAGGGCCTGTTCACCGGCGAGGGCCATGCGCCCGCCCCCCTGACTGCGGCCGAGTCCGCCTCGGCCGACCCGTTGCCCGAACTGGTGGCGCTCGATTGCCCCGACTGGCTCGCGCCTGCGCTTCGCGCGTCCCTCGGGGCCGATTTTGCCGCCGTCATGGCGGCGCTGCGGCATCGCGCTCCGGTCTTCCTGCGGGTCAATGCCGCGCATGGTTCCCGTAACGAAGCCGCCATGGCACTTGCCGCCGAAGCCATCGCGACCCGCCCGCATCCCCTTGCGAAGAGTGCGCTGGAAGTCAACGGAAACGCGCGCAAAATCCAGAAATCTGCCGCCTATCTCTCCGGTCTGGTGGAACTGCAGGATGCGGCATCCCAGGCGATCGTCGAGGCGCTGCCGCTGGTGGAGGGCCAGCGCGTGCTCGACTATTGCGCGGGGGGTGGCGGCAAGACGCTGGCGATGGGCGCGCGCGCGGCACTGACCCTGTTCGCCCATGATGCCGACCCCGGCCGGATGCGCGACCTGCCTGCCCGCGCTGCCCGGGCCGGTCTGCGTCCGCAGATCCTGACGGCGGCGGAAATGGCGCAGCAGGCCCCCTTCGATCTTGTGCTGGCCGATGTGCCCTGCTCCGGTTCCGGCAGCTGGCGGCGCGCGCCCGAGGCCAAATGGGCCCTGACCTTCGAGCGTCTGGCCGCGCTGTGCGAGACGCAGGCCCGCGTCCTCGACCAGGTGGCCGGTCTTGTCGCACCGCAGGGGCATCTGGCCTATGCCACCTGTTCGCTGCTCGATGCCGAGAATGCCGACCAGATCGCCGCGTTTCTGGCACGCAATCCGGGTTGGCGGCAGTCCAGCGTCTTGCGCCTGACTCCGCTTGATGGCGGCGACGGTTTTTTCCTGTCGATCTTGACGCGAATTTAATCGGATAATACACAATCTTCAGCTGTATTCGCGATGTGATTAAGGCGCGATTAACGATTTCCCCTCCGTATGGAGCCTGAAGCGAATCCTGAACGGAGGGGGAACGTGGTGAAAGCTGACTCACAGGCGTCCAACCTGCTCGGCACGGCGCGGGCGCTGTCACCCCGGGTCTGGCCCCTGCTGGCGGTGGCGATCGGCTGTTTCATCATCGGCCTGCTGGCCCCCGACCCGCAACTGAAACGGACGGCCGCGGTCGCCGGGGTGACCTTTGCGGTGCTGGTGGTGCTGATCCGCAGCGTCGTGACGTTCGAGGCGTTGCGCGAACGACAGGTCGAACGGCGGCTGGGGGTGCTGATGGGCCAGGATGCGGCCCCGTGCTTCACGACCGACCTCGTGGGGCAGATCGGCTTTCAGAACAGGTCGGCGCAGGACCGTTTTGGCGCGCAGGACGGGGCGACGCTGGTTTCGGCCCTGCATGACCATTTCGCCAGCCCGTCCTCTGTGCTGTACCGGCTGCAAAGCCGTGCCTCCAACCTCGGCTCGGCGCGCGAGGATGTGGTGACGCGGCGCGGCCATACCCGCCTGTCGGTGCACCGCATCGGGCCGACCCGGTTCCTGTGGCGGCTGGAGGAATTTCTGGATCGGGCGGGGGCCGGGCGCGGTGCCGAAACGCTCAGCCTGCCGATGATGATCGCCAACAAGTCGGGCGTTGTGCTGTTCACCAACGAATCGATGCGCCGATTGCTCGGGGCGCGGCCGAAGCGGCTTGACCGGGTGTTCGTGGATCAGGTGCTGCGCTCGGGCGAAGAGGTCGAGGTGACCTCGGTTGACGGCCCGGTGCGTGCCATTCTGGCCGAGATCGAAGGTGCCGGGGAACGGCGCGAGATCTACCTGATGCCGGTGCCCAACCGGCCCGACGGCGACACGGTGCTGGCCGATTTCGAACATGTGCCCGTGGCGCTGATGAAGTTCGGCGGCGACGGCAGCCTGCGTGCGGCCAACCGCGCCGCGCGCGATCTTCTCGGGCTGGACCAGGGCGCCGCCGTCACCTTTCCCGATCTGTTCGAAGGGCTGGGCCGGTCGGTGACCGACTGGCTGTCCGATGTCGCCGCCGAGCGGGTGCCGGGCGGGTCAGAGGTGTTGCGGATGCGGCGCTCGGAGCCGGATGTCTTCGTCCAGATCACCCTGCGGCGGATCGTCGAGATGGGGCGGCCCTGTGCGCTGGCGGTGCTGAACGATGCGACGGCGCTGAAGACGCTGGAAGCGCAGTTCGTGCAAAGCCAGAAGATGCAGGCGATCGGCCAGCTGGCCGGCGGGATCGCCCATGATTTCAACAACCTGCTGACCGCGATTTCCGGGCATTGCGACCTCTTGCTGCTGCGCCACGACCGGGGCGACCCGGAGTATGCCGACCTCGTGCAGATTCACCAGAACGCCAACCGGGCCGCGAGCCTGGTCGGCCAGTTGCTTGCGTTTTCGCGCAAGCAGACGCTGAAGCCCGAACGGATCGACCTGCAGGAGGTGCTGTCAGACCTGACGCATCTTCTCAACCGCCTCGTCGGCGAACGGGTATCGCTGCGCCTGGCACATGCGCCCGATCTTGGCCCGATCCGTGCCGACAAGCGGCAACTGGAACAGGTGCTGATGAACCTGGTCGTCAACGCCCGTGACGCGATGCCGGAGGGGGGCACCATCCGGATCGAGACCGAGGCGCTCACGCTGCGCGAGGAACTGCGCCGCGACCGGGCGGTGGTCCCGGCCGGAGCCTACGCGGTGATCCGGGTGCTGGACACCGGCTGCGGCATCCCGCCGGAACGGTTGCAGAAGATCTTCGAGCCGTTCTTCACCACCAAGCGCACCGGCGAGGGCACCGGGCTCGGCCTTTCCACCGCCTATGGCATCGTCAAGCAATCGGGCGGCTTCATCTTCGTCGACAGCGAACCCGGCCTCGGCACGGTGTTCCACCTCTACTTCCCGATCAACGACCGGCCTGCGGAAGACGAGGCGCGCCCGCCCGCAGAGGCCCGCCCGATCGTGGTCAAGCAGGGCGAGGGCGTCGTGCTGCTGGTCGAGGACGAGGCGCCGGTGCGGGCTTTCGCGTCCCGCGCCTTGCGGCTGCGCGGCTATACGGTGCTCGAGGCGGAAAGCGCCGAAGAGGCGCTGAAAACCCTGGAAGACCCGTCGCTGGCGGTCGACATCTTCGTGACCGACGTGGTGATGCCGGGCATGGACGGCCCAAGCTGGGTGCGCCGCGCGCTGGAGGACCGGCCGAACGTTCGGGTGATCTTCGTCTCCGGCTATGCCGAGGAATGCCTGTCCGATCAGCAGGCGCGCATCCCGAATTCGGTCTTCCTGCCCAAGCCCTTCTCGCTGACCGACCTGACCGAAACGGTCCAGGGCCAGATGCACTGACCGCGGTCAGCCGTCGCCCAGCGTTTCGTAAAGCTCGAAGTCCCGGGCGGCGGTGCGGCGGAGCAGGGCCTCCGTCGCGGGCGACAGGTCCATCGCCGCCTTGGGCGAGACATTCAGTTGCGGCAGGATGATCTCGCACCCCAGCCGGTCCTCGAGAAAGTCGATGAAGGTTTCGATCTGGTCGTAGCGGAACAGCCGGTCAACGCCCTTGCCGTTCTTCGATTGCAGGAATCGCGCCTGCGAGCCGACGGCGGCATATTCCGGCTGCGGATCGGCGCAATAGCCCGTCACGAACTGATCGAAGCTGAGCCCGACCGTGCTCTTGTGCGGCTCTGTCACGTCCTCGCGCTGGCGATAGCGATACCAGCTGCCCAGCCAGTCGCGCGGCTCGCGCATCAAGGCCACCACGGTGAAGGGATGGCCCGAGGCAACCTCGAAATAGGGGCCGAGAAAGCGATGGAACCGTTGCGCCGTGGTATGCTTGAGCACCGGCGGGCGCTGAACCACCACGGCCGCCAGCGATTCGAGCGCTGCCTCGATCGCGGTCGATCCCGTTTTCGGCGTGGCAAGAAAAGCCAGCCTCTGATCCCAAAACACCAGCATCTTCGTCCCTTTTTTTCGTCCGGGGTCCATAAATCGCCCGGTTCGTAAACTATCCCTTAACGCTTTTGAGAAAAAGCTGATTTTACGAAAACCGGTTGAAATGTTCTGGTTTTGGCCCCATAACGGCAGGAACAAGACAAGAACACAGGCATGGATTGCTGCCCGCGTGCGGCTGTGAAATAAGGATCAGGCAATGGCGACTGCGAACCTCCTCGACTTGAACGGAAAGCGCGAAATGGACAAGGCAAAGGCGCTGGAAAGCGCGCTGGCACAGATCGAAAGGCAGTTCGGCAAGGGGTCGATCATGCGGCTGGGCGCTGACAGCCCGGCGATGGACATCGAGGCGACCTCGACCGGTTCGCTGGGTCTTGATATCGCGCTTGGGATCGGCGGCCTTCCCAAGGGCCGGATCATCGAGATCTACGGCCCCGAAAGTTCCGGCAAGACCACGCTGACACTGCATGTCGTTGCAGAGGAACAGAAAAAAGGCGGCGTCTGCGCCTTTGTCGATGCCGAGCACGCGCTCGATCCGCAATATGCCAAGAAGCTGGGCGTCAATCTGGACGACCTGCTGATCAGCCAGCCCGACACGGGCGAGCAGGCGCTGGAAATCGTCGACACGCTGGTGCGCTCGGGCGCGGTCAGCCTCGTGGTGATCGACTCGGTGGCGGCGCTGACGCCCAAGTCGGAAATCGAAGGCGACATGGGCGACATGCAGATGGGCGCCCAGGCCCGTCTGATGAGCCAGGCCATGCGCAAGCTGACTGCGAGCATCGGCCGCAGCAATTGCATGGTGATCTTCATCAACCAGATCCGGATGAAGATCGGCGTCATGTTCGGTAGCCCTGAAACCACCACGGGCGGCAATGCGCTGAAATTCTATGCCTCGGTCCGGCTCGACATCCGCCGCATCGGGTCGATCAAGGACCGGGACGAGGTCGTCGGCAACTCGACCCGGGTGAAGGTCGTCAAGAACAAGGTGGCGCCGCCCTTCAAGCAGGTCGAATTCGACATCCTTTATGGCGAAGGCATCTCGAAGGTGGGCGAACTGGTCGATCTTGGGGTCAAGGCGGGCGTGGTCGAGAAATCGGGCTCGTGGTATTCCTACGGCGACGAGCGGATCGGGCAGGGGCGCGAGAACGCCAAGACCTTCCTGCGGTCCAACCCGGCGGTTGCGCAGGCGATCGAAGACAAGATCCGCGCGGCGAACGGGCTGGATTTCCACATGTCCGAAGGCGGGGCGAGCGAAGATCTGGTCGACATGTAACGGCGTGCAGGCACGGGGTCGGGCACCCCGCGGCCCGGCCCTTTTCATGCCGCGGCACGGGTGATGGTGGACAGGCCCTGCCCGGGGGGCTAAACGGGGCGTCACATGACCGCCATCCGCCTGACAGAGGGCCCTTGATCCATGCCGTCGCTGAACGATATCCGCTCGACCTTCCTCGACTTCTTTTCGCGCAACGGCCACCGGGTGGTGGAATCGAGCCCGCTCGTGCCGCGCAACGACCCGACGCTGATGTTCGCCAATTCCGGCATGGTGCAGTTCAAGAACTGCTTCACCGGGGTCGAGACGCGGGACTACACGCGGGCGACCACGGCGCAGAAATGCGTGCGGGCGGGCGGCAAGCACAATGACCTCGACAATGTCGGCTATACGGCGCGCCACCATACCTTTTTCGAAATGCTTGGCAATTTCAGCTTCGGCGATTATTTCAAGTCGGAAGCGATCCCCTTTGCCTGGGAGCTTCTGACCAAGGACTACGGCATCGACAGGAGCAAGCTGCTGGTCACAGTCTATCACTCCGATGACGAGGCGGCGGCGATCTGGAAGAAGGTCGCGGGCCTGTCGGATGACCGCATCATCCGCATCGCCAGTGACGACAACTTCTGGCGGATGGGCCCCACCGGACCCTGCGGCCCCTGCACCGAGATATTCTACGACCATGGCGACAGCATCTGGGGCGGCCCGCCGGGCAGCGCCGATCAGGATGGCGACCGCTTCATCGAGATCTGGAACCTGGTGTTCATGCAGAACGAGCAGTTCGCCGATGGCACCATGGTCCCGCTGCCCAAGCAGAGCATCGACACCGGCATGGGGCTGGAGCGGATCGGGGCGCTGTTGCAGGGCAAGCACGACAACTACGACACCGACCTGATGCGCAGCCTGATCGAGGCTTCGGCACACGCGACCTCGACCGACCCCGACGGGCCGGGCAAGACGCACCACCGGGTGATCGCCGACCACCTGCGCTCGACCTCGTTCCTGATCGCCGACGGGGTGATGCCGTCGAACGAGGGGCGCGGTTATGTGTTGCGGCGCATCATGCGGCGGGCAATGCGCCACGCGCATCAGCTGGGCGCGCAGGACCCGGTGATGCACCGTCTGGTGCCCGCGCTGGTGCGGCAGATGGGGGCGGCCTATCCCGAACTCGTGCGGGCGCAGGCGCTGATCGAGGAAACGCTGCGGCTGGAAGAAACCCGTTTCCGCCAGACGCTGGAGCGGGGCCTGCATCTGCTGGCCGACGAGGTGGCGCGGATTCCGGAAGGCGCGGCGCTGCCGGGTGGCGCGGCGTTCAAGCTTTACGACACCTATGGTTTTCCGCTCGATCTGACGCAGGACGCGCTGCGTGAACAGGGGCGAACGGTGGACATTGCGGGCTTTGACGCGGCGATGGCGGAACAGAAGGCCAAGGCGCGCGCCTCCTGGGCTGGTTCGGGCGAAACCGGCGATGCTGCGATCTGGTATCAGGTGTCCGAGGACCACGGCCCGTCGGAGTTTCTGGGCTACGATACCGAGGCGGCCGAGGGTCAGGTGCTGGCGCTGATGGTCGATGGTGCGCCTGCGAAAACAGCCGACGGCAAGGTGCAGATCGTGGTCAACCAGACACCATTCTATGCCGAAAGCGGCGGGCAGGTCGGTGATCGGGGCTGGATACGGACCGAGACCGGCACGGCCGCCGTGTCCGACACGCGCAAGGCCGCGGGTGTGATCATCCATGTGGCCGAACTGATCGAGGGCACGATCGCCCTTGGCCAGCCCGCCAAGTTGGAGGTCGATCACCGCAACCGCGCCGCGATCCGGGCCAACCACTCCGCGACCCATCTCCTGAACGAGGCGCTGCGGCGCGCGCTTGGCGACCATGTGGCACAGCGCGGGTCGCTGAACGCGCACGACCGTCTGCGGTTCGATTTCAGCCATTCCAAGGCGCTGACGGCCGAGGAACGGGCGCAGGTGGAGGCCGAGGTCAACAGCTTCATCCGGCAGAACGGTCCGGTCGAAACCCGGGTTATGACACCCGATGATGCCCGCAGCCTTGGCGCGCAGGCGCTGTTCGGCGAGAAATACGGCGACGAGGTGCGGGTTGTGTCGATGGGCGTGCAGCCCGGGTCGGGCAAGGGCAGCGACGGCAAGACCTATTCGCTGGAGCTGTGCGGCGGCACCCATGTCGGGCGGCTGGGCGAGATCGGGTCGTTCCTGATCCTGTCGGAAAGCGCGTCCGCCTCGGGCATCCGGCGGATCGAGGCGATCACCGGCGAGGGCGTGCTGCGCGACGTGCGCGAGAACTACGCCCATCTTGAGGCGGCGAGTGCGGCGCTCGGGGCGGTTCCGGCCGAGCTTGCGGCGCGGATCAGGCTGCTGATGGCCGAACGCAAGGCGTTGCAGAACGAGGTGGCGCAACTGCGTCGCGAGGTGGCGATGGGCGGCGGCGGGGCCGGACCCGAGGCCCGCGAGATCGGCGGGGTCAAATTCATGGCGCAGGTGCTGACCGGGGTTTCCGGCAAGGATCTGCCGGGGCTGATCGACGAGATGAAGCTGCGGCTCGGCTCGGGTGCTGTGCTGCTGATCGCCGACACGGGCGGCAAGCCTGCGGTGGCGGCGGGGGTCACGGCGGACCTGACGGGCCGGCTGTCGGCGGTGACGCTGGTCAAGGCGGCGGCCGAGGCGATGGGCGGCAAGGGCGGCGGTGGCCGGGCCGACATGGCGCAGGCCGGGGGTGCCGACATCGCGCTGGCCGATGCGGCGATTGCGGCGGCCGAAGCCGCGATGGTGGCGTGATGCCGACCGCGCTTTGGATCGCCCATGTGCTGGTGACGGATGCCGAGGCCTACGGCCGCTATGCCAAGGCGGCGGGCCCGGCGATTGCCGCGCATGGCGGCGTGTTCCTTGCACGCGGCGGGCGGCATGTGCAACTGGAAGGCAACGACCGGCCGCGCAATGTGGTGGCGCGCTTTCCCAGCCTTGAAGCCGGGGTGGCCTGCTATCATTCGGCCGAGTATCAGGCGGCGCTTGCGCATGCCAAGGGAGCCTCGGTCCGCGACCTGTGCGTGGTGGAAGAGGCCGAATAGCGCCGGGTCAGAGCGGCAGGGCGGTGGTGTCCTTGATCTCCTCCATCACGAAGCTGGCGGAAACGTCGTGCAGGTCCACCCGGCGCACCAGTTCCTGATAGAGCCTGTCATAGGCCTTCACGTCCGCCACGCGGGCACGGATCAGGTAATCCAGATCGCCGCTCATGCGGTATGCGCCCAGGATGTCGGGCATGTCGCGCGTCGCCTGCGCGAAACGGTCCAGCCAGTCGGGCGTGTGGCGGTCGGTGCGGATCAGCATGAAGACCGTCAGCCCCAGCCCGACAGCCTCGGGGTCGAGCAGCGCCACCCGCGCGCGGATCACCCCCGATGCCTCCAGCGCCTTGACCCGCCGCCACACCGCGTTGCGCGACAGGCCGACCCTTTCGCCAAGATCCTCCAGCGCCAGCGAGGCGTCGGTTTGCAAGAGGCCGAGAATGCGGCGGTCGAGATGGTCGAGTATCTGCATGGCAGCCATTTTTGTGGGAAACTTTCCCGAAAGTAAAGCCGGATCGGCAACAGAACCCGCGTGCAATGGCCGGGATTTCTTTCTATCATGGCCGGACAGGTCATTCGGCGCCGGTCGGGCGCGCAAGGGGTGTTGCAGATGTGTCGTTGGGCCGCCTATATCGGCGCGCCGATCTTTCTGGAAGAGATCGTCAGTCGGCCGGGTCATTCGCTGATCCACCAGAGCCATTGTGCCACGCAATGCCACAGCGCGATCAATGCCGACGGGTTCGGCATCGCCTGGTATGCCGACCGGCCCGACCCGGGGCTTTACCGCGACGTGATGCCGGCCTGGTCGGACCCCAATCTGCGCAGCCTGACGGCGCAGGTGCGATCGGGGCTGTTTCTGGCGCATGTCCGCGCCTCGACCGGCACGGCCACCAGCCGGAACAACTGCCACCCCTTCACCTGGGGGCGGTGGAGCTTCATGCACAACGGTCAGGTCGGGGGCTACGAGACCTTCCGCCGCGACGCCGACATGATGATTCCCGAGACGCTTTACCCGCACCGCAAGGGCGCCACCGACAGCGAGGCGCTGTTTCTGGTGGCGGTGGCCGAGGGGCTGGAGGATGACCCCTGCGGCGCGCTGCTGCGGGCGGTGCGGCGCCTCGAGGCGCTGAGCCGGGCCAAGGGCTGCGGGCCGCACATGCGACTGACGGCGGCGCTGTCTGACGGGCAGCGGCTTTACGCCGTGCGCTATGCCACCGACGATCTGGCGCCGACGCTGTATCACCGCTGGTCGGATACGCGCTCGGGCCGGGCGGTGGTGTCGGAACCGCTGGAGGCGGACCAGACCGGATGGGAGATGGTGCCGTCGGGGTCGTTCTGCACCTTCGAGGGCGACCGGGTGCGCGTGGACCGCTTCGACCCGGCGTGGATGCCTGCGGCGGCGGAATGAAGAAGGGCCGCACCCGAAGGTGCGGCCCGTTCGGTCAGCCCGCGCGCGACTGGCGCTTGCGTTCGTTGGGATCAAGGTAGCGTTTGCGCATCCGCACGGATTTCGGCGTGACCTCGACCAGTTCGTCGTCGTCGATATAGGCAATCGCTTGTTCCAGCGACAGGCGCACCGGCGTCGTCAGCCGCACCGCCTCGTCGGTGCCGGAGGCCCGCACGTTGGTCAGCTGCTTGCCCTTCAGCGGGTTCACTTCCAGATCGTTGTCTCGGTTGTGCTCGCCGATGATCATGCCGGTGTAGACCGCTTCCTGCACGCCGATGAAGAAGTGGCCGCGGTCTTCCAGCTTCCACATCGCATAGGCAACCGAGACGCCGCTTTCCATCGAGATCAGCACGCCCGCGCGGCGGCCCTCGATCGGGCCCTTGTGCGGCGCCCAGGTGTGGAACACCCGGTTCAGCACGCCGGTGCCGCGCGTGTCGGTCATGAACTGACCATGGTAGCCGATCAGCCCACGCGAGGGCACATGCGCGATGATCCGGGTCTTGCCGACGCCGGCCGGCTTCATCTCGATCAGGTCGCCCTTGCGCGGCCCGGTGATCTTTTCGATCACGGCGCCGGTGTATTCGTCATCCACGTCGATGGTGACTTCCTCGATCGGTTCGCAGCGCACCCCGTCAACGTCCTGGAACAGCACGCGTGGGCGCGAGATCGACAGCTCGAACCCCTCGCGGCGCATGTTCTCGATCAGCACGCCCATCTGCAATTCGCCGCGGCCGGCAACCTCGAAGGCGTCGCCGCCCGGCGTGTCGCTGACCTTGATCGCCACGTTGATCTCGGCTTCCTTCATCAGGCGTTCGCGGATCACGCGCGACTGCACCTTCGATCCATCCTTGCCCGCGAGCGGGCTGTCGTTGATGCCGAAAGTGACAGAGATGGTCGGCGGGTCGATCGGCTGCGCGGGCAGGGCGGTCTCGACCTCCAGCGCGCAGAGCGTGTCGGCCACGGTGGCCTTCGACATGCCGGACAGCGTGACGATATCGCCCGCTTCGGCGAGGTCGATCGGAGATTGCGACAGGCCGCGGAAGGCCAGCACCTTCGACACGCGGAACTGTTCGAGCTTTTCGCCGTTGCGGCTCAGCGCCTTGATGGTATCGCCCGCTTTCAGCGTGCCAGCCTCGACCCGGCCGGTCAGGATGCGGCCGATGAAGGGGTCGGCCGACAGGGTGGTGGCCAGCATCTGGAACGGCTCGTCGCGGCGCGAAAGCTGCGCCGGTTGCGGCACATGGCGCAGCACCAGATCGTAAAGCGCCGACAGGTCCTTGCGCGGGCCGTCGAGCGTCTCGTCCGCCCACCCGGCGCGGCCAGAGGCGTAAAGCACCGGGAAATCAAGCTGATCGTCGTCGGCGCCGAGGTTTGCGAACAGGTCGAACACCTCGTTCAGGGCGCGGTCGGGTTCGGCGTCGGGCTTGTCGACCTTGTTCAGCACCACGATGGGCCGCAGCCCCAGCGCCAGCGCCTTGGAGGTGACGAACTTGGTCTGCGGCATCGGGCCTTCGGCGGCATCGACCAGCAGCACCACGCCATCGACCATCGACAGGATCCGTTCGACCTCGCCGCCGAAATCGGCGTGGCCGGGGGTATCGACGATGTTGATCCGCATCCCGCCCCATTCGAGCGAGGTGCATTTGGCAAGGATGGTGATGCCGCGCTCGCGCTCGATATCGTTGCTGTCCATCGCGCGTTCGGCGACGGCCTGGTTGTCACGGAAGGCACCGGACTGTTTCAGCAGCTCGTCCACCAATGTGGTCTTGCCATGGTCCACATGCGCGATGATGGCGATGTTGCGAAGCTCCATCGGGAGGGTCTCTTTCAATTGATCTGATGTTGGGGCGGCGTTACAGCAGCATGGCCGGAATTGCCAGTGCCGATTGCGTCCCGCCCCCGTGCGGCGTGCGGATTTGTGCGAAACCCCGGCGGCGGGGGCGTTCGGGTCAGGTGGCGGTGTATCGGTCGCGCCGGTGGTTGATCGCGATCACCAGATTGACCACCAGCGCGCCAAGGAACGACAGCGCCACCGACGGCACGTCTCGGACCAGAAGGGCCACCGAGAACAGCGCGGCGTCGAACAGAAGCTGGGTATAGCCCGCACGAAAGCCGGTGCGGTCCTGCAGGGCCAGCGCCACGATGCCGACGCCGCCAAGGCTCGCCCCGTGGCGGAACAGCGCCAGCAGCGCCGAACCCGACACCGCCCCGAACAGGACCGCGCCGAACACCGGGTTCAGGCTGGCAAAGCTGACCCAGTCCGGAATCACCATGCTGAGGCCCGACAGCAGCGCCACCGCGAGGAAGGTCTTGACGGTGAAGGCCAGCCCCATGCGCCGGTAGCCGATCCAGTAGAACGGCAGGTTGATCGCGAAGAATACCAGACCGAAGCTGAGCCCGGTGGCATAGGAGATCAGCACCGCCAGCCCAGCCGTCTGGCCGGTGACAAGACCGAGATGGGTCAGGATGGTGATGCCGAAGGCGGCCATGGTGGCGCCGTAGGCAATGCCCTGGGCATCGTCGAGCAGGCTGTGGGCGGGGGAAAGGGGGCGCGTGGCGTCGGGCATCGATCTTTTCGGCTGACGCCGGGGGTTTCACACCCCCGGACCCCCGTGGGATATTTGTGCAAAGATGAAAGCGCAAGGGGAGGTGTTCGGGGCGGCTTCATGCCGCCCCGGGTCGGGTCAGCCCTTCAGGGCCTTGTTCAGGTATTCGTCGACCTTTTCGAGGTAACCGATCGTGGTCAGCCATTTCTGGTCGGGGCCGACCAGCAGGGCCAGATCCTTGGTCATGTGGCCGTCCTCGACGGTGGCGACCGTGACGCGTTCCAGCGTTTCTGCAAAGCGGGCCAGTTCGGCGTTGCCGTCGAGCTTGGCGCGGTGGCGCAGGCCGCCGGTCCAGGCGTAGATCGAGGCGATCGAGTTGGTCGAGGTCGCCTTGCCCTGCTGGTGCTGGCGGTAGTGGCGGGTGACAGTGCCATGCGCCGCCTCTGCCTCGACGGTCTGGCCGTCGGGGGTCATCAGGACGGAGGTCATCAGCCCGAGGCTGCCGAAGCCCTGCGCCACGGTGTCGGACTGCACGTCGCCGTCGTAGTTCTTGCAGGCCCAGACATAGCCGCCCGACCATTTCATCGCGCTTGCCACCATGTCGTCGATCAGGCGGTGTTCGTAGGTGATGCCTGCCTTCTTGAACTGGTCTTCGAATTCGGCCTCGTAGATCGTCTGGAAAATGTCCTTGAAGCGGCCGTCGTAGACCTTGAGGATGGTGTTCTTGGTCGACAGGTACACCGGCCAGCCGAGGTTCAGCCCGTAGTTCAGCGAGGCGCGGGCGAAGTCGGCGATGGAATCGTCAAGGTTGTACATGCCCATGAACACGCCGGCCGAAGGGGCCTCGTAGACCTCGCGCTCGATGGTGGTGCCGTCCTCGCCGACGAATTTCATCGTCAGTTTGCCCTTGCCGGGAAAGCGGAAATCGGTGGCCTTGTACTGGTCGCCGAAGGCATGGCGGCCGACCACGATCGGCTGCGTCCAGCCCGGCACGAGGCGCGGCACGTTGCGGCAGATGATCGGCTGGCGGAAGATCACGCCGCCGAGGATGTTGCGGATGGTGCCGTTAGGCGATTTCCACATCTGCTTCAGGCCGAATTCCTCGACCCGCTGCTCGTCCGGCGTGATGGTGGCGCATTTGACGCCCACGCCGTACTTCTTGATCGCATGAGCCGCGTCGATCGTGATCTGGTCGTTGGTGCGGTCGCGTTCCTCGATGCCGAGATCGTAGTATTTCAGATCGATGTCGAGATAGGGCAGGATCAGCTTCTGCTTGATGAAATCCCAGATGATCCGGGTCATCTCGTCGCCGTCAAGCTCTACCACCGGGTTCGCGACTTTGATCTTCGACATGCGGGCCTCTTGGGTTGGGGTTGGGGATTCGGACTGGGGTGTTCATAACGGAAACCGAGGCCGCGGGAAAGGTGGTATGCGATGGCATACCGAAAATGTCGCGGGCCATCAGGGGCCGAAGTAGGCCTCGGTGCGGGCGCGGACCCAGGCCCAGAGGTCGGGGGCGCCGCGGGCGACCCTGGTTCCGACCCGGGACTCGAGTTGTTCGGCGGTGACGGAATAGGTCGCCCAGGTGCCGCCGCCACTGGCGATGTTGTGCATCACCGGCTGCACCCGGTCGAGCGCCTTGGCGAACACCGCGTCGGGGGTGGCCGCGGCCTCGAACTCCTCCCACAGCGCGCGCAGGTCGCGGGCAAGGTCGGGCGGCAGCAGGCCGAAGATGCGGTCGGCGGCGCGGGCCTCGGCGGCGGCGGTGCCGGGCGAGCCGTGGGCGGAGCCGTTCTGCGCATGGATCGGCACGTCGCCGGTGTCGATCTCGACCAGATCATGCAGGATCAGCATGCGGATCACCCGGTTGATGTCGACCCCTGGTGCTGCGTGGTCTGCCAGCACCAGCGCGTAAAGCGCCAGATGCCAGGAATGCTCGCCCGAATTCTCGCGCCGCGACCCGTCGCAGAGCGTGGTGGCGCGCAGCACGGACTTCAGCTTGTCGGCCTCGGTCAGGAAGGCGAACTGGGCGGCAAGCCGGTCGGTCACGCCTTGCGCACCCGGGCGGCGGCCAGCCTGTCGTCGAGGAAGCGGCGGGCGCGGCGTTCCGAGATCCGCACCTTGACACTGGTCATGAAGGCTTCCTGCGTGGTGGACGAGGTGGCGATCAGGATCTTCGAGACCTGATCGACCAGCGTGTCGTCGCCAAGTTCGTCCATCGCCGCGATCACGTCGCGGGCCAGCGCATCGGCAAGGTCTTCGGCGATGCCCATGGCGCGCTACCGCGTGACCTCGGTCAGCCGCCGCTTCACATAGTCGGAAACGGTGCCGATCATCGGCTTCATGTGCGCCTCGTCATCCTTGAAGAAGTGGTCGGCACCTTCGATCTGGGTATGGGTGATCGTGATACCCTTCTGTTCGTGCAGCTTGTTCACCAGGCCGACGGTGTCCTTCGGCTGCGCCACGCGGTCGGCGGTGCCGTTGATGATCAGCCCCGAAGCCGGGCAGGGCGCGAGGAAGCTGAAATCATACATGTTGGCGGGCGGCGCGACCGAGATGAAGCCGGTGATTTCCGGGCGGCGCATCAGCAGTTGCATCCCGATCCAGGCCCCGAAGGAAAAGCCCGCGACCCAGCAATGCTTGGCGTTCTGGTTCATCGACTGCAGGTAATCCAGCGCCGAGGCGGCGTCGGACAACTCGCCGATGCCCATGTCGTATTCGCCCTGGCTGCGCCCGACGCCGCGGAAGTTGAACCGAAGCACGGTGAAGCCAAGGTTGTAGAAAGCATAGTGCAGGTTGTAGACGACCTTGTTGTTCATCGTGCCGCCGAATTGCGGATGGGGGTGCAGCACGATGGCAATGGGGGCGTCGCGGTCCTTTTGCGGATGGTAGCGGCCTTCGAGCCGACCCTCTGGGCCTGCGAAAATAACTTCGGGCATGGCGCCTGTCTCTTTCCTTCCGGGCGATTTGGTGACAAATTCGCTCGGACAACTTAGAACACTTCCAAACGCGGCTTTTGCCGCATGGACTCGTCGTGAGTTAAGCGGCCTGCTGCTTGACGTCAATGGAATTGGAGATCGCAGCCATGAAACTCTCGACCAAGGGGCGTTATGCCGTGGTGGCGCTGGCCGATCTGGCGCTGGCGCAAAAGCCGGCGGGCAGCGAAGAATTGGTATCGTTGTCGGAAGTGTCCAAGCGGCAGGACATTTCGCTTCCCTATCTGGAGCAGTTGTTCGTCAAGCTGCGCCGCGCCGGGCTGGTCGAGGCGGTGCGGGGGCCGGGCGGTGGCTACCGGCTGGCGCGCAGCCCCGACGCGATAAGGCTGAGCGAGGTTATGGAAGCGGTGGAGGAAACCGTGTCTGCCATGCACTCCGGGGCCGGGGCCACGGGGGGCGTGTCGGGCACGCGGGCGCAATCTTTGTCGAACCGGCTGTGGGAGGGGCTGTCGGCGCATGTCTATGTTTTCCTGCACCAGACCCGGCTGTCGGACGTGATCCGCAACGAGATGCGGCCCTGCCCGGCAGTGCCTGCGCTGTTCCGGGTGGTGGACGACGAATGAGCCGGGGGCGACCATCGGACTTGCCGACGGGGTTTCCGCGCGGCCAGGGACCGAGTGGATGTTTGGGCCAAGATGAAAGCGGCAGGGGGGCAGGGTCTTGAGGCTGCGCGCCTATCTGGACTGGAACGCCACCGCGCCGTTGCGCCCCGAGGCGCGGGCGGCGATGCTTGCAGCGATGGATGTTGCGGGCAATCCGTCTTCGATCCATGCCGAGGGGCGGGCGGCGAAGGGCCTGATCGAACGGGCGCGGGCGCAGGTGGCGGCGGCGCTGGGGGCGGAAGGGGCCGACATCGTCTTCACCTCGGGCGCGACCGAGGCGGCGGCGCTGGCCTGCGCCGGGCGCGGGCTGGCCTGCGCCGGTGTGGAGCACGAGGCAGTGCTGGCCTGGTGCGACGATGCGCTTGCGGTGGATGGTGCGGGCGCGGTGACGGTGCCCGACCCGGGGCGCGCGGCGCTGCAACTGGCCAATTCGGAAACCGGGGTGATGCAGGTCTTGCCCGCGGGCTTGGCGGTCTGCGATCTGACGCAGGCCTTCGGCAAGGTGCCCTTTGCCTTCAACTGGCTCGGCTGCGACATGGGCCTTGTGTCGGCGCACAAACTCGGCGGGCCGAAGGGCGTGGGCGCGCTGGTGCTGCGCCGGGGCTTGGACGTGGCGGCGCAGATTAGGGGCGGCGGGCAGGAGATGGGGCGGCGCGCGGGCACCGAAAACCTGATCGGCATCGCCGGATTCGGGGCGGCGGCCGAGGCGGCTGCGCGCGATCTGGCCGATGGCGTCTGGGACAATGTGGCGCAACTTAGAAATATTCTAGAAAGCGCATTGTCGAGCGCGGCAAATAAGACTATTTCTGTCGGGAACACCGGCGCCCGCCTGCCGAACACGACTTGCCTGGTGACTCCGGGCTGGAAGGGCGAGACGCAGGTGATGCAGATGGACCTTGCGGGATTTGCAGTCTCGGCCGGGTCGGCCTGTTCATCGGGCAAGGTGCGCGCCAGTCGCGCGCTGCGTGCGATGGGGTTTGACGAAGGGGCGGCGGCCTCGGCGATCCGGGTATCGCTGGGACCGGCCACCACCCAGGACGACGTGCTGCGCTTTGCCGAAGCGTGGTTGGCGCAAGCCCGGAAGTTCGGGGAGCGCGTATCAGGATGACAGCGGGAACACCCCGGAAAAGCGGAGACGGAGCACAGATGGCAGCCCTAGACACCGAGGTTCGCGACGGCGTTGACCGCGAGACGATCGAGACCGTTCAGGCGATGGCCGGCAAGTACAAGTACGGCTGGGAAACCGACATCGAGATGGACTATGCCCCCAAGGGCCTGTCGGAAGACATCGTGCGCCTGATTTCCGGCAAGAACGACGAACCCGAATGGCTGCTGGAATGGCGGTTGGCCGCCTACCGGCGCTGGCTGAAGCTGGAAGAGCCGCGTTGGGCGATGCTCAACTATCCCGAGATCGACTACCAGGACCAGTATTACTACGCCAGCCCCAAGAGCATGGACTCCAAGCCGAAAAGCCTGGACGAGGTTGACCCCAAGCTGCTGGCCACCTATGCCAAGCTGGGGATTCCGCTGGAAGAACAGAAGCTTCTGGCCGGTGTCGAAGGGGCGGAACTGCCGCGCCGGGTGGCGGTCGATGCGGTGTTCGATTCGGTTTCGGTCGGCACCACCTTCAAGGCCGAACTGGCGAAGGCCGGGGTGATCTTCTGCTCGATCTCGGAGGCGGTGCGCGAACACCCCGAACTGGTGCGCAGGTATCTGGGCACCGTGGTGCCGCAATCGGACAACTTCTTCGCCACGCTGAACTCGGCCGTCTTCACCGACGGGTCTTTCGTCTACATTCCCGAAGGCGTGCGCTGCCCGATGGAGCTTTCGACCTATTTCCGCATCAACGCCGAAAACACCGGCCAGTTCGAGCGCACCCTGATCATCGCCGACAAGGGCGCCTATGTAAGCTATCTGGAAGGCTGCACCGCGCCAAAGCGCGACACCAACCAGCTTCATGCCGCAGTGGTCGAAATCGTGATCCTCGACGATGCCGAGGTGAAATATTCGACCGTGCAGAACTGGTATCCCGGCGACGAGAACGGCGTCGGCGGCATCTACAACTTTGTCACCAAGCGCGCCGACTGCCGGGGCGACCGGGCCAAGGTGATGTGGACGCAGGTCGAGACCGGCTCGGCCATCACCTGGAAATATCCAAGCTGCATCCTGCGAGGCGACGACAGCCAGGGCGAGTTCTACTCCATCGCCATTGCCAACAATGCCCAGCAGGCCGACACCGGCACCAAGATGATCCACCTTGGCAAGAACACCAAGAGCCGGATCGTCTCGAAGGGCATCAGCGCGGGCAGGGCGCAGAACACCTATCGCGGGCTGGTGTCGATGCACCCGCGCGCGACCAACAGCCGCAACTACACCCAATGCGACAGCCTGCTGATCGGTGACAAATGCGGCGCCCATACCGTGCCCTATATCGAGGTTCGGAACAATTCGAGCCGGGTCGAGCACGAGGCGACCACCTCCAAGGTCGATGACGACCAGCTGTTCTACTGCCGCTCGCGCGGGATGAACGAGGAAGAGGCGGTGGCGCTGGTGGTCAACGGCTTCTGCCGGGACGTGCTGCAGGCCCTGCCGATGGAGTTTGCGATGGAGGCGCAGGCGCTGGTGGCAATCTCGCTGGAAGGCTCGGTCGGCTGAGCCGGCCCTCGGGTGGAGCATGTGATGGAATCCGGGACCAAGGGTCTGTTGGCATTGCTGGCGGCGCGGCTGGTGCCTCTGCGCCCGCTGCGCATCGTCGATGTCGGGGCGAACCCGATCGACACGCCGGTCTATGCCGATCTGGCGGCAGCGGGTCTGGCCGAGGTCTGGGGCTTCGAGCCGAACCCGCAGGCCTTTGCCCGGCTGATGGCCGACAAGCCGGACCATGCGCAGTTCCTGCCGATGGCGGTGGGCATTCCCGGCCGGGTGGTGCTGAACGCCTACCCAGCGTCGGAGATGTCGTCCGTCTACAAGCTCAGCCGCCGCAGCACCGCCTATCTGGGCCAGTTCCGCCGCCACATCGGCACCGAAACGGAAATACCGCTGAGGATGCATGCGCTGGACGACATCGACCTCTTGCCCGCCATCGACCTGCTGAAGGTCGATGCCCAGGGGGCCGAGCGCGACGTGATCGCGGGCGGGCGCGACCGGCTGGCGCGCGCAGTGGCGGTGGTGGCCGAGATGCGCTTTTACCGGCTGTATGACGGCGAGCCGATGTTGCACGAGCTTGACGCCGAACTGCGCGCACAAGGGTTCGTGCTGCACCGCTTCCTGCATCAGAAGGCGCGGATGCTGCCGCATTCGCAGGGCGCGCGGGTCAACCGCAAGACCCTTGCCAGCCAGTTGATCGACGGCGACGCGGTATATATCCGGTCGCTGGAGGACAAGGCTGACTGGAGCGACACGCAGCTCAAGCATCTGGCGCTGCTGGCATCGGGGATCTTCGGCAGTCACGATCTGGCGTTATTCTGCCTGGATCAGTTGATCCAGCGCAAGTCGATCGACGCGGAAACGGCGGCCGACTATGTCGATCTCTTGCCCGACAAGTTGCGCGCCTAGCAGGCATTCATCGGCCACCGCAGGGCGGGCGGCCATCCGGGACCGAACAGGAAAGACGAAAACATGTTGAAGATCAGCAACCTGCACGTGAAACTTGAAACCGAGGACAAGGCGATCCTGAAGGGGGTCGACCTCACGATCGGCTCTGGCGAGGTTCATGCCATCATGGGGCCGAACGGGTCGGGCAAATCGACCCTTTCCTATGTGCTTGCCGGGCGCGAAGGCTACACCGTCACCGACGGCTCGGCGCTGCTGGGCGGCGTGGACCTGCTGGGGATGGACCCCGAGGCGCGGGCGGCGGCGGGCCTGTTTCTGGCCTTCCAGTATCCGGTGGAGATTCCTGGCGTCGGCAACATGACCTTCCTGCGCACGGCGGTGAACGCGCAGCGCAAGGCGCGCGGCGAAGAGGAAATGTCGGCGGCCGACTTCCTCAAGGTGGTGCGCGCCAAGGCCAAGGCGCTGCAGATCGACGCCGACATGATGAAGCGTCCGGTCAACGTGGGCTTCTCGGGCGGCGAGAAGAAGCGCAACGAGATCCTGCAGATGGCGATGCTTGAACCGAAGATGTGCATTCTGGACGAGACCGATTCCGGGCTGGATGTCGATGCGATGAAGCTGGTGGCCGACGGCGTGAACGCTTTGCGCGACAAGGGCCGGTCTTTCCTGGTCATCACGCATTATCAACGGCTTCTGGACCATATCGCACCTGATGTGGTGCATATCATGGCAGCGGGCCGCATCGTGCGCAGCGGCGGGCCGGAACTGGCGCTGGAGGTCGAGAAGAACGGCTATGCCGACATCCTGTCGGAGGGGGTGTGATGGCGCTGGCGCAGGCACGGCAGGATGCGCTGGCCGCCCGCATCGGCGGCCTTGATCTGCCAGCAGGCGGCTGGTCCGGTGCGACACGCGCCGAGGCGCTGGCCCGGCTGGGCGCCATGGGGCTGCCGGGGCGGCGCGACGAATACTGGCGCTACACCGATGCCGCCACCCTGACCGCCCCCGAATCCAGCCCCGCCGCGCTGTTCGACTACGCCGATGAACCGATGGTTTTTTCCGGGCTTGACCGGCTGAAGCTGGTGTTCGTCGATGGCGTGTTCGATGCAGCCGCGTCGGACGATCCGGCACTGGCGGGGGTCGAGATCAGCCTGCTGTCGCAGGTGGCGGGGGCCGACATTCACTGGGCGCAGGGGCTTTTCGGCGTGCTGGAGGCGCGGGGGCAGACCCCTGTGCAGCGCCCGTTCGCCACGCTGGCCACCGCCTTTGCCACCGAAGGCGTGCTGATCCGCGTCACCGGGCGGGCGGCGAAGCCTGTAAGTCTGGTTTACCTCCACAAATCAACCACATCCGACGCGATCCTGCACCATTGCATCAAGGTCGAGGCCGGGGCGGAGTTGACGCTGCTGGAAAACGGCCCCGCCGCCGCCCGCCTGACCTCGGTGATGGAGGTCGAGGTGGCCGAGGGCGGCCGCTTCCACCACATCCGCTCGCAGGGGCGCGACCATGAACGCCGGGCCGCGACGCATGTCTTTGCCCGGCTGGCGGCGGAGGCGCTGTTCAAGTCGTTCACCGTGACCGTCAACGGCGCGCTGACGCGCAACGAGATGGTGATCGAACTGGCCGGCGACGACGCGGTGGCGCATGTGGCCGGTGCCGTGGCGGGCGACGGCGCGTTTCATCAGGACGACACGGTGTTCATCACCCATGTCGGCCAGCGTTGCGAAAGCCGGCAGGTGTTCAAGAAGGTGCTGAAGAACGGCGCGGTCGGGGTCTTTCAGGGCAAGATCCTGGTGAAGCAGGGCGCGCAGAAGACAGACGGCTACCAGACCAGCCAGGCGCTGCTGCTGGACGGGGACAGCACGTTCCTTGCCAAGCCGGAACTGGAAATCTATGCCGACGACGTGAAATGCAGCCACGGCTCGACCTCGGGCGCGATCGACGACACGGCGCTGTTCTACCTGCGCTCGCGCGGGGTGCCGCTGGTGGCGGCGCAGGCGCTGCTGGTTCTGGCGTTTCTGGCCGAGGCGCTGGCCGAGATCGACGATGCGGCGATTGCCGAGGATGTCCGGCTGCGGCTGGAAAACTGGCTGGCCCGGCACGGAGGCGCGCGCGCGGCATGACGATCACCGGCGACATCCTGCAAACCTATCGGCGGCCGCGCGCGGTGATCCTGCGCAAGCTGGCGGCCGGACAGCGCGAGGATCGCGCGCTGGCAACCCTGATGGCGGCCTGCGTGCTGAACTTCGTCGCGCAATGGCCCGCCCTGTCGCGGGCGGCCCATCTTGACCCCGACACGCCGCTCGACGCGCGGCTGGGCGGGGCGCTGATGGGGGCGGTGTTTCTGGTGCCGCTGATCGCCTATGCGATTGCGGGCATCAGCCACCTTGTCGCCCGTGCCTTCGGCGGCAAGGGCACGCCCTATGGCGCGCGTCTGGCGCTGTTCTGGTCGATGCTGGCGATCAGCCCGCTGCTGCTGCTGCACGGTCTGGTCGAGGGAATGATGGGCAGCGGCGGCGTGTCGCTGCTGCTTGGGCTGGGGGTGCTGGCCGCTTTCCTGTATCTTTGGTCGCAGGCCCTGATGGCCGTGGAGAGCTGAGCGATGGAACTGACCTTGGCATCCTTCTGGCAACTGGTGCGCCACACCCTGCAAAAGCCGCGTCAGGCGGCAAGCTATGTGATGTCGCTGGGCGTGCCGATGGCCGCCCGCTGGGCCGGCATGTGGCTGATGGCGGCGGCGTCCGCGCTGATCATGTTCGTCAGCTTCAGCCTGATGCCGATTTCCCTGCCGCCGATGGTTGCGGCCATCGTGGCCAACCCGCTGCAACTGGCGGCGGTGCAGGTGGCGGGCCTGATCGGCACTGTGCTGGCGATCCATTTCTTCGGGCGGCTGTTCGGTGGCACCGGCAGTCTGGCCGATGCGCTGCTGCTGGTGGTCTGGTTGCAGGTCATCCTGCTGGGAATGCAGCTGGTGCAGCTGGCGACCGACATCCTGCTGCCGCCGCTGGCCGGGGTGGTCGCGATCATGAGCATGTTGCTGTCGCCATGGCTGCTGACCAATTTCGTGGCCGAATTGCACGGTTTCCGGTCGCTGTTCCTGGTGTTTCTCGGCATCATCGCGGCCACCTTCCTGTTGATGGTCGGGCTGGCCTTCCTTATGGCGCTGGTGATGGCGCCGGGCCAGGTGGGGATATGACCGATGTATGACGTTGCAGCGGTTCGCCGCGATTTCCCCATCCTGTCGCGACAGGTCAACGGCAAGCCGCTGGTCTATCTGGACAATGGCGCTTCGGCGCAGAAGCCGCAGGTGGTAATAGATGCGGTGACGCAGGCGTATTCGATGGAATATGCCAACGTTCACCGTGGCTTGCACTACCTTTCCAACCTTGCGACCGACAGGTTCGAAGCGGTGCGCGGCACGGTCGCGCGCTTTCTGAACGCCCCGTCCGAGGATCACATCGTCTTCACCTCGGGCACCACCGAGGGCATCAACCTGGTGGCCTATGCCTGGGCCGCGCCGCGCCTGCAACCGGGCGACGAGATCGTGCTGTCGATCATGGAGCATCACGCAAACATCGTGCCCTGGCATTTCCTGCGCGAACGGCAGGGCGTGGTGCTGAAATGGGTCGAGGTCGATGCCAACGGCGATCTGGACCCGCAGGCGGTGCTGGATGCCATCGGGCCGCGCACGCGGCTGGTGGCCATCACCCAGATGTCGAACGTGCTGGGCACCGTGGTCGATGTCGCGGCCATCTGTGCGGGCGCGCATGACAGGGGCGTGCCGGTGCTGGTCGATGGCAGCCAGGGGGCGGTGCACATGGCGGTGGACGTGGCGGCGATGGGCTGCGACTTCTATGCCATCACCGGACACAAGCTATACGGGCCAAGCGGTTCCGGGGCGATCTTCATCCGCCCGGAACGGATGGCCGAAATGCGCCCCTTCCTTGGCGGCGGCGACATGATCCGCGAGGTCACGCGCGACACCGTGACCTACAACGACCCGCCGATGAAGTTCGAGGCGGGCACGCCGGGCATCGTGCAGCAGATCGGCATGGGCGTCGCGCTCGACTACATGATGGGCCTGGGCATGGACAACATCGCGGCCCATGAGCGCAGCCTTCGCGATTACGCCCGCGCCCGGCTGGACGGGCTGAAATGGCTGTCGGTTCAGGGCCGGTCGGCGGGCAAGGGCGCGATCTTTTCCTTCACGCTCGACGGGGCGGCACACGCGCACGACATCTCGACCGTGCTGGACAAGAAGGGCGTTGCGGTGCGGGCGGGCACCCATTGCGCCATGCCGCTGATGGCGCACATGGGGGTCGGCGCCACCTGCCGCGCCTCGTTCGGTCTATACAACACCACCGCCGAGGTCGACGTGCTGATCGACGCGCTGGAACTTTGCCACGACCTGTTCGGCTGACCGCCCGCACCGGGAGAAACCCGCGCATTTGCCGTTGCGGTGTGCCCGGCCATTGGCTATAGACCGCGACAGGCACCCGTAGCTCAGCTGGATAGAGCGCTGCCCTCCGAAGGCAGAGGCCACACGTTCGAATCGTGTCGGGTGCACCAGACATCAATCGTTCGACGGACCGCCGACCCTCGCGGGGCGGGCGGTCTGTTCAACCCGGAGCGTCTGTCGGGCGGCGGCGAACTGCGTCGGCCGCGTTGCGTCGGCAAGGCGCCGGGTCCGGGATTCACGCCCTTTTCCCAATTATGAATCTATGATCTTGTAATCCTGACACTGGTTCCGGGCCTGCAGGGGCCGGCCGCAGAAAGCGCAGGGCGACAGATGAACGACGTGGACCAATCGGGCGCGCGCCCGGATTTCCTGTCAGGCGGCGGCGAGATGGCGGCCCTGGTGCGGGCCTTCGACTGGTCGGCCACCAGCCTCGGCCCGCTTGCGGACTGGCCGGTGGAGGTCAAGTCCGTCGTCGCCATGATGATGCGCTCGCCGCTGCCGATGGTCGCGCTGTTCGGTGAAGTCGGCACCATGATCTACAACGACAGCTATTCCGACTTTGCCGGGGCGCGCCATCCCAGGCTTCTGGGGTCCGAGGTGCGCAAGGGCTGGCCCGAGGTGGCGGATTTCAACGATCATGTGATCCGGACCGTCTATTGCGCGGGCCAGACCCTGTCGTTCAAGGATCAGGGGCGGAATGCCGGTGCCGGTGTCGGTCACCGACAGCATGACATACTGGCCGGGTGTCACGTCGAAGGTCGTCTGGGCATAGGTATCGTCGAGACAGGCGTTGCCGACCTCGATCGTCAGGCTGCCCTGCCCCTCCATCGCATCGCGGGCGTTGATCGCCAGGTTGAGCAGCGCATTCTCGACATTGCCCGGATCGACGAGGGTGTTCCACAAGCCGCCCGCCACGACGGTCTCGACCTCGATGGCCTCGCCAAGCGCGCGCCGCAGGATCTCGTCCATGCTGCGGACCAGCCTGCCAAGGTTGACCACCTTGGGTGCCAGCGGCTGGCGCCGCGCGAAGGCCAGCAGTTGCGAGGCAAGCCGGGCACCGCCGGTCACCGCCTCCATCGCGTTGGAGATGCGGCGCTCGGCCTTTTCGTTGCCGGCGATTTCCCGCATCAGCAGTTGCAGGTTGCCGCTGATCACCTGCAACAGGTTGTTGAAGTCATGCGCGACGCCGCCGGTCAGCTGCCCGATCGCCTCCAGCTTCTGCACCTGGCGCAGCGTGGCCTGGCTGCTGGCCAGCGCGGCGGCGGCTATACCCGCGAGGCCCTGGCGCGGAAAGTGCGCCAGCAACTTGCGGGCGCGGCGCCAGGGGGGGCTGTCGAGCCTAGGCCGGTTGCGCCCAAGCCTGCCGGGCTGACGCTGCTCTTGTGCGAGGATGACGTTCTGATCCGCATGGCGACGGCGGACATGCTGGAAGACCTCGGCCACCGGGTGATCGCCACCGGCACGGCAAGGTCGGCGCTCGATGCCCTGTCGAAAGATGAAATCGACATCCTGATCACCGACATCGGCCTGCCCGACATGCCCGGCACCAGCCTCGCCGCCCTTGCGCGCACGCAGTTCCCCGGGCTTGCGGTGATCTTTGCCACGGGACACGCCAAGGTCGAGGGCTTCCCGCCCGACGATTCGACCGGGATCGTGCAGAAACCCTACGACAGCAGCTTTCTGGCGGAGGTGATCGCAACCCTGCGGCGGGGGCAGGGCCCGGGCGCGTGAAACGCAATCCGCACCGGTCCGCCTTGCGCCGGGCCGGTGCGGTGTCAGGCTTCGGGTCGCAGGTCAGGCTGCCTTGGAAACCGCCGCCTTGTTGACAGAGCCATCCGCGAGCTTGACCAGCGCGGTGTCGGTCGCGGTTTCTTCCGCAAGCGTTTCCTGCAGCAGCATCGCCGCCTCTTTCATCCCGAGCACCTTTGCCCAGCCGTTCAGCGCGCGGTAGCGGGCGATTTCGTAATGTTCCACCGCCTGCGCCGCCGCGATCAGCCCCGCGTCGAGCGCGGGCGAGCCTTCGAAGGATGCCATCACTTCTTCGCCTTCCTCGAGGATGCCGTCGATCGCCGGGCAGGTCTTGCCCTGCGCGCGCTTGCCGATCAGTTCGAACACCTGCTGGAGGCGCTCGATCTGGCCGTCGGTTTCCATGCGGTGCTTCTCGAACGCCGCCCCCAGTTCGGCAGATTGCGCGGCCCGGGCCATCTTGGGCAGGGCCTTGAGGATCTTGCGCTCGGCATACAGGATGTCTCGCAGGGTGTCGTGGAACAGGTCTTCGATCGATCTGGTTTTCATGGGTTGCTCCGTCCATTGCCGTTTCGGGCCATTGTCGCCGTTTCGGGCCGTTGCCGTTTCGGAAGCCGGCCGAAACCGGTCCGGATGCTGAACCAGCCGGCCCTGCAAATGTTCCGGCCGCCGCGCGATTGTCTCCTGCCACCCCGGACGGCCGCGCCGGATCGGCAGGGTCTTGCCGCGCCACCGCAAGATGCGGCCCGCGCAGGGAACCTTAGCCTTCGGACCGGGTTCAGGTGTCACATCGCTCATCAGGCTGCACGGCCCTTGTTCCGGGACAGGTTCATGAAAATCCACATCGGTTTCGACATTGTCATCGAACGGCGTTTTGCCACCACCGTCTTGCTGGCCCTGCTGCCGCGCCCCGAGGAAGAATGGCGCATCGAGGCCTCTGGCGGCATCCGGCTTTCTCCGGACAGCCCGGCCCGGCCGTTCTCCGACGCTTTCGGGAACCGCCGTGTGCGGGTGGCCGAAGGCGTCGGACCGATGCGCCTGCAATGGGAGGCGATGGTCCATGACGACGGGCAGCCCGATGCCGTCGACCCCCTGGCGCTGCCCACGCCGATCTTCGATCTGCCGCAGGAGACGCTGCAGTATCTGGCCCCCAGCCGCTACTGCCAGTCCGATCTGCTGACGCCGGATGCGTGGGCGCTGTTCGGCCATGTGCCCGACGGCTGGGCGCGGGTGCAGGCGGTCTGCGATTTCGTGCACCGGCACATCACCTTCGGCTACGGCCACGCGGACATGAGCAAGACCGCGCTCGACGTGTTTCGCGATGGCCGTGGCGTGTGCCGCGACTTTGCGCATCTGACGATTGCCTTCTGCCGCGCGCTGAACCTGCCCGCCCGCTATGTCAGCGGCTACCTTGGCGACATCGGCGTGCCCCATGGCGGGCCGGGCGACTTCTGCGCCTGGGTCGAGGTCTTCATCGGCGGCGCATGGCGCACCATCGATGCGCGCTACAACATGCCCCGCATCGGCCGGGTTGCGATGGTGCATGGCCGCGACGCGGTGGATGTGCCGATGCTCACCTCGTTCGGGGCGATGGACCTGAGCCATTTCAGCGTGTGGTGCGACGAGGTGATCGAAAATGAAGAAAGCGGCGCCGGTCGCCGCTTCGCCGCGCAATGAAGGCCCGGTGCGCGGCCCGTTGTCCTGCCGCCCGCCGCACACGCCAGGGAACAAACTGCCCCCCGACAGGTTGATCCCTGCGCAGTGCGCCCCCGCCGCGCGATGCGCCCCTCCGAAGGGCCCCCCCGACGCCCTCTCCGCCGTGAAAGGCCAACCCATGAAGAAGCCTCCCCAACCGTCCGATCTGACCGACCTGATCTCTGCCCAGGGCGCCGGCGGAGAAATCCATCAGCACGCCGGAGAGTCGGACGAGCGTCTGACCACCGCGCAGGGCGTGGTGATCGCGGACAACCAGAACTCGCTGCGCGTCGGCGCGCCCGGCCCGACGCTGCTGGAGGACTTCGTCCTGCGCGAGAAGATTTTCCATTTCGACCATGAGCGCATCCCGGAGCGCGTCGTCCATGCCCGTGGCTACGGTGCGCACGGCACGTTCGAATGCAGCCGCGCGCTGACCGATGTGACCCGCGCCGCCCCCTTTGCCATGGTCGGCAAGCAGACCGAGGTCTTCGTGCGGTTTTCGACCGTGGTCGGCAGCAAGGGCTCGCCCGACCTGCCGCGCGACGTGCGCGGCTTTGCGGTGAAATTCTACACCGACGAGGGCAACTGGGATCTGGTCGGCAACAACATCCCGGTGTTCTTCATCCAGGACGCGATCAAGTTCCCCGATCTGGTTCACGCCGTGAAGCCAGAGCCGGACCGCGATTTTCCGCAGGCGGCCAGCGCGCATGACAACTTCTGGGATTTCATCTCGCTGACGCCCGAATCGATGCACATGATCATGTGGGTCATGTCCGACCGCGCCATTCCACGCTCTTTCACCACGATGGAAGGCTTCGGGGTCCACACCTTCCGCTTCGTGAATGCGGCAGGCGGGTCGACCTTCGTCAAGTTCCACTGGAAGCCGAAGATGGGCCTGCAATCGGTGGTATGGGACGAGGCGCTGAAGACCAACGGCGCCGACCCCGACCGCCACCGCCGCGACCTGTGGGACGCGATCGACCGGGGCGATTTTCCGGCGTGGGATCTGGGCGTGCAGCTGTTCGACCAGGCCTTTGCCGACAGCTTTGCCTTCGACGTGCTCGACCCGACCAAGCTCATACCGGAAGAGGACTGCCCGGTGGAAATCGTCGGCACCCTGACGCTGGACCGCGCGGTGGACAACTTCTTTGCCGAAACCGAACAGGTGGCGTTCTGCACCCAGAACGTCGTGCCGGGGATCGATTTCAGCGATGACCCACTGCTGCAGGGGCGCAACTTCTCCTATCTCGACACGCAGTTGAAACGGCTTGGGTCGCCCAACTTCACCAGGATTCCGGTCAATGCGCCGAAGGGCTGCCCCGTCCACAACTACCAGCAGGACGGCCACATGCAGACCAGTGCCCGCAAGGGCCGGGTGAACTATGAACCAAACGGCTGGGGCGAGGGGCCGCGCGCGCATCCGCTGGAAGGCTATGTCAGCTTCAAGGCCCCGGTGACCGGCGAAAAGGCGCGGCTGCGACCGGAAAGCTTTGCCGACCACTACAGCCAGGCGCGCCAGTTCTACACCAGCCAGACGCCGGTGGAACAGGGCCACATCCGCGCGGCCATCGTGTTCGAGCTGTCGAAATGCGCCGAACCCGGCATTCGTGCCCGGATCGTGTCGCACCTGCTGAACATCGACGACGCCCTTGCCCAGGATGTGGCCGACCGTCTGGGCCTGACCGCGATGCCGGCACCCGCCCCCGCCGCGCAGCCGACCCGGATGGACCTGCCACCGTCGGATGCGCTGAGCATCCAGCTCAACCCGCCCGCAAGCTTCAAGGGCCGGACGATCGGTGTTCTGGCCAGCGACGGCATCGACGCGGGGCTGCTGGCGGAACTGCGCGAGGCGACTGCCGAGGCGGGCGTGGTGATGAAGATCATCGCACCGAAGATCGGCGGCGTCACCGACAGCGACGGCACCCTTCATCCGGCCGACGAACGGCTGGGCGGTGCGCCCTCGGTGCTGTTCGATGCGGTGGCGATCCTGCCGGGGGACGACATGCTTGCCACCAGCAAGCCCGCGCAGGACTTCCTGTCGGATGCCTACGCGCATTGCAAGTTCATCGGCTGCAATGACGCAAGCAACGCGCTGTTCGACGCCTGCGGGCTGGCAGAGGCGGACGACAAGGGGCTGTGGGTGCTGAGCACCTCGACCTCGATCCAGGCATTCCTGACCGCCTGCACCGCGCTGCGGTTCTGGCCGCGCGAGGCGACCCTGAGCACCTGAAAGCAGAGGCCGCGCGGGCACGTCCCGCGCGGCCGTTCCGTCTGAATGCCCCATGGTCTTGAGTCCGGTCGCGCGCGGCCGGACCCGGGCGATCCCCCTTCCCGCGATCCAGAAAGACCCCATGTTCAACCAAGTTCGACGAGCCGTCACGAGGGCCACGAAGCTGTCCCGCGCGGGCAAGCTGATTGCCGCCACACTGGTGATGCGCGACGCCGTCGCGGCCAGCGTAAAACCACCGCGCAAGAAGCGGGCGGCCGTGCCCAAGCCGCGCAAGGCCACGACCGCCAAGGCAAGGGCATTGCCTGCACCGGCCAAACCGCGTGCGACTCTGGGCGAAACCGTGCGCCGCATCTCGGCAGGCGGAATGCCCGCCATTGCCGCCAAGACGGCGACCAAGGCGGCGGTGGCGCGGGGGGCGTCATTCCGGCTGGGCAGCTTTTCCGGCGAGTCCGGCAAGCGCAGCTACAAGCTTTACATTCCGGCGCGACCGGCCGGGGCGGCGGGGCAGGGCGCCCTGATGCCGCTGGTGGTGATGCTGCACGGCTGCACCCAGACGCCCGACGATTTCGCCACCGGAACCGGGATGAACCGGCTGGCCGATGCGCAGGGATTCATGGTGGTGTATCCGGCGCAGCCGAGGGGAGCGAACAACAACCGGTGCTGGAACTGGTTCAAGCCCGCCGATCAGGGACGCGATCAGGGCGAACCCGCGCTGATTGCGGGCATCACGCGCAAGATTCTGCACGACCATCCTGCCGACCCGAAGCGGGTCTATGTCGCGGGCCTGTCGGCGGGCGGAGCCGCGGCCGCCATCCTGGCCCATGCCTACCCCGACCTGTTCGCGGCGGCCGGCGTGCATTCGGGTGTGCCGATCGGCGCGGCGGGCGATGCGACACAGGCGTTCCTGGCAATGCGGGCCGGGTCGCCGGGCAGCAGACTCGGCGTGGCGATGCCGACGATCATCTTTCACGGCGATGCCGACAGCGTGGTGCATCCGCGCAACGGCCGCGCGCTGGCGGCCCGGTCGCTGGCAACCTTTCCCCGGCTGAAGGAAACGGTCCGGCCGGGTCGCAGGGCGGATGGCCGCGCCTTCAGCCAGACCACGCACAGCGCGGCCAGCGGCAAGTCCTTTTGCGAATACTGGGCGGTGCAGGATGCGGGCCACGCCTGGTCGGGCGGTGCGGCAGCGGGCAGCTTCACCGACCCGGCCGGCCCCGACGCCTCGGGCGAGATGCTCCGGTTCTTCCTGCAGCATCGGCTGGGCCAGAAGGTCTGATTGCGAACAAGCGTTCGGTAACCGCTTCCGGGCGCAAGGCCGGCCATGCGGCTTGGCCCGCCATCCCGCTTCGCCTGACCCGTCACCGGTCGCCTCAACCGGGTCGCGCGCACCCGATTGCAAGAAAGGCGGGAACATGGCGCGGACAAGACGGTTGTTCGGGTGTCGTCAATCATGCAGCAGCCAAATGAACCGATACCCTGCCCTTTCCCGGAACACGTCGCTGAACGGAACGCTGGCGCGTGGGCTCGCATTGGCCATGGTGGCCGGCCTTGCCGTGGTGCCCCTGTTCACCGCCATCGCTGCGGCGGCGGTTCTGGTGGCCCAGTCGGTGCTGGCGCTGGTGTGCAACGGACACCAGTTCCGCAAGACCGCTGCCGCGCCCCGGGCGACCCGGCCGGGGGCGATGGCGGCCTCGGGCATCAAGCTGTCGGTGCATGTGCCCGCGCACAAGGAACCGGCCCCGGTGCTGATCGCCACCCTTGCCAGCCTGCGGCACCAGCCCGGCGCCCCGCCGCACGAGATCGTCGTGATTGTCAACAACACCTCCGATCCCGCCCTCTGGCAGCCGGTGCAGGCGTGGTGCGCCGGGGCGGGCCCTCAGTTCCGCTTTCTGCGGCGCGACGGCGTGACGGGGGCGAAGGCCGGGGCGCTGAACATCGCGCTGGCCGCCACCGACCCCGCCACCAGCCATGTCGTGGTCGTGGATGCCGACTATCAGGTAACCCCCGGTTTCCTCGCCACCGTTGCTTCCGAACTGGCCAGGACGAAAGCCGACTTCATCCAGTTTCCGCAAGCCTACCGCCACCTGACCCCCGCCACCGAGGGCCTGTCGTTCGAGCTTGCCGACTATTTCAACCGCCATGCCCGCGCCGCCAACCTTGCCCATGCCATGCTGCTGACCGGCACGCTGAGCGTGATCAGCCGCCCGGCCCTGACCGCGGTCGGCGGCTGGCCCGGCGAAAGCTGCACCGAAGACGCCGCCCTTGGCTGCGGCCTGATCGCCGCAGGATACACGGGCGTCTTCATCGACCGGGTGGTCGGGCGCGGCCTGATGCCGCTGGATCTGGCGGGCCTGCACACCCAACGCCACCGCTGGGCGGCCGGCAATGCGCGGGTGCTGGTTGCGACGGCGTGGCGCTGGACCGCGGCCGGCCGACGGGCGGCATCGCCGCTGCACAGGTCGCTGGTGGTGTCGCAGCTTGCGGCATGGCTCAATCTTGGCGCTCTGGCCTGTGCGCTGCTGGTTGCGGGGCTGGTGCAGACCGGGCTGGGCCTGTCGCCCGCGCAAGGCTTTGACGCGCCCGCGGCCACCATCACCCTTTCGGTCGGCACTCTTGCGCTGATCCTGTGCGGGGCGGTGGTGCCGCTGCTGCGGCCGGATGATCTGCGCACCCGCTGGCCGGTGCGGTTCGGGGCGCTGCTGTCGCGCGTGGCTATGCTGCCGGTGTCGGCCGGCGCCACCCTGTCGGGGCTTTCGACGCGGCCACAGGCCTTTCGCGTGACGCCCAAGCATGTCGTCCGGTCACGCAGGGACCGGGTCAACGTGCCGCTGTTGGTGGCAGGGATTGCCGCCGTCCTGGTCATGGCGCTGGGGCTTTGGCAGCGGGACGGGGCGGCGGTCTGCGCCGGGGCGCTGTTGCTGCTGCCGCCGGCCTGCGCCCGGTTCCCGCGCCGGTCGCTGGCAACCTATGCCGAAACTGTCGCCGCGAAGGAGCGTTGAGATGGATATGCCGGTCTGCATCGTGATTCCCACCTTCAACCGCGCGCACTGCATCGCGCAGGCGGTCACGGCGGCGCTGGACCAGTCGCACCCCGATGCGGTGGTGCTGGTGGTGGACGACGGCTCCACCGATGCCACGGCGGCGGTGCTGGCGCGGTTCCTGGATCATCCGCGACTGTGCTACCTGCGTCTTGCCGCCAACCTTGGCACGGCGGGCGCCAAGAATGCGGGCATCCTGCTGGCCGGCGACCGGGCGGTAACCTTCCACGATTCCGACGACATTCCGCACCGTGACAAGGTGCTGCGCCAGTCGCGGGTGCTGAATGCGAAGGACATCGCGGCCGACCCCCACCTGAACTGGGCACTGGCGCACCAGGTGGCGGGCAGCACCCTGCGGATGGGCGCGGTGCTGACCCATCATGATCTGGTGCTGCCAGACGGGCGGCGGGTCGAGATCCGCCGCGCCATCTCGCTGATCGACGATGTGTTCCCGAACCTGCAACTGGGGCCGACGGTGCCCGGCGACTGGATGCATGTCAATTCCGGCCTGTTCCACCCCGAGGTGTTCCGCCGTCTTGGCGGGTTCTCCGACTGCATCGAGGAAGACCGCGAGTTCCGCAACCGTCTGATCCTTGGCGGCGAGATCGTCCGGGTGATCGACGAGATCCTGCTGACCAAGATCGAAACGCCGGATTCGCTGACCCAGTCGCCCGCGACCGACTATCAAAGCGCCCGGCGGGCCGCAGACCGCCTGCGCGTCTGGCAGAAGGTCGATCACTGGCTGCTGACCCGCGAGGTGACCCCCGAGCCGATCGACCTGCCGGGGCTGGAGTTCACCGCGATCTCGCGCCCCGACCTTCTTGCTCCGTCGGGTGCCCTTGCCACCCCGGCAACCCGTCACCGGCTGGCCGCGATGTTCGGCGCCGAGATGCGGCGGGCAGGCTGATGCGGACGGAATTGCGCTTCATCGACCCCTGCGCGCCGCACGCCTATGCCCGGGATGCCGACCTCCGCGGTCTGGGCGGCACCGAGGCGACGCTGCTGCGCATCGCCGTCGCCCTTGCCGGGAACGGCGCGGTGACGGTGGAACAGGCGGCGCGGCACAGCCCGGCCATGCGCGGCGAGATCGCCTTCCTGCCGATGGATCTGACCCGGCAGGCGGGCAGCACGATCATCGTCATCAACTCGTGGAAGGTGGCGCTGATCTGCGCCCGCCGCAACCCCGGCGCCCGGATCTGGGTCTGGCAGCATGTGTTTCCCGGCAGGCACAACCGGGTTCTGGCGCCCGACATGGCGGCGGCGGGGATCGGGATCATCTGCGTCTCGGAAAGCCATGCCGCGATGGTGCGGGCCCTTCTGGGCGGGCAGGTGGAGGTTCTGGCGATTCCCAACCCTATTGCCGACGACCTGCACCCCGATGCCACGCCGCGCGACCCCGACCTGCTGTTCTTCGCCAGTTCGCCGCACAAGGGGCTGGATCAGGTGCTGGCGGCCTTTGCCACCCTGCGCGAAACGCTGCCCGGCCTGCGGCTGGAACTGGCCGACCCCGGCTATCTGGTCTGCGACAGCGGGGTCATGCCGCCCGGCGTGGTGGTGCTTGGCACGCTGAGCCGCGCAGAGGTCATTGCCCGGATGCGCAGGGCGCTCTGCCTGTTCTATCCGCAGTGGCGGTTCGAGGAAACCTTCGGGCTGGTGATTGCCGAGGCGAATGCCGTGGGTTGCCCCGCGCTGGTGCACCGCGGCCTCGGCGCGAATGACGAGGTGACATGGGACGCCTCGCAACGGATCGACGCCACCAGCCCGCACCAGATCGCCGCCCGGATCGCCGCATGGCGCAGCGCCCCGCCGCTTGTCTCGCTCTGGCCGCGGTTCCGGTTCTCGGCGGTGCTGGCGCAGTGGGTGGCGCTGCTGGCGCCGGGTGCGTCGGCATCCCCTTTCGCGTCTGCGCCCGCAAGACCGGCGCCCGCCCGTCATCTGTCGGAGGCCAGCGCATGACCCGGACCGCAGCACCGCTGCCGACCCGTTGCACGATGACCCGCTTCGGCACCGAGGCCGGGTGGGAGGCCGCCATCGTCATCCCCGCCAGGGACGAAGACCGGCGCATCACGCGCTGTCTGGCGGCGGCGGCCCGGGCGATCGACCATGGCCTGCGCGAGGCCGGCATCGTCGTCGTCGTCAACAACAGCCGCGACGGCACGGCTTCCCGCGTCGCGGACTGGGCCGCGCTGCATCCGTCGCACGCGCTGGTCCTGCTCGATTGCGAATTCGGCGAAAGCCATGCAGGCGTCGGGGCCTCGCGGCGGCTGGGGCTCGATCTGGCGTGCCGGACGGTCGCGCCCGACGGCGTCTTGCTGACCACCGACGCGGATACCTGCGTCCACCCCGACTGGGTCGCGCAGAACCTGGCCGAATTGCAGGGCGCCGACCTGATCTGCGGCACCGTGCTGGGCGACCCCGACGAGGCCGCCCTGCTGCCGAAGGAAATCGCGGCGCATGGCAGCGCCGAGGGCGACTATGTGGCGGCGTCGGTTGCCCTTGCCGCCATGCTAGACCCGCTGGCGCATGATCCGGACCCGGCGCATCACAATCCGGCCGGCGCCAGCCTGGCCTTTCCGCGCCGCGTCTACACGGCGGTCGGCGGAATGCCGGTGATGCGGGTTGGCGAGGACCGCGCCTTTGCCGAAGCGGTCGAGGCGATGGACTTCCGGTTGCGCTTTTCGCGGCGGGCGATCGTGGAAACCTCGTGCCGCATGACCGGGCGCACCGATGGCGGGATGGCGGGGGCGCTGCGTTCCCGCGCCCGCGATGCCGATCCGTTTGCCGATGAATGGCTGGAACCGGCGGCCACCTTTGCCCTGCGCCACAGCCTGCGCGGCAGGTTGCGCGACGCCTGGCCCAACTTGCGCGCGCTGCGCGACGGGCTTGCCGCGCTGCTGGGCGACGCCGAGGCCGACCGTCTGGCAGAGGCGGCCCGGCCGCGCCAGTTCGGCATGTTCTTCGCCGGAATCGAGGCATCTGCCCCGGCGCTTGCCCGTGTCCGCCTGCGCCTGAGCGATTGCCGCCGCGAACTGCCGCGCCTGCGGGCGCTTCTGTCGGCGGCCCGCGAGGCCCGCATCCGATACCCGGCGGCGGCGCAACCCGTGTTGCGTCCTGCCAGAACCTGCGGTGGCTCATGACCCTTTCCCCCCCGACCGACGGCAAGCTGATGGAAACGGCGGTGTTGCAGGGCATCCGCGAACGTGCGGCTGCCGCCGACCGGGGCGAGGCCACGCTGGCGGCCGACCTTTCGGCGCTTCATGCGGCGGGGATGCTGGCGGCGGTGGTCGGACACACTTCGGTCGGCGGCGATACCCTGGCCGGCGCGCGGCTGCTGCGCCGGATCGGCCGGGTCAGCCTGCCGGTCGGCAGGATCGTCGAGGGCCATGCCAATGCGCTGCGGCTGATCGGGCTTTACGGCAGCCATGGCCAACGCCGTCAGGCGGCCGATGCCACCGCCCTTGGCGCGGTCTTCGGGGTCTGGGGGGCAGAGGGCAAGGAGCCCGTGGTGATCGCCGGAACCTCGGGGGCGCAGGTCACGCTGCGCGGCGCCAAGCACTTCTGTTCCGGGCTGGGCCTGCTGACCCATGCCGTGGTGCCGGTGCAGACCGGGGATGGCCCGCAGCTGCTGCTGGCCGACGTGCGCGACCCGGCGCGTGCCGATGCCTCGGTCTGGCAGGTCAGCGGGATGCGGGCCACCGCATCGGGGCGCTATGATCTGACCGGGGTTGCCGCGCAAAGGCTGGGCTCCCCGGGCGACTACCTGCGCGAGCCGCATTTCGAGGGCGGAATCTGGCGCTACTGCGCGCTGCACTGCGGCGGGCTGGAGGCGCTGGCCGAAGCGGTGCGCCAGCACATCCTGGCCCGCGGGCAGGGCGGCGATTCCGATCAGACCGGGCGGCTGGCGCAGCTGGTGATCCTGTGCCATGGCGCGCGGCTCTGGGTCGAGGCGGCCGCTCTGGCGGTCGAAAGCGGTCGCAACGTGGCCGCGGCGGTGGCGCAGGGGCTGCTGGCCCGCGAAGCGGTCGAGCAGGCCTGTCTGTCGGGCATGGCGCTGGCCGAACGCGCGCTCGGCACCGCCGCCTTCGGGGCCTCGGGCGAGGCGGACCGCGTGCGGCGCGATCTGGCGTTCTTCCTGCGGCAGGCCAATCTGGATGGCAAGCGCGCGGCGGCGGTGCGGCACCTGCTGGCCGACCCGGCAATGATCGGAGACATGTGGTGAGAACGCCCGTCCTGATGGCCGCGCAAGATGCGCCCGAGGTGTCGCTGGACGACCTGTCGGGCGGGGGCGACGTGGTCGTTCTGGCGCCGCATCCCGATGACGAGACGCTGGGCTGCGGCGGGGCCATCGCCGCGCTGGCCGCACGGGGCCGGCGCTGCCAGGTGATCGTCGTGACCGACGGGGCCCGTTCGCATCCGGCATCGCGGGCCTGGCCCGGCGAGCGTCTGGCCCGGCTGCGAGCCGACGAGGTTCGCCGGGCGGTGACGATCCTGACCGGCGGTCGCGGCCCCGCGCCGATCCTGCTGGGCTATCCCGACGGCGCCGCCCCGGATGGTGACGCCGCCGCCGAGGCAGCCGCGGTCGCCATCCTGCCGCTGATCAGCCCGTCGACCACGGCGCTCTGGTCAACCTGGGCGGGCGATCCGCATCACGATCATGGCCGCACCGCCCGCATCGCAGCACGGATCTGCCGGCACCGGCCGGACCTTTTGCCTTGGTCCTATCCAATCTGGGGCCGCTTCACCGATGCTGCGGACGGCTTCGACCCCAAGTCCCTGATGCAGTTTGCCACAGCCCCCTGGCAGGCCCGCAAGGCCGGGGCGGTCGCCGCCCATGCGTCGCAGATGACCGGGCTGATCAGCGACGATCCGGGCGGTTTCCGCATGATCGACGCGCATCAGCACCATTTCATCACCGCCCCCGAACTGTTCCTGAAAGGGCTTTAGCCATGCCGAATGCAGCGATCCATTTCGACTCCCTCTACCGCGCCAACCCCGACCCCTGGGACTACCAGACCAGCGCCTACGAGGCGCGCAAGTATGATGCGACCCTCGGGGCGCTGACCCGCCCCCGCTATCCCTCCGCGCTGGAGGCCGGGTGTTCGATCGGCGTGCTCAGCGCCCGCCTCGCCGCCCGCTGCGATCGTCTGGTCGCGGTCGATTTCTCGGCCCGGGCCGTCGCACGGGCGGCGGACCGGCTGGCGCCGTTTTCGGGCGCCGCAGCGATGCGCGCGACCCTGCCGCAGGATTGGCCGGTCGGCAGCTATGACCTGATCATGCTGTCCGAAATGATCTATTACCTGTCGTCCCAGGACATCGTGACCCTTGCGGCACGGGTGGCCCGCGATGCGCTGCCGGGGGCCGAATGCGTGCTGGTGCACTGGCAGGGCAATACCCAGACCGAGATCAGACCCGATGCCGCCCGCCACCTGTTCTGCCAGTCGCTTGCCGCCCTGCGGGAATTCGTCATCACCGATCATCCGACCACCGGCGAATACAACCACCGCACGCTTCTGTTCGCGCAGGCATAGCCGCCCGGCCTCAGCCGGAAACGGCTGTGGCGTTCAGCCCGACAGCCCGGTCAGCCGATACAGCCAGGTTTCCGAGACCGGCCGGCCATGCTGCCGGATGACCGCGCTCAGTTCCGCCAGATCGTCCTGCGGCTCTACCAGGAACGACAGCCGCAGGCCGCCGATCCCGCTGTTGAGGCCAAGCGCAACGGCGTGGACCCTGGCACCCCGCGCCGTGACCTCGGGCGCGAAAGCCTGGATGTCGCCGGCGGCGAAAGCGGTTCCGGGCGGTCTTTCGTCGGCGCTGCGGGCAAAATCGACCACGATCTGGCGCCATCCCCGACCGTTGGACCCCGATTGGCTGGTCACCGCCTGCAGCAGGCCAAGCCCCGAGGCGGGCTGCTGCGACCATACGAGGTCATAGCCGAACACCGCCTGCACCCCGGCCTTCAGCGTGGCAGAGGGCCGCCAGTAGGCCACGATGTTGTCGTGGTATTCACTGTCCGTCGGAATCTCGATCAGTTCGACCCGGCCCTGCGGCCATTCCGCATGGGGTTCCACCCAGCAGCTCGGGCGCAGGTGATAGTCGGCGCCCATGTCCTGATACATGGTCCAGTCGCGCGCCCGTTGCGACAGCCCGAAGCCGCTGACCCTGCCATCCGCCCCCGGTCCGAAAGAAGACACCTGCAGTCGCGCGGGGTTGGCCAGCGGCCGCCACTGCCATTCGCCGCTTTCGGTGCAGATCGACAGACCGTCGGAATCGTGGACCCGCTGGCGGTAATCGTCCACGGCGCGCCGTTCCAGCGGCGCATACCAGTACATCGAGGTCAGCGGCGCAAGCCCGAGATGATCAAGATCGACCCGCGGAAAAAGCGTCACGTTGACGCCCATCCGCGTGGCTTTCGGCGCGCCTTCGGGGGCGTCGATGCCGGTGCGGACGGTGAACATGTAGGCGCCCGTGACCGACGGGCCGTCAAGCAGCGCATGGATGATGATCTCGCGCGCCGCGTAATCGGGACGTTCCACCCAAAGCTCGGTGAAGGCGGGAAACTCCTCGCCCGCCGGATCGGCGGTCCGCACGGCCAGCCCGCGCGCCGACAGGCCATAGGCGCTGCCTGCGGCCAGCGCGCGGAAGTAGCTGGCCCCCTGAAACACCAGAAACTCGCGCGCTACCGTGGTGTCGCCAAGATGCCCCAGAATGCGCGCGCCGGAAAAGCCGATGTCACCCGCCGTGACAGGCGGTGGCGACATGCCGAAGAAGCTGAACAGCGACGGATCATAGGCAAGGGGCCGGATCACGCCATCCTCGACGGCATTCAGCACCATGTCTCCGGTCTGGATATAGCCGCGATGCATCGGCTGCATCTCGAAGCCGGACGGGTTGTCGCGCCAAAGCCCGCGATGGTTGTTGAACTCGATGCGCCGGTATCCGTCATAGTCCAGCGCCTCGAGCCCCGGCGGCAGCGACCGGCTCCGGGCGAGGAATGGCGCGCGGGAGAGGGCCTCGGCCCGGGCGGTGACCATGGTGCGCAGGTCGGCCGTGGCGCTTGTGGCCCGGGCTTGCACCCGCTCCGGCAGGGCGGTGAAGGCGGCCGCTGTCAGGCCCCGGGCCGCGACGCCCGCTGAAAGTCCGGCGAGAAATGAACGCCTCATCATGATCGAATGTCCCGGTCACCCCGTGCGCCCCCGGATGACCCGTGCGCACCGGGAGAAACGGCTGTTCCGCCGATTGGTTCCAGCCTGGCCGAAATTGCCGCAGGCAGCGGTCAATCGCGACGCCATTTCAGCCCGCCGACGTTATTCCGGGAACATTTGGCGTTTCCGGGAGTCTTTCCTGCATCACATAACGGAGGACCATCCTGTGAAACACATCCTTTTGACGACCGCGCTCGTCGCTTTCGCCACCGTTCCGGCATTTGCGCAGACCGCCGCCCCGGCTGAAGGCCAGACAGCGCCCGCACCGGCAGAAATGGCTGCCACCGGCGGCGGGATGACCGACGGCAACGTCTACATCACCCAGTCCGGCGAGGCTACGGTGTTCGGCAGCGAGTTCATCGGCAAGAGCGTCTATGTGACCGAAAGCTCCGGCTGGGGCACGTCGATCGATGCGGTGCCCGCCGACTGGGACAACATCGCCAAGGTCCAGGACATCCTGATGACGGCAGACGGCGAGATCCGGGGCGTGCTGGTCGATGTCGGCGGCTTTCTGGGCCTTGGCGCGCGGTCGGTCGCGCTCGACATGAAGGCGCTCGATATCGTCTATGACCGCACGGCGGACGATTTCTATGTCGTGTTCACCTCGAATCGCGAAGCACTGGAAGGCGCCCCCGCCTATGATCAGGCTGCCGATACCGCCGGGCGCCGCGACCGCTGGGACATGCCGCGCAACACCGGCACCGCGGGCCAGGCGGCCAGCGGCGGTCTGTCCGACGTTCAGCCGGGCGATCCGGCACCCCAGGGCGGCTTGTCCGACAACCAGCCGCCGGTTGTGGCCGACAACGGCCAGACCGGCGCCGCCAGCACCCCGATGGCGGCTGACGGCAACGGCGTCACGATCGCGCCGATGGACGGCTATGCCGATGCCGACCGTGCCGTGCTGACGGCCGAAGACGTGCAGGACGCCAACGTCTATGATGCCAACAATGCCGACATCGCCTCGGTGTCCGAGGTGCTGCTGACGGCCGACGGTCAGATCGACCGGGTGATCATCGATGTGGGCGGGTTTCTTGGCATGGGTGCAAAGCCCGTCGCCATTCCCTTTGCAGACCTTACCCTGTGGCAGAACGCCGACCAGAATGATCTGCGGATTTACCTTCCGATGACGCGCGAACAGATGGAAGCCCTGCCGACCCACGAAAGCTGACCGGCACCCGCCAGAGGCTGAAACTGCGGCCCGCTCCTTTCGAGGAGCGGGCCTTTTTCATTCCGAACCCCTCACGGCTGGGGATCGCCAGCATCCTCTGCCGCGACCGGCGGGCCCTTGGCCCCGGCGGCCGCCAGCGCCTGTTGCAGGTTGAGCGCGGCATCGGCAATGCCCGCGGGCACGGGTTCTGCCGCGATGGCTTTCAGCAGCGCCGCCGCCAGGGCCCGAAGATCGGCGTCGGGCGTTTCGGGGTGGTCATTGGCGTGGTCCGATGCGGGCATTCCGCCTCCTGTAAGGTAGATGGCCGGTCACGGCACAGGCCGCGACGGAACCAGAACGGTCAGGCTTACGTTGACCCGTGCAGCAGTCAGGATTGGTGGCGACCGGATGGATCAGATGACCGACAACCCGGTAATCCCGGACGTGATGAAAGTGGTTCCCGCCCTTCGCATCTATGCCAGGTCTCTTTGCCGCAATGCCGCAGACGCCGACGACCTGGTTCAGGATACTCTGGTGAAAGCGTTGGCGAACATACACAGATTCGTTCCCGGCACCAACCTGCGTGCGTGGCTGTTTACCATAATGCGCAACACTTTCCTGACAAGAATCAAAAAGCAGAAACGCGAGCCGACCGGGGATGCAGACTGCGTCTCGGGGCTCAGGTCGGTGGAGCCGACACAGGAATGGACCGTGTTCGGACGCCAGCTGATGGCCGCCGTCGATCGCCTGCCCGCGCAATACCGCGAGATGATCATCCTGGTGGTGATGCTGGGAGAGAGCTATCAGGACGCGGCTGAGTTGTGCGGCTGCGCCGTCGGCACGGTGAAAAGCCGCGTCAACCGCGCACGCGGCCTGCTGATCGAGGATCTGGGCGCCGACGCCCTGTGACGGCGCCCGCGTGTCGCGCGCGAACCAAAGAGCTACAGGATCGGGCGCTGTTCCTCGCGGTGGTCGGCCTGCCCTGCCGCGCGGGCGAGCCTGTCGGGGTCGGGCACGGACAGGCGCCCACCCGACCAGTTCGCCAGCCCTTCTGCGCGCAGTCGTGCCACCGTCTTGTTGGTGTGGACCAGCGACAGGCCCAGCGCATCGGCCATGTCCTGCTGGCGATAGGGCAGCGGAACCGAGCCATCGCGCATGAGGCCCACCGCCGACAACTTGCGATACATCCGCAGCAACGCCCAGGACAGGCGCTCCATCGCGTCGCGCTGGCCGAGGGTGGCAATCGTCTCGCCCAGGAAATGCTCTTCTACCGCGGCGATCCAGGTCAGGTCGTAGGCCCGTTCCGCCTGATCGCGAAAGACTTCCCAAAGGCGCGCGCGCTCGAAGGTGCACAGCACCATCGGCGTCGTCGCCTGGACGGTATGCTTCATCTCGCCCATCAGGCTTGACTGCAACCCGATGAAATCACCGGGAAACACGAAGTTGATCACCTGCCGCCGACCATCCGGCAGCAGCATCGAACGCGTGCCGAGGCCCGACAGGACGGTATAGAGCAGGGGCGAGCGTTCGCCCTCGTGCAGCACGATGCCGTTGCGGTCGACCTGCGTCTCGGCGCTCTTGAAGCTGCGCATGAAGGCCAGATCTTCCGGGGAGAAGGGTATGAACAGCGGCATTTTCCGCAGCGGGCAGTTGGCGCAGTCCGTCATCAGCTTCGACATTTTTTCTTTCCCGCTATGTCACAGTTGAATGCGCCGCCGCGCCTCGCATGGCAAGGATTGGTTTGCGAGTTTGTGGGGATAAGCAATGTTCCAGCGTATCTATCTGATTGTCGAGGCAATGGGCCCCGTGGCCGAAGACCTGCGGATGAGCATCGAGGAAGTCGATGACTCTGCCGCAAGTCTGGTGGCCAGAACGCCCGACGCCGCGCTGGCGCTGGTCGGCGACAACCGGATATCGGTCGCGTTCGTACATGCCGATCCGGCGCGCTTTGCCGCCACGGCGCTGGAGCCGGTGCTTGCCGCACAGGGCACGCGGATCATCTTCATGGGCAATGCCGCCGAAGAAAGCAGGGCGCCGGGCCGACTGATCATGCAGCGCCCGTTCTCGTCCGAAACGGTTGCCGAGATCGTGCGTCCGCTTCTGCAATCGCGGGTGGCCTGAACGCGGGTCGCACAGGGCGTGACGCCCGGCTGGCGGGCCTGCTTCTGAAACGGAACGCCGCGCGGACCCTGTCTGCGCGGCGTTCCTGCATGAAACGCGGGCGCCGTCAGCCCACCAGGGATTCGGTGGAGGCAAAGAACATCGCCTGGCTGACCGCCGAGCAGACCTGATCCTCGGTGAAGGGCTTGGTGATCAGGAAGGCCGGTTCGGGCCGTTCGCCCGACAGGAAACGCTCGGGGAAGGCGGTGATGAAGATCACCGGAATGCCGGGAAAGCGGGCGAGGATGTCGTTCACGGCGTCGATGCCGGACGAACTGTCGGCCAGATGGATGTCGGCGAGGATGAGGTCCGGCCGGTCGCGCATCGCCAGTTTGACCGCCTCGTCGCGGGTGCGGGCGGTTCCGGTCACGCGGTGGCCGATGCCCTTGACGATATCGACGATGTCCATCGCGATGATCGCGTCATCCTCGATCACCATCACCCGGCCTTCGACCGAATCTTCCATTTCGCGCAGGGCGGCGGCAATCAGGAGGCCCACGTCGTCGGTGGTCCGGTCGATGATCGCGGCGATGTCGTCGGGCGAGAAGCCTTCGATCACATGCAGCAGAAGCGCCTCGCGCGACTGCGGCGTAAGGTGCATCATGTGCGACTGCGCACTGGCCGACAGACGGTTGTCGGGGTCGCCCAGGGGTGCGCCGACGCTTTGCCACACCAGGTGAAAGGCGCGAAACAGCGCGACCTTGGGGGAAACATCGGCATCAAGCGCCTGCTCGTCGTGCAGGATCGCCTCGAGCGTGGCCGCCGCATACCTGTCACCGCTGTCCTGGCTGCCGGTCAGGGCGCGGCCGTAGCGGCGCAGGTAGGGCAGGGCGGCGCGGATCGCGGCAGCTTTGGACGTGTGCATGGGCAGGCTCCGGTTTTTTGACATTCCCGTGGAACAAACTCTCTGGCGTCGCGTTTGGTTCCAAGACAAAGTGCGCAAGGTAGAAAATGTCGGGTGACATGACAAAGAAGATAAAGCGCGATGAAGAATCGCAGGGATCGAGACCGGCGCGCTCGGCATTGGCGAAGGAAATAGACGCGAACCTCAAGCGCGTCTATGCCGCAACGCTCAACGAAGAGGTGCCCGAACGGTTTCGCGCCCTGCTCGCGCAATTGCGGGAAAAGGAGGGCAAGCCGTGAGCGCCTCCGGCGCCGATCCGCGGGACGAAATCGTTATCCACATTCCGGCCCTGCGGGCATTCGCAATTTCCCTGACGCGCAATCCGACTGCTGCAGACGATCTGGTACAGGATACCATCGTCAAGGCCTGGAGCAAGATCGACAGGTTCACGGCCGGAACCGACCTCAGGGCCTGGCTCTTCACCATTCTGCGCAACACGTTCTTTTCCGACCGCCGCAAGGTCCGCCGCGAGGTGCCCGATCCCGACGGGCTGCACGCGGCCACGCTCAGCGTCAAGCCGGATCACGACTCGCGCATTGCCTTCAGCGAGTTTCTCAAGGCCTTCAACGTCCTGTCGCCCGAGCACCGCGAGGTGCTGATCCTGGTCGGGGCGAATGGCTATTCCTATGCCGAGGCGGCCGACATGATGGGCGTGGCCACCGGGACGGTGAAAAGCCGCGCGAACCGGGCACGGTCGCGGCTGTGCGAATTGCTGGGCATGTCCGGCACGGATGACGATCAGGCGCGGGCCGATGGCGCGACTTTTGCGGTGGTGCTTCGCTCGGGGCTGTCGTTGGCATGACGCCGGATGCGCCGCGCGGGCCGCTGCTCGGGCGCCTCGGGTTCAGATTGATGGTTGCCGTGGGGGTGGCGCTGACGCCGCTGGCGGTGGTTGCGTATTTTCAGGCCAGCGCGGTCGAGGGCGAGGCGCAGGCGCGCGCGCGGGCGGCGCTGTTCGGTGAAACGCTGCGGGCCGCGGCACCCCGGGTCGAGGCGATCACGCGGACCCGCGGGCTCGCCTCGGCGCTGGCGATGCGGCTGCCCGACGTGCTGGGCGACCCGGTTCGCTGTGGCGACGCGATGCGACAGCTTCTTGCGGCAGAGAAGAACCTGAGCTTTGCCGGGTTCATCGACACCGAAGGCCGGATGACCTGCACCTCAAACGGCGGGTCGGCCGATTTTTCGGAAAGCCCGCGCTTCAAGGCGCTTCTGGCCGACCCGAAAGAGACGATGACCGTCAACCCGCGCGGACCGATGAGCGGGGTATCGGTGCTGTTGGTCACCAACCCGGTCCGCGACCCGGCCGGAGGTCTGCTTGGCTTCCTGTCGCTGTCGATGCCGCATCAGGAGATGCAGCCGATCGCCGGCGGCGGCAGGGGCATCGATCATCTGCCGCTGGATCTGGTGACGTTCAACGGCGAAGGCGTGCCGCTGACCACGACGCTCGATCTTGCCACGGTGGAGACGCGCCTGCCGGTCGGCCGGCCGCTGGCCTCGCTGACGGGCGGGGTGCCGCTGATCTTCAACGGCACCATCGGCAGCGGGGCCGATCGCCTGTTCGCCGTGGTGCCGATCGTGCCGGAGGTGCTTTACGTTCTCAGTTCCTGGGCGCCGATCACCTCGCAGACCATGACCTTTGACGGGCTGGTGCCGCTCTGGGCCTTTCCGGCCGCGATGTGGCTGGCCAGCCTGCTGGTGGCCTGGCTCGCGGCCGAACGGCAGACAATGCGCCACATCCGCGCCCTGCGCCGGTCGATCACGGCCTTTGCCGACGGCAACCGGATGGTGAAGCCGCCGTCAATGCTCCATGCCCCCAACGAACTGCGGGACGTGGGCGATGCCTATGAACGTCTGGTCGAAAGCGTGCTGCATGACGAGGCGAGGCTGGAAGACACCATCCACCAGAAAGAGGTGCTGCTGCGCGAGGTGCATCACCGCGTGAAGAACAACCTGCAACTCATTGCATCCATAATGAATATCCAGATGCGCAAGGCGTTTAGCCCCGAGGCCAAGCTGCTGGTGAAGGGTCTGCACGACCGGGTGATGAGCCTTGCGACCGTGCACCGCGAGCTTTACCAGACCAGCGGCCTTACCGATGTCAGCGCGGACGAGCTGCTGTCCACCATCGTGGCGCAGGTGTTGCGGATGGGCAGCGCCCCCGACCGCCAGATCGAGACCTCGGCCAGTTTCGACCCGATCCGGCTGACACCCGACCAGGCGGTGCCGCTGTCGCTGATCCTGACCGAGGCGCTGACCAACGTGCTGAAACATGCGGGCAAGGATGCCGACGGCCGGATCCGGCTTTCGGTGACGCTGCGCAGCGGCGGCGAAGGGCGCGCCATCCTGCGGGTGTCGAACAGCCTGCGCGACCTGCCGTCGAACGCCACGCCCGTGCCGGACATGGACAGCACCAACCTCGGCGAGCAGCTTCTGGCCGCCTTTGCGACGCAGCTTGGCGGCGACCTGTCCTTCACGCGCGCCGATGGCCAGTTCATCGTGACGCTCGATTTTCCGCTGCGGTCGCTGACCGAAGGCGAAGACCGCTTCACCGACGGCTGACCCCGGCCCGGCCGCACCGCCAGGCCCGGGGTCGGGGCGCTCTGGCTGCGCCGGGGCACGGCACCACCGGGGCAGCGTGGCACCGGCGAACGCCTGCCGGGCAAGCCCTCCGCCCCCCTTGGACCAGGGAACTTTTCGTGCCTGCCTGCGTTTTGTCGGCGATCCCGGGCCGAATGCACGCCCCGGGCCATGCAAGATGGAGACGACTCTGATGGCAGACATCGAAGACGACATGGCGAAACTTCTGACCCAGGTGGTCGATGCCGAAGACGGCTACCGCGAGGGCGCCGAACTTGCCAAGACGCCGGACATGAAGGCCATGTTCGAGACACTGCGCAGCACCCACGCCGATCACATCATTGGCCTGAAGGCCGAGATGCGGGCGCTCGGGCTTGCCGCAGACGACGACACCTCGGCGCTGGCCGTCGTGCACAAGGCCATCCTGAACATCCGGTCGGTCTTCTCGGGTCTGGATCACGATGTTGTGCCTGGCCTGATCGACGGCGAGCGGCGCATCATCGAATCCTATGACGACCTGATCGCCAGGGTCGGCGCGGGGCAGACCCTGCGTCAGGTTCTCGAATCCCAGCGCAACGCGCTGAACGAGCGGATCGCGAACCTTCAGGCATTCGGTCAGGCCGGATAACCGCCCGAGGGCACAACCACCGGGTCGGTCCGACGGCACGGCCCGGTTTCCTTCCCCGTTTCCCCTCACCACCACCGTCATCCATGGGAGAGCAGAATGTTCATCGAAATCCTCATCGCCCTGATAATCTTCGGTCTTCTGGGCAGCATCACCTACTACGGTTTCCGCGAGTCCAATCAGTCCGCCGAACGCCTTGCAAAGCACAGGCGCGAAGCCGAAGGCGGGCAGCCGCAGCATCCGGCCCCGAATCCCGCCCCGACTACGGCCCCGTCCATGAGTTCGGCCCCGACTCCGGCCCCGAATCCATCCATGGCTCCGGCGGTCAACCCGGCACAACAGCCCGCGCAGGATCCGGTGCGGAACCCGGTCCAGTAACAGCGGCACCGCGCCGCAACCCGGCGCCAGAGCCTTGCGGCAACCCCGCGCGATGCCCATCGCGCGGGGTTTTTCGTGGGCACCGGCGCGCCCCGGCCTGTGCATCCGGCCGGAGCCGCCCTCTGCCCGCATCGCGGACGGCCGCGCGCCGGGCCGCGCGCGCGGGTCACGGCCTGCGGCGCGTGGCCGGCCGGGCAGCACCCGCCAGCGCCGCCACAGGCAAGGCGCTGCCCGCACCGGGGCAAATCCGCGCCCCGAAGACCGAATTTGCCGCACTGCGGCGGATTCCGGCCGCCGGGCATTGCCGGCCCCGGGTCCGGTCCGCTAGGACCGACTCTCCGCAGGCCGATGCCGACCCGACATCGGGCCTTCGGACAAGCGAGTGGTCCCGTGAGCGATATCGGCTTTTCCATCTTCCTGCTGTCGGTCATCGCCATCCTCGGCCTGCTGATCGGCGCGGTGCGCTTCAGGGGGGTGGGGCTGGGGATCGGCGGCGTGCTGTTCGGCGGCATCCTGGTCGGGCATGTCGTCCACCGCGGCGGCTGGGCGGTCGATCACGAGGCGCTGCGGTTCATCAAGGAATTCGGGCTGATCCTGTTTGTCTATGCGATCGGCAATCAGGTCGGACCGGGATTCTTTGCCTCGCTGCGCCGGGTCGGGTTCAGGCTCAACGCCCTTGCCGCCGCGATCGTGCTGATGGGCGCGCTGACCACGCTGGCGCTGCATTTCGGCCTCGGGGTCGCGCCGGAAATCCTGCTGGGGGTCTACTCGGGAGCCGTGACCAATACGCCGTCGCTTGCCGCCGGGCAGCAGATCATGGCCGAGCTTGGTCAGTCGGCCGCCAGCACCGGCACGCTGGCGCTGGGATATGCCATGGCCTATCCCTTCGGGATCGTGGGCATCCTTCTGTCGATGTGGCTGATCCGGGTCGGGTTCGGCATCCGGATCGAGGCCGAGGCGGCGGCGGAAAGGGTGGCGGACGAGGGCGGGCATGGCGGGTTGCTGGCGGCCAATGCGGCTGTCTGCAATGCCGTTCTCGACGGCATGACCTGCGCCGATCTGGCCGGGCTTGTCGGCGACACGGTGATCTGCTCGCGGCTCAAGTCGGGGGGCGTGCTGCGGGTGCCGGGCCCCGGGGTGCGCCTTGCGATGGGCGACGTGCTGCATCTGGTCGGGTCCGATCCGGCAGCCTTGCAGCGCGCGGTGCGGCTGATCGGGCAAGAGGTGGCGGACTCGCTGTCCACCCGGGGCACCGGCTTCCGGTCGGAACGCGTGGTGGTCACCAGCGACGCAATCCTGGGCAGGCGGATCTCGGATCTCATGGCGCAGTCGCAGGGCAGCGTGGTGATCTCGCGGCTGCACCGCGCCGGGGTCGAGCTGGTGGCGCGCCCCGCCGCCGTGCTGCAGTTCGGCGACATCCTCAACATCGTCGGCCCCCGGGAGGAGATCGAGCGGCTTGCGGTGCGGGTCGGCAACGTGCCGTCCCGGCTCAACCAGGTGCAGATGCTGCCGATCTTCATCGGGATCTGCCTTGGCGTGCTGCTGGGGTCGCTGCCGATCGTGCTGCCGGGCATCCCGGCGCCGCTGCGGCTGGGGCTGGCGGGCGGGCCGCTGATCGTGGCGATCCTGCTGGCGCGTCTGGGCAGTCTGGGGCGGCTGCACTGGTTCATGCCGCCCAGCGCCAATCTGGCCCTTCGCGAACTGGGGATCGTGCTGTTCCTGGCCGTGGTCGGGTTCCAGTCCGGCGCGACCTTCGTGGCGACACTGCTGGATGGCGGCGTGGTCTGGATGGGCTATGGCGTGGCGATCACCCTGATCCCGCTGCTGAGCGTGGGCATCTTCGCGCGCCGGGTGCTGGGAATGAACTACCTCAGCCTGTGCGGGCTGCTGGCCGGCGCCACGACCAACCCGCCCGCGCTTGCCTTTGCCAATGCCGCGCACCCCGACTCGGATGCACCGGCGCAGGCCTATGCCGCGGTTTACCCGCTGGTGATGTTCCTGCGCATCCTCTCGCCCCAGATCCTGGCGATCATCCTGCTGATGGGGGCATAGGGCGCAGCGCCGCCCCGCACCGCGCGACCGGCGCGCAACACCGCCGGACGGCCAGCAACACCGCGCGACCGGCACGCATCGCGGCAAGGAAGATCGGGCGGGTGCCCCGCAGCGCGCTTTGCCCGGCGCGGCCGATGGGCTACCATTCCTGCGACCATGCACTGCGGCACCCCGGCAGACATCGGCCGGACAGCCCGTCCTTCGATGGCAGATATGCACCGGCAGGGGAGGTGCGGTTGATCTGGGTCAAAACGTCCGGTCCGCCAACCGGGCAGGATCGCGGCAAGCCGCATCGAACCGGAAGGCCAGGATGACCCCCGATCCGCGTTCCCCTGCGCACAGCGACCCGGTCGGCCAGCCCCCCGCCGCCGCGCGCGCGGTCGTGTTCCGGACCGAAGGGGTGACCAAGGTCTATGCCAGCGGCAAGGTGACGGTGCGCGCCCTCGACGGGGTCGATCTGGTGCTTTACGCGGGCGAGCTGACGGTTCTGCTCGGCCCCTCGGGCAGCGGCAAGTCGACCCTGCTGAACATCCTCGGCGGGCTTGACCATGCCACCGCAGGCCGCGTGTGGTTCCGCGACACCGAGCTGACCACGCTGGGGGACCGCGCGCTGACCCGCTACCGGCGCGACCATGTCGGCTTCGTGTTCCAGTTCTACAACCTGGTGCCCAGCCTGACCGCGCGCGAGAACGTGCAGCTGGTCACCGATGTCGCCCGCGACCCGATGCCCGCGGAAGAGGCGCTGGACCTCGTGGGCCTCGGCCCGCGGATGGACCATTTCCCAGCGGAAATGTCGGGCGGCGAGCAGCAGCGGGTGGCCATTGCCCGCGCCATCGCCAAGCGCCCGGAGATCCTTCTGTGCGACGAACCCACCGGCGCGCTGGACAGCAAGACCGGCGTGCAGGTGCTGGAGGCGCTGCAGCAGATCAACGACCGCTTCGGCACCACCACGGTGGTGATCACCCATAACGCCGAGATCCGGCGCATGGCGCATCGGGTGATCCGGTTCCAGGATGGCCGGATCGTGCAGGTCGAGGTCAACGCCGAACGCCTGGCCCCCGGCCAGATCGTGTGGTGAGGGCCATGGATGCCATCGACCGCAAGCTGATCCGCGACTTCCGCAGGCTCTGGGCGCAGGCGCTGGCGATCGCTCTGGTGCTGGCCTGCGGGGTGGCGATCCTGCTGACCTCGCTGGGGATGTATCGCGCGCTGGACGAAACCCGAACCGCCTATTACGAGCGCAACCGCTTTGCCGATGTCTTTGCCGCCGCGCGCCGTGCGCCGCTGGGGCTCCTGCGCGAGATCGGGGCGATCGACGGGGTGCAGACGGTCGTGGCGCGGGTGGCGGGCGATGTCATCCTGGATGTGCCGGGGCTGGCAGAGGCTGCGGTCGGGCGCGTGCTGTCGCTGCCCGAAACCGGCGCGCCGGTGCTGAACGTGCCGATCCTGCTTACCGGCCGCCTGCCGGAAACCGCGGCCGAGGTCGCGGTCAACCGGCCCTTCGCGCTTGCCAACCGCCTGCTGCCCGGCGACCGCATCGCGGCCAACCTGAACGGGCAGAAGCGGGTGCTGACCATCACCGGAACCCTGTTGTCGCCGGAATTCATCTATACCGTGGGGCCGGGGGCCCTGATGCCCGACAACCGCCGCTTCGGCATCCTGTGGATGCCGCGCGATGCGGCGGCGGCGGCGTTCGACATGTCGGGCGCCTTCAACGACCTGGCGCTGAAGCTGGACCGGCACACCCGGCTTGCCCCGGTGCTAGAGGCGGTGGACGATCTGCTTGCCCCCCATGGCGGGCTGGGCGCCCATGGGCGCGACCGGCACCTGTCGAACAGCTTTCTCGATGCCGAGATCAAGCAGTTGCGCAGCATGGCACTGGTGCTGCCGCCGGTGTTCTTTGCCATCTCGGCCTTTCTGGTCGCGATGGTGATGGGCCGCATCGTGGCGCTGGAGCGCAGCGAGATCGGGCTGCTGAAGGCACTGGGCTATTCCGATCTGGAAATCTGCATCCATTACCTGATGCTGGCGGGCCTGATCGCCCTGACGGGCACCCTGATCGGCTGGCTGGCCGGGACGTGGCTGGCGCGCGGCCTGTCGCGGGAATATGCCGATTTCTTCGACTTTCCGTTCCTGATCTTTCGCGTCCCGTCCTGGGTCTATGGCGCGTCGGGCGGCCTTGCGCTGGTCGCCACCACGCTGGGCGCCGCCCGGAGCGCGCTGGTCGCCGCGCGCCTGGCCCCGGCCGTGGCCATGCAGCCGCCGGCCCCGCCGCGGTTCCGCCGGACCTGGATCGACATCGCGATGGCGCGGGCGCGGCTGGCGCAGCCCACCGTGATGATCCTGCGCAGCGTGACCCGCTGGCCGGGGCGGTCGGCGCTGACGGCGCTGGGCCTTTCGCTGGCGGTTGCGGCGGTGATGGCCGCGTCGTTCATGCGCGATGCGCTGGACGAGATCGTCGATGCGGCGTTCTACCAGTCGAACCGGCAGGACGCGATTCTGGTCTTTGCCCGGGACGTGCCGCTTTCGGTGCTGGCCGAGGTGGCGCGCCTGCCGGGGGTCAGGCAGGTCGAAGGCCAGCAGGTCCATGCCGCGATCCTGCGCAACGGGCGGTTCGAGAAGCACGTCTCGGTCGAGGGCCGGTTTCCCGGCGCCGACCTCAGCCGGGTAATCGCACGCGACGGGCGCGCGCTGGATGCGCCGCCCGGCGGCATCCTGCTGTCGGACGTGCTGGCCGCGCAGCTTCACCTGACGGTGGGCGACACGGTCGAGGCCGAATTCCTGACCGGCAGGCGCGGCACCCACCAGATGCGGGTGACCGGCCTCGTGACCCAGTATTTCGGACTCGGCGCCTATGTCGATCTGGAAGACCTGAACCGGCTGTTCGGGCAGTCGCCGCAGCTGTCGCTGGCCAACGTCACGCTGGACGGGGCGCGGATTGACGACCTGCACCTGGCCCTCAAGTCGGTGCCCGGACTGGCCGCGATGAACATGCTGACCGAAACCCGCCGCTCTTTCGAGGCCACCATCAGCCGCAACGTCACCATCATGACGACGGTCTATGTCACCATCGCGCTGCTGATCACCATCGGGGTGGCCTACAACGGCGCGCGCATCCAGCTTTCGGAACGCGCGCGCGAACTGGCGTCGCTGCGCATCCTGGGGTTTTCGCGCTGGCAGGTGTCGTACATCCTGATCGGGGAAACCATGCTGCTGGCCGTGCTGGCCCAGCCGCCGGGCTGGCTGCTGGGGCGGGCACTGGCCTGGTCGATGACCAGCGGCTTTTCCAGCGATCTCTACCGCCTGCCGCTGGTGCTGGAACCTGCCACATTTGCGGTGGCGAGCCTTGTGGTGCTGGCCGCGGCGCTGGGGTCGGCGCTGGTCGTGCGGCGCAGGCTCGACAGGCTCGATCTGGTGGCCGTGATGAAAACGAGGGAGTGATCCGATGCCGACGAAGCCGCGCACCATCCTGGTCCTTGCCATCGGCGCCGCGCTGCTGGGCGGGCTGATCCATGTCGGGTTCCGCAGCGACCCGGTGCCGGTCGATCTGCACCGGGTGGCGCGCGGACCGATGCAGGTGACCGTCGATGTCGAGGGCCGCACCCGCATCCGCGACATCTACGAGATCGCGGCTCCGATTTCCGGCGTTGCCCGCCGGTCGCCGGTCGCGGTCGGTGACCCGGTGATCCGCGGCCAGACCGTGGTGGCGGTGGTCGAGCCCATCGCCCCCGGCCTGCTGGACGCCCGCAGCCGTATGCAGGCCGATGCCGCCATCAAGGAGGCCGAGGCGGCCCTGCAGGTGGCCGAGACCGACCTGACCCGGCTGGAGCAGGAACGCACCCACCGTCAGACGCAGTTCGAGCGCACCCGCACCCTGGTCACGCGCGGCGTCAGCAGCCTGACCCAGCTTGAAGACGCCGCGCAGGATCTGGCGATTGCCGAAACCGCAGTCGAGAATGCGCGTGCCCGCGTCGGCATGGCGCACGGCGCGCTGGCCCGGGCGGCGGCGGCGGTGATCGAACCCGACGGCGGCCCGCTGGCCGGACCCGCCGCCTGCTGCGTGACGCTGACGGCGCCGGTGGACGGCGTGGTGCTGGCGGTCGACACGATCAGCGCCCGCCCGGTCGCTGCCGGGGCGCGGCTGGCCACGGTCGGAGATCCGGCCGATCTGGTGATCGTGGCGGACCTGCTGTCGTCCGATGCCGTCCGCCTGCCTGCCCGTGCCGGGGCGGTGGTGGAACGCTGGGGCGGCGAGCCCGCGCTGAGCGCGCTGCTGCACCATGTCGAGCCGACCGCCCGCACCCATGTCTCGGCCCTGGGGATCGAGGAGCAGCGGGTGGATGCGCTGTTCGACATGACCTCGCCGCCGCAGGACCGGCCGGGGCTGGGCGACGGATTTTCGGTGTTCCTGCGCATCATCGAATGGCAGGGCGACCATGTGCTTCAGGTGCCGCTTTCGGCCACGTTCCGCGATGGCGGGGCGTGGTCGGTGTTCGTGGTGGCCGAGGGCCGGGCCTGGCTGCGCCCCGTGACCCTCGGGCGGCGCAACGCCCGCTTTGCCGCGGTGACCGGCGGGCTGACCGAAGGCGATCTGGTCGTGACGCATCCCGGCGACGCGCTTGCGGATGGTGTCCGCGTGGCCGAACGCGACGCCGGCTAGGGCGGCCAGGGCGCCCGACCGCGATGCTCAGCCCTTCAGCCGGTCGTGCATCCTCGCCGCCATGTCCCGATTCATCGCGACCAGTTTTCCGGTTCTGGCCGCATACTGATCAAGGGCGCGCAGCAGGTATTGGGCCTGGATCTGCCAGACCTGTGCCGGCGATCGGCAATGCAGAAGGGCCTGCCCGGCCGCTGTGTCCTCGCGGATGCGGTCGGCGGCAAAGCTGGTGATTTCGCAGCCGATCTGCGTCAGGCCGTCAAGCCATTCGGCGTTCATCTCTCCGATCGGCGCCATGAACTTCAGCGAGAGTGCATGGTCGGGGGCCGGGATGGCGGTCCGGCGTGAAGCTGCCTCGTCAAGCATCGGTTTTCTCCTTGTTGGCGGATACGGCTTTTCTCCTGATCGCGGACGGGTGCGGGCGCAGTCTAGCCCGTGCGCCACCCGAAAGGGTTGATCAGGATCAAACGGCGCACGTCAGGGCAGAGTGGTCCGCACGGCCATGCGCGCCATCTGCATCAGGGCGGCAAGCCTTGCGGCACATTTGCCTGCGATACTGAATGCATTGGCGCGGGCGCGGACCGGGCGTAAGCTTGGGCCTGGCAAGGGCCGGTCGGGCCGTTGGGTTCGGCCAGGCGGATCGGGGGGGCGAGATGCGGAGAATATCAGGATTGGTCGTGGCGGCGGGGCTGCTGGCAGGGCAGACCGCGGCACAGGATGCCGACAAGGGGCGGGATCTGTATCTGCGGCATTGTGCAAGCTGCCATGGCGAGGCGGGGCAGGGCAACGGCCCGATGGCACCGACGCTGACGCTTCAACCCCCCGACCTGACCGCGCTGACCGAGCGGAACAACGGGGTCTTCCCGACGGTGCGGGTGGTGATGCGGATCGACGGGCGCGAACCGCTGGTGGCGCACGGCAGCCCGATGCCGGTCTATGGCCCGTTCTTCGAAGGCATCTTTGCGGCGATGAAGGCCCCCGACGGAATGCCGATCATCACCAGCCAGCCGGTCGTCGATCTGGTCGCCTGGCTGGAAAGCGTGCAGAAGTGACCCCCCGGCCGGGCTGACCACCCGGGCCGGGCCCCCTGACCGAACGCGCCGCGGCTCCTGCCCGCCGGGCCGGTCCGGCAGCCCGCCGGGCCGGGACGCCTTCGGGCAATCAGTCCAGGGCGTCGGTGGTGACGACCGCGCCGGGCAGGACTGCGGCAAGCGCGGCCCGGGCGGCGGCGGCGGTGGCCTCGGGGGTGCGGCTGGCGTCGATCTGCGTCCAGTCGGGCGCGGCGGGTTGCCCTGCCAGTTGTGCGCGCACCACCGGGGCATCGGCGTCGGACGCATCGCCCTGGCGCGCCCCGACCCGCGCCAGCAGCGTGGCCTCGGGTGCCGCCAGCCACAGGCCATGAAACGGCAGGCCGAGGGACTGCGCAAGGCTGCGGGCCGCCGCGCGCTGTTCGGGGTCAAGGAAGGTGGCATCCAGCACCACGCTCTGCCGCGCCGACAGGATCGTGCGGGCGCGCGCCAGCATCGCCGCATAGACCGCCGCGCGGGCCCCGGGGTCATACTGCGGCGCTGCATCCCCGGCCTTGCGCAGGGTATCGCTGCGCAGGTGGACAGCCCCGGGGCAGGCGCCGGCCAGCGGGGCGACCCCGCGTGCCAGCACGGTCTTGCCGGTGCCCGACACCCCGCCGATGGCAATCAGGCAGGGCCGGGCAGGCGCCAGGGCGGCGACAGCCTCGGCCAGATAGCGGCGGGCCTCGGGCGTGCCGGTGCCTGCGGCTTGGGTGGCGCGGTCGGTCTGCAGCGTCACCATCGCCCGGATCGCCGCCCGCACCGCCAGAAACAGCGGCAGGGTGACAAGCCCCGCATCCTGCCTGCCCCCCGCGTGCAGCAGCCAGGCCGACAGCACCCCGTTGGCCTGCGCACGCAGGTCGCGGTGCCACAGGTCCATCACGAGAAACGCCAGATCATACAGCACGTCGCAGGTGCCCAGCGTTTCGTCGAACTCCAGCGCATCGAACAGCACGGGCTGGCCGTCCAGCAGCACGATGTTGCGCAGGTGCAGATCGCCATGCACCCGTCGCACGTCACCGGCGCCGGTGCGGGCGCGCAGCGTCGGGCGCAGCGTCTCCAGCGACCCGCGCGCCGCGTCGAGGAAGGCCGCAATCGCCCCTTCCCCCACCTCCGCCCCGAAACCGGCGAACACCCGCGCCAGTTCGGCAAGAATGTCCTCGATCAACCGATCCCCCGGTAGGTCGCGCTTTGGTGCCTGCGCATGATAGGCGGCGATCACCCGGCCCAGGTCGGCCACGATGGCATCGGTCAGCCCGCCCCGTTCGGCAATCGCGGTCAACTCGCACTCGGCCGGAAAGCGGTGCATCCGCAACGCCCATTCGACCGCCTCGCCTTCGCCCGCAATGCCCAGCCGACCGCCCTTGTCGCGGGTGATCGCCACCACGTCGCGGTAGATCATCGGTGCCGCGTCGCGGTTCAGCGCCAGTTCGCGCCGCAGCATCGCCTCGCGCCGGGCCAGCGTGGAAAGGTCCATGTAATCATAGCGCACCGCCCGCTTGATCTTGATCGCATCGGTGCCACTCAGAAAGACATGCGCGCCATGGGTTTCGATGTGGCTGACCGGCGCGCCGCCCGGCCACGCGGCCGCCGACTGCAGAAAGGCGGTCACCTCGGACTGGGTGTCGGGGGCTTGGGGCTGCATGGCTGACGGCTCCGCTTGCTGGGGTGACGCAGCCCATTCTGGCCCCGGCGACCCCGGCGCGACATGGTCTTTTCGGCGCTGCGACGAAAAAACCCCGGCAAGGGGCTTTCGGGCCGCCGCGCCCCGTCAACCCTCCGCCCTGCCGGACCGGGTTTCTGCGGCGCCGATAGGGTGCTAGACTTGGCGCGACTGAGGGGTTAGAACGCTCTTCGTTAGCGCTAACATCATCCTGCGGGATGCAAGTGCGGAGAGAGAGCCATGGTTTCGCGCGTCATCCCGGTCGATCCCTTCGATCTGGTCATCTTCGGGGGCACCGGCGATCTTGCGCAGCGCAAGATCCTTCCCGGCCTCTACCGCCGTTACCGGGCCGGCCAGATGACCGACGACTGCACCATCATCGGCGCCGCGCGCAGCGAGCTTGACAGTGCGGCGTTCCGCGATCAGGTGCGCGCCTCGATCCACCAATACGTCAAGGCCGACAAGCACGATGATGCGCTGATCGCGGCCTTCCTCGACCGCATCCAGTATGTCGCCATCGACGCCACGGGCGAGGGTGGCTGGGCCACGCTGAAGGCCCTGCTGCGCGAGGGCATGGTGCATGTGTTCTATTTCTCGGTGGCCCCCAGCCTGTTCGGCGATCTGGCGGAACGGCTGCACGCGCATGGCATCGCGCATGGCGAAAGCCGGATCGTGGTGGAAAAGCCGTTCGGGCGCGACCTGGCCTCGGCGCGGGCGCTGAACGGCGTGCTGGCCCAGCATTTCCGCGAGGATCAGATCTACCGGATCGACCATTACCTCGGCAAGGAAACCGTGCAGAACCTGATGGCGGTGCGCTTTGCCAACATCCTGTTCGAGCCGCTGTGGAAATCGGAATACGTCGATCACGTCCAGATCACCGTGGCCGAAACCGTGGGGGTGGACGGGCGCGGCGCCTATTATGACAAGTCGGGCGCAATGCGCGACATGGTGCAGAACCACATGATGCAGCTTCTGTGCCTGATCGCGATGGAGCCGCCCTATCACTTCGACCCCAACGCGGTTCGCGACGAAAAGCTGAAGGTGATCCGGGCGCTGGACGCGGTGCGCCCAGAGGACATCGTGCGCGGCCAGTATCTCGCCGGGGGCGGGCAGGCGGGGTATATCGAGCACAGCGAAAACCCCTCCAGCCGGACCGAAAGCTACATCGCGCTGAAGCTGTCGATCTCCAACTGGCGCTGGAAGGGCACGCCCTTCTACCTGCGCACCGGCAAGCGCCTGCGGGCGCGCGAATCGGAAATCGTCATCACCTTCCGCGAGCCGCCGCATTCGATCTTCGACGATGCCGAAGGCTGGCGCGAAAACGTGCTGGTGATCCGGCTGCAACCCAACGAGGGCATGAACCTGAAGGTCATGATCAAGGAACCGGGGCCGGGCGGAATGCGGCTGGTGCAGGTGCCGCTCGACATGTCCTTCGCCGAGGCGCTGGGCGAGGACGGGGCCGACATCCCCGACGCTTACGAGCGGCTGATCATGGATGTGGTGCGCGGCAACCAGACGCTGTTCATGCGCGGCGACGAGGTCGAGGCCGCCTGGGCCTGGACAGACCCCGTCATCGCCGGATGGGAATCCCGCGGCGACCGGCCGCACACCTACGACCCCGGAACCTCGGGGCCGGAAGATGCGTTGATGCTGCTGCACCGTGACGGGCGGCGCTGGCGCGAGATCCGCGAATGACCTTTCTCGAATATCCCGACCGCGAACTGATGATGCTGGCGCTGGCCGATACCATCGCGGGCCAGCTTGGCGATTTTCTGCGCCGCGACGGCCGGGCGAGTTTCTGCGTGCCGGGCGGCACCACGCCGGGGCCGATCTTCGACACCCTGTCGGGAGTCGATCTCGACTGGGGCAATGTCGCGGTGTTCCTTGGCGACGAACGCTGGGTGCCCGAGGACAGCCCGCGATCGAATACCCGGATGCTGCGCGACCGCCTGCTGCGCGGCCATGCCCGGGCGGCGCAGCTCATCCCGCTGCGGACCGATGCCGCCACGCCCGAGGAAAGCCTTGACGCGCTGGCGCAGGGTCTGGCGCCCCATCTTCCGATCTCGGTGCTGCTGCTGGGCATGGGGGAAGACATGCACACCGCGAGCCTCTTTCCCGGCGCCGACCGGCTGGCCGAGGCGCTGGCGGGCAATGCCCCGACCCTGATGGCGATGCGCGCCGAAGGCGCGGGCGAGCCCCGCGTCACCCTGACCGCCCCGGTGCTGCGCGATGCGATGATCACCCACATCCTGATCACCGGGCCCGGCAAACGCGCGGCACTGGAACGCGCTCAGGGGTTGACGCCGCTCGACGCTCCGGTGAAAGCGGTGCTGGCAAACGCAACGGTGCATTGGGCGGAGTGACGGGCATGACGACGGTTTCAGGCGACGGCGATGCGGTCTGGGCGGCGCTGGCGGCGCGGCACGACGCGGTGAAGGAACGCCCGATCCTCGACCTGTTCGCCGACCCCGGCCGCGCACAGGCGTTTTCAGCGCGGCTGGATGACTTGCTGTTCGATTTTTCAAAGACGAACATCGACGCCGAAACCCTTGACCTGCTTGTGCAACTGGCAGAAGGCGCCGGGGTTGCAAGCCACCGCGAGGCGATGTTCGCCGGCGCGAAGATCAACCAGACCGAAGGCCGCTCGGTCCTCCACACCGCGCTGCGCAACCTTGACGCGTCGGTCGTGGTCGACGGCCAGGACGTGATGCCCGAGGTTCGCACCACCCACGCAAGGATGCAGACCTTCGCCGCCGATGTCCGCGAGGGCAGGGTGGTCGGGCAGGGCGGGGCGATCAGCGATGTCGTCAACATCGGCATCGGCGGCTCCGATCTTGGGCCGGCGATGGCCGTTACTGCGCTGGCACCCTACGGCGACGGGCCGCGCTGCCATTTCGTCTCGAATGTCGATGGCGCGCATGTCCATGACGTGTTGCGCGGGCTGAATCCGGAAACCACGCTGGTCCTCGTCGCCTCCAAGACCTTCACCACCATCGAGACCATGACCAATGCGGCGACCGCCCGGTCCTGGATGGCGGGCCGGGTGGGCGACCCCGCGGCCCAGTTCGCCGCCGTCTCGACCGCCGCCGACAAGACCGCCGCCTTCGGCATCCCGCCCGAACGGGTGTTCGGCTTCGGCGACTGGGTCGGCGGGCGCTATTCGGTCTGGGGGCCGGTCGGGCTGTCGCTGATGATCGCAATCGGGCCGGATGCGTTCGACGACTTCCTGCGCGGCGGGGCCGAGATCGACGCGCATTTCCGCAGCGCGCCGTTCGGGCAGAACCTGCCGGTGCTGCTGGCGCTGGTCGGCCTCTGGCACAACCAGATCTGCGGCCATGCCACCCGCGCCGTGCTGCCCTACGACCAGCGCCTGTCGCGCCTGCCCGCCTATCTGCAACAGCTTGAGATGGAATCGAACGGCAAGCGCGTCGGCATGGATGGCCGCGATCTTGCGCGGCATTCCGGCCCGGTGGTCTGGGGCGAGCCGGGCACCAACGGCCAGCACGCCTTCTATCAGCTGATCCACCAGGGCACCCGCCCCGTGCCCTGCGAGTTCCTGCTGGCGCGCGAGGGGCACGAGCCCGATCTTGCACACCAGCACCGCCTGCTGATCGCCAACTGTCTTGCGCAATCCGAGGCGCTGCTGCGCGGCCGCTCTCTGGCCGAGGCCACCGAACTGATGGCGGCCAGGGGCCTGAACGGGGCCGAGTGCGACCGGCAGGCGCGGCACCGCGTGTTCCCCGGCAACCGGCCGTCGACCACGCTGCTCTATCCGAAACTGACGCCCGCCGTGCTGGGCCGGATCATCGCGCTCTACGAACACCGGGTGTTCGTCGAGGGCGTTATCCTCGGGCTGAACTCCTTCGACCAGTGGGGGGTGGAACTGGGCAAGGAACTGGCGGTCGCGCTGTTGCCGATCCTCGAAGGCCAGGCATCCGCGGCGGGCAAGGACGGCTCGACGCAGATGCTGCTCGACTACCTGACCGCTTCCGCCTGATCCGACCTTTTCAGGACGGGCGCGCGGGACCGCAGGGCACCGCCGCCTGCCCCCGGCCTCGATGGCCGGGGGCAGGCGGGCTGCTTGCGGGTCAGGCGAGCGCCGCCACCACGATCACCTCGACCTTGTAGCCCGGCGCCGCCAGCTTCGCCTCGCCGGTGGCACGCGCCGGGGTGTGGCCGGGGGCGACCCAGGCATCCCAGACCGCGTTCATCTCGCCGAACGTCTTGATGTCCGCCAGCCAGATCTGCGCCGACAGGATGCGGGTCTTGTCGGTCCCCGCCTCCGCCAGCAGGCGCTCGACCTCGGCCAGGCAGGCGCGGGTCTGCTCGGTGACCGAGGTGTCGGGCGTGCCGACCTGGCCCGACAGATAGACGGTGCCGTTGTAAATCACGGCGTCGCTCATGCGGGCGCCGGTGCCGATGCGGGTGATCTGGGTCATGGGGAAACTCCTTCGGGATGCGATGCCCTGTCCTAGCGCCTTGACGGGGCAGGGGAAAGGGGGGCTCAGGCCAGCCCCGGCAAGGCACCGGCCAGCGCCTGCCACTCCGGCCCCGCCGCCGAAATCCGCACCACCGCCGCGCCCGCCGCGTCGAAGCCTTCGATGGCCGGCGACGGGCCGTTCCGGTCGGGGCGGTCCACCAGCCAGACCCCGGCCAGATGGTCGGTGCGCAGGTGCAGGTTGAACAGCGGGTCGAGCACGTTGATCCAGGGCCCGGTCGGCACGATGTTGGCCACCCGCCCCTCGAATATCTGGAGGCAGCCGGCATTGCCGCTGGCGATCTGCACCGTGATCCCGTCGGCGGCCACCGCACTCAGCACCTGCGTCACGGCCGCGGGGTCCAGCGGCCGCGCCAGTCCGGGCCCGGCAAGCCGGTAGGCCGCAGGGCGCGTCAGCCCCAGCCCGGCCAGCAGGGAGTCGAAGTCCTGCGCCGTGGCGTCCTTCCAGCCGTCGCGCAGCATCCGGGCAGCATCGGGGGCGGCCCCGGGCATCACGGCCACCGAAGCTTCGGCGCTGAACCCGTCGCCCTGATCGGGCAGGCGCAGCGCCGCCACCAGCGCGTCGAACGCCGCCACGTCGCTTTCCGGCGTCAGATGCACCTTGTGGACCGCCTCGCCCGCGGCGTCGAACACCTGGAGGCTGCGCTTGGTCCCGCGCGCATTCGGTTCCACCACGGCAAATCCATGCCGCCAATGCGCCGGAAACAGGCGCAGACTGACTTCGGCTCCCGTCACCGTCCCGGCATCCTGCCCGATCCGGCAGTCGGGATACTGCCCGGTACGCTCCTGCACGCAGGACTCGTTGCGCGTCAGCGCCAGCGCCTGCCCCAGTGCCGCCACCAGCGGCATCAGCCGGTCGGGGGCGGCGTCGATCCGGGTGATCAGCGGGCCGACATGCGCCGCCAGCAGCGCGGCCTCGGGGATGCCGTGGCTGACCGCGAAATCACGGGCGCGGGGGCGGTGCGCCTTGGCACGGGCACGGCGGATCTCTTCAGGGGTCATCGGCGCGGTCCTTTCCCGGGGTCGGTCTTGCTCCGGGGTAGCCGCAGGCGCGTCGCCGCGCAAGCCACGGCGGGGCACCCGGCCGGATGCCGCATCAGTTCGGGGTCTGGTGAAGGATTGGAGCGGGTGAAGGGAATCGAACCCTCGTCGTAAGCTTGGGAAGCTTCTGCTCTGCCATTGAGCTACACCCGCCAAGGCGGCCAGCGCCTGCGATATCCGTCATTTAACCTGCCTGTTTCGCTGGGGCAAGAGCAATTGCGCGCAAGAGAAGGGGGCCGCCTTGCGGCGACCCCCGGTCGGACCGGCTGTGGGGACAGGGCCCGGCCCGACCATGACACGCGTGCGGCGCGGTGGAGCCCCCCGCCGCGCGCGGATCACATGGCGGGCAGAAGCACGGTGTCGATGACGTGGATCACGCCGTTCGACTGTTTCACGTCTGCGATGGTGACGTTGGCCACGTTGCCCATGCCGTCCTTGATCATGATGACGCCGTCCTTCTCCATCGCGGTGAACTCGCAGCCGCCCACGGTCTTGACCGGATGCATCCCCGCGTCATCGGCGACCATCTTGGAAATGGCATCCGACAGCGCATTGGCCGCAACCACATGGCAGGTCAGGATCTTCGTCAGCTGATCCTTGTTTTCCGGCTTCAGCAGGGTTTCCACGGTGCCTGCGGGCAGCTTGGCGAAGGCGGCGTTGGTCGGCGCGAAGACGGTGAAGGGGCCTTCCCCGGACAGCGTTTCCGCCAGACCGGCGGCCTGCACGGCGGCGACCAGCGTGGTGTGGTCGGCCGAGTTCACCGCGTTTTCGACAATGGTCTTGTCTTCATACATCGCCGCGCCGCCGACCATCGGGTTTGCGGCGAAGGCAGCGGTGCCCAGCAGGGCAAGCGTGGCGGACAGGGTGGCGATACGGGTCATGGTCATGGCGGTTCTCCGGTTCCGGCAGGGCCATTCCCCGCCGCACAGTCGGAGTTACGGGGGTTTCGGGCGGGAAGTTTCAGCCCACCGCCGCGCTCACGGCCATGTTACCCCGAGGTGAGGATGCCCGTCACCAGCACCGGCCCGGTCGGCGTGCCGGTGGGCGAGCCGCCCGCCGGTTCCAGCGTGACGGCCAGCACCATGCCGGGGGCCGAAGCCTCGGGCAACGCGAGGCTCAGCCCCTCGGCCCCGATCACCCCCAGCGACCGCGGCGCGGCCTCGCCCGCAATCAGCCACAGCTCGTAGTCGCGCCCCGAGATCGGGCCGGGGCCTGTGGTGCGGGTCAGGGTCAGCGCGCCGCCGGTGATGCGCGCGTCAAAGGTCAGGGTCTGGGCCTCGCCTGACAGGGTGGCGACCAGCGCCGGTTCCGGCTGGAAGGTCGGCGTAACCAGCACCACCGCCAGACCGATCCCCGCCCCCGCCGCCAGCCCGCCGATGAAGCGCGGCCAGAAGCGGCGGCGCGCCACCGATGCCCCGAACAGCCGCGCCTCGATCCGCGGCAGAATCTCGGGGGCGGGCACTTCGGGGAAACCGTCGTTCAGACCGGCCAGCCGTTCCTCCCAGCCCGCGACCAGCGCGGCAAAGGCCGGGTCGCGCTTGGCGCGGATCTCGGCCTGCAGGCGGGCGTCATGCGGCAGCACGCCCAGCACATACTCGGCTGCCAGCAGGCCGGGGTCCTGCGGATCGTCGGAGGGGTCGCGCGCGTCGGTCATGACTCCAGACACTCCTTCAGCCGCAGCAGGCTGCGGCGCAGCCACGTGCGCATGGTGTTCAGCGGCACGTCGAAGCGTTCGGCCAGTTGCTGATAGCTGAGGCCCGAAAGGTAGGCGCCGCGCACTGCCTCGGCCCGGTCGGGTTCAAGCTGGCCCATGCAGGTCACCACCCGCTGCGCCTCGCCGCGCGCGATCAGGCCCGCCAGCGCGCCGGGGCGGGCATCGGGCATGGCGTCGATCTCGTCGCCACCGTCTTCCGGCGCGGGGCGGGCGCGCAGCCGGTCGATGGCATGGTTGCGCGCCACGGCAATCGCCCAGGTCATCGCCCGGCCCTTTTCGGGGTCGTAGCGGGCGGCACGCAGCCAGATCCGGGTGAACACTTCCTGCAACGCATCCTCTGCCTCTGCCTTGTTGCCAAGGATACGCAGCAGCGTGCCGAACAGTTTCGCGGAACCCGCAGCATAGAACGCCCGGAACGCGGCACGGTCCTGCACGGCGATGCGGGTCAGCAGGGAGGCCAGCGGGTCGTCATCCATCGGTGGGATCGGTCTTTTCCTTGCGCCTGTGATCACATGCCAGGCCGGGGGCAGGGGGGCCGCAAGCCCTAGCGCCGCCGCCTGCGGCCGCCCTCGCCGCCGGTGCCGTGCGGGTTGAAGCTGACATCGGGCAAGCTCAGCGTGGCCAGCAGTTCGGGGAACGGGTCGGTGGCATGGGGTATCGCGTTGGCATTGACGAAATGTTCCTGAAAGCGCGGGGCCAGCGCGGTTTCGACCTTGTGGATCTGCTTCACCGTTTCCTCGATCGCCCGCCGCGCCGCCACCGAACAGAGCGCAATCCGCGCGCCCGTGCCCGCCGCATTGCCCGCCGAGGTCACATGATCCAGCGGCGCATCCGGGATCATTCCCAGCACCATCGCGTGTTTCGGGCTGATATGCGCGCCGAATGCCCCGGCGAGGACGATCCGGTCGACGCGGTCGATCCCGATCTCGTCCATCAGCAGCCGCGCGCCGGCGTAGAGCGCCGACTTGGCAAGCTGGATGGCGCGGATGTCGCCTTGCGTGACCATGATGCGCGGCCCGCCTGCGGGGGTCGCGTCGTGCAGCAGGTAGGCATGGGTCCGCCCCGTGGGCTCGCACCGTTCGGTGCCGGTCTGTTCGGCCGACCCGATCAGCCCCGAGGCATCGACCAGCCCGGCCATGCGCATCTCGGCCACCGCCTCGATGATGCCGGACCCGCAGATGCCGGTGATTCCGCTGCCAGACGTGGCTTCGGCAAACCCTTCGTCTGTGGACCACAGGTCCGACCCGATGACGCGGAAGCGGGCGATCTTGGTCACGGGGTCGATTTCCACCCGCTCGATGGTGCCGGGGGCGGCGCGCTGGCCGGAGCTGATCTGCGCCCCCTCGAAGGCCGGGCCGGTGGGCGAGGAACAGGCCAGCACCTTTTCCTCCGACCCCAGCAGGATCTCGGCATTGGTGCCGACATCGACGATCAGCACCATGTCCTTCGACTTGTCGGGTTCTTCCGACAGCGCCACGGCGGCACAGTCGGCCCCGACATGCCCGGCGATGCATGGCAATATGTAGACCCGCGCCGCCCGGTTCACCGACGCAAGGTCCAGATCGCGGGCATCGAGCGACAGGCTGCCCGAGGTCGCCAGCGCGAACGGCGCCTGACCAAGTTCCACCGGGTCGATGCCCAGGAGCAGGTGGTGCATCACCGGGTTGCAGACGAACACGATCTCGTAGATCGCCGCCGCGTCGATGCCCGCTTCGGCCGCGATGCTGACGGCCAGCCCGTCAAGGCTCGCGCGCACCGCCCGGGTCATCTCCACGTCGCCGCCGGGGTTCATCATGGCATAGCTCACGCGGCTCATCAGATCCTCGCCAAAGCGGATCTGCGGGTTCATCACCCCGGCCGAGGCCAGCACTGCCCCGTCGCGCAGGTCGCACAGATGCGCCGCGATGGTGGTGGACCCCAGATCGACCGCCAGCCCGTAAAGATGCCCGTCATGAAACCCCGGCCAGAGGTCGAGGATGCGCGGGCGCGGGTCGTGGTGGCCCTGATGCAGCGCCACCGTCACCGACCATGCGCCCTTGCGCAGCGCAGGTTGCAGGCGGCGCAGGATGGCAAGGTCGGCCTCGACATCCGCCACCTGCCACTGGTCGCGCAGGGCCTGCGACAGCCGTTCGAAATCGCCCGAAGGCTCGTGCATGTCGGGTTCGGCGACCTCGACGTAAAGCAGCCGGGTCGCGGGGTCCATCACCATGTCGCGCTGGGTGGCGGACTTGCGGATCACCTGCTTGTGGACCTGGCTTTCGGGCGGCACGTCGATCACCACGTCGCCCTGCACCCTTGCCTGACACCCAAGCCGCCGCCCGTCGATCAGCCCGCGGATCGACTTGTAGCGCGCCTCGACCGCGTTCCATTCCGACAGCGCATCAGGCCCGACCGTGACGCCATGCTTGGAAAAGGCGCCATAGCCCGGCGTGATCTGGCAGCGCGAACAGATGCCGCGCCCGCCGCAGACCGAGTCGAGATCGACCCCAAGCTGCCGCGCCGCCGTCAGCACCGGCGTGCCAAGCGCAAACCGCCCGCGCTTTCCCGAGGGGGTGAAAATGACCAGCGCATCGTCCGTCATGGCAACCTCTTGTCCTGTCCGCCCGGTCGTTTGTAGGGCGTGCGGGGCAGGGAGCAATGCCTGTCAGCGGCAGGTGACGGTCAGCCACCGCCCCCCGGCGCATCAAGCCAGGCCAGAATCGCCGCGCGGTCGCCGTCCAGCGTCGGCGCCGGGCCGCGCGCCGCCGCTTCGGGCAGGGTGGACATCTTGATCGGATTACCCGCAGCGGTGAAGGCGGGGCCGCCGGGGCGTGGCGTGACCGGCAGCACCATGTTCCGCGCGACGACCTGCGGATCGGCCAGCGCCTCGGCCATGTTCTGCACCCGGCCGGTCGGCACCCCCGCCTCCTGCAGCACCGCAATCCAGTGGTCGCGGGGGGCGCCCAACGTCCGGGTCTCGATCAGCCGCTTGATCAGCGCATGATGCTCGCAGCGCGCGGCGTTGCTGGCAAAGCGCGGATCGCCCGCCAGACCGTCCAGCCCCAGCGCGGCGCAGCATTTCGCCCAGAGCGCGTCGTTCCCGGCGGCAATCACGAAAAACCCGTCGGCGGCGCGGTAGGTCGAGAACGGCGTGATCGTCGGATGCCGCGAGCCGCTGGGGCCGGGTGGCACGCCGGTCGCGGTGGTGATCGCCAGCGCATGTTCCTGGATGGCGATCTGCGCATCCAGCATGGCCACGTCGACCTTGGCGCCGCGCCCGGTCGCCTGCCGCTGCAGCAGCGCCGCCAGCACGCCCTGCACCAGATACATCCCCGCAGCGATGTCGCCGATCGAGGCGCCCACCCGCACCGGCGGCCCGCCCGCCTCGCCCGTGATCGACATCACGCCGCCGCGCGCCTGCACCACCATGTCATAGGCGGGCCTGCCCGCATCCGGCCCGGTATGGCCAAAGCCCGAGACGGCGCCATAGATCAGACGGGGATGGCTGTGCTGCAGGCTGTCCCAGCCATAGCCCAGCCGCTCCATCACGCCGGGGCGGAAGTTTTCCAGCAGAACGTCGGCCCGATCCAGCAGCCGCCCGAAGATCGCGCGGTCGGCGGCGGCGGCCAGATCAAGTGCAATCGACTGCTTGCCCGCGTTGAGCGCCGCGAAATAGGCGCTTTCGCCCTGCACGAAGGGCGGGAAGGCGCGGGTGTCGTCGCCCGCGCCGGGGCGTTCGACCTTGATGATGCGCGCGCCGAGGTCGCCCAGCGTGGTCGAGGCGAAGGGGCCGGCCAGCACATGGGTCAGGTCAAGCACGGTGATGGCGTCAAGGGGTCTGGTCATGGCGGCTCCGCGGTTGTGGCAGGCGGATCAGACATCAGGCGCGCGGCTTCGGCAAGCCCCGTGACCGGCCCCGATTTTTCTACGAAAAATCTGAATTTTCGTAGAAAATTCGGCGCCTCAGACCAGCAGTCTGACTCCGCCGCCGTGGCAGATCACGATCCACTGATCGCCGGTTTCCAGCAGGCGGAACCCGCGCTGCCGCACTTCCTCGACAAACCGCTCGCAGCCGATCTCGCGCGCAATCCAGTGGACGTTGCGCCGGATCACCCCGCCCTTGCGCACGGCCTGCGCGGCAAAGACCTCGGCGATCCACGAGTCGGGTGTGCTGTGCAGGCATAGGTTTTCCATGCCCGATCCTGCCCCGCGCCTGGTTAAGGCCGGGTTAAGCCGACCCTGAAACTCACCCCCGCGCCCGGCCCGCGCGCCCGCCGGACCGGCCGCCGCGCCCGCCCGCCGCCGCCGCCTCGGCCGAGGCCTCTGCGAAGGTGCGCCCGCCCTCGACCGCTTCCAGCACCCGCGCAAAGCGGATCCATTCGCCGCCGTTGGCATCGTGGTTCATCAGGAAATTGGCGGCGCGGATCGCCTCCATCTCCACCTGGCGGACCGGGTTCATGATCGCGCTGGTCATGCCCGCGCCGATCGCCATCGGCAGGAAGGCCGCGTTGATGCCGTGGCGGTGCGGCAGCCCGAAGCTGATGTTGGACGCCCCGCAGGTGGTGTTGACCCCAAGCTCGTCGCGCAGGCGGCGCACCAGCGTGAACACCTGCTGTCCGGCCGAGCCCATCGCGCCGATCGGCATTACCAGCGGATCGACCACGATGTCATGCGCCGGAATGCCGAAGTCGGCGGCGCGCTCCACGATCTTCTTCGCCACCGCAAAGCGCACGTCGGGGTCTTCGCTGATCCCGGTATCGTCGTTGGAAATCGCCACAACCGGCACGTTGTATTTCTTCACCAGCGGCAGGACGAGCTCCATCCGCTCTTCCTCGCCCGTTACCGAGTTCAGCAGCGGGCGGCCTTCGCAGGCCTGCAACCCCGCCTCCAGCGCGCCCGGAACCGAGCTGTCGATGCAGAGCGGCACATCGACCACGGCCTGAATGCGCTGGATCAGCTCGCGCATCAGCGGCGGCTCGACAAAGTTGTTGTCGGCATAGCGCGGATCGGTTGCCATCTTGTTGGTGAATACCGCGCCCGAGTTCACGTCCAGCACCATCGCGCCGCAGGCCACCTGTTCCAGTGCGTCGCGCAGCACGGTCGTGAAATCGCCGGCCTCAAGCTCGGCCGCCAGCTTCTTGCGCCCGGTGGGGTTGATGCGTTCACCGATCACGCAGAACGGCTCGTCAAAGCCGATGATGACGGTTTTCGTCTTGGATTCGATAACGGTACGGGTCATTCTTCAACCTATCTTCAAAAGTTCGCAGGCACGCCGGACGCGCCGCCATTCTCGATGGCCCAGGTGGCATTGGCCTTGATGCCACCCAGGGGGAAGAAATGCACGGATTCGATGCCGAAGCGCGGATGGCGCGCCTTGTGTGCCGCCAGCGCCTCGATCATCTCGGTCGGCTCGTAGGGCGACAGCAGTTTCGTCACGTCCATCGCGCGCTTCTGCAGCACGCGCAGCGACTTGCCGACGCCGCAGGCGATTGCGAACCTGATCAGGGTCTGCAGCTTGGCCGGCCCGGCCAGCCCGATGTGGATCGGCAGGCGGATGCCCTCGGCGGCCAGGCGGTCGGCCCAGGCGATCACCGGGGCGGCCTCGAAGCAGAACTGGGTCACGATTGCCATCTCGGCATCCGAGCGGTCGGCGAACGCCTGCTTCCACTTCAGTGCCTGCATCACCACCCGGTCGCCGCCGTCCTTGTCGATGTCGCGGTTGCCTTCGGGGTGGCCCGCGACGTGCAGCCGCCTGAAGCCGTCGAACAGCCCGCTTTCGATCAACTGCATCGAGGAATCGAACTCCCCCGCCGGGGTGTTGACGCCGCCGCCCAGCAGCAGGCCCTCGGTCACGTCGGCCTCGCCGCGATAGCGGGCGATCCAGTCGGCCAGCGTGGCGCGGTCGGGGATGATGCGCGCCGGGAAATGCGGCATCACGGCAAAGCCTTCGCCCTTCAGACGGCGGGCGGTCGCCACCATGTCGGCAATCGGCGTGCCCTCGATATGGGCGATGTAGACGCGGGTTCCCGCGGGCAGCAGGTCGCGGAAATCGGTGACCTTCTCGGCGGTGCGCGGCATCACCTCGATGGAATAGCCGCGCAGCAGCGCCTCCACCGCGGCAGAGCCGGTGTCGGCCTCGGGTGCCTCGCGGCGGAAGTTGAAAAGCGCCATGATGGTCTCCAGCGGGTTCATGAAGGGGGGGGCGAGTGGTCAGGCCCGGCCGTCGGCGTCGATCAGCGCCTTCAGACCCGGGGCGTCGAAGGCGGCTTCCAGCCGGGCCGCCTCGGCGGCGGCAATGGCATCGGGCTCGCCCTCGACCGTGTAGGGGGCGGCCTTGCGCCATTCGGCCATGTAGGCATCGGCATCCCTGGCGCCGACCTTCATCGCGACGCGGTCGATCGCCTGCTCGAAGCGCTCGCTCAGCTTGACCTTCGATCCGGTCCGCCCCTTGCCGACGATGACCTGCGCGGGAATGTCGCGCCAATAGACGATGGTGACCTCTGGCATTCCTGATTCCCTCCGCTTCCTGCCTGTCTACATAGCGCCCCCCAACGGCAGCCGATGCCGGATTTCGACATGGCGCACGCTTCAAGCGACCCCGGTCCCGGCACCTGTCGCAGCGGGCCGCCGCCGCCCGCCGGCGCCATGGCCGATCGCCGGAAAACCCGCCCGCCAGATCACCGGTCCCGCGCCCCGGAGAGCCCTTGCCGCGGCCCTCATCACCGCTTGCGGAGGGGGGCGGCTGGGACTACTCTGGCCCCAACAGCAAATGGAGGGCGTGTTGATGACGCCCGAGCGTCCCAGGGGTGCGGACGCGATCCCGAGGCGTGCAGGCGACATCCAACCTGCCTTCCGCCCGGTCGAGCCGTCCGAGCGCCCCGTCGAACCCGGTCAGGGGCAGCTTTACGCCGCCCTTGACCTTGGCACGAACAGTTGCCGGATGCTGATTGCCCAGCCGCGGGGCAGTCAGTTTCAGGTCATAGACAGTTTTTCCAAGACGGTGCAGCTTGGCGTCGGGCTGGAGGCGTCGGGGCGGCTCAGCCGGTCGTCGATGGTGCGGACCGTGCAGGCCTTGCGCATCTGCCAGAAGAAGATTGAGAAGCACGGCGTGGTGCGGATGCGGCTGGTGGCGACCGAAGCCTGCCGCCGCGCCCGCAATGCCCGCGACTTCATCCGCCAGGTGCGGCGCGAAACCGGCCTTGCGCTCGAGGTGATCGCCCCCGAGGAGGAAGCCCGGCTGGCGGTGATCTCCTGCGCGCCGCTGGTAAACGCCCGCACCGAACAGTTGCTGGTGGTCGACATCGGCGGCGGGTCGACCGAACTGGTGTGGATCGACCTGTCGGATGTGGCCCCAGAGGACCGTCCGAAGGCGATCATGCGGCTGCACGCCGGTTTCACACCGACCGGCGACGCGCCCGCCGCGCGGGTGGTGGACTGGATCTCGGTGCCGCTGGGGGTGGCAACGCTGAAGGACCAGTTCAGCGATGTCGAGGACGACGCCGCCCGCTTTGCCCTGATGAGCTGGCATTTCGAGGAAAACCTTGCCAGCTTTTCGCCCTACAACGCCGAAAACCCGCGCGAGGGGTTCCAGATCATCGGCACCTCTGGCACAGTGACCACCGTGGCCGCCTCGTTCCTCGGCCTGCGCCGCTATGACCGGACCAAGGTCGACGGGTTGCACATGTCGTCGGACCAGATCGACATGGTGATCCGCGATTACCTGTCGCTTGGCCCCGAAGGGCGGCGCACCGACCCGCGCATCGGGCGCGACCGCCATGCGCTGATCATGTCGGGGGCGGCGATCCTTCAGGCCCTGATGCGGATCTGGCCCACCGACCGGCTTTCGGTCGCGGACCGGGGGCTGCGAGAAGGGCTATTGTATGCACAGATGAGCGCGGATGGCGTTCTGGAAGACGGACCTTACGAATGACCGACAAACCCACCCCCGTCAAAGGCGCCTCCGGGCGCGGCCAGCGCGAGTTGCGCGTGCGGGTCAAGACCGCCAAGGGGCGCAAGCTGTCCTCGACGCTGTGGCTCGAACGGCAGCTGAACGACCCCTATGTGGCGCGCGCCAGGAAGGAGGGTTACCGCGGCCGCGCCGCCTTCAAGATCATGGAACTCGACGACAAGTACGGTTTCCTGAAACCCGGCGCCCGGGTGGTTGATCTGGGCTGTGCGCCGGGCGGGTGGTGCCAGGTCGCGGTGCCCCGGGTCAATGCGCTGGGGGACCGCAAGAACAAGCCGCAGGGCAGCGTGCTGGGGGTGGACCTGCAAGAGGTCGAGCCTATCGCGGGCGCGCAGATCCATGTGCTTGATTTTCTGGAAGAAGGCGCAGATGCGCAGGTCAAGGACTGGCTCGGCGGGTCTGCCGACGTGGTGCTTTCCGACATGGCCGCCGCCGCCTCGGGGCACAAGGGCACCGACCACATCCGCATCATCGCGCTGGTCGAGGCGGCGCTCGACTTCGCCTTCGACGTGCTGGAGGAGGGCGGCACCTTCGTGGCCAAGGTGCTGGCCGGGGGGGCCGAGATCGGGATGCAGACCCGGCTGAAGAAGAACTTCCGCAAGGTCGCCAACGTCAAGCCGGCCGCCAGCCGTGCCGACAGTTCGGAAAAGTTCGTGGTGGCAATGGGGTTCCGCGGCAGGGACCGGGGCGACGCCCCCGACCTGCCCGACGACCTGCCCGATGGCCTGCCCGACGACACTCCGGCCGCCTGAACCCGCGCCCGACCCGGCGCTAACCGGTCGGAAAGAAAATAGGGGCACCTTGCGGTGCCCCCTGATCGTTCCCGAAAAATACAGTCAGTTGCCTGGTCGGCGTCAGCCGCCCCAGTGGCGCACCGGCCCGCAGTCCATGTGGACGAAGTTCGAGCGCGAATAGCGTCCGACCCCGCCCGACGAACAGGCCTCTGCCGCCTTCGCCATCTGCCCGACCGACCGCGACTTCAGCCGCAGGTCCGCCGCCTGGCCCTTCATGTGCAGCGAGTTCCGCGCCACACCGCCGGATTTGGAGCGCAGCATGGCGTTGGTCTGCGGGCTGCGATAGCCCGACAGCAGCGTGAAAGGCTCCGACACATCCATCAGACGATGCGACGCCGCCATGATGTCAACCGTGCGCGGATCCATCTTCACGGTCGCACCCGACCGCCAGTCGCGCATGAAGTGATTGATTTCCTTCAGGACTTCCGGGATGTATTCCCCTTCGATCCAGTAGATCGTGTCAAGGCTTTCGCCGGTCCTTCCCGAGTACATCCGGACCCGGCGGATGTCGCCTGCCCCCCTGAGAATCCCGAACGCGTTGGAGCAGGTTGGCGCCGCGATGACGGCCGTTGCCGCAAAGATGCCTAGAAGCCCGCGCCGCGAGATTCCCGAAGTCATGTTCATTGTCATTGTGAGCGCCTGTCCCGTCGCTGGTATTCTACCGCTTGTGCTGCGGTTTCTTCCACTCGTCTCAACTGTCCCAGTGTTATGCCACAGGAAGAATCGAAGCCCAAGCGCGGATTCCGCACACCCCGCCAGTTGACACGCAATAGGCAAAAAATTGCTGAAAGCCGGCGACGTTGCGGAATTGCTCGGCGGCAACCGGCCTCGTGGCCGAAATGCGACAATATGCCGGTATCTGGCAGGGTTGTGAGTGGACAGGGGTGCGGGAATCATCGACTTTGACTATTGCGCGACAGAAGTGCTTACCCCGAGGATCGAATGAATTTGTTTGCATCACCCATGACGCGAGCCCAGGGGCTGGCCACATTGCTTCTCGCGTTCCTGATCCTCGGCGGCCTGACCGCCCCCTCCCGGGCCCAGGTCACCCCGTTCAGCCAGGCGCTGACCGAGGCGTCGGCCAGGGATGACGCCATCGCGGGTTTCTACCGCGACAACGGCTATGCCACGCTCTGGACCGGGGCCGCCGACGCGGAGAGGCGGGCGGCGTTCCTGTCGGCGCTGGCCACCGCGGGCGACCATGGCCTGCCGGTGCAGCGTTATGATGCGGGCGCGCTGATGGCCGCCTTCCATGCCGCGCGCACCGAAGGCGACCGCGGGCGGCTGGAGGTCGCGATGTCGCGCGCCTATCTCGATTACGCCCGCGACCTTCAGACCGGCGTGCTGGTGCCCGCCAAGGTGGATGCCGGGATCGTGCGCGAGGTGCCACTGCGCGACCGCCGCGCCAATCTGGATGCCATCGCCGCCGGCACGCCCTCGGCCGTGCTGAAGGCGCTGGCCCCGAAAGCGCCGGAATACGCGCGGCTGATGAAGGCCAAGCTGACGCTGGAACGCCTGCCCGCCACCGGCGGCTGGGGAGCGCCGGTGTCGGCCGAAAGCCTGAAGCCCGGCCAGACCGGGGCAGGGGTGGTGCAGCTGCGCGACCGCCTGATCGCCATGGGCTACCTCGGGCGCAGCGCGACCATGACCTATGACGCCAGCCTGCAAAAGGCGGTGCAGGACTTCCAGATCGACCACGGGCTTGAATCCGACGGGGTGGCCTCGCCCGCCACGCTGGCCGAGATCAACATCGAGCCCGAGGCGCGGCTGCGTTCGGTCGTGGTGGCGATGGAGCGCGAACGCTGGATGAACATCGACCGCGGCCGCCGCCACATCTGGGTCAACCTGACCGATTTCAGCACGAAGATCATCGACAACGGCAAGGTGACCTTCACCACCCGGTCGGTGATCGGCAAGGACGTGCCCGACCAGCGCAGCCCCGAATTCTCGGACCAGATGGCTTACATGGTGGTCAACCCGTCGTGGAGCGTGCCGCGCTCGATCACCACCAAGGAATACCTGCCGCTGATGCAGCGCATTCCGGGGGCGGCGGGCCATCTGCAGATCATCGACCGGGCCGGCCGCGTCGTGCCGCGCGGCGCCGTCAACTTCGGCGCCTATACCGCGCGCACCTTCCCCTACGCCATGCGCCAGCCGCCCTCGGACGGCAACGCGCTGGGGCTGGTGAAGTTCATGTTCCCCAACAAATACAACATCTACCTGCACGACACGCCGTCGAAATCGCTGTTCGCGCGCGACGTTCGGGCCTTCAGCCATGGCTGCATCCGGCTGGGCGACCCGTTCGACTTCGCCTATGCGCTGCTGGCGAAACAGACCGACGACCCGCAGGGCGAGTTCAAGCGCCATCTCGACGCCGGACGCGAGGTCAACCTCAAACTGGTCGAGCCGGTGCCGGTGCATCTGGTCTATTTCACCGCCTGGACCACCGCCAAGGGCCGGATGAACTACCGCCGCGATGTCTATGGCCGCGATGGCCGGATTTTCGAGGCGCTGCAGCAGGCCGGGGTGGTGCTGCGCGGCGTTCAGGGCTAGATCTGGCGGCGGGCGGCAGCGGGCCGCCCCAACCGCCGGAGCCGGTGATGAGCCATTCGATTGCAGAGATTGCGGCAGCCCTTGGTGCCGAGGCCGCAGGCAACCTGTCCTTGCGCGTCGAGGGCGCGGCAGAGCCTGCCACGGCGGGGCGCGACGCGCTGGCGCTGGCGCTCGACCCGAAATATGCCCCCGGTCTGGCACAGGGCCGGGCCCGCGCCGCGCTCTTGTGGCAGGGGGCCGACTGGCGGGCGCTTGGGCTTGAAGCCGCGATCTTCGCCCCGCGCGCCCGGCTGGCGATGGCGGGCCTGACGCGCCTGATGGACCCGGGCCCCGACATCGCGCCGGGCATTCACGCGCTGGCGCTGATCGACCCGACCGCCGAAATCGGGGCAGGGGCCGCGATTGCCCCCTTCGTGACCATCGGCGCCAATGTCGTCCTCGGACCGGGGGCGCGGATTGCGAGCCATGTCTCCATCGCCGCCGGGGCGCGGATCGGGGCCGATGCGCTGATCCTTCAGGGCGCGCGGATCGGGGCGCGGGTGGTGATCGGCGACCGCTTCATCTGCCAGCCCGGCGCGGTGATCGGCGCCGACGGCTTTTCCTTCGTCACCCCCGAGAAATCCGGCGTCGAGGAAATCCGCGAGTCGCTGGGCGCGCGCGACGACATCCGCGCCCAAAGCTGGACCCGGATCCACTCGCTGGGCGCCGTGACCATCGGCGACGATGTCGAAATCGGTGCCAACAGCTGCATCGACCGCGGCACGATCCGCGACACCAGCATCGGGTCGGGGACCAAGCTCGACAATCTGGTGCATGTCGGCCACAACGTGCAGATCGGCCGCGACTGCCTGCTCTGCGGGCAGGTCGGCATCGCAGGCTCGGCCCGGATCGGCGACCGCGTGGTAATGGCCGGGCAATGCGGCGTCAACGACAACATCTTCGTCGGGGATGACGTGATCGCGGGCGGGGCCACCAAGATCTTCACCAACGCGCCCGCAGGCCGGGTGCTGCTGGGCTATCCGGCGGTGAAGATGCAGACCCATATCGAGATGCAGAAGGCCCTGCGCCGCCTGCCGCGTCTTGCCGCAGCGATGGCGGCCCTTCAGAAAGCTGTTTCAAACCCCGGCAATGTTGACTAGATCAACAGCGAACCGGATCAGGGGGTTGCCATGGGGCAAAGCGTGCAGGACAGGGTTATCGCGATCATCGCCGAACAGGCGGTGCTCGACGTGTCGGACGTGACGATGGACAGCACGCTGGAAAGCCTGGGGATCGACAGCCTCGGTCTGGTGGAATCGATCTTCGCCATCGAGGAGGCCTTCGACATCTCGGTGCCGTTCAACGCCAACGAACCCTCGCAGTCGGATTTCGACATTTCGTCGGTGGCCACCATCGTCGCCGCGATCGAGGCGCTGGTCGCCGCCCGCGGGTGACCGGGGCATGAACCGCGTCGTCATCACCGGGGCGGGCACCATCAATGCGCTGGCGCATGGTGTGGCGGGCACCCTGCTGGCCTTCCGCGAAGGCCGCTGCGGCATCACCGAGCTGGATATCCGCGACAAGGACCGCCTCTCGATCCAGATCGGCGGCCAGGTCCACAGCTGGGACCCCGAGGCCCACTTCAACCGCCAGCAGATCGTGCTCTACGACAAGTTCACCCAGTTCACCCTGCTCGCCGCGCGCGAGGCGGTGGCGCAATCGGGGCTGAACTTCGACGGGCGGCTGGGGTATGAGGCGGGCGTGGTGCTGGGCACCGCCGGCGGCGGCGTAAACACCTGGGACGACAACTATCGCGCCGTCTATGAAGAGGGCAAGAACCGCGTCCACCCCTTCGTCGTGCCCAAGCTGATGAACAACGCCGCCTGTTCGCACCTGACGATGGAATTCAACCTGAAAGGCCCCAGCTTCACCGTGGCCACCGCCTGCGCCAGTTCAAACCATGCGATGGGGCAGGCGTTCCACATGATCCGGTCGGGCATGACCAAGGCGATGCTGACCGGCGGTTCGGAATCGATGCTGTGCTTTGGCGGCATCAAGGCCTGGGAAGGCTTGCGCGTCATGTCGAAAGACGCCTGCCGCCCGTTCAGCCTGAACCGCAACGGCATGGTGCAGGGCGAGGGCGCTGCGGTCTTCGTGTTCGAGGATTACGAACACGCCCGCGCCCGCGGGGCGGAAATGCTGGCAGAGGTGGTCGGGTTCGCCATGACCTCGGATGCCTCCGACATCGTGATGCCGTCGAAACAGGGGGCGGCAAGGGCGATTGCCGGGGCGCTGCGCGATGCGCGGCTCAACCCCGAGCAGGTCGGCTACATCAATGCCCACGGCACCGGCACCTCGGCCAACGACAAGACGGAATGCGCCGCCGTGGCCGATGTGTTCGGCCCCCATGCCGACCGGCTGATGATGTCCTCGACCAAGTCGATGCACGGCCACCTGATCGGCGGCACCGGCGCGGTGGAACTGCTGGCCTGCATCATGGCGCTGCGTGACCGGGTGATCGCCCCCACCATCGGCTATGAAGAACCCGACCCGGAATGCGCGCTCGACGTGGTGCCGAACGTGGCGCGCGATGCCGATGTTTCGGTGGTGCTGAGCAACGCCTTCGCCTTTGGCGGGCTGAACGCGGTGCTGGCGCTGCGGCGCATCTGACCCCGCGCGGACCCGGCACCCGAAAACCCCGCGCGGGACGCGCAAACGAAAACCCCGCGCGGGACGCGCAAACGAAAACCCCCGCGCGGGACGCGCAAACGAAAACCCCCGCGCGGGCAGCGCAAACGGAAACGCCGCGCGGATCGCGCGGCGTTCTGCTGCCCGGAGGCCCTGTATCAGTTGCCGGCCGGTGCCGGGGTGCCTGCATCCTCTGCCGCGGACAGCGCCGCCGCATTCGACGCCGCAACCGCGTCATAGCCCGCGGTGAAGCCCTTCAGCGACAGGTCAAGCGCCACCTTCTGGTCGGGCGCAATCACCGGCACGATGGAGATCGTGGCCTTCACGCCCTTCTTGAACGCCACGACCTCATCCGCAGAAAACCCGACCCGCGACACGCAGCCATCGCTCGAACACCAGGTGAAGGGATAGACCTTCGCCTTGCCGGTATCGACCTGGATGGTCAGTTGCTCGGTCAGAAGCGTTTCCAGCGGCGCGATGATCGTCGCCCCCGCCGCGGCCGCCTGGCCCTCGGGCAGCGCGAACAGGCTGATCTCGGCCACCGGGTTGCCCTTGCCGTCCTTCAGCAGTTGATACATCTGGCAGGGGTCGGACCCGTCTTCGGCCCGCACGCAACGCTGGTCCCAATCGCCGAAGGTGGCGGCTACATAGATGCTGCCCGGTCCGTCGGCGGCGGGGGCACCGGCCTCCTGACCCATCGACAGCCCGCCCGGAACGGCAGGCGCGGGGGCCGGAGCCTCGGCCGCGGGGGCCGGGCTTTCCTGCGCCATCGCGCCCGATCCGAGCCCGAGGCAGAGCGTCACCGCCAGAAGTCTGGTCAAGTCATTCATCGACATTCGTCCGTGGTCCTCAAATGGTGTCGGGGGCGATTTATCATGACGGCGCACCGGAGTCAGGTGCCAAATGCACCCCGTTTCCCCGCCCGCGGCAATTTCCCGCTGCTCCGGACCTGCGGCATGACACAAAGGAAAAGGGCCAGCATGACTGGCCCTTCCAAATGGTCTTTGCTCCCTGTCGGCCTGGCCGACTTCATTGCACAGAACGCTACGGCGTAAAATCGCGGGCGTCAATCGAAAATCGTGCGCTGCCCCCGGCTGAAAAGGTGAAAAAAAACCGCGCCTTTTCAAGGGCGCGGCCAGTCTGACAGGGAGGAAGTAACACCCGGCCACAACAGATGCGTCCGGATGACGTCAACACTGGCACATGCAGGTTAACATTGTATCCTGCCCGCGCGCGGCAGGGACGGAGAGCATCGTGAACGAACAGGACAGCATCTTTGTCGGCGGCGGCGGCGAGGGCCATGCCGCGCCGCAGCGCCTGCTCTTGAAATACGGCAACCGCCACGGGCTGGTGGCCGGGGCCACCGGCACCGGCAAGACCGTGACGCTGCAGATCCTGGCCGAAGGCTTCTCGGCGGCGGGGGTGCCGGTCTTCCTGTCCGACGTGAAGGGCGATCTGGCGGGCCTCGCGGCCGCAGGCTCGGCCGACCACAAGCTGCACGGCGCCTTCACCCGGCGCGCCGCGACCATCGGGCTTGACCTCGGCTATGCCGCCTCTCCGGTCACCTTCTGGGATATCTTCGGCCGCCAGGGCCACCCGGTCCGCGCCACGGTGTCGGAAATGGGGCCGCTGCTGCTGTCGCGGCTGCTCGATCTGACCGAACCGCAGGAGGGCGTGCTGAACGTCGCTTTCCGTCTGGCCGAAGAAGAGGCCTTGCCGCTGCTCGACCTGAAAGACCTGCAGGCCATGCTGGTGTTCATCGCCGAAAATGCGGCTGCCATTTCCGCCCGCTACGGCCTCGTCTCCCCCGCCTCGATCGGCGCGATCCAGCGCCGCCTGCTGGTGCTGGAGAATCAGGGCGGGGCGGCGCTGTTCGGCGAACCCGCCCTCGATCTGGCCGACCTGATGCGGCTTGCCCCCGATGGCCGGGGCATGGTCAACATCCTCGCCGCCGAGGCCCTGATGGCCGCGCCCCGCCTCTACGCCACCTTCCTGCTGTGGCTGCTGTCAGAACTCTTCGAGGAACTGCCCGAGGTCGGCGACCCCGACAAGCCGAAACTGGTGTTCTTCTTCGACGAGGCGCACCTGCTGTTCGACGATGCCCCCAAGGCGCTGGTCGCCAAGGTCGAACAGGTCGCCCGCCTGATCCGTTCCAAGGGCGTCGGGGTCTATTTCGTGACGCAGAACCCCGCCGACGTGCCCGAAACCATCCTCGGCCAGCTTGGCAACCGCATCCAGCACGCCCTGCGCGCCTTCACCGCCCGCGACCAGAAGGACCTGCGGCTGGCGGCCCAGACCTACCGCGACAACCCGGCCTTCGCCACCGAAGACGCGATCCGCGAGGTCGGCACCGGCGAGGCTGTGACCTCGCTGCTGGAAGACAAGGGCATCCCCGGCATGGTGCAGCGCACCCTGATCCGCCCGCCTTCGTCGCAGCTTGGCCCCATCGAGCCCGCCCTGCGCGCCGCCCTGATCGCGGCCTCCCCGCTGCGCGACAAGTATGAAACGGCGGTCGACCGCGACTCGGCCCACGAACGCCTGCGCGCCCGGGCAGAGGCCGCCGCCCGCGAGGCGGCCCGCAACGAACAGCGGGAGTCCGACCAAGAGTTCGGCAATGCCCGCCGCTACGACGGCGGCCCGTTGCGCACGCCCCCGAACCCCCGCAGCAGCAGCCGGTCCGACAGCGTCGGCGAGGCTTTCGCGAAAAGCTTCGCCCGCCAGCTTGGCACAAGGTCAGGTCAGGCGCTGGTGCGCGGCGTGCTGGGGTCGCTGTTCCGGAAGCGATGATCCCAAGGGCAGCCGCACCGGACCAGCGGGCCAACGTCTTTCCATTCTTCTGTTCTCAAATATCCCGGGGGTGCGGGGGCAGAGCCCCCGCTCTTTCCCCTGAACTTCGACCTCACAGCGGCCGGATCTTCAGCTTGACCAGCCGGTTTTCCTTGCGCGCCGCGACCTCGAAACGGAAACCGTGGAAGCTGAACACCTGGCCTTCGGTCGGAATGGTCTGGGCCTCGTGAATCACCAGCCCGGCCACGGTGTTGGCCTCGTCGTCGGGCAGGTTCCAGTCCATCGCGCGGTTCAGGTCGCGGATCGTCATCGCGCCATCCACCAGATAGTCGCCGCTTTCCGACGGTTTCAGCGCGCTTTCCTGATCGGGGTCGAACTCGTCGGTGATCTCGCCGACGATCTCCTCCAGAATGTCCTCCAGCGTGATCAGCCCGCGCAGCGCGCCGTATTCGTCGACCACCAGCGCGAAATGGGTGCGCCGCTTCAGGAACTGGCGCATCTGTTCATCCAGCGGCGTGGTCTCGGGCACGAAATAGGGCGTCATCGCGATACTCACGATGTCCAGGTCGCGGATCGATTCGCGGGTGCCGTCAACGGCCCGGATCAGCCGGTCGACCTCGCGCAGCAGGTCCTTGGCGTGGACGACGCCGAGGATGTTCTCGTCATTGCCGCGATAGACCGGGATGCGGGTATGGGGCGAGCGCAGCGCCTGGGTGATGATCTGGTCGGGGGTGCGATCGGCGTCGATCATCTCGATCTGGCTGCGGTGGCGCATGATCTCCTCGACCGTGCGGTGTTGCAGGTCCAGCGCCCCCAGCAGCCGGTCGCGGTCTTCCTTCTCCACCGCGCCTTCCGAATGGCCCAGCGCGATCGCACCCACGATCTCCTCGCGCAGCGCAAGGAAATGGCTGTCGGGGTCGGTCCGCACGCCGAAAACCCACAGGATGCCGCGCACCAGCGTCCGCACCATGGTGATCACCGGCGCAAACAGCACGATCAGCACCCGGATGATCGGGGCCACGCGCGAGGCGACGGTTTCGGCATGGGTGATGGCAAAGGTCTTGGGCAGCACCTCGCCGAAGATCAGCACGAGCGTCGTCATGCCCAGCGTGGCCAGTGCCACCCCCGAATCGCCGAACACCCGCGTCAGCAGCGCCGTCGCCAGCGAGGCCGCGAGGATGTTGACCACGTTGTTGCCCAGCAGCAGCGCGCCGATCATCCGCTCGTTGTCCTCGGTCACCTTCAGCGCCACGGCGGCCCCGGGCGACCCCTTGTCGGCCTGCGCGCGCAGCTTGCCCCGGCTCGCCGCCGTCAGGGCGGTTTCGGACCCCGAGAAAAAGGCCGACAGCACAAGCAGGCCAAGGATGGCGGCGGTTGTCAGCCAGAAGGCAGTGTCGAAGGCGGTCGTTTCCATGGGTCCAATCCGGTTGAGGCAGCGTCAGGTCGGCTCAGCCCTTTCGGGCCAGCGGGTGGTGGTCGAGCACCAGCGTCTTCAGGTGGTCTTCCAGCACATGCGTATAGATCTCGGTCGTCGAGACATCGGCGTGGCCCAGCAGGGTCTGGATCACCAGCAGATCGGCCCCGCCCGCCAGCAGGTGCGTGGCAAAGGCATGGCGCAGGCTGTGCGGCGTGACCAGCGCGGGCGAGATGCCGGCCAGCACCGCGATCTGCTTGATCAGAACATAGAAATACTCGCGCGTGATGTGCCCCGAGGCGCCGAGGCCGGGAAACAGGAACCGCGACGGCGCCTTGCCCGCCCGGCGTGCCTCGTCCTGGCTTGCGTCACGCGTCGGCAGCCAGTCGGCCAGCGCCTCGCGCGCCGGGGGCGACAGCGGCACCAGCCGCTCCTTGCCGCCCTTGCCGCGCACCAGAATCATTGCCGGGTCGCCGCGGGCTGCCGCTACTGGCAGTTCCACCAGTTCCGACACCCGCATTCCGGTGGCATAGAGCAGTTCCAGCAGACAGCGGTTGCGTTGCTGGTCGGCGGCATTGCGGCCCTTGTCGCGCGCGGCCGCCAGCAGGCGGTCCACCTCGGCGATGCCCAGCGACTTCGGCAGGCGCCGCTCGCGCCCCGGCCCCTTCAGGCGCAGCGCGGGGTTGGCGTCGCACCAGCCTTCCTCCAGCGCAAAGCGGTAAAGCTGGCGGATCGCAGACAGCCGCCGCGCCCGGGTCGCCTTGGCCAGCCCCTGCGCCTCGCAATGGATCAGATAGTCCTCGACCGCCGCCCGGTCCACCGCCGCAAAGCCCGACCCGCGCGCCCGCAACCAGGCGCCGAAATCCGCCAGATCGCGCCCGTAGGCCAGCAGGGTGTTGCGTGCCGCATCCAGATCGGCGGCCTGCGCGGCCAGAAAGGTCGAGATCCAGCGATCGGTCTCGGCTGCGGTCATCCGCGCCGCTCCAGCAGCAGCAGTTCCAGCGCGGTGCGCCGCGCTGCCTCCTCCAGCCCGACATGGCGCAGCAGCGCCAGCCCTTCGGTCACGCCGCGCAGATTGCCCTGCACGCCGCCTGCGATGCTGTCCATCGCCAGCAGCAGCGCCTCGCCCAGCCGGTTTTCCTCCAGCAGCGCCAGCGCCTCGGCCGACGGGGCAGGGGCCAGAAAGGCCGGCGCGATCGCCCGGCCCATGCTGTCGATCGGTGTCACTCCCTCGACCGAGCCGCGCGCGATGCCGATCAGGAAAGCCTCGGTCGTGCCGGTCGGCTTCCGCGACACCGCCGCCTGCTCGTAACGGTCCGACAGCAGCGCGATGCGGAAGGCCAGCGCCCCCGCGACATCGGGCAGCCGCATCGCCAGCAGCGGCTCGGCATAAAGCGCGGCGAAGGGCACCTCAAGCTCGGCCTCGGTCATGCGGTCCCAGACGGCGGGCAGGGCCTGCGCCACCGCCGCCGCATCCTTGCGCGCCAGTGCCGCGTCGAAGGTCTGGAACGCCTCGATGCGGTCCCACACCCCGCCCGACGCCGCGGGCTGACGCGAGGTGTAAAGCCCCAGCAACTGGTTGGGCGAGATCACCCCGGCCCGCGCCAGCCGCTCGGCCGCCTCGACCTGCGCCTTCCAGCCCGCCTGTTCGCGCAGCTCGGCATGTGAAAAGGCCAGCGGCAGCCCCTGCGTCGGCAGCGGTTCACCGATCGCCTCGAACAGTCGCCAGACCAGCGGGGTCGGGCGCGCGGGGTTGGGCAGGGCCGGGTCTTCCTCGTAAAGATCAGGGTCGAGAAACCGCGACAGCAGCGCGTCCTCCTCGGGCGTGACGAACCCCAGCGCCTGCGCCGTGCGCAGCGTCAGGGCCGAGGCGTTCCAGTCGCCCGCCCGCGCCAGACAGAACACCCGCGCCGTGAAGGTCGGCGCCAGATCGGGCGACCCGCGCATCGCCTCGCAGGCGGCATCCTCGGTTCCGGTCAGCAGCGCCACGTCGAAGCTGCGGCGGAACAGATCCACGGTCCGCGCGCCAGAGGCTTCCAGCAGCGCCGCCGCCTGTTCCAGCGCGCCCATCTCCAGCAGCTTGTCGATCCGCGCCAGCAGCAGCACGCCACGCCCGGCCGCATCGGCAGGGGCCTCGGCCTCGGCCAGCAGCAGCGTGATCAGCAGCGCCTGCAACGTCGGCAGGGTGTCGGTGCGCTCGGCGGTGATGCGTGCCGCGATTTCCGCGGTGCGTCCCAGCCCCCACAGCGCGCGGGGCAGGCCGGTCACCTGCGGCGGAAGCAGGCCCAGCGCATCGGGCGACGGCCCGTCCAGCGGCGACACCGCGATGCTCTCGGGCAGCGCCCCGCCCGCCACGGCAGGCTCCTCGGGCGCCGGATAGGCCGCGGTCTGGGCCGGTTCGGTCACCGACTTCGAAAGCCAGTCGATGGCCGACAGCGGCTCCTGCGCCGCGGCCGCCCCGGCAAGCACGGCAAGCAGCGTCGCCAGCACGGGGCCAGCGACGGGGGGGGCCATGCGCGGGACCGCCGTATGCGGGGCCATCATGCGCGGGCCCGGGCGCGGGGCCATGATCGTGGCCATGCGCGCGTCAGTTCGCATCCAGCAGCACCGGTTGCGTGACGACCGACTGCTGCGGCGCCAGATCGCCCAGATAGGCATACCCGGCAAGGGCGATGAAGCCGAACACCCCCAGAACCAGTGCCGCCTTGATGATCCGTCCCATGTGCCCGATATCCTTCCACTGCCGCCCGTTTCTTGCCGCCCGCCGCGCACCGCCCCCGTCCCCGGGGTGCGGCCCCGACGCACGGAGCCCTGCGCGCGATTATATATGGCATTCGCGCCGAGTTCACGCCATTCAGGGAAGAAAGATCACGACCGGGCGGCAGATCGCCGGGACTGTGACATCGGGGGACGATGCCGCCTCGCGCGGCTGCAAGGATAGTGCCGCAAAGATGGGACGGCTGAAGAAAACGGTTGTGCTGGTGGGCATGATGGGCGCGGGCAAGACCGCCGTGGGCACGCAACTGGCAAGGATGCTTGGCGTTCCCTTCCTTGATTCGGATGAGGAGATCGTGCGCGCCGCGCAACGCTCGATCCCCGAAATCTTCGAACGCGACGGCGAGCCGTTCTTCCGCGCCCGCGAAAGCGAGGTGCTGGCCCGGCTGGTCGCGGGGCCGCCCTGCGTGCTTTCGACCGGCGGGGGCGCGTTTCTGTCGCAGGCCAACCGCAGCGCCATTGCCGGGGCCGGCGTGTCGGTCTGGCTGCGGGCCGAGCTTGACCTGCTGTGGCAAAGGGTGCGGCACAAGTCCTCGCGCCCCCTGCTGCGCACGCCCAACCCGCGCGAGACCCTGCGCGGCCTTTACGAGGCGCGGGTGCCGATCTATGCGATGGCCGACCTGACGGTGGATGCCGAACACGATCTGTCGATCGAGGACATGGCGACGCGGGTGATCGCGGCACTGCAGACGCGGGCGGATGTGCTGGAAGGAAGATCCTGAATGGGAACCGATATCGTCGATGTGGAGCTTGGGTCGCGCCGCTATCAGGTGCGGATCGGCGCGGGCCTGATCGACCGGGCCGGGGCCGAGGTGGCGCCGCTGCTGAAGCGCCGCCGCGTGGCGGTGGTGACCGACGAAACCGTCGCCAGCCACCACCTGATGCGGCTTTCCGCCGCATTCGAGGCGGAAGGCATCGCGATGACCGCGCTGGCGCTGCCGCCGGGCGAACAGACGAAGGGGTGGGAGCAGTTCGCCCGCTGCGTCGAATGGCTGCTGGAACAGAAGATCGAGCGCCGCGACATGGTGGTGGCGTTCGGCGGCGGCGTGGTTGGCGATCTGGTGGGCTTTGCCGCCGCCGTGCTGCGGCGCGGCGTGCGATTCGTGCAGATTCCCACCACGCTGCTGGCGCAGGTCGACAGTTCGGTCGGCGGCAAGACCGGGATCAACACGGCGCAGGGCAAGAACCTGGTCGGCGCCTTCCACCAGCCCAGCCTGGTCCTTGCCGACATCGGCGTGCTGGAAACCCTGCCGCCGCGCGATTTCCGCGCGGGCTATGGCGAGGTCGTGAAATACGGCCTGCTGGGCGACGCCGCCTTCTTCGACTGGCTGGAAGGCAACGCAGGCGCATTGGCGGCCGACGCCACCCTGCGCCAGCGCGCCGTGCTGCGCTCGGTGCAGATGAAGGCCGAGATCGTGGCGCGCGACGAACACGAGGAGGGCGACCGCGCCTTGCTGAACCTCGGGCATACCTTCTGCCACGCGCTGGAAAGCGCCACCGGCTATTCCGACCGGCTGCTGCACGGCGAGGGCGTGGCGATCGGCTGCGCGCTGGCGTTCGAGCTGTCGCAGCGGCTGGGCCTTTGCGCGCAGGAAACGCCGGGCCGGGTGCGCGCCCATCTGCGCGCCATGGGGCTGCGCGTCGATCTGGCCGACATTCCGGGCGACCTGCCGGGGGCAGGGGCGCTGCTGGCGCTGATGGCGCAGGACAAGAAGGTGGTGGACGGCAAGCTGCGCTTCATCCTGGCGCGCGGCATCGGCGAGGCGTTCGTGGCGGACGACGTGCCCGGCGACATGGTGCACGCGGTGCTGGAGGATGCGCTGCGCACCCGCCACTGACGCTCCGCGATATTTCTACGAAATATCCGGCCGCCCTGCGGGCATCCCGCACGACCCGTTGCTTTCGGTCAGCCACCGCGTAAGCTTGCGCGGGTTCATTCTGACCAGAGGCACGTCATGCGGTCGATTTCCGGACTCCTTCTCTACAATTCCGACGGTGCCCGCCTCGGCCAGCCCTGGCAGGTGCTGCGGCAGGACAGGGCCAATTTCCACCGCTTCCGCATCCGCCAGGAAGGCGACGAATCCGACCCGTTCTTCGGCGACGCCAACAACCGCGCCGCAATGGAACGGATGGTGATGAACGGCCGCATCGAGCGGTCGGCGGCGCGCCGCATCGTGGCGGGCGGCGCTGTGGTGCGGGTGCAGATCTTCGGGCAGGGCGGGCGCGGCACGTCGGTGCTGGTCGAGGTGTTGAACTAGCCCCGCCAGCGCGCCAGCACCAGCCGCACCGCATAGGCGGGCAGGGCGAAGGCTTCGCGCAGGACCATCCGCAACCGCTGCCGCGGCCCCAGACGCGGCCCGTCCGCCCGGCCGGGCGCCGAGGCGCGGGCGGCCACACCCAGCATCCGCGCCGTCAGCAGGGCGCGCGGCACATGGTAGCCATCGGTCACGATCGTCACCGGCCCGACCGGCCCCTTTGGCAACATCGCCAGCGCGAAGCCCAGGTTTTCCAGCGTGCTGGCCGAGCGCAACTCGCGCAGCACCGCCCCGGGCGGCACCCCGGCGGCAATGCAGATCGCGGCCGCCACCTCTGCCTCGGCGGGAGGATGCCGCCCGGTCCCTCCGGTCGTGATCAGCAGCGTGGCGCCCCGGTCACGAAAGCAGCGCGCGCCATGTTCGGCCCGCCTGCGCAAGGTCGGGCTGGCCACGCCCCCGGCCCAGACCGCGGCCCCCAGCACGATCACCACCCCGCCGCTTGCGTCCGGCCGATCCTGGATCATGGGCGATCTTGTCCTTCGCAGGGGGTCACCGGCCGCAGCATGGAAAGCTACAGCATTGCAGGCATTCGATTTTCCGGATTCTGGCTGGGGCGGGAGGGATCGAACCTCCGAATGTCGGTACCAAAAACCGATGCCTTACCGCTTGGCGACGCCCCAACTGAGCGGGTGTTTAGCGAAGCCTTCCGGGGGCTGCAAGAGGCATTTCACGCAAAATCGCACCGCCATCGCACCCGCCCGCCGCACCGCTTGCCGGGCACCGGACCCTGCGCTAGGGATGCCGCATGGAATGCTTTGACACCGTGATCCTCGGGGCAGGGGCCGCAGGCATGTTCTGCGCCATCGAGGCCGGACGCCGCGGCCGCCGCGTGCTGGTGATCGACCACGCCGCCGCCGCGGGCGAGAAGATCCGCATCTCGGGCGGCGGGCGCTGCAACTTCACCAACCTCGGCACCGCGCCCGACAGCTTCCTGTCGCGCAACCCGCGCTTCGCACTTTCCGCCCTCAAACGCTTCACGCCGGCGGATTTCATCGCCCGGCTGGATGCGGCGGGCATCGCCTGGCATGAAAAGACCCTCGGCCAGCTGTTCTGCGACGGCCCGGCCAGCCAGATCGTGACGCTGCTGCTGCGCGACATGGACCGTGCGGGGGTGACCCTTTGGCTCGGCACCGCGCCGGGTGCGGTGCGGCGCACGGCAACCGGGTTCGAGGTTGACACCACGCGCGGGCCGGTGGCGGCAGCCTCGGTGGTGGTGGCGACCGGCGGCAAGTCGATCCCCAGGATGGGTGCCACCGGCCACGGCTACCAGATTGCCGAAAACTTCGGCCTGCGGCTGGTGCCGCAACGCCCCGGCCTCGTGCCGCTGACCTTTGCCGAGCAGGATCTGGCCGCGCTGAAACCGCTGGCCGGGCTGGCCGTCGCGGGCCGCGCCTCGGCGGGCGGGGCCGCGTTCGACGAGGCGGTGCTGTTCACCCATCGCGGCCTGTCGGGGCCCGCCATCCTGCAGATCAGCAACTACTGGCGCGAGGGCGAAGCCCTCACCGTCGATCTGGCCCGCGGCCAGGATGCCGCCGCCACCTTGCGCCGGGCGCGCAGTCAGAACGGCCGCATTGCGGTCCGCACGGCACTGACACAATTGCTGCCGGAAAAGCTCGCGCGCCACATCGAGACGCTGTCGGGGGTGCAGGGCAATCTGGCCGACCAGTCCAACGCCACGCTCGACCGGCTGGCAGGTCTGGTCCACAACCTGACGCTGCGCCCGGTCGGCACCGAAGGCTACCGCACCGCCGAGGTGACGCTCGGCGGCGTCGAGACCGGCGACCTCGACGCCCGCACGCTGCAAGCCCGCGCGGTGCCGGGGCTATACTTCATCGGCGAGGTGGTGGACGTGACCGGCTGGCTCGGCGGCTACAACTTCCAATGGGCCTGGTCGTCAGGCTGGGCGGCCGGGCAGGTCGCCTGAAACGATGCGGGGGATACCCCCCTGACGGCATTCCATAAAGCCGATAATCAATATTATGTAATCGCAATCCACACTCACGACCTGCGCCGAACCGGGCGCAGGTCGCAGGAGCCGCCTTTTTCGCTTTCACCTTTGTCCAAATATCCTCGCCGAAGGCCAGAGAGGTTTTTCCCCGACCGCCCATTCAGGAAATGCACCCCGGATCAATGTGTTGTCAGACCTTCTTCAGATCCGGCCTTCCGGCGCCGCAACCCGCCGCCGGGCCGCGCCAAGGATTTTGAACAAAATCCTTGCAAAAATCTTGCAAGATTTTTGGCCCTCATACCACCGCCCGTTCCAGGAACGGCCGCCCGGCAAGCACGCGGCCGACGCCCAGATCCGACAGGTCGAGGCTTTGCCAGCCGCCGGTCAGGATATGCTCGGCCACGCCACGGCCCACGGCGGGCGACTGCTGCAGCCCGTGTCCGGAAAACCCGTTCATCAGGAAAAGGTTGGGCCGTGCCGGATGCGGCCCGAGGATCGCGTTCTGGTCCAGCGTGTTGTAGGCGTAATGCCCGACCCAGTGGCGCACCACCTTGACCGCGTCGAACCCCGGCGCGCGTGCGTAGAGCTGTTCCCAGATCACGTCCTCGAACAGGTGCAGGTCGGGCTCGAAATCATCCGGCGCACAGGGGCCGTCGTCCTGCGGCACAGTGGCGGTGATCCAATGGTTCTGTTCCGGGCGCATGTAGAACCCGGCATCGACCAGCAGCGGCGCATCGGGGTGGCGGGCGTTCGGCGCGTCGATCACGAAGACGGTGCGCTTGCGCGGCTCGACCGGCAGTTCAAGCCCCGCCATCGCCATCACGGCCGCCGCCCGGGTTCCCGCCGCATTGACCGCCACGCCGCAGGGCACCCGGCCACCCTGCCCCAGCAGCACCGCGCCGACCCGGTCGCCGGTGAGTTCCAGCCCGGTGACCTCGTCGCGGACGAACCGGACCCCTTGCGCCCGCGCCGCCATGCGCAGGCCGTTCAGCAGCCCCATGTTGTCGAACCAGCCCTCGTCGCGCGGCCCGAACGACCCCGCCACCAGATCCCCGACCTCCAGCCAGGGAAACCGCCGCTGCAACGCCGCGGGGTCCAGCATCTCGGTCGCGGCCCCGAGGCTGCGCTGCATCGCCGCCACCTCGGACAGCACCGCCGCCCCTTCGGCCGTGCCGGTCAGGAACAGATAGCCGTTTTCGCGGAACCCCAGCGACCCCGCCTCGGGCAGCCCAAGCTCCTGCGCGAAATTGCGGATGAAGCCGATCCCGAAGCGCGAGATCGCCACGTTGACCGGCGTGGTGAACTGCGACCGGATCGAGGCGACCGACAGCGCGGTCGAGGCGCGGGCATAGCTCGGGTCACGCTCCACCACCAGTACCCGCAGCCCCGGCTGCATCTTCGTCAGCCAGAAGGCGCAGGACGCCCCCATCGCCGCACCACCGATCACCGCCACGTCCACCGCCGCCTGTTCCGCCATCATTCGTCCTTTCGCGCGCATCTACCGCAGGCAATGCCCGCCCCGGATGCGCCTTCTTCCTCGACAAGTGCCCTGCCGCTTCGGTAATACAAGAATTGGGATGAGGAAAGCCGCGCGACCGGGCGTGCAGCGGGCAGTCGCATTGTCCGGTATGCATGGCAGGTGCCTGCGCGACAAACTGCGCGTGCATGGCACGGCAAGCGGGGACACGTGTCAGAGGTCTTGCAGCGTCTTGGACGCATTGCCCAGTCGCATTCGGTCGATCAGGTCTGGGATCTGGCGGTCGAGTATTTCCGCACCCTGGGCTTTTCCCGGGTAAACTACGGCTACACCCGCTTCCGCACCGAAAAGTCGATCGGCGATCCCGACGACGCGCTCTACCTCAGCACCAACACGCCCGATTATGCCAGGCTCTACTTCCATAACGGCTTCTACGCCCGCACGCCGATGTACCGCTGGGTCACCCGCCACGTCGGCACCTGCACCTGGCGCTGGGTGCAGGAAGCCTACGAGGCAGGCACCCTGCCCCCGGACGAGGCCGACGCGGTCCGCACCAACCTCGCCATGGGCGTGGTGGCCGGGATCTCGGTCAGCTTTCCCGAAACCTCGCCGCGCTCCAAGGGCGCGCTGGGGCTGATTGCCGACATCGGCCTCGATCATGACGATGTCGATGCGATTCTCGCCCGCCATGGCGAGGAACTGATGGCCGTGGCCGACATGATGCATCTCAAGATCACCCAGTTGCCGCTGACCACCCGCCGCCGCAACCTGACCGACCGGCAGCGCGAGGCGCTGGAATGGGTGGCCGACGGCAAGACCTCGCAGGACATCGCCCTGCTGATGGGGGTTTCGACCGCCATGGTCGAGAAACACCTGCGGCTGGCACGTGAGGCGCTGGATGTCGAAACCACGGCGCAGGCGGTGGCCAAGGGTGCCCTTCTGAACAAGATTTTCCTCGGCTCCGACCCGCTGCGCGTCACCGGCTGACCCGTCTGCCCCCCGGGCCCTGCGGCAAAAACCGCAAGGTAAGGAATCCCTGACTTTGCTGACGTAGCGTAAGGTGGCACGTTCGGGAAGTTCCGTGAGTGGTGGCAATTGCCGAAGTGGAACAGCAGACGGGAGGGTCGCATTACCGGCCTGACCGCCTGCGCCGGAGCCCGGCACCGGGGTCCGGCGGTGACCGGCCGACGGGGCGCATAGTCCGCCTCTCCGGTCGTTTCGAGTTCTGCGCCGCATCCTCATCCCCAATGACGCGTCGCGTTCTGGAACGGTGCAGCCCCTCAGGGCTGCACCGTTTTCCTGTTGCACCGGCCCGAATCGCCGCTCGTCCAGAGCCGCTAGGCCCGGATCACGCCGGCAAGCAGCGTGACCGAGACCATCGCCAGCCAGACCGACGCAACCCGCTTGATCAGGACCAGCCGACGACTGCCGCCACCCCCGATCCGGGTCAACACCCCCGACATGCCCCAGATCACCGCCACCACGATCACCATGAGGCCGAACAGCCCGAGTTTCACCCCGAACTGCTGGGCATCGGGCGCCGGAAGCAGAACCAGGCCGAACACCAGCGCCTTCGGATTCAGGACCGTGGTCAGGTAGACCCTTCGCGCGGTCACCTCGTGGACGCCGTCGCCATCACCCGGCCGACCCCACAGCCTGACCGCAAGAAACATGACCCAGGCCGCAGCCGCAAGCTTCAGGACCACCGCGACGGACGGCCATTGCGAAAGGATCTGCGCCCCCAGATAGACAAGCGGCAGGATGGTGGTCAGATAGCCCAGCAGTTCCGCCGGCAGCAGACGCATGACACGGCCAGGGCCGCCCTGCGCCCCTGCGACACCCATCAGGGTGTTGGTCGGGCCGGGGGCCAGAAGCATCGCCAGAACGGCACCGGAATAGGCGACCAGAGACATTTCACCTCACCTGATGTCAGCCCGATCCTTGCAGGACCGACCGGCGCGATCAATCGCTGACGCGGCATCACCCGGTCACGAAAGCCTGATCGTAAATGCTCGGGCACCCCGAGGGGTCGGTCGTCCCGCACCCGTTCAGCCGTCTCGGCATCACGTTAAACGACGAAGGCCCGGGCGCAAACCCGGGCCTTCGCCTTTTCTGCCGGAAAGATCAGCCGGCCAGGGTCTTGGCGACCTCGGCGGCGAAATCTTCCTTTTCCTTCTCGATGCCTTCGCCCACGGCCATGCGAACGAAGCCCACGACCTCGACGCCCGCATCCTTGGCGGCCTGCGCCACGGTGATCTCGGGGTTCAGCACGAACTTCTGGCCCAGCAGGGTGTTTTCCTCGAGGAACTTCTTCATCCGGCCGGGGATGATGTTGTTCTCGATCACCGCATCGGGCTTCGGCTTGGCAGAGGCCGCGTTTTCCTCATGCGCCTTCTGGATCTGCACGGCACGCTCGCGCTCGACCACGGCCGGGTCAAGGTCGGCTTCCGACAGGGCCAGCGGGCTGGTCGCGGCGATGTGCATGGCGATCTGCTTGGCAATGCCGTTGTCGGTGCCGTTCACCGCCACCAGCACGCCGATCTTGCCCATGCCGTCTGCCGCCGCGTTGTGGGTGTAGGCCGCGACGAAATCGCCCGACACCGAGGCCATGCGGCGCAGCGTCATGTTCTCGCCGATCAGCGCAATGGTCTCGTTCAGCGTCAGCTCGACGGTCTTGCCGTTCAGGTCGGCCGCCTTCAGCGCCTCGATGTTCGAAACCCCGAGCGCCGCGGTGGTGAAATTGCGCACCAGCGCCTGGAAGTCGCCGTTCTTCGCCACGAAGTCGGTTTCCGAGTTCACCTCGACCGCCACGCCCTTGCCATCCGCCACGGCCACGCCCACCAGGCCCTCGGCCGCGACGCGGCCCGACTTCTTGGCGGCCTTGGCCAGACCCTTGGTGCGCAGCCAGTCAACCGCGGCTTCCATGTCGCCATCGGTTTCGACCAGCGCCTTCTTCACGTCCATCATGCCTGCGCCGGTCGATTCGCGCAGTTCCTTCACCATCTGAGCGGTGATAGCCATCGGGGCTCTCCTGAGTTTATACGGAATGACCCGGCGGGGCTTACCCCCGCCGGGCGACAATCGGATGACAAGGCTCAGGCCTCGGCGATGGCGTCTTCTTCGGGCGCCACGTCCAGCGCGCCAAGGTCGATGCCCGCGGCACCCATCTGGGCGGTCATGCCGTCCAGCGCCGCACGCGAGATCAGGTCGCAGTAAAGCGCGATGGCGCGGGCCGCGTCGTCATTGCCCGGAATCACGTGGGTCACGCCCTTGGGCGAGCAGTTGGTGTCAACCACGCCGATCACCGGAATGCCCAGCTTCTGCGCTTCGAGGATCGCCAGATCCTCCTTGCCCACGTCGATGATGAAGATCAGGTCGGGGGTGCCGCCCATCTCGCGGATGCCGCCAAGCGAGGCTTGCAGCTTGCCCTGCTCGCGTTCCATGTGCAGGCGCTCTTTCTTGGTCAGGCCCTCGGCACCGTGCGCCATCAGCTCGTCCAGCTGCTTCAGCCGGTTGATCGACTGCGAAACGGTCTTCCAGTTGGTCAGCGTGCCACCAAGCCAGCGGTGGTTCATGTAGAACTGCGCGCAACGCTCGGCCGCCTCGGCAACCGGCTTCTGCGCCTGGCGCTTGGTGCCGACGAACAGGATGCGCCCGCCCTTGGCGACCGTGTCGCGCACGATCTTCAGCGCGGTGTCCAGCATCGGCACCGTCTGCGTCAGGTCGAGGATGTGAATGCCGTTGCGGTCGCCGTAGATGTATTCGCCCATCTTCGGGTTCCAGCGGGCGGTCTGGTGGCCGTAGTGCACGCCTGCTTCAAGCAGTTGGCGCATAGTAAACTCTGGCAGAGCCATGTCTGTTGTCCTTTTCCGGTTTCATGCCTCGGCGGAGCCACTCAGAACTCTCGTTCCAACCGGCGGACCTTCGGGGATGTCTCCCCCGAAAGGCCCAAGCCCCGCCTGTGAAGTGCGGCGCGTCTAGCCCACGCGGTGCGGGAATGCAAGGCCCGCAGGTGGTGTGGCGGAAAGGTCGAAGGGATTCTGGCCTTCGGCGAGGATATTTGGGCCAAGATGAATCCGCATCCGTTTTCATCTTGGCAAAAATATCCCCCGCGGAGCGTCCGCACGCGGTCCCTTGCGCAGGCGCCGGGGCTGCGCGAAACAAGGTGCATGACTCAAACACCCGATATCCTGTGCATCGGTTCGGTCCTGTGGGACATCATCGGCCGAACGCCCGCCGCACTGCGGCCGGGGTCGGACGTGCCGGGGCGCATCACCCGGTTGCCGGGCGGGGTGGCGCTGAACATCGCGATGACCCTGCGGCGCTTCGGCCTGACGCCCGCCCTGCTGAGTGCCGTGGGCAGCGACGGCGAGGGCTGCGATCTGGTGGCCGCCTGCGCGCGGATGGGATTGATCACCGATCACCTCTGCCGGCCCGAAGACCTGCCGACCGACCGCTACATGGCGATCGAGGGCGCGGGCGGGCTGATGGCCGCAGTTGCCGATGCCCGGTCGCTGGAGGCGGCAGGCGACCGCATTCTGGCGCCGCTTTTTGACGGGCCTCTGGCGGATGCGGACGCGCCTTGGAGCGGTATGATCGCGCTCGACGGCAACCTGACGGCGGCCCTGCTGGGGTTCATCGCGGGGTCGGCGCTGTTCGCGCGGGCCGACCTGCGGGTGGCCCCGGCCAGCCCCGGCAAGGCCGCGCGGCTGATGCCGCTGCTGGCCCATCCGCGCGCCACGCTCTACCTCAACCGCGCGGAGGCGGGCGTGCTGTGCGCGGCGCGGTTCCGCACGGCACCGGAGGCCGCCGCCGCCCTGCTGACCCGCGGCGCGGTGCGGGTTCTGGTGACCGATGGCAGCCGCGCCTGCGCCGACGGCCTGCGCGGCTGCGGCGTGATCACCGCCACGCCGCCCGCCGTGCCGGTGGCCCGCATCACCGGTGCGGGCGACACCTTCATGGCGGCGCATCTGGTGGCCGAGCGGCGGGGCGCCTCGCGCACCGATGCCCTGACCGCCGCGCTGCGCGCCGCCGCCGACCATGTTTCAGGAGAGATTGCCTCATGATGCCGCCCCTTGCCTTTTCGCCCGAGGTTGCCACCGCCCGCGCCCATGACCTGCCGATCGTGGCGCTGGAATCCACCATCATCACCCACGGGATGCCGTTCCCGCAGAATGTCGAGACCGCCCGCGCCGTCGAGGCCGAGGTGCGGGCCGCAGGGGCGGTGCCCGCCACCATCGCGGTGATGAACGGGCGGCTGCACATCGGGCTGACCGGGGCGGAACTGGATGCGCTGGGGCGCGCGGAGCATGTGATGAAGCTCAGCCGCGCCGATCTGGCGGCCTGCCTTGCCATGGGGCGCATGGGGGCGACGACGGTAGCCGCCACGATGATCGCCGCCGAACTGGCGGGAATCGCGGTCTTTGCCACCGGCGGCATCGGCGGCGTGCATCGCGGCGCCGAGACCACGTTCGACATTTCCGCCGACCTGCGCGAACTGGCGCACAGCCGGGTGACGGTGGTCGCGGCCGGGGCCAAGGCGCTTCTCGACCTGCCCAAGACCCTGGAAGTGCTGGAAACCCTTGGCGTGCCGGTGATCGCCGTCGGGCAGGACGACTTTCCCGCCTTCTGGTCGCGCGGCTCGGGTCTGCGCGCGCCGCTGCGGATGGACAGCGCGGCCGAGATCGCCGCCGCCCACCTGATGCGCGCCGCCCTTGGCCTGCCCGGTGGCCAGCTGGTCGCCAATCCGATCCCGCCGACGGACGAGATAGCGCGCGCCGAGATCGACCCGGCCATCGAGGCGGCCCTGGCCGAGGCCGCGGACCGGGGCATCGCCGCCAAGGACGTGACGCCCTTCCTGCTCGACCGGATCTTCGCGCTGACCGACGGGCGCTCGCTGGCCGCCAACATCGCGCTGGTGCGGAACAATGCGCGCCTTGGTGCGGCCATCGCCCGCGAAATCGCCGAAGCGCGGGCGCGGCAGGCATGAGCATCGTCATGCGCCCGTCATGCCGCCGATAAAGGATGCCGGATCAGGGGGCGGCCATTGAATGCCGCACCTGCATTGCATAAGATCATGACTTCCCAGCAAGGATCACGAAATGGAACATCCGCCCCATCCCCAGCACCACCGCCGCAGGGGTCCGCTGGCCGGGCTGCGGGCCAGTTTCCTGACCGGGCTGGTGGTGGTGCTGCCCGTCGGGCTGACCATCTACCTGATCTGGACCGTGGTCGGCTGGATCGACAGCTGGGTGCTGCCGCTGGTGCCCGCCGCCTATCAGCCTGACGAGCTGCTGCGCCAGATATTCGGCCCCGACACCCGCGTCGGGCTGCGCGGCGTGGGCGTCGTGGTGTTTCTGGTGTTCACCATCATGGTCGGCTGGGTGGCCAAGGGCCTGATCGGCCGGTCGCTGATCGGCTGGGGCGAAGGGCTGGTCGACCGGATGCCGGTGGTCCGTTCGATCTACAACGGGCTGAAGCAGATCGCGGAAACCGTGTTTGCCCAGACAGAGACCAATTTCGAGAAGGCCTGCATCGTGCAGTTCCCCCGCCCCGGGGTCTGGGCGATCGGCTTCATCTCGACCAGGGCCAAGGGCGAGATCGCGCAGCGCGTGCCGGTGGCGGGCGAGGTGCTGACCGTGTTCGTGCCGACCACGCCGAACCCGACCTCGGGCTTCCTGATCTTCGCGCCGGCCGCCGATGTGATCATGCTCGACATGTCGCTGGAGGATGCGGCCAAGCTGATCATCTCGGCCGGGCTGGTCTATCCCAACCCGAAAGACCCCAGCCAGCCGCTCGTTCTGGTCAGGTAATCTCCCGGCCGGGGCGGTGGTGCCTCCGGCGGGGATATTTGGGCAAAGATGAAAGCCGCAGCGTCAGAGCGCGGTCCAGCCGCCATCGACCGAGATCGTGGTGCCGGTGATCTGGTCGGCGTGGGGGCTGCACAGGAAGACCACGGTGCCGCCCATCTGCGCGGTGGTGGCGAACTGGCGCGACGGCTGGCGGGCCAGCATGACCTCGCGGATCACCGTTTCACGGTCCATGCCATGCGCGGCCATCTGGTCGGGAATCTGCGCCTCGACCAGTGGGGTAAGCACATAGCCCGGACAGACCGCGTTGCAGGTGATGCCCTGCCCCGCCATTTCCAGCGCCGTGACCTTGGTCAGCCCGACCAGCCCGTGCTTGGCCGCGACATAGGCCGACTTGTAGGGGCTGGCGGTCAGCCCGTGCGCCGAGGCGATGTTGACGATCCGCCCCCAGCCGCGTGCCCGCATTCCCGGCAGGGCGGCGGCGCTGGTGTGGAAGGCCGAGGTCAGGTTGATCGCCAGAATCGCGTTCCACTTGTCGGCCGGAAAATCCTCGATCGCGGCGACATGCTGGATGCCCGCGTTGTTCACCAGGATGTCGCAGCCGCCCGCCTGTTCCACCAGCGCGCGGCAGGCATCGCCCTGCGCCATGTCGGCTGCGATGTAGCGGGCCGTCACGCCATGGTCGGCGCCGATGCGGGCAGCCAGCGCGTGATCCTCGGGCCGGTCGGTGAACGAGTTCAGAACCACCGAGGCCCCGGCGCGCGCCAGTTCCAGGGCAATGCCCAGCCCGATGCCGGAGTTCGATCCGGTGATGATCGCTGTCTTGCCAGTCAGGGTCATGCCTGCCTCCCGTGTAATGCCGCATGTGCAGCTTTAGCGCAAAGGCGGCGCGGTGGCGATAGTTTCCGGTCGGGTGAAGGACGCGCCGCAACCCCCGGCAGAAAAGCAAAAAAAACGCCCGCGCGAAGCGGGCGTCAAGTTATTGAGGCAGGTTTCATACAGGCAAGAAACCTATCGAGCAGTGTTCTTCTTATACGCGCTCCGATGCCGCCGGCCAAGTTAAAAGTTTGAAGCCGCACGCAACTGGCCGTAGGATTCAGGTCAGGAAACACAGGCTTGGACAGGAATGTTGCCAGAATGAGACATGATTTATTCGCATCGCTGCGGGCGGCGGCCCTGGCGGCCCTGCTGGCGGTTCCGGCGGCGGCCGAGCCGCAGCACGGCATAGCTATGTATGGCGACCCTGCCCTGCCACCTGATTTTGTGTCCCTGCCTCATGCCAACCCCGATGCGCCCAAGGGCGGGCGCATCGTTTTCGGAGAATCGGGCGGGTTTGATTCGCTCAACCCCTTCATCATCAAGGGCAACGCACCGCCCGGGCTTTCGGCGCTGACGGTCGAGACGTTGCTGGGCCGATCCTATGACGAACCCTTCACGCTTTACGGTCTGCTGGCCGAATCGGTCGAGACCGATGCCGCCCGGACCTGGGTCGAATTCACCCTGAACGAGGCAGCCCGATTCTCGGATGGCAGCCCCGTCACGGTCGGGGACGTGATCTGGTCGTTCGAGAAACTCGGGCTTGAGGGCAGCCCGCGCTATGCCACCGCCTGGCAGAAGATCGCCACCACCGAGCAGACCGGCCCGCGCAGCGTGCGCTTCACCTTCAACACCCAGGACCGCGAACTGCCGCTGATCCTCGGCCTGCGCCCGATCCTGCAGAAGGCGCCTTGGGAGGGGCGCGATTTCACCGCCTCTAGCCTCACCGCGCCGATCGGGTCCGGCCCCTACACGGTGGGCCGCTTCGAGCCGGGGCGCTTCATCAGCTATGTGAAGAACCCCGACTGGTGGGGACGCGATCTGCCCTTCAACCGCGGCCAGCACAACCTTGCCGAGGTCCGCTACGAGTTCTTCGGCGACGGCGGCGTGGTGTTCGAGGCGTTCAAGGCGGGCGAGATCACCTCGTTCCGCGAGGCAAATGCCGCGAAATGGCTGACCAACTACAATTTCCCCGCGGTGGCATCGGGCGAGATCGTGAAATCCGAGATCCCGCACGGACGCCCCTCGGGGATAGAGGGGCTGGTCTTCAACACCCGCCGCGCGCTCTTTGCCGACTGGCGCGTGCGTGAGGCCCTGATCCAGGCCTTCAACTTCGAACTGATCAACACCACCCTGACCGGCGGCACCCAGCCGCGCATCACCTCTTATTTCTCGAACTCGGTGCTGGGCATGACCCCCGGCGCCCCGGCCGAGGGCCGCGTGGCCGACCTGCTGGCGCCCTTTGCCGCCGAACTGCCGCCCGGCGCGCTGGAAGGCTACAGCCTGCCGGTATCCGACGGCACCGAAGCCAACCGCAAGGGCATCCGCACCGCCACCGCGCTGCTGGTCGAGGCGGGCTGGACGGTGCAGGACGGCATCCTGAAGAACGCCGCGGGCACGCCCTTCGCCTTCGAGATCCTGCTGGTGCAGGGCGCCGACGACATGGCCTCGGTCGCCAGCATCTACATCGAGGCGCTGAAACGGCTGGGGATCAAGGCCCACCTCACCCAGGTCGACTCGGCGCAATACAAGGAACGCACCAACGCCTACGACTTCGACATGACCCATCACATCCGCGCCCTGTCGCTCAGCCCCGGCAACGAACAGATGCTCTACTGGGGCTCGGCCGGGGTCACGGAACCCGGCACGCGCAACTGGATGGGCATGAACTCTCCCGCCGCCGAGGCGATGATCCGCACCCTGCTGAACTCGACCAGCCACGAGGATTTTGTCGCCGCGACACAGGCGCTGGACCGTGTGCTGACAACGGGTAGATATGTCATCCCGATGTGGTATTCTCCGGTTTCACGGCTGGCGCACAGCAAACACCTGAAATACCCCACGCGCCTGCCGATCTACGGGGACTGGCTGGGGTTCCAGCCGGACGTCTGGTGGCACGAGGACTGAAAACGAGCAGGTAAGACCATGAAAACACTGATGATGCTGGCCATCCTGGCCACACTCGCGGGGTGCAACACCATCGACGGTGTCGGGCGCGACATCTCGGGCGGGGCAAACCGGGTCGGCGCCTGGTTCTGACCCCGGCGCGGCAGACGACCTGAAAGGCCGGGCGCAGGCCCGGCCTTTCGCATGGCGGTGGCGTGCTGCGGCGCCTAACCGCCGATCCCGCAGCGCGAAAAAACTTTGACCCTGCGCGAAGATGCCGTCTTTCTGCTGCCCCGTTCCGCTCTACCATAAGCAGAACATAGCGGAGAACCCCATGCTCGACCAGGACAGCCCCGCCGTCGGGCGTTTCGACAAGTCCTTCCTGATCCACATGATCAAGGACTTCTTCATCGTCCTCTCGATTGTCACCGTGCTGGAGTTCTCGCTCAAGGCCGCGCTGGTCTATTACAAGTTCAGCGTGAACGGCAGCCGCGATTCGGCGGTGGTGGCCGATGCGCTTGCCGAAAACGTCCGCTCGATCATGCGCAACGAAGGCGGGCCGGTCGCGGCGCGCACCATGTATCCGATCTTGGACAAGAACTGGTCCGACCTCGGCTACACCGTGGCGATCGAGCCGTCCGAGGTCACGATCCGCTCGATCGAGGCCGGTTTCGACTTCACGCCGCGCGGCATTCCGGCCGAGCCCTGGCCCGAAGGCCAGTTCCGCTCGGCCACGGTCGAGATCACCGCCGAAACCTATTGCCTTGGCTGCCACAGCGAGGCCGAGGTCGGGCAGGTGCTGGGCGTGGTGACGGTGCGCAACTACCTCGCCCGCGACTTCGCGCTGTGGCTCAATGACGTGCAACTGAGCGGCGCGCTGGCCGTCGCCAAGATCGTGCTGCATTCGGTGCTGCTGTTCCTGATCCTGCGGGCGCGGCTGGAACCCCTGCTGCGCCTGCGCTCCGTCGTCAGCAATCTGGCCCGCGCCTATGGCAGCCTGACCCAGCGGGCCGAGATCCGCAGCGCCGACGAGTTCGGCGTGCTGGCGCGTGATCTCAACCTTTTCCTCGACCGGATCGGCACGCTGGTCAGCGAGCTTGATCTGGTGCTCTCCCGGGTGATCCGGGTCAACGACGACATCGTGTCGGTGCAGGGCGACTTGCGCGACCGGATCGACCGGGTGGTGACAAGGGCGCGGCGGCTGGAACGCGACGCCATGCTGACCGCCAAGCGCGAGCCCCGCCTGTCGAAGGCATGGTTCGACGCGATCCGCGAGTCGGTGTCCGCCCTCGACGCGGCCCTCGTCCGCGCCGGCGACGCACCGCAGGCTACCGGCCTGCTCGACAGCCTGCGCGCCGTGGTCAGCGATGCCGAAACCCAGCTGGCGGGCAGCGAACGGCTGTTCGAGGGTCTGGCCGAACTCGGTGACCAGACCGAGGCGCTCAAGGACGTGATTGCCGAGATGACCCGCCTCGAAGAGCGGATGAAAAGCATCGTGGAAGTCGGCACCCAACTCGTCGCCCAGCTCCGCCCCGCCCCGGCGACATGACCCCGCCCGACGGCGCGACCCCGCCCCGGAGGCGTGCCCCCCGGCGACGTGGCCCCACACCCGGAGGCGCGCGACCCTGCCCCGGCGACGTGACTCCGCCCCGGCGACGTGACCCCACCCGGCAACGTGACCCCGCCCGGCGACGTGGCCCCGCCGCGGCGGATTGCGCCGGTCACCAGCCCCGAGGCCCCGCTTCCGTCCCGCCCGGCCCCAAACCCCGCCGCCGCCCGCCCGCCGGCCCCGAACCAGTTCGGCGGCCCCTGCGGTCGCCTCATGCTGCCGTTCCTGCCCGACCCTGACCGCCCCCTTCCCCGGCCGCCCCGAACCGCTCCCGTCCCGGTTCCACCGTCGCCCCCCCCAACCGACGCACGCCCCACCCTTCGCCCCACCCGCTGCCCGCCTGCTGCCCGCCCGCTACCCAGCTTCCGACACCCGTCCCCGCACCCACTCGCCCGGCCCGGGACCGGAACAACGGCCCCTCCGATCAACTCCCGACCCTGACCGCCTTCTTCCCGGTCCCGAACCGCTTCGGTCCCGGGTCCCCTGTCGCCCCCCGACCAGCCCCCGCTCCACCCTTCGCCCCGCCCGCTGCCCGGCTTCCGACACCCGTCCCCGCACCCCTGCCCGCCCGGCCCGCGACCGATCGGCGGCGCGTCTGCCGCCCCTCGACCCGACCTGCCACCCCGACCCGAACCGCCTCTCGGCACCCGTGCAACGCCGCTGCACCCTCCGGCCCCGCACCCCTCCGCCAAACCTTGCCAACAGGTAAACGGCCTCGGCATATTCTTGCCAAACCAATAGCTTGTCCGACTTTTCACGCGTGAAAACCGCCGCAAACGCGCCTTCGTCACCCCCGGACTTGCAACGGCGGCGCGGCAGGGGTATGCGGGCGGGATGCTGTCGCTCCTTGATCTCGGCCCTCCCGCCCCCTGTCCCGCGCCGTTCAATCTGGCAGCCCATGTGCTGGCCCGTGCGAACCTGCATCCCGACAAGACCGCCCTCCAGATCATCGCCCCCGGGTCCGCGCAAGACTGGACCTACGGCCGCCTTGCCGCCGCCGTGCGGGGTTGCGGCGCGGGATTGCTGGCAGCCGGCCTTCGCCCCGGCGACCGGATCCTGCTGCGGCTGGGAAACACGGTGGATTTCCCGGTGGTGTTTCTCGGCGCGATTGCGGCGGGGTTGGTTCCGGTCCCGACCTCGGCCCAGCTGACGGTGCCCGAGGTCACGCGGATGTCCGCCATCGTCGCCCCCGCCCTGATCGTGGCCGCCGAAGGGCTGGCCCTGCCCGCCGCCGCGCCTTGCCCCGTCCTGCCCGCAGCGGCCCTGCTGGCGATGGAACAGGGCCCCGCCTGCGACTGGGCGACCGGCGACCCCGATCGGCTGGCCTACATCGTCTTCACCTCGGGCACCTCCGGCACGCCGCAGGCCGTCGCCCATGCCCACCGCGCCGTCTGGGCCCGCCGGATGATGCACCAGGGCTGGGAAGGGCTGACCCCCGACGACCGCCTGCTGCACGCCGGGGCGTTCAACTGGACCTACACGCTGGGCACCGGCCTGCTCGACCCGTGGACGGTGGGGGCCACCGCCCTGATCCCGGCCGAAGGCGTGCCGCCCGCCGACCTGCCCCTGCTGATGCGGCGCCACGGCGCGACGATCTTCGCCGCGGCCCCCGGCGTCTTCCGCCAGATGCTGCGCCACCCGCTGCCCGCCCTGCCCGCCCTCCGCCACGGCTTGTCGGCCGGCGAGTCGCTGCCCGCCGCCCTGCGCGAAGCCTGGGTGGCCGCCACCGGCACAGCGGTTCACGAGGCGCTCGGCCTGTCGGAATGCTCCACCTTCATCTCGGCCGCGCCCGGCCACCCTGCCCCGGCAGGCAGCACCGGCTATCCGCAACCGGGGCGGCGGGTGGCGGTGCTGGGGCCTGACGGGCCGGTCCCCCGCGGCAGCCCGGGCGTGCTGGCGGTGGATGGCGGCGATCCGGGGCTGTTCCTGGGTTATCTCGACGACGGCGAAGCCACGGCCGCGCGGTTTCGCGACGGCTGGTTCCTGACCGGCGACAGCGTCTCGATGGCCGAAGACGGGGCGATCACCTATCTCGGCCGCGACGACGACATGATGAACGCGGGCGGCTTCCGCGTCTCGCCGCTGGAGGTGGAAGCGGCAATGGCCCTCTGTCCCGGCATCCTCGACTGCGCCGCGGCCGAGGTCGAGGTGAAGCCCGGCGCCACGGTGATCGCGCTGTTCTACGTCGCGGCGGAACCGCTTGACGACGCGGCCATTTCCGCCTTTGCCGCCACCTGCCTTGCCCGCTGGAAGCAGCCGCGCCTGTTTGTGTCGGTGCCGGGCCTGCCGCGCGGCCCCAACCACAAGCTGTTGCGCCGCGCCCTGCGGCAGGGCCATGCGGCTGCACGCCAGCAGCAGGAATGAACTGCGCCGGGGTTTCTGTGCGTTTGCGCACCGTTGACCCCTCCATGCCAAGCCTTGCGCTTGCCCCCGGCTTTGGGTGTTATGCCCCAGTCCCCCAGCTTCGGTGCCGCCCATGATCACGCTCGACATTTTTTCCGACCCGGTCTGCCCGTGGTGCTACATCGGCAAGGCGCTGCTTGACCGGGCGCTGGAGGCCAATCCCGAACATGCGTTCGCCATCGAATGGCACCCCTTCCAGCTGAACCCGCAGATGCCGCGCGAGGGCACCGACCGCGCCGCCTATCTGGAGGCAAAGTTCGGCGGCAAGCGGCAGGCGGTGGAGATCTATGCAAGGGTCGAACAGGCCGCGCAGGCGGCCGGGCTGGAGATCGACTTCGCCGCGATGAAATGGATGCCGAACACGCGGGACGCGCACCGGATGATCCACTGGGCGGGGCTGGAGGGGCGGCAGGCGGCGATGGTGTCGGCGCTGTTCCGCGCCTTCTTCCGCGAAGGGCGCGACATCGGCCGCGCCGAAACCCTTGTGGCGCTGGCCGACCAGGCCGGGATGGATGCGGCCCTTGCCGCCCGCCTGCTGGCCACCGACGCCGACCGGGATGACATCACTGCCCGCGACGCCCATGCCCGCCAGCGCGGCATCTCGGCGGTGCCGACCTTTCTCATCGCCAATCAATATGTGCTTTCGGGGGCGCAGCCGACTGCACTCTGGGGGCAGGTGATTGCGGAACTGGCCGACCGCCCGTCCTGACCCGCCCGAAACCCCCAGCCCGCAAGGCCCCTTTCCCATGACCAGACCGCGCCTGTCCTCGACCGAATTCATCGCGCTGATCGCGATGCTGTTCGCCACCATCGCCTTTTCGATCGACGCGATGCTGCCCGCCCTGCCCGAGATCACCCGGGAACTGACCCCGCTGATCCCGAACCGGGCGCAGCTTATCATCACCAGCTTCGTGCTGGGCATGGGGATCGGCACGCTGGTGGTCGGGCCGATCTCGGATTCGGTCGGGCGCAAGCCGGTGATCCTGGGCGGTGCGCTGCTCTATTGCGCGGGAGCGCTGGCAGCCTGGGCGGCGCCGACGCTGGAAACCATGCTGCTGGCGCGCCTGGTGCAGGGGCTGGGCGCCGCCGGGCCGCGCATCGTGTCGCTGGCGCTGGTGCGCGACCTTTACAAGGGGCGCGAAATGGCCCGTGTCGTCAGTTTCGCGATGATGATCTTCACCCTGGTGCCGGCCGTCGCCCCGCTGGTCGGCACGGTGATCATCGCGGGCTTCGGCTGGCGCGGCATCTTCCCGGCCTTCATCGCGTTTTCAGCGGTTTCCATGCTGTGGTTCATGCTGCGCCAGCCCGAAACCCTGCCCCCCGAAACCCGTCGTCCGCTGAGCGCGCGCCCGCTGTGGCTGGCGCTGCGCGAGGTGATGACGCACCGCGTGGTGCTGACGGCCATTGCGGTGCAGACGCTGGTCTTCGGCTGCCTGTTCGGCACCCTGTCCTCGACGCAGCAGATCTTTGACGTTTCCTTCGGGCGCGGCGCCGGTTTTCCCTTCTGGTTCGCGCTGATCGCGGTGCTTGCGGGATCTGCCAGCTTTCTCAACGCGGTGTTGGTGGTGCGTCTGGGAATGCGCCGCCTGATCACCGTCACGCTGGCGGCGCAGATCGGGATGTCGGCGCTGATGGCGGTCATGACCTGGGGCGGTTACTGGCCGCCGGCCCTGGCCTTTCCGGCCTATATTGCCTGGACGACGGGCGTTTTCTTCATGGCGGGGATGACGCTGGGCAACCTGAACGCGCTGGCGCTGGAACCGATGGGGCATATCGCTGGCCTTGCAGCCTCGGTCAGTGGCGCAATTGCCACCGTGCTGGGCGTGGCGCTGGCCGCGCCGCTGGGTCTGGCCTTCGACGGCACGCCGGTGCCGCTGGCCTTCGGCGTGGCGGTGCTGGCGGCGCTCGGGTTCGGGCTGATGCGCACGATCCCGCGCTAAGCCCTTCTTCTGTTTTCAAATATCCCCGCCGGAGGCTCCGGCGGTGCAGCCGACCCGGCTCCGGGCGCTCAGCCCTTCGGCCGCACCACCTTCTCGGCCAGATCGCGGGCGATGGCGAAGGCGCCCTTGATCCGGTCGGCCTCGGTTTTCCAGTCGCGGGTCAGCACGATCTTGTTGCCGGTGATCTTCGCGGTCTTGCCCTGGGCCTGCACAAACTCCACCAGCCCGGCCGGGTTGGCGAACTTGTCGTCGTGAAACTGCACCGTGGCGCCGCGGGGCCCCGCGTCGATGCGCGCGATGCCCGCGCGCTTGCACATCGACTTGATCCGCATCACCAGCAGCAGGGTGTTGACCTCTTTCGGCAGCGGGCCGAAGCGGTCGATCAACTCGGCGGCAAAGCCTTCCAGTTCCACCTTGGTGGTCAGCGTCGACAGGCGGCGGTAAAGCCCCAGCCGCACGTCGAGGTCGGTCACGAAGTCTTCCGGGATCAGCACCGGCACGCCGAGGTTCAGTTGCGGCGCCCAGTGCTCGCCCGGCTCGTTCACCCCGGCAAGCTCGCCCGACTTGATCCGGGCGATGGTCTCCTCCAGCATCGACTGGTAAAGCTCATACCCCACCTCCTTGATATGCCCCGACTGTTCCTCGCCCAGAAGGTTGCCCGCGCCGCGCAGGTCAAGGTCGTGCGCGGCGAGGTTGAACCCGGCGCCGAGGCTGTCGAGCGAGCCCAGCAGCCGCAGCCGTTTCTGCGCCTGCGGCGTCAGGGGGCTGCGCGGCTTGGTGGTCAGGAAGCAATAGGCGCGGGTCTTGGCCCGCCCGACCCGGCCGCGGATCTGGTAAAGCTGGCTCAGCCCGAACATGTCGGCGCGGTGGATGATCATCGTGTTGGCGGTCGGGATGTCGAGCCCGGATTCGACGATGGTGGTCGCCAGCAGCACGTCGTGCTTGCCGTCGTAGAAGGCGTTCATCCGCTCGTCCAGATCGCCCGCGGCAAGCTGGCCGTGCGCGATGACATAGGTGACCTCGGGCACATGGGTGCGCAGGAACTCCTCGATCTCGGGCAGGTCGCTGATGCGGGGCACGACATAGAACGACTGCCCGCCGCGGAAGCGTTCGCGCAGCAGCGCCTCGCGCAGGGTCACGGTGTCGAATTCCGAAATGTAGGTGCGGATCGCCAGCCGGTCCACCGGCGGCGTGGCGATGATCGACAGATCCCGCACCCCGGTCAGCGACAGTTGCAGCGTGCGCGGAATCGGTGTCGCTGTCAGCGTCAGCACATGCACTTCCGAGCGCATCTCCTTCAGCCGCTCCTTGTGGGTGACGCCGAAATGCTGTTCCTCGTCAATGACAAGCAGGCCGAGGCTCTTGAACCGGATGCCCTTGGCAAGCAGCGCATGGGTGCCGATGCAGATGTCCACCGTGCCATCGGCGAGGCCGGCCCGCGTCGCCGCCGCGTCCTTGGCCGAGACGAAGCGCGACAGCGGGCGCACCTCGATCGGGAAGCCGCGGAAGCGTTCGGCAAAGCTGCGGTGGTGCTGGCGTGCCAGCAGCGTCGTCGGGCAGACCACGGCGACCTGCATCCCCGCCAGTGCCGCCACGAAGGCCGCGCGCATCGCCACCTCGGTCTTGCCGAAGCCCACGTCGCCGACGATCAGCCGGTCCATCGGGCTGCCCGCCTCGAGATCGGCCACCACATCGGCAATCGCGGCAAGCTGGTCGTCGGTTTCCTGATAGGGGAAGCGGGCGGCGAAGGCTTCCCACATCGCATGGGGCGCTTCCAGAATGGGCGCGTGGCGCAGGTGGCGCTCGGCCGCGATCCGCATCAGGCGTTCGGCAATCTCGCGGATGCGGTCCTTGAGCTTGGCCTTCTTAGCCTGCCACGCCCCGCCGCCCAAGCGGTCGAGCAGGCCCTCCTCGTGGCCGTAGCGTGACAGCAGCTCGATGTTCTCGACCGGCAGGTAAAGCCTGGCACCTTCGGCATATTCCAGCGCGACGCAGGCGTGCGGCGCGCCCAATGCGGTGATGGTTTCCAGCCCGGTGTAGCGGCCCACGCCATGCTCGACATGCACCACCAGATCGCCGGGGGTCAGGCTGTTGACCTCGGCCAGGAAGTTCTCGGCCTTGCGGCGCTTGCGCGGCTTGGCCACCAGCCGGTCGCCCAGCACGTCCTGTTCCGAGATCACCGCAAGGCCGGGGGCGACAAAGCCCTGATCCAGCGCCCAGATCGCAAGGTAAAGCCCGCCACGCCCCTCTGGCACCTCGCGCAGGTCGCGGATCGGCACGGCACCACGCACGCCCTGATCCTGCATCAGCCCTTGCAGCCGTTCGCGCGCGCCTTCGGACCAACTGGCAATCACCACCTGCCGGTCTTCGCGCAACACGCGAAGATGATCGGCCAAGGCACCGAACAGGCTGATGTTTTCCTGCTGGCGTTCGGCCGCGAAACCGCGCCCGATCCGCCCACCCGCATCCAGCACGCCCGGCCCGGGGGCCTGCGGCAGGGGCGAAAGCTGCACGACGCGGTGCGCGGCAATCGCCGCTTCCCAGTCGGCATCGTCCAGATAGAGCAGGTGTGGCGCGCAGGGCTTGTAAACGGTGTCGAGCCGCCCCTTGGCGGTCATCGCCTCGCGCCGGGCGTCGTACTGGTCCTCGATGCCTTCCCAGCGTGACAGGCGGGCGGCGGTGATCTGCTCATCCAGCATCACGCTCGCATCGGGCAGGTAGTCGAACAGGGTTTCGAGCCGCTCGTGAAAGAACGGCAGCCAGTGTTCCAGCCCCTGATGCTTGCGCCCGGCGCTGACCGCCTCGTAAAGCGGGTCGTCCGCCCCCGCCGCGCCGAACTCGATGCGGTAGGTCTGGCGGAACCGGGTGATCGCGGCCTCGTCCAGTATGACTTCAGACACCGGGGCGAAATCGACCGACTTCAGCTTTTCGGTGGTGCGCTGGGTCACCGGGTCGAAGCGGCGCGCGCCATCCAGCACGTCGCCGAAGAAGTCGAGCCGCACCGGCCCGCCCGCGCCCGGAGCAAAGACATCGACGATGCCGCCGCGAATGGCGAAATCGCCGGGTTCGGTGACGGTGGCGGCGGGCGAAAACCCCATGCGCGTCAGGAACTGGCGCAGGGCGGCCTCGTCCACCCGGTCACCCACCCGGGCGCTGAAGGCCGCGCCGCGCAGCACGTCGCGCGCGGGCAGGCGCTGGGTCGCGGCCGACATCGTGGTCAGCAGCACGAAGGCCCCCGGCACGCCCTGCGCCAGCGCCGCCAGCGTTGCCATGCGGCGCGCACAGATGTCGGGATTGGGCGAGACGCGATCATAGGGCAGACAGTCCCAGCCCGGCAGTTCCAGCACCGCCACCTCGGGCGCCATGACCGCCAGCGCGGCGCGCATCGCCGCCAGCCGCTTGTCGTCGCGCGCGACATGGATCACCGGGGCACCGCGCGCGAGTTCGCGCGCCAGCAACCGTGCGTCATAGCCTTCGGGCGCACCCCCCAGCAGGATGCGGGGCCGGCGGGGGCGGTGGCGGGCCGGGTCACAGCGCGCCGACCCGCAGGTTCTGCAACATGCCCCACATCGCGGTGACGAAGATCGCGAACATGCCGATGCCCTGGATCGCCATGCGATGCCGAAGCAGCCGACGGTGCAGCGCCGGCCCCTCGTTCTCGCCCTCCGCAATGCGCCGGGCGGTGCGCAGCGACAGCATCCCGACAAGGCTGAGCGGCAGCAGCAGGCACAGCACCGCCTGCGCGAATTCGACACCATAGTAGAAGCCCAGCATCCCCAGCACCGTCAGCCCGAACGCAACCAGCCCCACCAGCCACAGCCCGGAAACCTGCGCGATGTAAAGCAACCGCCGCACGTTGATGCGCACCATGTGCTGCAGGTCGGCCTCGGCCTCGCCCCCGCTGCGGCGGGCGCGCATCACCAAGTCGTAAGGCACGCCCAGCACCCAATGGCTTGCCGTAGACCAAAGCACGGCAAGCGCGATCCAGTACCAAAGGTTGGAGAACGACCGCATGTCGATCAGTTCGAAAACGGTTTCATACCACTGCACAGTGCCAGCCCCTGCCCTTGTTGCCCGGTCGGTTGCGGGCTTGCGGCATTCCTACCCTTGAGATGCGCGCTTTTCCATGGCAGGCAGACACCAATCGCGCAAGCTTGAAAAAGCGGCCCGCGCCCGGCCGAAGCCGTCGGCCGACCCCGATCCGCCCCAGCGTCCTGCCCCTTCAGTCCGGAACCCGACATGCGCCCGACCCAAGCCGCCTTCCCCGCCGCCCGCTTCCGCCGTACCCGCCGCACCGACGCGCTGCGCCGCCTGACGCAGGAGAACACCCTGACCTGCGGCGACCTGATCTGGCCGCTGTTCGTGCGCGACGGCGTGGGGCTGCGCGAGCCGGTGGCCTCGATGCCCGGCGTGGCGCGGCTGTCGATCGACCTGGTGGTTGCGGCTGCGGAAGAGGCGGCGACCCTGGGGATTCCGGCGATCTGCCTGTTCCCCTATACCGACCCCGCCCTGCGCACCGAAGGCTGCGAGGAGGCGTGGAACCCCGAGAACCTCGCCAACCGGGCGATCCGGGCGATCAAGGCGGCGGTGCCCGACATCGCGGTGATGACGGATGTGGCGCTCGACCCCTACAACGCCAACGGCCATGACGGTCTGGTGCGCGACGGCATCATCCTGAACGACGAGACGGTCGAGGCGCTGGTGCGGATGAGCCTGGCGCAGGCCGAGGCGGGGGCCGACATCCTTGGCCCGTCCGACATGATGGATGGCCGGATCGGGGCGATGCGCGACGGGCTGGAAGCGGCGGGCCACAAGGACGTGACGATCCTTTCCTATTCGGCCAAGTATGCCAGCGCCTTCTACGGGCCGTTCCGCGATGCGGTGGGCGCCTCGGGGCGGCTGGTGGGCGACAAGAAGACCTACCAGATGAACCCCGGCAACAGCGACGAGGCGCTGCGCCTGATCGAACGCGACCTGCGCGAGGGCGCCGACATGGTGATGGTGAAACCGGGGATGCCCTATCTCGACATCTGCCGCCGGGTGAAGGACGCGTTCGGCGTGCCGACCTATGCCTATCAGGTCTCGGGCGAATACGCGATGATCCGGGGTGCGGCGGACCGCGGCTGGATCGACGGCGAAAAGGCGATGCTGGAAAGCCTTCTGTGCTTCAAGCGCGCGGGCTGCGACGGCATCCTGACCTATTTCGCCCCCGAAGCGGCACGGCTGCTGGGCCGGGGCTGAACCGTGGCCGGACGGGGGCCGGACGGGGGCCGGACGGGGGCCGGACCGGGGTCAGACGGGGGGCGGCAAAACCCTGCCCATGTCCGAAGGGCGAAGATGACATGCCCGGCGATCTGGGCTATATATGGTGCAAGGGAGCCGCAGAGCCCCCTCCATTCGCGTCCCTTGGCAGGGCCGCAGCCATGAGGCAGCAGAGGGCAGTGACATGACGGCAGTCAACAGGCGGGTCTTTCTTGGCATGACGGGGTCGGCGCTGGCATTGACCGGCTGCGGCAACGGCGTCGGCGGCGACGGATCGCAGACCATCGACGGGCGGGTGGACGCGACGCGCGACTACCTGTTCGGGCGCTATCCGGGCACTCGTGAGTTGTCGCAAAAGGCATTCGGCGTGCTTTACATGCCGCTGGTCACCGAAGCCGGGTTCTTCATCGGCGGGTCCTACGGTCGCGGCGCGCTGCGGATACAGGATGTCACGGTGGACTATTACTCGGTCACCCGCGCCTCTTACGGCCTGCAGATCGGGGCGCAGCAATATGCCCACGCGCTGTTCTTCATGACCGAGGCGGCGCTGAGCGATTTCCGCCGCGGCAACGGCTGGGCCGCCGGGGCCGATGTGCGCTATGCCACGCCGGACCAGGGCGGCAGCATCGGCAAGGAAACCACCGAGATCGACCCGGTGATTGCACTGGTGTTCGGCCAGTCGGGGCTGATCGCCGGGGCGACGCTCTCGGGCGTGAAGTATACCCGCATCATTCCCTGACGCCTGCCTGACACTCTGACCTGCCACAAGCGCCACGGACGACATCGGCCGTGGCGCCGGGCTTGACCGTTTTCACCGACGGGCCTACACTTATTTTTTTATATCTGCGATTCATGGTTCACTACAATTTTAACTCCTGGTTTCTTGCAAGGAGACAGCGATGGGACTCATCGAGAATTACATTGATGATCTGGGCAACGTGAAGGATCTTTATGACCAGAACTGGGTCATCCCCTTCGGCTCGGCCTACACGATGGCACATGCCAAGTTCAAGGAAACGCTCAAGTCCCAGGAAGAATGGGACAAGATGAAGGTCGAGCTGTTCCTGACGGCCGCAACCATCGGGTTTGGCGCGGGCATGGGGGCAATGTTCGGCAAGGCCGCCGTCGGCTCGGTGGTGGTCGATGGCGCGCTGAGCTTCGTGTGCAACCGCAACATGACGCGGACCTTCAACGCGATGGCGTCGATCTCGTCCTCGGTGCCGGGCACCTTCATCGTGCAGCAGGTGTGGGATACCGTGTCCTCGAAGGTCGGCGACGCGGCCAAGGCGCAGGTGATCGGCCTTTTCCAGACGCCCGCGCCAAACAGCGGCATCCAGGAACCGCAGGTGATCCAGAACGACCTGAAGATCTACGTTCTTAAGGCCAAGACCGCCGCACATGCGGTCGCGGCCGACCTCCGCGACAACAGGGCGATCTCGCAGGCCGAAAAGGACGATTTCGCGACCAAGATGCGCGCGGCGCCGTTCTTTGCCAAGGCGCCGACCCGCGACCTGGTCGGAAACCGGCAGGACGCTGCCAACATCATCGAGCTTGGCTTCTACATGGTGATGGTGATGGACAGCGACTACATGACCGAACAGACCGTCTGGCAGCAGGGCGCGCGCGACGGCATCCGCACCCGGAAGCTGGGTCCGGTGACCCTGCCGACCACAGATTCCAAGTATGGCAAGGCCCCGCCGATGAAGTTCAGCTACGGCCCGGGCTATGCCAACACCACCTCGACCCATGTGAGCTACGCCAGCCCCGGCAGCCGGATCCTCGACCGGATCAACGACCTTTACATGGGCAAGTTCAAGAAGGAGTTCTTCCCCAACGGGCTGTTCGACTTCGAGACCTATGGCCGGGCGGAGGTTACCCGGGCCGAGGACACGATGTCGAAGCTGAACGAGCTGGTGCTGGGGATGAAGTTCTGACCCCTAGCGCAGGCGCCTGATCAGGCTTGATGTATCCCAGCGGTTGCCGCCCATGGTCTGCACGTCCTTGTAGAACTGGTCGATCAGGGCGGTGACCGGCAGGGCGGCGCCAATCTCGTTGGCGGTGGCAAGACAGATGCCCAGATCCTTGCGCATCCAGTCCACCGCGAAGCCGAAATCGAAGCGGTCGTCGAGCATGGTCTGGTGGCGGTTGGCCATCTGCCACGACCCGGCGGCCCCCTGGGAGATGACCTCGACCACGGCCCGGCCGTCAAGCCCGGCCTTTTCACCGAAGGCCAGCGCCTCGGCCAGCCCCTGCACAAGACCCGCGATGCAGATCTGGTTCATCATCTTGGCCAGTTGCCCCGAACCGGAGTCGCCCAGTCGGCGGCAGATCCGGGCATAGGCGGCGATCACCGGCTCGGCGCGGTCGTAATCTTCCAGCGTGCCGCCGCACATCACCGACAGGGCGCCGTTTTCCGCCCCGGCCTGCCCGCCCGAAACCGGCGCATCGACGAAGCCGAGGCCAAGGGCCGCCGCATGGGCCGCCATCTCGCGCGTGACCTGCGCCGACACCGTGGTGTGGTCGATGAACACCGCGCCGGGGGCCATGCCGGCAAAGGCGCCGTCCGGGCCGGTGCAGACGGCGCGCAGGTCGTCGTCATTGCCGACGCAGGCCAGAACGAACTCGGCCCCGTGGGCGGCGCGGGCGGGGGTAGCGGCGCTGGCACCGCCATGTTTTGCAACCCAGGCCTCGGCCCTGGCCGGGGTGCGGTTGTAAACCGTCACCTCGTGCCCCCTGGCGGCCAGATGCCCGGCCATCGGGAAGCCCATCACCCCCAGCCCCAGAAACGCCAGCTTCGTCATCCGTCTTCTCCTGCAATTGCCCCGACGCGCGTGATCGACTAGGAAGCCATCTGTCCTCTGGCGTCAAGAACGGGCCCCTTTTCATGTTCATAACCTTCCGCTGGTTGCTGCGACTGTTCACCGGGCTGGTCGTGCTTTCGGTGCTGGCGCTTGGGGTGGCATACTACTTCCTTGGGCGGTCGCTGCCCGAATATGCCGAGGCATTTCGTCTGCCCGGCATCTCGGCCCCGGTCGAGATCGTGCGCAACAACGACAACGTGCCCCATATCTTTGGCGCCACCGATGCGGATGTGTTCTTTGCGCTGGGCTTCGCCCATGCCCAGGACCGGCTGTGGCAGATGACCATGCTGCGGCGCACCGCGCAGGGCCGTCTGTCAGAGGTGTTCGGCGCGCGCACCGTGAAGATCGACGAGCTGCTGCGGCGGTTCGATCTTTACAACCTGTCGCTGCAATCGGTCGAGGCCCAGGACGCCCCGACCCGCACCGCGCTGGAAGCCTATGCCCGCGGCGTCAACGCCTGGATCGGGCAGGTCAACGCCGAGGCGCGCGGCCGGGGCGCGCCGGAGTTCTTCTTCTTCTCCAACGAGATCGCGGTTTGGCAGCCCGCCGACAGCATCGCGATCATCAAGCTGATGGCGCTGCAGCTTTCATCGCATCTGGAGGACGAGGTGCTGCGGGCGCGGATGTCGCTGATCCTGCCCGACAGCCGGTTGCGCGACATATTGCCCGACGATCCGGGCGGCGGCGTGACCGCCCTGCCCGATTACGCCCAGCTGGTGCCCGGCGTCAGCCCCGGCTATGCGCCGCTGCGCATCGCCGACGACCCGCTGTCGCCGTTTCCGCGCCGCGGGTTTGCCGGGGCGTCGAATGCCTGGGCGGCGACTCCGGCACGGTCGGCCGCGGGCGGCACGCTGCTGGCCAACGATCCGCACCTGGGCTTTGCCGCGCCGACCGTGTGGTATCTGGCGCGGCTGGAACTGGCCTCGGGCGGGGTGATCGGGGCGACGCTTCCGGGGGTTCCGGCCGTGATGCTGGGCCGGTCCGAGGCGCTGGGCTGGGGGCTGACTTCGTCCTACCTCGACGATCAGGATCTGTTCATCGAGGAGTTGAACCCCGCCAACCCGGAGGAATACCGCACCCCCGACGGCTGGAAGCCCTTCGAGACCCGCCGGTCCATCCTGACGGTGAAGGATTCCGATCCGGTCACGCTGACGCTGCGGTGGTCCGACAACGGGCCGGTGCTGCCGGGGTCGCATTATGATCTCGGCTCGGTTACCCCGCCCGGCCATGTCGCCGCGCTGTCCTGGACGGCGCTGAGCGCCGAGGACACCACGATGACGGCGGCGCTGCGGCTGATGCAGGCGAAATCGGTGGCGGACGCGATCGAGGCGGGCAGCCTGTTCGTGGCGCCCTCGCAGAACCTGATGCTGGCCGATGCGGGCGGCATCGCGCTGCAGACCATCGGCGCGATGCCGTCGCGCGATGCGGGGCACCAGAGCAAGGGCCGGATGCCGAGCCCCGGCTGGCTGGCACAAAACCGCTGGCAGGGGATGCTGCCCTATACCGACAACCCGCGCGTCGTGAACCCCACGACCGGCATCCTTGGCAACACCAACAACAAGACGGTGGACCGCCCCTTCCCGCTGCATGTCAGCTTCGAATGGGGCGACACCCAGCGCATCCAGCGCTGGCTGACGCTGATGAAGACGCGCGAGGTCCATACCCGCGAAAGCTTCATCGAGGCGCAGCTTGACACCGTCAGCTTCACCGCGCGGGCGCTGCTGCCGCTTATCGCCGCCGATCTGTGGTTCGGCGGCGAGGCCGCCCCGGCGGGCACCCCCGAACGCCAGCGCCAGCGCGCGCTGGAGATTCTGGCCGAATGGAACGGCGAGATGAACGAACATCTGCCCGAACCGCTGATCTACATGGCATGGATGCGCGCCTTGCAGGACCGGCTGGTGCGCGACGAGATCGGCCCGATGGCCGACATGTTCAACCATGTCGAACCCGTGTTCGTCGAACGGGTGTTCCGCAACACCGACGGCGCGGGGGTGTGGTGCGACGTGATCCAGTCGGCGGCGATCGAGACCTGCACCGATCTCGCCCGGCTGGCGCTGGACCAGGCGCTGCTGACCCTTTCGGAAACCTACGGCAGCAGCATCGAAAGCTGGCGCTGGGGCGACGCGCATCAGGCAACCCATGACCACCCGGTTCTGGGCAACGTGCCGGTGCTGCGCTATTTCGTAAACATCCGGCAATCGACCAGCGGCAGCGACCAGACCCTGCTGCGCGGCCGCACCAAGGGCACCGAGCCCGAGCCGTTCCTGAACGTGCATGGCGCGGGCTATCGCGGGGTCTACGACTTTGCAGACCCCGACAGTTCGGTATTCATCCTGTCGACCGGGCAGTCCGGGCATCCGCTGAGCCGCCACTACGACGATCTGGGCGAGTTGTGGCGGCGGGGCGAATACATCCCGATGTCGCTCGACCCCGAACTGGCGCGGGCGGCGGCGGTGGGGATTACCGTGCTGACCCCGCAGTAGCGCCGTGATCATCGCCACCCCGCGCCTGCTGCTGCGCCCCGCCCGGCCGGACGATCTGGCGGGGCTCCATGCCGTGATGTCGGACCCGCGGGCGATGCGCTACTGGTCCTGCCCGGCGCATGGCGACATCGGGCAGACGCGGGCCTTCCTGCAAGGCATGATCGACGCCCCGCGCGACCAGTCCTGCGACTTCATCGTGGAGCATCGGGGGCGGGTGATCGGCAAGGCCGGGGCGTGGCGCTACCCGGAACTGGGGTTCATCCTGCATCCGGAGATGTGGGGTCAGGGACTGGCGCGCGAGGCGCTGAGCGCGATCATCACCCGGCTTTTCGCCACCACCACCCTGCCCCGGCTGACCGCCGAGGCCGACCAGCGCAACGCCGCCTCGCTCGGGTTGCTGGGTGCCCTGGGCTTCCACGAAACCGGCCGCGCTGCCAACACGCTGCTCTGGGGCGATGAATGGTGCGACTCCGTCTATCTGGCGCTGGAACGCGGGCATTGGCCGCCCCCGCCCGGTGCGGGCCCGGCGGCCCCCGGTCACAACTCGCGGTAGCGTTTTTCCTGCCGCGCGGTCCAGCTCACCTCGATCCGGTAGCCGGTCTCCTGCTGTTCTTCGGCCTGCACCACGCCTTCGGCATGGAGCCAGGCGCGGCGGCGGCCATCCTCGAAGCCGAGGGTCAGGCTGCGGTCGGTCTTTTCCTCGTCGAGCACCAGCGACACGGCGTCCAGCAGCCCTTCCAGCCCCTCGCCGGTCAGCGCCGACAGGGTCACCACCCCGTCGCGCCCGGCGGCCTGGGTCAGCAGCGCGTCGCGCGTCCCCGCATCGACCAGATCGAGCTTGTTCCACACCTCGATCTGCGGCGTTGCGGCCTTGACGCCAAGGCTGGTCAGGATGTCGGCCACGTCGGCCGCCTGTTCGGCGGTCTCGGGATGCGCGATGTCGCGGACATGCACGATCAGGTCAGCCTCCAGCACCTCTTCCAGCGTGGCGCGGAACGCGGCGACCAGCTGCGTCGGCAGGTCAGAGATGAAGCCCACGGTATCGGACAGGATGACCTTGCGCCCCGAGGGCAGCACCACGCCGCGCATCGTGGGATCGAGCGTGGCGAACAGCATGTCCTTGGCCAGCACCTCGGCACCGGTCATGCGGTTGAACAGCGTCGATTTTCCGGCGTTGGTGTAGCCAACCAGCGCCACCACCGGATAGGGGATGCGGCGGCGGGCGGCACGGTGCAGCTCGCGCGTCTTGACCACCTTTTCCAGCTGGCGCTTGATGCGCAGCACCTGGTCGTCGATGGCGCGGCGGTCGGCCTCGATCTGGGTCTCGCCGGGGCCGCCGACAAAGCCGAAGCCGCCGCGCTGCCGTTCGAGGTGGGTCCAGGCCCGAACCAGCCGGGTGCGCTGATACGACAGCGCCGCCAGTTCGACCTGCAACCGGCCCTCGTTGGTGCGGGCGCGGTCGGCAAAGATTTCCAGGATCAGCCCGGTCCGGTCCAGCAGCTTGACGCCCCATTCCTTTTCCAGATTGCGCTGCTGCACCGGGCTGACCGGCCCGTCAACCAGCACCAACCCGACCTCAAGCCCGGCAAGGCGTTCCTTCAGTTCCTCGACCTTGCCCGAACCGAACAGCGTGGCGGGCTGCATCCGCCCGACGCGCACCACTTCAGACCCCGCAACCACCATGTCGGGAAGGGCGGCGGCCAGCGCCACCGCCTCGGCCAGCCCGTGTTCGGGCAACCGGCGCTGCCGGTCGGATTTCAGATCGGGATGCAGCACATAGGCGCGCATCGGCTCGGCACGGGTGTCATGACCCGACGGGGCGTCGAAGTGAAGCGCGCCCTCCTCGGTGTCATCCCCTTCGTCGGGAAGATCGGAGATCAGTCTTCCCCCTCGTACAGGTTGATCGGCCCGCCCGGCATGATCGTCGAGATGGCGTGTTTGTAAACCAGTTGCGACTGGCCGTCACGGCGCAGCAGCACGCAGAAATTGTCGAACCAGGTGATGACGCCCTGAAGCTTCACCCCGTTGATCAGGAAAATAGTGACCGGGACTTTTGCCTTCCGGACATGGTTCAGAAAGGCGTCCTGCAAATTCTGTTTATCGGCAGCCATTGTTTTATTGCCTTTTTTTGTCGCGCGTCGCGTGCGCATTGCCCCCGGTCTTTGCCGAAGGTGTATCAAAACACTATGAAACGGCTTTGGCGGAGATTCCAGCCCAAAAAACAGTCCGTTACGGACCTAACTTTTGCCGGTCTGGCGCCGCCAGCCATCGGGGGCGAAAAACGCCAGCAGCGCCAGCGTTTCCAGCCGTCCCAGAACCATGGCGAAGGCGAGGATCAGCTTGGCGAGGGTGCCGAGTTCGGCAAAGCTGACAGGGGTTTCGGTGGCAAGACCCGCCAGCGGCCCGGTGGTCGTCAGCGCCGAAAGGGTCAGCACCATGCCGGTCTCGAACGGGATGCCGATCAGCCCCAGCGCGCCGTTGATCAGCGCGATCGACATCGCGAACAGCATGAAGAAGATCCAGGCGACATAGGCGCCTTCCCGACGCATCCGCCGGGCGGCCTCTCCCGCGCCGCCGATCGAAGTCGGGTGGATGATGCGTTCCAGCTCGCGCTCGCCATGGCGGAACAGGGCATAGACCCGCAGAAGCTTGACCCCGCCCGCCGTGGTGGCGGCGCCACCGCCCAGGATGGTCAGCGCCAGCAACACCAGCCCTGGCGTTTCCAGCCCCGACCAGAGCCGCGTCGCCGTCCAGTCCTGCGACACGAAGCCGGTGGTGGTCAGGAACGACAGCGTGGTGAACAGCGTGCCCCAGATCACCCGCAGCAGCGACGGCACGTTGGCCGCATCTTCGACCACGATGGCCCCGATCCAGCTGCGCAGCACCAGCAGGAAGGTCACGATCAGCACGATCACCGTCGCCATCCACACCTCGGGGTCGGACCGGAAGGGCCCGGTGGAATTGACCAGCCCCGCCCCCGGCAGCGTGCGGCGCGAGATCGCAAGGCACAGGAACAGGAAGATCAGCATCTCGCCCAGAAGGCCCGAGGTCTGCAACCCCTGCCCCGGCGTGATGCCGCTGGTGGAAAGGGTCGACATGGCATGGCTCAGCGCGACGAGGCCGGGCTCGCCCGCCGTCAGCAGCGCGACCCACAGCACCAGCGTCAGCCCGGCATAGGCTGGCAGCAGCGCAAGCGCGTGCCGCGCCAGCCTTTCGGCCGGGTCGGCAATGTGCGAGATTTCGCCCGCCCCGGTTGCCGCCCGGCCGGGCGGGCGACCCGAGATCACTTCGGCCCCGCCAAGGTTCAGCGGCGCCAGCACCGCCACCGCCATCACCAGCACGAAATAGCCGCCAAGCCAGCCCACCATCGCCCGCCACAGATGCAGCGACGGCGCCAGCCTGCCCGGCGTCTCGTAAAGCGTGGCCCCCGTGGTGGTGAAGCACGACAGCATCTCGAACCAGGCGTTCAGAAAGCTGGTGTCTTGCACCGCCTGCTGGAAGGGCAGCGCCATCACCACCGGCATGACGAGATAGGCGCCCAGCAGCGAGGCAAGCTGGCTGCGCGCCATGTTGCGCGTCCGCCGCCCCGCGGTCGCAATCGCCAGCATCGCGGCCAGCACCAGCAGCACCGTGGCGCTGTAGAAGAACGCCCGCGCAACCGGGTAGTTTCCCAGCATGAAGGCGTGGCTGGCCGGCAGATACATCGTCACCGCCCCGATCCCGATCAGGATCACCAGCAGCGGCATCTTGAGCAGGCGCGCCATCACCGCCTCAGAAGAAATCGACCGAGACCTGAAGCAGGCGCTCGACCTCGGGCACATCCTTGGCCATGGCGAACAGCGCGATCACGTCGCCCTCCTCCAGCCGCATGTCGCCGGTGGGTTTGAAGACACGATCGCCCTTCATCAGCGCGCCGACCAGCACGCCTTCGGGAAAGTTGATGTCGCGGATCAGGCGGCCGGCCAGCGGCGAGGTTGAAAGCACTTGCGCCTCGATCACCTCGGCCTCGGCATCGCCGATCGAATAGATCGCCCGCACCCGGCCGTGCCGGATATGGCGCAGGATCGACGACACCGTGGTGGCGCGCGGGTTGATGTAGGCGTCGATGTCGAGCGGCCCCATCAGCGGCACCAGCGTCGGGTCGTTGACCAGCGCGATGGCCATCGGGCAGCCGGCCTGCTTGGCGCGCACGGCGACCAGCAGGTTGGTCTTGTCGTCGTCGGTCACCGCCAGCACCGCGTCGGCGCGGTCGATGCTGGCTTCCATCAGCAGGTCCATGTCCATGCCGTCGCCGTTCAGCACGATGGTCCGGGTCAGCCCGTCGGCGGCGCGTTCGGCGGTGCCGCGGTCCTTTTCGATGATCTTGGCGCGCACCCGGTCGGTGCGGGCCTCCAGCGCGCGGGCGACGCCAAGGCCGACGTTGCCGCCGCCGATGATCACCACGCGTTCCTGTTTCTTCGTGCTCTTGCCAAAGATTTCCAGCGTGCGGTTCAGGTCTTCGCTGTGGCTGAAGACATAGATCTGGTCCTGCGCGAACAGCTGGTCGCCCGGGTCGGGCGCAAACAGCCGCCCCTCGCGCCGCACCCCGACCACGATGGCGCGCAGGGTGGAAAACAGCTCGTTCAACTGGCGCAGGGGGGTGTTAAGCACCGGGCAATCCTCGCCCAGCGCAAGGCCCAGCAGTTGCGCCCGCCCGCCCATGAAGCTTTCGGTGTCGAAGGTCGCGGGGGCGGCCAGCCGTTGCAGGGCGGCCTCGGCCACCTCGCGTTCGGGGCTGATCACCACGTCGATCGGCAGATGGTCGCGGCGGTAAAGGTCGGCGTAGATCGCGTCGAGGTAGCTTTGCGCCCGCAGCCGCGCGATCTTGCGCGGCACGGCAAAGATCGAATGCGCCACCTGGCAGGTCACCATGTTGACCTCGTCGGAATGGGTGGCGGCAATGATCATGTCGGCGTCGCGCGCCCCGGCCCGTTCCAGCACGTCGGGATAGGAGGCGAAGCCGACCACCCCCTTCACATCCAGTGTGTCGGTGGCACGGCGCACCAGATCGGCGTTGTAGTCGACCACCGTCACCTCGTTGCGCTCGCCGGAAAGGTGCCGGGCGATCTGCCAGCCCACCTGCCCCGCGCCGCAAATGATCACCTTCATGTTCCGGCCTCCGTGGCTGCGGTTGCCCGCCCCCTGTTCCTTGGCAGATGCGGCGGGCAGGGTCAATCGGCGCAGGTCGGGGGGTCAGTCCAGCCCGTCCTCGTCGTCATCCTCCAGCCGGGCCATGCGGCCGCCGGCCTTGGCCGTGGTCACCACCCCCAGCGATTTCAGCTTGCGGTGCAGCGCGCTGCGTTCCATGCCGACGAAGCTGGCGGTGCGGCTGATGTTGCCGCCGAAGCGGTTGATCTGGGTCAGCAGGTATTCCTTCTCGAACAGCTCGCGCGCCTCGCGCAGCGGCAGCGTTGCCATCGCCCCGCCAAGGACCAGCCGCCCCTCGGCATCGCCCGCCACCTCGCGCCCCGGCAATTCGCGTGCCTCGACCGGGCCCGCGCCCTCGCCCAGGATCAGCACCCGCTCGATCACGTTGCGCAACTGGCGCACGTTGCCGGGCCATTGCATCGTCTGCAGCATCGCCTCGGCCTCGGGGGTCAGCTCGCGCATCGGCAACCCCTGCGTGCGGTGGAACATCTCGACGAAATGCCGGGTCAGCTCGGGGATGTCCTCGCGCCGGTCCTCCAGCGAGGGCACGGCGATCGGCACCACGTTCAGGCGGTCGTACAGTTCCTGCCGGAAGCGCCCGGCCCCGATCTCGCCGCGCAGGTCGCGGGTGGTCGAGGATATCACCCGCAGATCGACCCGCACCTTGTCGCCCCCCCCCAGCCGGGTGAACTGCTGTTCCACCAGCACGCGCAGGATCTTCGACTGGGTGCCCAGCGGCATGTCGGCCACCTCGTCGAAATAGACCACGCCGCCATGCGCCTGTTCCAGCAAGCCGGGCTCGACCCCGCGTTCCGGGGTTTCGCGGCCGAACAGCACCTCCTCCATGCGTTCCGGCTCGATGGTGGCCGAGGATACCGAGACGAAGGGCGCCGAGGCCCGGTTCGACTGCGCATGGATGAAGCGCGCGGCCATTTCCTTGCCCGACCCGGCGGGCCCTGCCAGCATCACCCGACCGTTCGACCTGGTGACCTTTTCCAGTTGCGCCTTCAGCGCCTTGAACGCGGTCGAAGACCCCAGCATTTCCGACGCGGTAACGTCGCGCCGCCGCAGGTCGCTGTTTTCGCGCCGCAGCCGCGAGGTTTCCATCGCGCGCGACACCACCACCATCAACTGGTCGATGTTGAACGGCTTTTCGATGAAGTCGTAGGCCCCCTGCTTGATCGCGGCCACCGCGATCTCGATGTTGCCGTGGCCGGAAATGATCACCACCGGCACGTCGGGGTTGTCGCGCTTGACGGTCTTGAGGATGTCGATCCCGTCCATCCGGCTGTCCTTCAGCCAGATGTCGAGGATCATCAGCGCCGGCGGCTCGGCGTTGATCTCGGCCATGCAGTCGTCGGAATTGCCTGCCAGACGGACCGGATAGCCTTCGTCCTTCAGTATGTCCCCGATCAGTTCCCGGATATCGCGTTCGTCATCGACGATCAGAATGCTGCTCATCTTCCCCCCTGGGCGGCCGTGGCCATGTTCCTGCCATTGCGCGGGCGCGCGGCCCGCACTGTCCGGGGCAGACGGATCTCTGCCATCGCCCCGGCATGGTCGTTTCCTTCAAAGACGGCGGCATCGGACAATGCCAGCGCGCCGCCGTGTTCCTCGATGATCTTCTTGACGATCGGCAGGCCCAGCCCGGTGCCCTTGGCGCGCGTTGTCACATAGGGCTCGAACAGGCGCGCGCGGTCGGGCGGCAGGCCGGTGCCATTGTCGGCGATGCGGATGGTGACCAGTTCGGGGCCGGCCTCCAGGCTGATGCGGATTTCGGGCGCAAACCCATCAGGCGCGCCCTTTTCGACAAGCGATTCAATCGCTTCCCCGGCGTTCTTGATCAGGTTCGTCAGCGCCTGAGAGATCATCGTGGCGTCGATGTCCAGCAGCAGCGGGTCTGGCGGCAGGTCGGCCTGCACGCGAATGCCGGGCAGGCCCGCATCCTGCAACACCACCGCATCGCGCAGGATCTTGACCAGATCCTGTTCGCGCCGGTCGGGTTCGGGCATCCGGGCGAACTTGGAGAACTCGTCAACGATGCGGCGCAGGTCGTTGGTCTGGCGGATGATCACGTCGGCATACTGGTCAAGGTCGTCGGCCTGATCGCCCACCAGCGGGCGGAACTTGCGCTTGATGCGCTCGGCCGAAAGCTGGATCGGGGTCAGCGGGTTCTTGATCTCGTGCGCGATGCGGCGCGCCACGTCGCCCCAGGCCGCCATCCGCTGCGCCGACACGAGGTCGGTCACGTCGTCGAAGGCCACGACATAGCCTTCCAGCCGCCCCGACGCGGTGCGCCGCACCGACATGCGGACCAGCAGGCTTTCCATCCGGCCCTTGCGGGTCAGGCGCAGCTCTTCCTGTACTGCACCGCCATGCCCGTCCTGCAGCCGGTTGAACAGGTGGGCAAACTCCGGCACGGCGATGGCAAGGTCCATGTCCTGCCAGTTGGTATTGACATCCAGCAACCGCTCCGCCGCGCGGTTGACGAAATCGACGCGGCCCTCGGCATCAAGCCCGATCACCCCGGCCGTCACCGATGACAGCACCGAATCAAACAGCCGCCGCCGCCCCTCGGTCTGGCGGTTGTTGTCGAGCAATGCGTCGCGCTGGCCCTTCAACTGCCGGGTCATCTGGTTGAACAGGCGGCCCAGCATGGCAATCTCGTCATCGCCGTCCTCCTCGATCACCTGCACGTCAAGATCGCCGCCGCCGACCCTTTGTGCCGCCCCGGCCAGCCTCCCCACCGGCTTTGACAGCCGTTCCGCGAACCACAGCCCCAGCCAGATCGCGGCAAGGATCAGGATCAGCGCGAAGCCCAGATACAGCAGCCCGAACTCGAACAGCAGCCGCCCGCGTTCGGCCTCCAGCTGATGGTAAAGCGCCACGGTCTCGCGCGTTTCGTCCAGCAGGCTGAGGATCGAGCCGTCGACCGTGCGCGAGACATAAAGATAGCGGTCGGCAAAGGCATCCAGATGCACCAGCGCGCGGAACTCGTTGTTCGCCCAGTCCTGGATGACAACCGTCTCGCCCGACTTCGCGCGTGCGATGTCCGCGGCCGAGGGCTGCTCGAAATCGAACAGGTAGGATTTCTCGCCCCGGGTGCGCAGCGTGCCGCTGCCGTCGATCAGGAAAGCCTCGCGCAGGCCGCGCTGGATGGCGGCCTGCCCTTGCGTCAGCAGGGGGCGCATCTGGTTATCGGCCAGAAAGAAGGTCGATTGCTTGGCGACGTTGAGATAGGCCGAGAAAGCCTCGGCATCCTCGGTCAGGTCGCGGCGGTGCTCGCCCTCATACGCCTGCGCTGCGGACAGCGAGTTGCCGACCACCTGCCGCACCCGGTCGGAAAACCAGCCCTCCAGTCCGACATTCACCGTCAGCACGGCAAAGACCGCAACCAGCACCGTCGGCAGCAGCGCCACCAGCGCGAACACCCCCGACAGCCGCAGGTGCAGGCGCGACCCGGCCGACTGGCGGCGGCGGTCGGCCACCATCCGCGCCACGCGCCGCAGCACCAGCGCCGCAACCACCAGCACATAGACGAAATCGGCCAGCAGGATCAGCCGCAGCGACGGCGAACCGGCGCCCTGGTTGAACGGGCCGAGCGCCAGGAAGGTCGCAATTGTCAGCACCGGGCCCAGCAGCACGAGGCCCAGCGTCATTGCCGTCTGGAACCGCCGCTGCCGGCGCAGGCGCGACAACCTCAGCCATGTGTTGCTGCGCAGCGCGCTTGCCACCCGAAACCGCCCTTTATCCGGGGCTGCATCGCAGGCCCACCACAATGGAAAGTAGGCGCACGTCAGGCCGAACCCAACAGACACGCCCTCTGTGGCGGTTTTACATCAGCTTGCGGCGGCGAGTCACGCGAATATCGAGGTCGGTGATCTTCTTGCGCAAGGTATTGCGGTTGATTCCCAGCAGGTCGGCACATTTGGCCTGATTGCCCGCCGTGGCGTCCAGTGCGATCTCGATCAACGGGCCTTCCACCTCGCGCAGGATGCGCTGATAGACGCCGGGCGGCGGCAGCGCGCCGCCGTGCAGGTCGAAATACCGCTTGAGATGCCGCGCCACCGAGCCCGACAGCTTTTCACCCTCGCCGCCGCCGCCGCGCAGCGGTTCCAGCGCTGGCTGGCTGCCCAGCGCCGATTCGACCTCGGCGCGCGAAATCTCGGGTTCGGCAGAGGTCACCATCAGGCGGCGCAGCGTGTTTTCAAGCTGGCGCACGTTGCCGGGCCAGCCATAGGCGCGCACCAGATCGCGGGCCTCGTTCGACAGGCGGCGGATCGAGCCGAAGTCGCGCTCGCTCCGCGCCAGGAAATGGTCGGCCAGCAGCGGGATGTCGTCGACCCGGTCGCGCAGGCTGGGCACATGCAGCGTCACGCCGCCCAGCCGGTAGAACAGATCCTGCCGGAAGCTGCCCGCATCCATCCGGGCGGCAAGGTCGGTCTGGCTGGTCGCCATGATGCGCGGCGCCGATGACCCCAGCGCGTCGAGCATCCGCACGATGCGGGCCTGCGTCTCGTCGTCGTAGTCCGCGACCTCGTCGAACACGAGGCTGCCGCCCTTGGCGCGGGCCAGCAGCGTGGCGGGCCCGTCCATCCCCTGCAGGTCGCCCGCCTGCGCCACCACGAAGGGCTGGCTGCGCCGGTCGGAAAAGTCGTGGATCGCGCGGGCGATCAGCGACTTGCCGGTGCCCGATTCGCCGGTGACCAGCACCGCGAGGTCGGTGTTCATCACCCGCGCCACCAGCCGGTAAAGCGCCTGCATCGCGGCGGTGCGGCCAACCAGCGGCAGATCGTCGACCGGTTCGCGCGGCGGGGCGGCGCGGGCCGGGGCGCGGCGCTTGAGGTCCAGCGCGCGGGCCGAGCGTTTCATCAGGTCTGGCAGATCGAACGGCTTGGGCAGATAGTCGTAGGCCTCGGCCTCGGCGGCCTGGATCGCCGTCATGATGGTGTTCTGCGCCGAGATCACGATCACCGGCAGGCCGGGACGCAGCTTGCCGATGCGGGGCAGCGCCTCCAGCCCGTTGCCGTCGGGCATGACCACATCCGAGATCACCAGATCGCCCTTGCCCTCTTCGACCCAGCGCATCAGCGTCATCAGCGACGACGTGGCATGGACCTTGCAGCCCGCCCGCGTCAGCGCCTGCGTCAGGACCGTGCGGATTGTCCGGTCGTCGTCCGCCACCAGAACCGTGCCATCCATCAGCCTGTCTCCTTGTCATTGCGCACCCTGTCCCGGGGTGCGACGGGCAGCGAGACGCGAAACACGGTGCGTCCTGGCACCGAGTCGACCGCTATCCAGCCGTCGTGGTCCGTCACGATCTTCGACACCAGCGCGAGGCCCAGCCCCGTGCCGTTTTCGCGCCCCGAAACGAAGGGCTCGAATATCTGGGCGGCGATGGCAGGGGGCAGGCCCGGGCCATCGTCGATGATCTCTATCTGCAGGGGCAAGGGGTTGCCCGGCCCGTCCTTCAGCCGCAGCCGCAGCGCGAGGTCATAGAAGGTGCGCAGCCGGATGATGCCGCCCTGCACCCCCGCCGCCTCGGCCGCGTTCTTTATCAGGTTCAGGAACACCTGCATCAGCTGGTCGGGGTCGGCAAAGGTGGGGGGCAAGGACGGATCGTAATCCTCGATGATCGTCATCCGCGCGGCAAAGCCGACCAGTGCGGACTTGCGCGCCCGGTCGAGCGCGTCGTGGATGTTCACCGCGCGGCGGTCCGGCGGGCGCAGGTTGCCGAACTGTTCGACCTGTTCCAGCAGCTTCACGATTCGGCGGGTTTCCTCCACGATCAGGTCGGTCAGCTCGCGGTCCTCGGGCCCCGCGTTCATCGAGATCAGCTGCGCCGCCCCCGAGATGCCGGCCAGCGGGTTCTTGATCTCGTGCGCCAGCATCTCGGCCATGCCGATCGCCGACCGCGCGGCACGCTTGCCGCTCATCGCGCGGCCCAGCCGGTCGGCAATCTCGCGCGGCGAGATCAGCAGCATGATGATGTCGGGGTTGTCGTTCATCGGCGCGATCTGGATGTTGCACTGCATCGGCGGACGCTCGCCGGTCGTGACATCGACATCGTTGATGAACAGCGCCGACTGGTTGGCGCGCGCCCGGCTCAACGCCTCGTCCAGCGGCGCGTCGATCAGCAGCCGGTCGAAGGCGGGCAGGCCCTTCAGGCTGCGGCAGGAGGCGTTGAGGAACTGCTCTGCCGCCGGATTGGCCTCGACGATCAGGCCGGCCGCGTCGATCAGCAGGGCCGGCACCGGCAGGCTGGCCCAGATCACGCCCGGCACCGGATAGGGTTGACGATAGGTCATGCCGCGGCCCTTTCCTGCGCGCCGAAGGCGAGGCGCAGGGCGGCGATCACCTGCGCGGGCACCTCGTCGCGCAGGATCGCGGCGCGATGCGCCTCCAGGCCCGCGGTTTCCAGATACCAGCCAAGGTGCTTGCGCGCGACCTTCAGCCCCAGCGCGGTGCCGTAGAAATCCAGCATCGCCTCGTAATGCCCGATCACCAGATCGGCCAGCGCATCGCCCTGAGGCACCTCGGGTTCGGGCGTGCCGTAAAGCGCCGCCGCAATCTGCGCCAAGAGCCAGGGCCGCCCCTGCGCGCCGCGCCCCACCATCACCCCGTCGGCGCCCGAAGCCGCCAGCGCCTGCATCGCCCGGAGCGGCCCCGTGATGTCGCCATTGGCGATCACCGGAATGCGCAGTGCGCGCTTGACCGCGCCGATCGCCGCCCAGTCGGCGCTGCCGGTGTAGAACTGGCAGCGGGTGCGGCCGTGAATCGTCACCATCGCAACCCCGGCCGCCTCTGCCCGCCGTGCCAGCTCGGGCGCATTCATCAGGCCATCATCCCAGCCCAGCCGGGTTTTCAGCGTGACCGGCACCGACACCGCCGCCACCACGGCGTCGATCAGAGTCAGCGCATGGTCGAGATCCTTCATCAGCGCCGACCCGGACCAGCCGTTGGTCACCTTGCGCGCCGGGCAGCCCATGTTGATGTCGATCACCCGCGCGCCCTGCGATTCGACGAAGCGGGCGGCCTCGGCCATCCAGTGCGGCTCGCGCCCGGCAAGCTGGACGGCGGTCGCCGCCTGATCGAAGCCGAGTTCCGCCCGCGCCCGCGCCATCGGGCTGGCCTGCACCACCTCTTGCGAGGCCACCATTTCCGAAACCACCAGCCCCGCGCCGAAGCTTGCAACCAGCCTGCGGAACGGCAGATCGGTGATCCCGGCCAGCGGTGCCAGCAGGACCGGGGGGGCGATGGTCAGATCGGCCAGTTGAAGGGGCAAGTGCCTAATCCTTGTGCGTCTTGGCTCAGGTAAAGCTGAATCCGGGGGAAGACAAATCAACTCGGGCGATTCGCTGTCTGAAAAATGCGCTGTGCCCAAAATTTAATCGCCCTGCCGGAAGCCGCGTCATCTGGCGACAGGCAGCGCGATTGCACAGGCCCGGCGCTTGGCCTAAGGACATGCCCAAAGAGGACGAAAGCCGTATGACAACAGCCGCGATCATCGTTGCCGCCGGGCGGGGCAGCCGCGCCGGGGGTGCCGTGCCGAAGCAATGGCAGATGCTGGCCGGGCGCCCGGTGCTGGCCCATACGCTGGCCGCCTTCGAGGACATGCCGCGCGTGCTGGTGATCCACCCCGACGACCGCGACCGCGCCGAGGCTTTGGGCAGCGACGCGCTGCTGGTCGAGGGGGGGGCCTCGCGCGCGGCCTCGGTCGCGGCCGCGCTGGAGGCGCTGGCGGGCAGCGGCGTCACGCGCGTGCTGATCCATGACGGCGCGCGGCCGCTGGTGACGCGGGCGGTGATTGCCCGGCTGATCGGCGCACTGGACGCGGCACCGGGGGCGGCGCCGGCGCTGGCGGTGACCGATGCGCTGTGGCGCGGCGCGGGCGGCGTGGTTTCGGGCACCCAGGACCGGGAAGGGCTTTACCGCGCCCAGACACCGCAGGCGTTCCACTATGACGCCATTCTTGCCGCGCACCGCGCCCATCCCGGCGGCGCGGCCGATGATGTCGAGGTGGCGCGCGCCGCGGGCCTTGACGTGGCAATCGTCGAGGGCGACGAAGACAACCTCAAGCTCACCTTCCCCGGCGATTTCGCCCGGGCCGAGCGTTTGATTCAGGAAAGGTTCCGCATGGATATCCGGCTTGGCAACGGTTTCGACGTTCATGCCTTCTGCCCGGGCGACCATGTCTGGCTCTGCGGGGTGCAGGTGCCGCATGGCAAGGGGCTCCTGGGCCACTCCGACGCCGATGTGGGAATGCACGCGCTGACCGACGCGATCTACGGCGCGCTGGCCGAAGGCGACATCGGCACCCATTTCCCGCCCTCCGACCCGCAGTGGAAGGGGGCGGCCTCGCACATCTTCCTTTCCCACGCCATGGGCCGGATCGCCGCGCGCGGCTACCGGCTGGGCAATGCCGACGTGACGCTGATCTGCGAGCGCCCGAAGATCGGGCCGCAGGCCGACGCGATGCGCGCCGCTCTGGCGGCGATCATGGGGATCGAGGTCGGGCGTATCAGCGTCAAGGCCACCACCTCGGAACGGCTGGGCTTCACCGGGCGCGAAGAGGGCATCGCGGCGCTGGCCACCGTCACGCTGGTCGCGGCGGGGCCCGCATGACGGTCAGCCGGGCGGTCAGCATCTTTTTCGGCGCGGGGCTGCTGCGCCCGGCCCCCGGCACCTGGGGCTCGGCGGTCGCGGTGGCGCTGGGGCTGGTGATCCACGGCATCGGCAGCTTCCCGCTGCTGGCGATGGCGACGCTGGCCGCCACCGGCTGGGGCTTCTGGGCAGTGGAAAGGGAACTGGCCGACCGCCCCGGCGCCGACCCGTCGGAAGTGGTGATCGACGAGGTGGCGGGGCAATGGCTGGCGCTGCTGGCGCCGTCGTTCGGGTTCTGGATGATGGGGCTCGACTCCTGGAACTTCCCATATCCCGGCTGGCTTGGCGCCTTCCTGTTCTTCCGGCTGTTCGACATCTGGAAACCCTGGATCATCGGCCGGGCCGACCGGCGCGGCGATGCGGCGGGGGTGATGCTGGATGACCTCTGGGCCGGGCTGTTCGCCGGGATCGCCACGATGATCGCGGCCGGCGTCGCGCATGGGGTGCTGATGTGACCGCCGCCGCCGTGCTCGACGCTGCCCGCCGCAAGGGCCTGCGCATCGCCACGGCGGAAAGCTGCACCGGCGGGCTGGTCTCGGCGGCGCTGACCGACGTGGCGGGATCGTCGGACGTGTTCGAGCGCGGCTTCGTCACCTATTCCAACGCGGCCAAGGTCGAGATGCTGGGGGTTCGGCCGGAAACCCTGGCGGCGGTGGGCGCGGTGTCGGAGGAGGTGGCGCGCGAGATGGCCGCAGGGGCGCTCAGCCACTCGCAGGCGGGGCTGGCGGTCTCGGTGACCGGCATCGCCGGGCCGGGCGGGTCGGAATTCAAGCCCGAGGGGCGGGTGTGCTTTGGCCTCGCGCAGGGCGACCGGGTGACAGCCGAGACGGTGGAGTTCGGCGCGCTGGGCCGCGACGCGGTGCGGCGGGCGGCGGTGGCCCATGCGCTGGGGCTGGTGGCGCGGGCGCTGCAGGTGGATTTTTCGTAGAAAAATCGGGGTGGAAAGAAAAATCCTTGAAGCAAGGATTTTGCCGTGCCCGGCGCCGGGTTGCGGCCGGGCAGGACGGGCCTGGCCGCGGCGGCGGAGCCTCCGGCGGGGATATTTGGGCAAAGGTGAAAGCGAAAGCGCGGTGGAGGCGTCAGGCGGGGGCTTTTCCTGGGCCGTAGAGGTCGGCGGCGCGGCGTTCGAAGGCGCGGACCACGCGCTGCATCGCCTCGTTGAAGACCACGCCGATGATGCCCTGCAGGATGGCGTTGCGGAATTCGAAATCGACGAAGAAATCGACCTTGCAGCCGGCCGGGCTGCCGTCGGGTGCCGCGTTTTCGTGGAACGACCAGGTCGAGCGCATGTATTTGAACGGGCCGTCGAGGTATTCGGTGTCGATGCGTTTCGTTTCCGGCCACAGCGTGACGCGGCTGCCGAAGCGTTCGCGGAACACCTTGAAGGAAATCACCAGATCCGCCTCCATCACTTCGCCGCCGCCCGCCACAGGCATGCGCGAGCGGATGCGGGCTGCTGCCGTCCATGGCAGGAAGGCAGGGTATGCGGCGACATCGGCGACCAGATCGTACATCTGCTGCGCCGTGTAGGGCATGACGCGGTTTTCCGTGTGGGTGGGCATCGGGGCGGGGTTTCTCTGGCGGTTGGGGCGATGGCGGGCGGGGGTGACTCGCGCTGCGGTATTGGGTAAAGCGGAGGCGGAAATCAAGGGGATGCCATGCCGACGAGACCTTATGTCATAGATCAGATGATCTCGGCCAAGTCCATCGCCGCGCGGGTCGAGGCGCTGGCGCGCGAGATCACCGCCCATTTCGCGGGCACCGACAAGCTGGTGGTGGTGGGTCTGTTGCGCGGGTCGTTCGTTTTCATCGCCGATCTGGTGCGCGAGCTCGACCTGCCGGTCGAGGTCGATTTCCTCGAGGCGTCGAGTTACGGCAACAGCACGGAATCGTCGCGCGAGGTGCGGATCCTGAAGGATCTGCGGGGCGAGATTGCCGGGCGCGACGTGCTGGTGGTCGAGGATATCGTGGATACCGGCTTTACCCTGAGCCATGTGCTGCGGCTGCTGCGGACGCGCGAGCCGGCCCGGATCGAGGTCTGCGCCCTGCTCGACAAGCCGACGCGGCGCGAGGTCGACATCCGCGCCACCTGGACCGGCTTCGTGATACCCGATGAATTCGTGGTGGGCTATGGCATCGACTTTGCGCAGCGCAACCGCAACCTGCCCTATATCGGCAAGGTGCGCTTCACCGATGCGGGGTAGGCGATGAACCCGATCTGGCTCTTGCGGATGCGACGCTGGCTGAGCCATCCGCCCTCGGCCGCGCGGTGAAGCTGGTGCTGGGGGTGGTGGCGCTGTGTCTGGCGCTGTGGGGGATCGAGGCGTTGTTCGGCTGGCCCGAGGCGCTGACGCTGGAGGGCGGCGGTCGGCACTACCGGCCCTGAGCGGGCGGCATGGGGTTGGATAACGGCGGGCATCGGGCTAAGCTTTGAGCGGTGCGTGTGCAGAAGGACCGGCGGATGAAGACCCTGAGCCTTGCCCTTGCGGCGCTTGCCCTTGCCGCTGCGGCCGCCTGGGTGCTGACCGCGCCGCTGCGGCTGCCTGCGGGCGCGCTGGACGGGCTGGCTGGCGATGCGCGGCGCGGAGCGGCGGTCTTTGCGGCGGCGGGCTGTGCCTCTTGCCACATGGCCCCCGGCGCGGTGGGTGACGCACGGCTGGTGCTGGCGGGCGGGCAGCGGTTTCCCTCGGCCTTCGGGACGTTCGTGGCGCCCAACATTTCCTCTGATCCGGTGCAGGGCATCGGCGGCTGGTCGCTGGCGGACCTTGGAAATGCGGTGCTGCGCGGCGTGTCGCCCGGGGGGCAGCATTACTACCCGGCCTTCCCCTATGCCTCTTACAGCCGGATGGTGCCGGGCGATCTGGCCGACCTGAAGGCGTATCTCGACACCCTGCCCGCCGATGCCAGCCCCAGCCTGCCGCACGAGGTGGACTTTCCCTTCGACATCCGCCGCAGTCTGGGGGGCTGGAAGCGGCTCTTCCTGCGCGACGGATGGGTGGTGGAGGGCGACCTGACGGAAACCCAGCAGCGCGGGCGCTACATCGTCGAGGCGCTGGCGCATTGCGGCGAATGCCACACGCCGCGCAATGCGCTGGGGGGGATGCAGACCGGGAACTGGCTGGCCGGGGCGCCCGATCCTTCGGGCAAGGGGCGGGTGCCCGACATCACGCCGGGCGGGCTGACATGGTCCGAGGCCGAGATTGCCGAATACCTGACCTCGGGCTTTACGCCCGAATATGACAGCGTCGGCGGCCTGATGGCGCATGTGGTGGAAAACATGGGGCAGCTGCCCGAAAGCGACCGGACGGCGGTGGCGGCCTACCTCAAGCTGGTTCCGTCACGCCCCTGAAGCCCCTACCCCGCCACGGCGCGCAGCAGGCGGGCGCGGGCGGGCGGGATGGCCCGGATCTCCAGCCCCGTGAAGACATGCAGCGTGTCGAGGTCGCGGTCCACCACCGCATGATCCGACACCCAGCCGCCCATCAGCAGATAGGTGCGCAGCAAGGGCGGCATCCCCAGCATGGCGCGCCTGGCATCGGGGTGGAACTGGCGCAGCTTGGCCGCGAAGCGGAAGACGTTCGGCGCCTTGACGCGCGGCAGCCAGCGTTTCGGGGCCAGGTGGGCATCCTTCAAGAGCCCGAAGGCGTCGTGGTAGGCTGCGGCATCGGTGCCGTGGAAGGACGAGCAGCCAAACAGCATCTCGACCCCCGCCGCATCGACATAGGCGGTCATCGCGCCCCAGGCGACGCGCAGGATGTCGGGGTCGTGCCAGTCGGGGTGGATGCAGAAGCGGCCCATCTCGACCATCGGCCCGTCGAATTGTGCCAGAGCCGACAGGTTGTAGAACTGCGCCGAATAGCTGCGCCCGATCTCGCCGCCCCCGGTCAGGGGGAGCAGCCGGAAGCAGCACACCAGCGTGCCGGTCCTGACCTCTTCGACCAGGATGTGGTGGCAGATGGCGTCGAAGGCGTCGGCGTCGCGGTCCGAGGGCATCGAGGCGTCGGGGTCGCGCCGCGCGATGAAAGCCAGATGGCGCAATTCCTGCGCGCGGCGGATGTCGTCGGCGGACGAGGCGGTGCGGGCGGCGTAACGACCTTTGCGAAGCGACAGCATCGTTTTTCCTTGCGCCTTGGCGGACCCGGGCCGCCGCCCTAGATAATGTGTCCGAATGATGTGACACGCAAGCCGTGACGGCAGTGTGACGCGGAACGTCGCAGAGGCAACACGAAGGGGCACGACACCATGACCGGCAAGATCAGCAAGACCGATGCGGAATGGCGGGCGCAACTGTCCGACCTCGCCTACAAGGTCACCCGCGGGCATGGCACCGAGCGGGCGTTCACCCATGACACCTTTCCGAAAGCGCCTGGCATCTACCGCTGTGTGTGCTGCGATGCGCCGCTGTTCGATCAGGCGACCAAGTTCGACTCGGGCACCGGCTGGCCCAGCTTCTTTGCCCCGCTCGACCCGCAGGCGGTGGGCGAGACCGTGGACCGCAGCTGGCTCATGCGCCGCACCGAGGTGCATTGCGCAACCTGCGACGCGCATCTGGGCCATGTCTTTCCCGATGGCCCGGCCCCGACCGGGCTGCGCTACTGCATGAACGGGGTGGCGCTGGTGTTCGAGGGCGCAAACGACGCCAACGACCGCAGCGACTGACCGTGGCGGGCCGCCCGTGGCGGGCCGTCTCAGTCCACCACGTCGGCGGCGCGCAACTGGCCGAGGTTCGAAAGCAGCTGCCCGATGAAGCTGACGCCGCGGATGTTGGTCTCGGTCACACGGCGCGACAGGGCGATGACGCGGCCATCCTCCAGCCCGAAGCGTTCGACGTTGCTGACCACGCCACCCTCGTCAAAGCTG